>DASVRD010000021.1:0-49823 GCA_036388775.1 Pyrinomonadaceae bacterium | reverse complement strand
CGATGATTAACGTCGGAACGGACGAAACCGAGATTCTGGCTGACGGCTGGACGGTCGTCACAAAAGATAGAAAACCGTCTGCTCATTGTGAACACACGGTTGCCGTAACCGAAGCCGGACCGGAAATTTTAACGCTGACCCGGGAACAAAAAAAACAGCTAAACGAATCGAAACAACAAACAGCGGAAGCCGCAACGGCAGCGTAATGCCGGAAGGTTGACAAACGACCGCCGAAAATACGAAAATACTTATTTCGTCTTATCGGCGATTTTTGACTGTAATCAAGTATGTCAAAAGAAGAAGCTATCGAAGTGATGGCGACGGTGCTGGAAACACTGCCGAACGCCATGTTCCGAGTCGCGCTTGAAGATAATAATCAGCACCAGGTTCTGGCGCATATTTCAGGCAAGATGCGGAAAAACTTCATTAAAATTTTGCCCGGCGACCGAGTTTTAGTCGAATTGTCGCCTTATGATTTAAGTCGCGGGCGGATTACGTATCGTTATAAATAAATTTTAAGGACAGAGCAATGAAAGTACGTCCGTCGGTTAAAAAAATTTGCGATAACTGCAAAATAATTCATCGTAAAGGTATTGTGCGCGTAATTTGCACGAACCCGAAACATAAACAAAGACAAGGATAATCCGAACGATGAAATCGGAACGCGGAATGATGAATAAAAACAAAATTCCGCATTCCGCGTTCATAATTCAGCATTTAAGAAAATGGCTCGTATAGCAGGAGTTGATTTACCGCCGCAAAAGAGAGCGCAGATTGGTTTGACGTATATTTACGGCATCGGCAAATCGCGCGCGACATCAATTTTAAATGAAGCTGAAATCAGCGTTGACTCGAAAATCCGCGATTTGAGCGAAGACGAGTTGACCAGAATTCGCACGATTATTGACCAGCAAGGCGAAGTCGAAGGCGATTTGCGGAAACGCATCCAGCTCGACATCAAACGCTTGATGGACATCGGCTGCTATCGCGGCTTGCGTCATCGCCGCAGTCTGCCGGTGCGCGGGCAGCGTACACACACTAACGCCCGCACCCGCAAAGGACCGCGCAGAATGACTGTCGCCAAGAAAAAAGCACCGGGCAAGAAATAATAATTAGTTCGTTGTTCGTCGTTCGTTGATCGTTGCAATAAAGCAATCTACAACGAACGACGAACAACGAACAACGAACTAATTTAATGGCAAAAGCAACAGGAAAAGCTGCGGGAAAGAAAAAGGCTTTCCGCAAAAAAGAGAGAAAAAATATTCCGTCGGGAATCGTGGTGATTTCGGCGTCGTTTAACAACACGCTGATTTCGATTACGGATATGGAAGGCAATTTGGTTTCGCAATCGTCTTCGGGCGCGCGTGGATTCAGAGGCTCGCGCAAAGGCACTCCGTTTGCGGCGCAGCAAGCCGCTTCGGAAGCCGCCCGCAAAGCGCTGGAAGCCGGAATGACGCAATGTGAAGTTCGCGTTAAAGGTCCCGGCGGCGGTCGCGAATCGGCGATCAGAGCGATCCATAACACAGGAATCCGTGTGATGGCAATCCGCGATATTACGCCGATTCCGCACAACGGTTGCCGACCGCCGAAAAGACGGCGTGTTTGATTTAACGATGAATTAGGAATGATGAACTGTTTTTAATTCATCATTCATCGTTCCTAATTCGTAATTTTGTTCAAAGGATGAAGAGCAATTTTCAAAACGCTTTTGAAAGTTGCTTGTAAACTTTTCCGGCGCTTGAAGCGGCGGATTTTCAGACGTAAATAAAATGGCAAGATATAGAGACGCGGTGTGCCGTTTGTGCCGCCGCGAAGGTGGAAAATTATTTTTAAAAGGCGATAAATGCTACAAGCCGATTTGTCCGATTGAAAAGCGCGGCACGCAGCCGCCCGGACAGCACGGTGCGACGGCTCGGCGCAAGGCGCTTGCCGGTTACGGTCAACAGCTTCGGGAAAAACAAAAAGTCAAACGCATTTATTTTGTTCTCGAAAAGCAGTTTCGCAATTACTTCGAAAAAGCGGCGCGTCAAAAAGGCATTACGGGTGAAAACTTGTTGTTTATGCTCGAACGCCGACTCGATAATGCGGTTTATCGCGCCGGGTTTACGACTTCGCGTCGTCAAGCTCGCCAGCTTGTCAATCACGGTCACGTGACTGTCAATGGACGCAAAGTTGATATTCCGTCGTTTCAAGTCAAAGTCGGAGACGTGATTGCGATCAAAGACGCGACACGCACTAACGTTTTTGTCGAAGGCGCGTGGTCAACGGCAGCCGGTCGCGGTCGTCCGTCGTGGATTTCGCCCGCTGATACCGGCGATTTGGCGGCAACCGTGACGACTTTGCCGAGACGCGAAGATATTGACAGCAACATCAACGAACAATTAATCGTTGAGCTTTACAGCAAGTAGGTTCTAAATCGGCAAACTGCCGTAAGCCGGATGCGACTCGAATTTTTCGTTCGCCTCCGGCTCGCGGCGGATTTGCATTTTTGCGTTTTGACGCACTAAATATGAATCAAAATAATCTTTGGACGGATTTTAAAATGCCGGAACGCCTGATGGCGGACGGCGAAACGATGACCGACCGGCACGGCAGATTTTTCGCGCAGCCTTTTGAGCGCGGTTTCGGAACGACAATCGGAAATTCTTTGCGCCGCGCGCTGCTGTCTTCAATTGAAGGCGCGGCGATTACCGCAGTTAAAATCGAAGGCGTCGAACATGAATTTTCTTCGATTCGCGGAGTGGTGGAGGACGCGACCGATGTGATTTTAAATCTCAAACAGGTTCCCCTTCGTTTGCACAGCGCGGGACCGAAAACTCTGACCATCAGCAAAAATGAAGCCGGAGAAGTGACGAGCGCAGATATTGAAGCTGACGGGGAAGTCGAGATTCTCGATAAAAACATTTATATTGCGACAATCAGCGAAGGCGGTTCTTTGAACGTTGAAATGCGCTTAAAACGCGGACGCGGTTATGTTCCGGCTGAGCGCAACAACGATGAGGATTTGTCAATCGGTTATATTCCGATTGATTCGGTTCACACGCCGGTCAAAAAAGTTAATTACACGGTCGAAGCCGCGCGCTTAGGGCAAAACACCGAATTCGACAAACTGACGATTGAAGTTTGGACGGACGGATCGGTTCGCCCGGACGATGCGATTGGTCTGGCGGCAAAGCTCGTCAAAGACCATATGAGCATCTTCATCAATTTTGAAGAAGAGCAGGAAGAATATCGTTACGAAGACATCGCTCGCGCGCCGCTGCCGCGAAACGACGTGCTCGACCGCTCGATTGACGAGCTTGAGCTTTCGGTTCGCGCTTACAACTGTTTGAAAAACGCCGATATTCGCTCGATCCGCGATCTCGTTAAAAAAAGCGAGCGCGATATGATGACGACGAAGAATTTCGGCAAAAAATCGCTCAACGAAATTAAAGATTTGCTGCACAGCCTCGGACTCGATTTCGGTATGGATTTCGACGAACAAGGCAATCCGATTCCCGGCACAGGCGGCAGCAGCAACGGCGATTACGATGATTACGAAGACGAAGAATAGATAGTAATAAGTAATTAGTAATTAGTAATAAGTTTAAAATTTGATTACTGATTACTGATTACTGATTACTGATTACTGATTACTGATATGAGGCATTTAAATTCACACCGGAAATTGGGCAGAACGACCGCGCATCGCATTTCGATGCTGCGGAATATGGCGACTTCTTTAATTAATTCAGATAACGAATATATTATTACGACGCTGCCGAAAGCTAAAGAGCTGCGCTCGTTTGTCGAAAAAGCGATTACGCTTTCGCGCCGCGCGCAGAATTTGACGGGCGACACGGCAAAAGTTGACGCCGTCCATTTGCGTCGTCAGGCGGCGGCTTATTTTCACGCCGGAAACACGACTTATAAACAGGAAATAAGCCGTTTCCGCGGCAAAAAAGGCGAGCCGAAAGAACGCCCGGAACGAACCGCCGGAGTCAAAGCCGTGCAAAGATTGTTTAATGAACTCGGCGCGCGCTACAAAGATCGCAACGGCGGCTACACGCGGATTATTCGCCTCGGTCGCCGTCAAGGCGACAACGCCGAACTCGCCGTGATTGAACTCGTTGACAATCCGCGCGAACTGGCGGCGAAACAGGAAACTAAGTAAAAATAAATAGTAAATCGTGAATCGTGAATCGCAAGCGTGAAAAATGCCTGCGATTCACGATTCACGATTTACTATTTACGGTTGAGGAGCGAGGCAAAATGAACGACACCGGAGGAGCGGAAGCGGTTAAAGCGGAACCGACCGAATCGCAAAACGCACAGCAGGAAAACGAAAATCGTGAGCAGCATCGTCGCAGCGGTCATCGTCGCGGAAACCGCCGACACGGACAGCCGCAGCAACAGCGGGCGCAGCAGGCGGAAGCATCGCTGAATATGACCGAATTGCGCGAATTGGCGGATTTGGTCAGCCAGCACGGTTTTACAGATTTCGAGTTTGAAAACGCAAACATTCGCGTTCGACTCAAAAAAGAGCTTGCTCCCCAAATCATTCAATCCGCCGCCCCGCAAGCCGTCGCTGCTCCGACAAATCAATCTGCGCCTCAGAATCCGGCAAAAGCGGAAGAAGCCCCCAAAACCGAAACCGCAGTTTCGGAAGATGAAAGTTTGTATAAAATCGCTTCGCCGATTGTCGGCACGTTTTACCGCACGCCGTCGCCCGACGCCGAACCGTTCGTCAAAATCGGCAGTCGCGTAACGCCCGACACAGTCGTCTGCATTGTCGAGGCGATGAAGCTGATGAACGAAATTCCGGCGGAAGTTACGGGCGAAATCGTCAAAATCTACGTCGAAAACGGTCAGCCGGTCGAATACGGTCAACCGCTCTTCGGAGTTAAAAAATAGCAATCGTTCGTTGTTCGTCGTTCGTTGTTCGTTGTTGCAAATTCAAAAATCTCGTTGATTTCACGTAGCAGACTAATTAAGCGAACAACGAACGACGAACAACGAACGACGAACAAATGAAAAGAAATTTTAAAAAAATCCTAATCGCCAATCGCGGCGAAATTGCCTGTCGAATTATCTGGACATGCAAAGAAATGGGCATTCAAACGGTCGCGGTTCATTCGGAAGCCGACCGCGACGCTTTGCACGTTCGTTTTGCCGATGAAGCCATTTGCATCGGTCCCGCGCCGTCGGCGCAGAGTTATCTCAATATTCCCGCAATTATTTCCGCCGCCGAAATTACCAATGTTGATGCGATTCATCCCGGCTACGGTTTTTTAGCCGAATCGGAAACTTTCGCTAAAATCTGCGAAGACTGCAATATTAAATTTATCGGACCGCGCCCGGAAGTAATCAAAATGATGGGCGATAAAGTCGAAGCGCGGCGGACGATGCAAGCCGCCGGAGTTCCGATTTTGCCCGGCAGCCCCGAACCGCTCGAACCGGGCAACGAAGCCGCTCAATTGGCGCGCGAAATCGGTTTTCCGGTAATTGTCAAAGCCGCCGCGGGCGGCGGCGGTCGCGGAATGCGAATCGTTCGCACCGAAGAAGAATTATTTCCAGCTTTGACCGCCGCCTCGACCGAAGCCGCCGCCGCGTTTAAAAACGGCGCGGTTTATATCGAACGCTACATCGAACGCCCGCGCCATATCGAAATTCAGGTTTTAGCCGATGAACACGGCAACTGCGTTCATCTCGGCGAGCGCGAATGCTCGATTCAGCGCCGCCACCAAAAATTATTGGAAGAAGCGCCTTCACCGGTTTTAACGCCGGAACTGCGCGAGAAAATGGGTTCGGCTGCGGTCAACGCCTGCCGCGAGATCGGTTATTCAAGCGCGGGGACTTTTGAATTTCTGCTCGACGAAGACGGTTCATTTTATTTTATGGAGATGAACACGCGGATTCAGGTCGAGCATCCGGTGACGGAAATGGTAACGCTCGCCGATATTGTCCGCAATCAAATCCGAATTGCAGAAGGCGAAGATTTAGGTTACAGGCAGGAAGACGTGCAAATCGTCGGACATTCAATCGAATGCCGCATCAACGCCGAAGACCCTGTGAAATTCACGCCTTCGCCCGGCAAAATCACGGCGTTCAATATTCCCGGCGGACCGGGCGTACGAATTGATACGGCGGCTTATGAAGGCTATGTTGTACCGCCTTATTACGATTCAATGATTGCGAAATTAATCGTTCACGCTCGCACACGTGATTTGGCAATCGCCAGAATGCGCCGCGCGCTCGAAGCGATGGTTGTCGAAGGCATTAAAACGACGATTCCGCTTCATATCAAAATTATGAACGACCCGGATTTTCAAGCCGGAAATTTTTCCACTAAATTTATGGAAACCTTTTTGAATGAAAACGGCAAAAAATAAATTACGAATTAACTTATAATTGATTTTGCTTCGCCGACCAGATAAAGCGAGCCGGTGACGCAAATCAAATCTTCGGGCGCGGTTATTTCCCGCGCTTTTTTTATAGCTTCGGAAACGCTTTCGGCGACAAAAACTTTTTCGGCTGGGAAATTCTGGGGAACGAAATCGCGCAGTTTCGCCGCCGCTATGGAACGCGGATTTTCGGCTCGCGTGAGAATCAGATTTTCGGCGAGCGGGAATAAGATTGAAGCAATCTCCGACAAATCTTTATCGCGCATCGAGCCGAAAACGAGCGTGATTTTGTTTCGGATAAATTCTTGCAAAAATTCACCGAGAGCTTTTGCGCCTGCGGCGTTGTGAGCGCCATCGAATAAAATATTTCCTTGAATTTCGAGCCTTCCGGCGTGTGTCCCGGTTTCCAAACCTTCGATGATTGCGGCGCGCGAGATTGAAAAATCTTTTAAATTCTCTGCCGTAACAACTGCAGTTGCGGCGTTTTCAAGTTGATGCCGCCCGCGTAAATTCACACAAACATTTTCGTAAATTTCGTTCGCGGTGCGAAATGTCGCAATCATTTTTCCGTCCGGCGTTGTGGCGTTGACCTCATAACGGCAGGCATCAACAATCGGTTTAATTCCGGTTTCAGCGCATCTTTTTAAAATCACATTTAAAGCCGCGGGTTTTTGTTTTGAAACAACCGCGACGCGCGCGGTCGGATGAATAATCGCCGCTTTTTCTCCGGCGATTTCTTTGAGCGTTTCGCCCAGATATTCCTGATGATCTAAATCAATAGGAGTCAGGCAAGCAATTTCCGATTCGGCGGCTGTGGTTGAATCGAGACGCCCGCCCAAACCTGTTTCCAAAATCGCCAAATCAACTTTTTCTCGCCCAAAAGCCAGTAAACCGATTGCCGTTAAATGTTCAAAAAAAGTCGGCATCGCTTCCAATACCTTATTTTTAACCAGATGCTCTGCGGTTTCTTTTACCCGACTTGTTAATTCGGCGAATTTCTCTTCTGTGATTTCGATTCCGTTGATTTTGATTCTTTCGGTTATCGAAACGAGATGCGGCGAGGTGAAAAGCCCGGTTTTGATCGAAGCGGCGCGGCAAATTGAATCTAAAAACGCTGCAACCGAGCCTTTGCCGTTCGTTCCTGCAATTTGGATTTTAAGAAAAGATTTTTGCGGCTCGCCTAAAGCCGCGAGAAGCCGCCGCGTGTTTTCCAGACCGAGTTTCATCGCCAGCGTTTCGTGTCCGAGCGAATAAAGATATTTGACCGATTCGTCAAAATTCACGGCAGAAAAATAAAGCGGCGTTTATTCGGGAAAATCGGCGAAAATCGCGTCTTCGCGCGGTTTTGCGTCTGGGTTCATCATAAATCGGAGCAGACGGATGATCGTTTCGCGCAATTCGCGGCGGTCAACTACGAGGTCGAGCATTCCGTGTTCGAGCAGAAATTCTGAACGCTGGAAACCGGCAGGCAGTTTTTGTCTGATTGTTTGTTCGATCACGCGCGGTCCGGCAAAACCGATGAGGGCTTTCGGCTCGCCGATATTTACGTCGCCGAGCATTGCAAAGCTCGCCGTCACGCCGCCGGTCGTCGGGTCTGTCAAGACTGAAATAAAGGGCAGCCGCGCTGCTTCGAGTTGGGCGAGCGCGGCGGAAATTTTCGCCATTTGCATTAAAGAAAGCGTGCCTTCCTGCATTCGCGCACCGCCGGAAGCGGCGAAAATAATTACAGCGCCGCGCTCCCGGATGGCTCTTTCGATCAAGCGCGCGAGCTTTTCGCCGACCGCCGAACCCATCGAGCCGCCGATAAAGCTCATATCCATCGCGCCCGCAAAAACCAGAAAACCGCCGACCGTGCCGCGCCCGCAAATCACGGCTTCCGGTAAGCCCGAAGATTTGCGCGCTTGTTCGAGTCGGTCTTTGTAAGGCTTGGTGTCGACAAATCCGAGCGGATCGCCGGAAACAATGTTTTCATCGAGCGCTTCGTATTTGCCTTCGTCGAATAATGTTTTCAGTCTGGTGCGCGCGTCGAGCCGGAAATGATAACCGCAGTAAATACAGACTTGCAGCGAATCTTCCAGCTCGCCTTTGTAAAGCGCCTTTTCGCATTCGAGACATTTGATAAAAATGCCTTCGGTTTTGACGCGCTTTTCGCCGTCGTCCGGTTGTTCATCGAGCTTTGGCTTATCGCGCCGAAACCAACTCATAGATTATTTATAAAAGCGTAAAAATTAGGAAGAACGAAAAAAAGATTAACACAGACCGCGCAAAACAAAAAAAATGCTTTTAATTTCTGAAATTTTTTAAGATCGCTTTAGCCGTGTCGAAATTGCCGTCGTTCGGCGCGGGTTTTAAATTTAAAATCCCGGTCATTATGTGATAGATGTTGACGTGGGGAATGCTTGCGTTCATCGCCATGCACATCTTGCGGACGGTGCTCTCACAGGGTTAGCGCCTGTCTCTTATTTGTGATAAAGTAATTGCCCAATGCTTGATTACTCAACGCTGATACAGTCGTTTCCTTACAGGACCAAGCTTAAGCTTCGGTCAGTGATCAGTATTGCGCCGTCGCAGAGCTGGCTCATCGTCGCCGGTGCTCTGACGTGTTTCTTATCGCTGCCGGTCTGCGCACAGGAGGTTAGCTCACAGGCGCCGCCGGTTATAGTGCAGCCCGGTGCGCCGGGTGAGCCAACCCGAACACTGCCGCCATCGACGAGAGCGACACTGCCGCCGCGTTCACCGAAGGATGTGGAGTTTATGCAGGGGATGATTATGCACCACGCGCAGGCGGTTGAAATGACGGCGCTAATCGAGTCGCGTACGGAGAACAAGAATCTCAGGTTGCTCGGAGCACGCATCAGCCAGTCACAGTCGGACGAAATGAAGTTTATGAAACGGTGGCTCGAAGTCAGGGGTGAGCAGGTCTCGCCGCCGATGCCGGGAATGTCAAACATGGATATGCCGGGTCACGACATGTCAAGCCATCAGCACCACAAACTCATGCCCGGGATGCTTACCCCAAAGCAGATGGACGCCTTAAAAAAAGCAAAGGGCGCGGAGTTTGATCATCTGTTTTTGACCGGGATGATTCAGCACCACAATGGTGCGTTGATTATGGTAAAGGAATTGTTCGATACTGCCGGCGCAGGGCAGAATGCCGAACTGTTCAATTTCGCATCCGATGTCGACAGCGGTCAACGGGCTGAGATTAGGGTTATGGAAACCATGTTGGGTGAAAAACCGTAGAAGATAAATTATGAATCGAATACACACTATTGCTTTCCGTTTATT
Source organism: Pyrinomonadaceae bacterium (assembly GCA_036388775.1). Lineage (GTDB taxonomy): Bacteria > Acidobacteriota > Blastocatellia > Pyrinomonadales > Pyrinomonadaceae > JALZCH01. The sequence continues at coordinate 40,152 of DASVRD010000021.1, read as the reverse complement.
AACAGCTTCCCTTGTTTTGTGCTGGTGTTTTGCAGCCGGAACGTTGGCGCAAACTCCTGAACCGGCACCGCAGCTACCCGCTGGGATGAAAGGGTCAGATGCCAACGACCCGCGCGCCAAACTCTCGCCGGGACTATATGATGCGGGTGAAGCCGCGATGGGCATCAAGCATCTCATGCTGCTCAAAAAGCCCGACGCCTTTCAACTCGGCTCCAACGATCCTAATAGCCCGAAGGTAAAGGAGACGTTGGGTTCCTTTGGCATTAACGATCCGTCAATGATACCCGAATCTGCTCGGATGGGGTTGGCTCAGCTCGCTTTTGCCAACTCCGACCTTGCGTTCCAGGGCAACCACCTGTTTATGGGCAACTTTTACGGCGTCAACATCTATGACATCTCCAGTCCGGCAAAAGCCAGATTGTTGACTTCGGTTGTATGCCCGGGCGGACAGGGCGACGTATCCGTTTACAAGAACCTGCTCTTTATGTCGGTGGAGATGCCGAACGGACGGCTTGATTGCGGTCCGCAGGGGTTTGCGCCCGCTGCCGGACAACAGCAGATGCCGGCAGCGCACAAAGATCGTTTCCGAGGTGTCAGGATTTTCGACATCTCCGACATCAGTAATCCGAAGCAGGTGGGAGCGGTGCAAACCTGCCGCGGCTCGCACACGCATACTCTGGTAGTTAGTCCGAATGATAAGAACAACGTTTACATCTATGTCTCAGGAACCTCTTTTGTCCGTCCGGGCGAAGAACTGGCTGGGTGCTCTGGCGGTTCCCCGGACAAGGACCCAAATACTGCGCGTTTTCGGATTGACGTGATCAAGGTGCCGTTGGCTGCGCCGCAAAATGCTCAAATAGTGTCCAGCCCCCGAGTGTTTAGCGATCCAAAGACGGGTGCTGTAAACGGACTCACTAACGGCGGTTCTCACGAAAACAACAAGCCGGTAGCCACCGATCAGTGCCACGATATTACCGTTTACTCTGAGATCGGACTCGCGGCAGGCGCCTGCTCGGGAAATGGAATTTTGCTGGACATCAAAGATCCGGTCAATCCCAGGCGCATAGACGCGGTAAACGATCCGAACTATTCGTATTGGCACTCGGCAGCTTTTTCGAATGACGGGAAAAAAGTCGTGTTTACCGATGAGTGGGGTGGCGGAATGGGCGCGCGCTGCCGCGAGAATGATCCGAACAAATGGGGAGCCAATGCGATTTTCCGCTTGACGGATAACAAGCTGAGCTTCGCGAGCTATTACAAGTTGCCGGCTGCGCAGAGTGAAAGCGAGAACTGTGTCGCTCACAACGGCTCGCTCATTCCCGTTCCCGGACGGGACATTAAGGTACAAGCCTGGTACCAGGGCGGCATCTCCATTATGGATTTCACTGACCCGGACAATCCTGTTGAGATTGCTTATTTTGATCGGGGACCGATTGATCCAAAGATGATCGTAATGGGCGGCTCATGGTCTGCTTACTGGTACAACGGGCATATCTACTCATCAGAAATCGCGCGCGGACTGGACATCTTTGAGCTGACTCCGACCAAACATCTCACGCAGAACGAAATTGACGCTGCGAAAGCGGTTCGGGTAGCTCAATTGAATGTGCAGAATCAGGAGAAAATTGAGTGGTCGCGTGGGTTAGTCGTAGCGAAGGCTTACGTGGATCAGTTGGAGCGTTCGCAAGCTCTGCCTTCTACCCGAATCGCAGACTTGCGGCAGGCGATTCAAAGAGCTGAGAGTTCACAACTGAATCGAAAAGAACTTGGAGAACTAAAAAAACTCGCGCCGTCATTGGAGAAGAGCGCTGGCACTATGAAGAGTGGAGCAGACTCAACCCGGTTGCAAGCCTTGGCTGAAATCCTGAAGCGACCCGCACTTTGATCCTTTCGAGGGCGAACGCAGGCGTTGTTTGAGAATGCGCGATGCGCGAATGTGCGCTGATTTGATACAAAGTTAAAACGGCGACAGCAAATTAATTTGCTGTCGCCGTTTTCTCCCGAAATCACAATTACATTCGGTATCTTTGTTTAAGGTTTCAAGCGATAAAGCATCCGCGGAAATGGAATCGTTTCGCGGACGTGCTCAATTCCGCACATCCAAGCCGTGCAGCGTTCGATGCCCATTCCGAATCCGGCGTGCGGAACTGCGCCGAAACGGCGCAAATCCAGATACCATTCAAACGCTTCGCGCGGCAAATTGTGTTCTTCGATTTGTTTTTCGAGAAATTCCAAATCTCGCGCGCGCTCACCGCCGCCGATGACTTCGCCGTAACCTTCGGGCGCGAGCAAATCCGCGCCTAACGCAAGCTCCGCGCGTTCGGGGTCGCGCTCGAAATAAAACGCTTTGATGACAGCCGGAAAATGATGTACGAAAACGGGCGCGTCGAATTGTTTCGAGATATAAGTTTCATCAGGCGCTCCGAAATCACCGCCCCATTCAAAATTGCTTTCCAGCTCGCCTTTTTGAAAACCTTCCTGAAGGATTTTCACCGCGTCGTCGTAATGCACGCGCGGAAACGGTTTGGCGATTGCTTCGAGTCTGGAAACATCGCGCTCAAGCGTTTTCAATTCCTCCTGCCGGTCATTTAAAACGCGCTCGACGATATACAAAATCAATTCTTCGCCGACGTTCATCACATCGTCGAGCGTCGCGTAAGTCATTTCCGGCTCGACCATCCAAAATTCGGTCAAATGCCTGCGGGTTTTCGATTTTTCAGCGCGAAAAACCGGACCGAAAGCATAAGATTTGCCGAAAGCGGCGGCGGTCGCTTCGTTGTAAAGCTGCCCGCTCTGCGTCAGATACGCTTTTTCGTCGCCGAAATAATCAACTTCAAACAGCGTCGTCGTGCCTTCGCAGGCGTTCGGCGTAAAAATCGGCGTGTCGGCTAAGATAAACCCGTTGTCGTCAAAATAATCGCGCACGGCTTTGATAACTGTATGACGGACTTTTAAAACAGCATTCTGTTTGCGCGAGCGAATCCACAAATGCCGGTTATCCATCAAAAACTCGGTTCCGTGTTCTTTCGGCGTAATCGGATAATCCGCAGCATTTTGCAGAACCTCGACTCCGCGAACGTCAACCTCGACGCCAATCGGCGCGCGCGCGTCTTCTTTGACCAAGCCTCTGACGATTAAAGACGATTCCTGACCGAGCGCCTTGGTTTTCTCGAAAACTTCTTCATCATTGCCTTTAAAAACGACGCATTGAACGATTCCCGTGCCGTCGCGCATCTGCAAAAAAACGAGCTTTCCGCTCGAACGCGAATTGTAAAGCCAGCCTTTGAGCGTGACCTCCTCGCCGATATGATTTTTTAATTCGTTGATGTAAGTCTGATTCATATAAAGTTAAACGCACCGAGTAACACTGAATACTTTAGCCTGATTTTGACGATAAATTATGACAATCTAAAAAACTCCGAATTACCCGGCGTAAGTCAATAGTAAATACATTTTTAGATACAGGCTCGAAAAAAGCAAAGGCTGCTTATTCCACGCGGCAACATTGTCATACAACTCAAGTCATCACCGAGATACACTGCTTTATCTCCGGCGGCTCTTTTTTGCTTTGAACAGTGAATAAAAGAAAGGCTCGGTTTATCCGCTCGCTTGCCTTTTGTCAATTTATGGAAAAGGTTGTGAAATGAGCATTTTCATATAACAATCGGAAGGAAAGCAGGGTAGTTGGACGAAGCGGCAATTGGGGGATTGCCCCGCGCGGTTGCGCTGTGATTTTTCCGAAAGTCTCTTTATATTCTCCTTGAAGAATAATTTTAGCCGCGTTCCGTGAAGCGCGGCTCTTTTTTTGCAACATTGAGCAAAAGAAAAATCGGGCAGTTAAAAAGCTCGCGATAACGCCTTGGCTCCAATTACTTTTAATTGTCAGCTACAATGGTTGTTTGTTGTTTGGTAAAGAAAGCAGTTTAAATTAAAAAAGTTGGATAAAAGGAGTTATACAATGCCTGATTGCAAACAATACGGCGGAATTACCAGAGAAGAACTGAATCATCTGAGGAAGGATTTGGAGAAAGAAGGAGTTGTCCTTCCCGATGGAGACGATGTTGAAGTGAAAGGTCCTTATGGCATCGAATTGACTGCTGTTTATAACGAAGACAAAGAAACTCTAAAAATATGTATCACTAAAAAACCGTTCTTTGTCCCTGAATCCGAAATCTGGAAAATCGTCGATACGGGTATCGAGCCTTATGAAGGTCCCTGACGGCACTCAAATTTATAAGCTTTGAAATCGGCTGTTCTTACAAAAACAGCACATCTATAATTGGGGCTTTTTTCATTATCTACTCCTGCTTTAACCGTAAATAATGGTTATCGTTAATGTGCTTTTGCAGGCAAACGGATAATAAGCTAAAAGGCTGTTCTGTAAAATCAAAATGAATGGATTTAAAGATTTTAGCTTTAAGGCTTTGAATCTTTAAGCGATTAGTTTATTATCAGCGAGAATAGCTTGCTAATTCAATTTCTACGGAAAGCCTTTCTTCCAAATCAAAGATAAAAAGCCAGATAAAGACTATATGAAATTATCCACCTTTCTGCGTTCGTCAGCAATGATGTTTATTTTAGTTCTCACATCATTCATTGGGATTCAAGCGCAAACTACGTCATTTACTTATCAAGGACATTTAATGGACGCTTCAATGCCGGCAACCGACGGCACTTACGATTTTGAATTTGCTTTGTTTAGCGCAGTTTCAAGCGGTACCCAAATCAGCACAACTCAAAGCATTTCAGGCGTCACAGTCAATAATGGAGTCTTTAACATACAATTGGATTTTGGCGCACCATCATTTTCGGGAGCAGACAGATATTTGGAAATCAAGGTAAAAAAGCCGACAGACGCAAGCTATATAACACTTTCTCCCCGCCAGCAGATAACCAGTACGCCATATTCAATTCGTTCATTGAACGCCGGAACAGCAGAAACTGCAACTAATGCTACAAACGCCACAAATGCGAGCAATGCCGACACGCTTGACAACATAGATTCGAGCAGTTTTGTGCAAGCTAACACAACAGCTTTTATCCGCAATCAGGCAACGCAGCAGATGGCAGCCAATTTCAACCTGAGCGGGACGGGCAAGGCTACCATTTTCGATGCTGCAACCCAGTACAACATCGGCGGCAACCGTGCTTTGATCATTGATGGATCAGCCAACGTTTTTGTGGGCGAGGAGGCTGGAGCAGCTAACACACAAGGCGGCGCCAACTCATTTTTCGGACGAAGTGCCGGCTACACTAATACGACGGGTAATAGCAATTCGTTTTTCGGCACCGATGCGGGATTCAAAAACACGTCTGGTTCCTTCAACTCATTTTTCGGAAGAGATGCGGGATATGAGAACACAACAGGCTATGAGAATTCGTTTTTCGGCAGGAACGCCGGATCTAGTAACACAACAGGCTACGAGAACTCATTTTTCGGCAGAGACGCGGGTACCAGCAATACGACAGGCGTCCGTAATTCGTTTTTCGGCGCAGCGGCGGGCTTCAGCAACAGGACCGGCACCCACAATTCGTTTTTTGGCGTGGGTGCAGGACAGAGTAACGAGACAGGCGGCAGTAGTTCATTTTTCGGCTCTTTAGCCGGAGCGAACAACACGTCGGGCAGCTTAAACACGTTTATGGGCATAAGCTCAGGCACTCACAACACAAGTGGCAACGAGAACTCATTTGTTGGCTCCTATGCGGGTTTTAATAACACGACTGCAAGTAGCAACTCATTTTTCGGAGGAAGCGCTGGCTACACCACTACAACGGGCAGCAATAACTCCTTTTTCGGCATGATTGCGGGGCTCGACAACACAACGGGCAATAACAACTCGTTTGCCGGTTACGGTGCTGGAGAGCATAATACGACGGGCAGCTTCAACTCGTTTTTCGGAAGGAGCGCTGGAGTGGGAAATACATCAGGTATCTTCAACACGTTTGTGGGCGCAGGCGCGGGTTCCACCAGTGTAACGGGGAACCACAACACCGCGATCGGAGCCGATGCCCAGATGTTAGGGAGTAATCTCTCTTATGCAACTTCCATCGGGGGGGAAGCAATAGTTAGAACTAGCAACACGATTGTTCTAGGACGAGAAAGTGGTGCGGACAAAGTGCGAATCTTCGGTTTGGGTACAGCAGGCTCGACACGGCTTTGCCGCAATGCCGCTTATGAGATTTCAACGTGCACAGCTCAAGCGACTTTAGCAGAAAATAATGTTAATGATGTGAATGCGGCAATAATCAACTCACTCCAGGAGCAATTAAAACAACAGCAACAGCAAATAGACGCCCTGATAAAACTGGTCTGTTCACAAAACACGAAGGCTGATGTTTGCAAACAAGAGAAATAAAGAATATATCGCTCGAAAAAATCGCTGTCGTACGGCTTCAACAGTTTTCCGGCGAAAACCTTTTTACTCATCGCAACTCTGATGGCGAAAAAACTGCTGGGTCCCTGAAAAGGCAGCACCAAGAAACGATTAAAAATTAGGTTTTAAACTCCGGCTTGATGATTGCCGTTAACTAGCGTTTCATAGTGGCGGTCACATTTATTGCAGTACCGCTGCTGTCTTCAAAAACCGGCTGGGCGATTGTTAAATTCTTTTTTTCCGCGCCTTTTCCGATAACTTTAAAATGCGTGTTCAGCAGCGTTCCGTTTGTTTTCACGGTTTTGCCTGTGGTCGCGGCGGCTAATCCGAGACGCCCCGCCGTTTTTGTGTCGGCAGCTACGGTAAAGCCTTCGCTCAGCGTTCCCGTCGTGCTGATCGGTTGATCCGTCGGCTGCAAAACACTGGGATCGAACATCACGGCAAAGCTGTAAGAGAAAATCTCTTTGTTCGATTTACTGTTGATCGCAATCGGAATGGCTACGGTGCTTCCCACGGCGGCTGAGGAAGCATTTGCCGGGAGCGAGATTTCAATTTCAGGCTCTTTAGAAGCCGTGTTTTTCTCTGTTACAGTATTTGGCTGCGATGCCGGATTTTGCTGCATTGTCGTCGCCGGTTGTGTCGTCGTGCTGTTATTAACCGGTTTTGTTTCCGCAGTTTGCTGGCTTGAACAGGCGGAAACGGACAATGCGATGATGAGAACGCCTAATAGAAAAAGCGCATTTCTTTTTAAAAAAATCATTTCATTTCTCCTCTAAAATTGGGGACAATACTGTTTCAAACGAGCACTCGCTTTGATTTCGGACTGCTCCTCAAAATTGTCGAAAACAACTTGCAAATTGTCAAAATTGCCAGCGCCGAAAAAGCGATTATTTCGATTGTTCCCGGTCTCTGATAGCTTTTTGCAGATGCGGAAAACCTCCGAGACTTTCGACTGCGCGCTGGACGACTTGAAACATCGGCTCGATATATTGAACGTAACCGGGGCGATTGCGAATGGCGGTCTGGAATGAAAACGTGCCGATTGCTTTCAAACAACGCTGAATCGTCATCAATCGAAACTCGGCTGCAAAATCGTCGGGGTCAATCGGCGCGAGACCGAGCATCCGGCGTTCTTCCAAAAACATCATCCGTTTTTCTCTGAGCCAAACGCGCGAAGGCGGTTCGCTGATTCTGTCCAGCAGAAGCGAGACCAAATCGTAGCTCGCCGGTCCCATTCGCGCGTCTTGGTGGTCAATTATTCTCAGCCGGTTGTCGCGGTCGAGCATCAAATTCGCCGCGTGAAAATCTCGGTGACACAAAACGCGCGGGCGCATCGCCAGCTCCTGCGCGACTTTGTTTAGTTCGCCTTTTATATTTGCCGCGTCTTCCGGCGATAAAACAACGCCGCTGTAGCTTTCGAAATAATGTTTGAAAAAGAAATCAAGCTCCCACGAAAGCTTTTCAAAATCAAACGCGAGTCTCGACGCAATCGAATCGAGCGAAAACGCTCGCTCGGTGGCAACTTGAATGTTTGCGATTAATTTGATTGCCTGATTGATTAACGGTTCGCGCTCGTCATCGGTCGCGGTCAATAAAATCGGGCGCAAAATGCGGTCGCCGAAATCTTCGTGAACGATAATTCCAAGCGAACCGTTAACTTCTAAAATTTTTGCGACCGGCAGACCCGACGCGAGAAAAAGATTCGTCACATCGAGATACGAAAAATTTCGCGGCGAAAAAGTTTCCGGGTAAACGCAGGCGATTGCCGTTTTTTTGTCCCAGCCAACACGGAAATATTCTCTCGTGGAAGCATCAGGCGTCAGCGGCACGATTTTCCGCGCCGCGGCGTCGCCGAAACGCGCTTGTAAAAATCGCTCTAATCTCTGAATTGCCGATTCGGTGAAAATCTGCGATTGAAATTCGTCGGTCATAAACTTTGGCAGATTTTAGCATTAACCGAGCGGCACGACATAATTTTCGGCTTCAAAATATCCGGGCAAAGCTTTTGCCGGAATTTCGGCATTCCTGACCAAATCGGCGCGGACGACCGCCGCATTTTTGATCGTTTCCCCGGCGCGGATGCGAACGCCGTCGCCTAAAATCGCGCGCTCGACAATCGCGCCCGGCTCAATCGTCACATCGTCCCATAAAATCGAATCTCGTACGCTCGCCGTCAAAGCGATGTCGGCGTTTTTGCCGACCGAAACACCATTATTTTCGCCATTTAAAACCGCAAGCGAAATATCCAAATAACGCTGAATCGTTGAAAGCTCGCGCCAGTTTCCATCCGCAATATGCGCCGCTATCGGCTCGCCGTGAGCCATTAGCGGGCGATAAAAAACGGAGATGATGTCGGATTCGACTCCGGGCGGAATGTAATCGAAAACCGCCGGTTCTAAAATTTGAATTCCGGTGTACATCAGCGGATTGCGGATTGTGGATTGCGGATTGCGGACTTCATCTTCAAAAACCGGTTCGGGAAAACCGCCGAAACCTGTGACGAAACCGCCTTCGGTGTTGATGATGGTAAATTTTTCGTGTTTTGGATTTTCCTTTAAAACCATTGTGGCGAGCGCGCCCGAATCTTTGTGCATTCCGAGCGCGGCGGCGAGGTCTATGTCGGTAATAATTTTGCCGTTGATGACGAGAAAAGTTTCGTCCTGCAAAAATTCTCTCGCGTTCCACAAAGCTCCCGCAGTTCCGAGAATCGCGGGTTGTTCGAGCGTGTAATGAATTCGCACACCGAAATCCGAGCCGTCGCCGAGCGCCTGTTTGACAGATTCCGGTTGATGATGAAGATTGACGACAATTTCGTCAAAGCCGAAGCCCGACAAATATTCGGCGACGTAACCGACGAGCGGTTTCCCTAAAAAAGGAATCGCGGGTTTTGTCCGGTCAATTGTCAGCGGAAAAAGTCTCGTGCCGAATCCGGCTGCTAAAATCATTGCGCGCATTTGCGAGTTACATCACTTTCCGGGAAAATTTTTTCAATTAGATTAAAAATATGTCAAGCATCTCATCATTCTGTCAAAAACGGGCGTTTTGTTGAAGAAAGAAGGTTGAAATAGTAGCTGTTCAAGATTTTTATCCCGTTGTTGAACTATTTCTTAACCGAAATGCGCGTTAACATATTGAGGAGTTTTTTTTATCGCGAGCGATTTGGTAAATTAGCGGTCTGAATTTATCAATGCAGAATTTTTCAGGTTTGCTAACTTGTGCGGCTTTTTAATAACTTTTATTCTATTATCAAAGGCTCAAAAGAATGTCTCTTTATTTATTTGGGTTAAATCACAACACCGCACCTGTTGAAGTCCGAGAACGAATCGCCTTCAGCGAAGACACTTGTCTTGCGGCTCTGCCACTTCTCGCCGATGGCTCGATTATCAGCGAAGCCCTGATTCTCTCAACCTGTAATCGTGTCGAAATTTTAATTGAAAGCTCGGCTTCGGAACGCGAAATCGAAAATCGAATCGGAGATTTTATCTTTTCGATTCATTCCACGCCGTTTGAAGAAATCGAGCCGCATTTATATCGTTTGCGGGACGCGGCGGTCGCGCGTCATTTGTTTCGCGTCGCTTCGTCGCTCGATTCGATGATTATCGGCGAAACGCAAATTCAGGGACAGGTTCGTCAGGCGTATAAATTGGCAGCGGAAGCCGGGACGGCGCGCAAGAATCTGCACAAGCTTCTGCACCACGCTTTTCACGCCGCAAAGCGCGTTAGAACCCAAACCGAAATCGGCGGCAGCGCCGTTTCAATCGCTTCGGCGGCAATCGAGCTGGCGCGAAAAACTTTCGGCTCGCTCGAAGGAAAAAACGTTTTAATCATCGGAGCGGGCGAAATGGCGCAAGCCGCCGTTCGTTATTTGAAACAAACGCGCGCTGAAAAAGTTTCGATTTGCAATCGGACATTGGAAAAAGCCGCGTTGTTAGCGGTCGAAACAGGCGGCGCAGTCGTTCCGTTTGAAAATCTGGCAAACGCTTTAAAACAATCGGACGTTGTAATTTGCTCGACCTCAGCCAATGAATATTTGATTGACCGGGAAACGGCGAAAGCCACGCAAGCCGCGCGCGGAGCCGAGCAAACGCTTTTTGTTGATATTTCAGTTCCGCGCAACATCGCGCCTGAAATCAGAGAAATCGAAAATGTGCTTCTGGCGGATGTTGACGATTTAAATACGGCGATTGCAACAAACATCGAATGCCGGCAGCGCGAAGCCGTCCGCGCCGACGCAATTATCGCGGAAGAAGTCGAAGAATTTGTAATCTCGATGCGCGCAATGAATATCGGCGATAGGCTCGGACTTCTGCGAGAAAAAATGCAGGGAACGGCGGCAGCGGAATTGGCGAAACACCGCGCCCGGCTCGGCGATTTAACCGAAGAACAGGAAACTGCCGTTCAAAATTTGCTGCTTTCGACCGTCAATAAAATCTCGCACCCGATTCTCTACGGTTTGCGCCGCTCGCACGAAGAAACCGGCGCGGAAGAATTTGTCGAAATTTTGTGCAGTTTGTTAGGCGGCGAAGAAACAGACCGCAGATGAAAGATAAAATTATTATCGGTACGAGAGGTTCGAGGCTTGCTTTGTGGCAAGCCGAATTTGTTCGCGCGCAATTAAAGGAAAAGCATCCGCAAATTTCGGTCGAGCTGGAAATTATCAAAACTTTCGGCGACCGAGAGCAAAACGTTTCGCTGACGGAAATCGGCGGACAAGGCGTTTTCGTCAAAGAGCTTGAAACCGCTTTAATAGCAAATCGAATTGATCTGGCGGTTCATTCGCTCAAAGATTTGCCGACGGTTTTGCCGGAAAATCTGCACATCTCCGCCGTTTTAAAACGCGAAGATGTCCGCGACGCTCTTGTTGTCGGAAAAGAATCAAACACAAGCTCTATTTCCGATTTGCCAGAAAACGCCGTTGTCGGAACTTCTTCTTTGCGCCGAGCCTCGCAAATTAAAAACTTGCGACCTGATTTGCAAATCAAAGATTTGCGGGGAAACGTTGACACCAGAATCGCTAAATTGGACGCGGGCGAATACGACGCGATAATTCTTGCGGCTGCCGGATTGAAACGTCTCGGATGTGAACATCGAATCACGGCTTTTTTGTCGTTCGACGAAATGCTGCCGCAAGTCGGGCAAGGCGCTCTGGCAATCGAAACCCGAAAAGACGATTCGGAGACAAACAATCTGGTCGCGGTTTTAAACGACGCCGAAACTCGCGCCTGCGTCGAAGCCGAACGCGCTTTTCTGCGCGGTCTCGGCGGCGGCTGCCAGTTTCCGATTGCCGCTCACGCCAGAATCGAAGAAAACGAAATGCGGCTCGAAGGCTTGGTCGCCAAACCGGACGGCTCGGAGATTTTGCGCGACGCACGAACGGGCGATTCCGCCAAAGCGAGAGAAAACGGCGAGCTGCTGGCGCTCAGCTTACTCGCCAAAGGCGCGGAAAATCTGATAAATATTCAGAAATGAGTTTGCCGCTCGCCGAAATCACAGTCGTCGTCACGCGCCCGCCGGAGCAAGCCGCCGAATTCACAGCCGAATTAAAACGCTTCGGCGCGAATGTTTTTTCGTTTCCGACAATCGAAATCGCCGCGCCCGAAAGCTACGCGGAATTGGACGCCGCGATTAAAAATCTCCAAAACTACGATTGGATAATTTTTACCAGCTCAAACGCCGTCGAGCATTTTCTGAGCAGATTAACGGCAAAAAATCTCGAAACCGCCGAACTTGATTATCTGCGAGTCGGCGCAGTCGGAGATGCAACCGCCGAACGCTTGCGGCTCGCGCAAATTCACATTGACGTTTTGCCCGCCGAATCGAACGCAGAAAGCCTTTTCGGAGAAATCGAAAACTACGTCGGCGAATTGGCTGATTTGCGTTTTCTATTTCCGCGTTCCGAAATCGCCCGCGAGGTTTTGCCGCAGAAATTACGCGCAGCCGGAGCAACAGTTGACGCTCCCGTCGCTTACCGCACCGTTTTGCCCGCAAAACCGGAAACTGCAAAATTTAAAGCGATGCTCGCGGGCGGTTCGATTGACTGCATCACTTTTGCGAGTCCTTCGGCATTTAAAAATTTCCTGCAAATTTTTGGTGAAAGCAAATTACCGAACGATGTAGCGATTGCCTGCATCGGCGAAACAACGGCAAAAGCTGTCAGCGAAAGTGGTTTAAAAGTTGATATTGTCTCGCCGGAAGCGACCAGCGCAGTTTTTGCCCGTGAAATTGCAAATTACTTTCGTTAAAAGAGCGAAACCCAAGCTGAAATCAAATGAATTGACCTGAATGCTGCTCAAATTCTTTAAGGATTTGGGACAAATGTCTTGAATTACAAACCCATCATTTCTTTGACGTATTTCGCCGCCGGAGAGCCGAATGAAAGCATCTCGTCGTGCATTTTTCGCAAATCAACTTTGCCTTTGTTTTTAGTTTCATAAGCGCGGCGGATGTCGTTGACTTCGACCGAGCCGACGTAATAGGTCGAAAGCTGAGTTGAAGAAAGCTGGGCGCGTTTCCATTTGCCGACGGCTTCGCCTTCTTCCTGAAAACCTTCGTTCATCATAAAATCAACGGCTTCTTTTTCGGTCATTCCGGCAGTGTGGATTTTCTGGTCAATGATCGCGTTGATGATGACGCGCAGCTTCATTTTTAACTGCTGCATCCGCACTTCCGCCGCGCCGTAGCCTTTTTCCGCCATCAATTGTTCAGCGTAAACCGCCCAGCCTTCGACGAAAGAACCGCTCGTGAAAATGGCGCGAATCGGCGTCGGAGCTTTGAATTTGTTGGCGTGCATCAATTGCAGATAATGTCCGGGCATCGCTTCGTGCACAGTCAGATTTTCGAGCATAAAATCATTGTACTCGCGGAAAAATGATTCGACTCTTGGCAGTGCCCAATCTTTCGGTGTCGGCGCAATCGCGTAAAACGTCTCGGCTTTTTTCTCGAAAGGTCCCGAAGAATCGCAATAAGCGACCGAAGTTCCGCGCGCATATTCGGGCATTACGATAACTTTGACAGGCTCGTCAGGCACTGTAACGAGATTGTTTTTGCGGACGAAATCAGTCGTTTCCTGTAAATCTTTTTCCGCCTGCGCAACAATCGTGTCATTGTTCGGGCGCGATTCGGCGAGCTTGTTTAAAACAGATTTGATGACAACTTTTTTGTCGTTCAGTTTTGCCGCATTGGTTTCGTTCGGGAAATATTTTTTATAAAGCGGCAACGCGACTTCGTACATCGTGTTTTGTGTCGCTCGTAAATCGTTTTCGGCGCGTTTGAGGATTTCTTCTTTCGGCAAGTCGGATTCGAGCGCGAAACGAAGTTTTTGACGAAATTTGGCGTCGCCGATTCGGAAATCGCCGTTTGAGCGCGTCAGCAAATCTTCTTTGAGCCATTTTCCGTAATCTTCGAGTGCTGCGATTGCTTTATCTCTTGACGGTTGAAGCCCGGTTTTCATTTCCGGCGCAGCGTCAACAAACTGTTGAATATCGTCTTTTATCAAACCGATTACGCCCGCGTTTTGCTGAATGGCGGTTTCGGTGTAAACGCGCGGCGGATTTTTCAGATTAGCTTTCGCGGCGGCGACGACTGCCGGAATTGCTTCGAGCCGACCTTTTAAATTAGTCAAACGCTCTTTGAGCGGCGCGAAATCGCGCGAAGCCAGACTGTCAATCGCCCCGCCGACGTTGTACGAAAGCGGATTCCATTCGTATTCCCGCAAGGTGTCAATCTGAAAAAGATTGTATTCGAGATTGTCGCGCATAATGCGCGCGTCAATGTTGTTTGCTTTGCTCAGGCGCGCGAGATCAATCGCTTTTAGTTTGTTTAGAAATTCTTCGTTAAAGGCGCGTCGTTTTTGCACACCCGCGAGGCTGTAATCCGAAAGGCGATTGTCAAAACGGTGGTCGCCAAGAATCGTCGCCCATTCGGGCGAGGTTTCGAGCAATTTTTCGATGTAATCTTTCGCGAGTTTTTCAAATTGCCGGTCGGCGGTTTGGTTAGTCGTATTTGCCATTGTGGTCGGTAAAACAAAAATCAAGGTCAAAGCCAGAGCTGCAACTTTTTTGAGCATCGTTTATCAATCCTTCGGGTAGTCAAACTTGAAAACATTATGTAAGCAATAAGGCAAAGTGTCCAATTCGCAAATTTATAAAATAGAAAAAGCAGAGATACCGATAAATTTGTCTCTGCTTTTTAGCTCGTTGTAAATTTCGCGGAAATTGCGTTATAAACTAACCAAAGTCTGAAATTTCTCAAACAAATTATGTCAACTGAAAAAACGAATCGTCGTGAATTTATGCAGACGAGCGCGGCTAGCGCTGCGGCGCTGCTTCTCACCGGAAAGATGAAAGCCGAAACGCAAACGAGAGTTCCGCGTTTTGAACTCGAAGAAGCTACGATTGCAGATTTGCAGGCGCGAATGCAGCGCGGCGATCTTTCGGCGCGCGAAATCACGGAAAAATATCTTGACCGCATCCGCGATGTGGACAGACGCGGCGCTAATGTTAATTCCGTAATTGAAAGCAACATTGACGCTGTGAGAATCGCCGAACAATTGGACAGGGAACGAAAATCAGGGCGAGTGCGCTCGCCGCTGCACGGAATTCCGGTGCTTTTGAAAGACAATATTGATACGGCGGACAAAATGAAAACCACAGCCGGTTCCCTCGCGCTGCTCGAAGCTCCGACACCGCAGCGCGATGCTTTTCTGGCGCAAAAATTAAGAGAAGCCGGAGCCGTGCTTATCGGAAAAACAAATCTGAGCGAATGGGCGAATTTTCGTTCGAGCAATTCTTCGAGCGGCTGGTCGGCGCGCGGCGGGCAAACCCGAAATCCTTATATTTTAGACCGTAACCCGTGCGGCTCTTCATCAGGTTCGGGCGCGGCAATTTCGGCAAATCTCGCGGCGGTTTCCATCGGCACGGAAACCGATGGCTCGATTATTTGCCCGGCGTCAAACAGCGGAATTGTCGGAATTAAACCGACTCTCGGACTCGTTTCGCGTTCGGGAATTATTCCGATTGCGCATTCGCAGGACACAGCCGGACCAATGACGCGAACTGTTGCGGATGCCGCAATTTTGCTCGGCGTCATTGCTGGTTTAGACTCGCGCGATTCTGCAACACGCGGGCAAAAGGCGCAGAAAGATTACACACAGTTTTTGCAGCGCGACGGTTTGCGCGGTGCGCGAATCGGCGTGATGCGGCAATATTTCGGCAAAAACGGGAAAGTTGATCGTGTTCTGGAAACGGCGCTCGATGTGATGAAACAAGCGGGCGCGACTTTGATTGATGTAAAATTTCCGACTTTCGACAAATTCGGCGACGCCGAGTTTGAAGTTTTGCTTTACGAATTTAAAGCCGATTTAAATAAATATCTCGCCGAGCGCAATTCGTCTTATCGAAGTTTGGCGGATTTAATTAAATTTAATGAAGACAATAAAGACCGCGAGATGCCGTTTTTCGGGCAGGATATTTTTATTTCGGCGCAAAAGAAGGGCGATTTAAACGAGCGGGCTTATCGTCTGGCGCTGCAAAAATCCAAACAGATGACACAGGCGCAGGGAATTGATGCGGTGATGAATCAAAACAAGCTCGACGCGATTTTTGCGCCTTCAAACGCGCCGGTTTGGGCGACCGATTTGGTCAACGGCGATTGCGGCAGCGCTTATATCGGAAGCTCAAGCTGGGCGGCGGTCGCAGGTTATCCGAGCATCACGGTTCCCGCCGGATTCGTGCAAAATTTGCCGGTCGGTGTTTCGTTTTTCGGTCGCGCGTGGACGGAAAACCTTTTATTAAAACTTGCGTATTCATTCGAACAAGCAACAAAGGCGCGCCGCGCGCCGCAATTTTTGCCCACGGCAAGTTATTAAGCAGAGAAAAATTATGAAAAGCAGAAAACTCCTGGCAGGTTTCGCGCTGGCGGCTTTCATAGCCGCAGGCGCTCCGCAAACGATTGAAGCTGAAAAGTCGGACGCGAAAAAAGAACCGTCCGCGATTCGCGTGACACCGCCCGCACCGCGATTTACCGATGCCGAGCGGCAGACCGAATTGGTGAAACGCCGTCAGCAAGTCGCCGAAAGAATCGGCAAAAACTCGATGCTGGTTTTGTTCAGCGCCGAACCGCGAATTTATACGAACGACGTTGATTACGTTTTTCGGCAGGAAAACAATTTGTATTACCTGACGATGCTCAAACAACAGGGCGCGACGCTCGTTTTGCTGCCAGGAAACGGTGGCGCGATGAACGAGTTTTTGTTTTTGCCGCGCCGCAATCCGCAGCGCGAGGCTTGGGACGGAAAGATGTACAGCGTCGAAGAAGCGCAGCGGATTTCCGGCGTTAAAAACGTTTTCTTGAATGAAGAATTTAAGAAGTTTCTCGATGCCGTAAAAAGCAAACAGCCGTTTGTTTCCACAACGGGCGCCAGCATTTCACCCGCAGTCGAAAATCTTTACCTGCTGCTTCCGGGCAGCGAAAACGATTCGAACGGAATGCGCGAATATCGGCAGGAATACAATTTCGCCAAAGAACTGCAATCCGGTCAAGCCTACAAAATTCAAAACGCACAGCCGCTTTTTGCCGAGATGCGGCATATCAAATCGCCATTTGAATTGAAAATCCTGCAACACGCGATTGATATTTCGACCGAAGCTCATATGCGTGCGATGGCGACCGGCGGGCGGGCGAAAATGGAGTACGAGGTGCAAGCCGAAATGGAATACATTTTCCGCAAGCGCAACGCCGATTATTGGGGCTATCCGTCAATTGTCGGTTGCGGACCGAACGCGACGACTTTGCATTACAACGAATCGCAAAGCCCCGTCAAACCGGGCGATTTGCTCCTAATGGATGTCGGCGCGGAATACGAACATTACACGGCGGACATTACCAGAACTTTTCCTATTAACGGGAAATTCTCCAAAGAACAAGCCGATATTTATCAAATCGTTTACGACGCGCAGGAAGCCGTCGGGCAAAACACCAAACCGGGTGTAAGATTTCAGGAATTGAACAGAGTATCGGATGAAGTGCTTAAAAACGGGCTTGCACGGCTCGGTTTAATTACGGCGCCGAATGCGACTTTGAAAATAACATCCCCGAACGGGCAGACAAGGGAATTCCCGCAGTATCGCTTTTGGGCATTCCACGGTCTCGGTCACTGGCTCGGAATGAATGTCCACGATGTCGGCGATTACAACAAACCGCTCGCCGCAGGAATGGTTTTTACCAACGAGCCGGGCATTTATATTCGCGGGGACGCGTTCGATTATTTGCCCGACACGCCGGAAACGAAAGAGTTCTTAGCCAAAGTGCGCCCCGTTTATGAGCGATACAAAAACGTCGGAGTTCGGATTGAAGACGATCTGCTCGTCACAAATTCGGGCGTCGAATGGATGAGCAAAGCCCTTCCCCGGAAGATGAGCGAGATCGAATCGTTCATCGCGCGAGCTTCGAAAGAAATCCCGGCGACTGCGGCTCGCAGACGCGGTTCGCCGCAAACAAAAATCCTTTTCGGAGACCGGGCAAATTGGTTTGAATCAACCGCCGCGTCTTTGCTGTTTGAGCGTAAAAGCCCGATATTTACTGCTCAATAGGCGTTTTTCATTGAACATTTATCATTAAACACTGAATAAAATTCCCACCGCTAAATGATAAATGTTCAATGAAATTTAATTCCAAAAATCCTTTGATTCTCCTTCGCTTGAGATGGTATATCTCGTTGTGGTATAACCTACCAAACAATTCGGCTAGGAACTACAAGTTCTATCAGCTTGGAACTACAAAGTTCTAAAAGAACCAACAACAATTCATTCCAAAAGGAGACATTCGATAAGTGAAGTACATCACTACACAGATACTTTTCTCACTTGCGTTAACGGTATGCACCCTCGCCCTGTTCTCCGCCGACACCCAAGCGGCAAACTTTACAGTTACAACCACTGCAGACAACGGCGCAGGCAGCTTGCGCGAAGCAATCAATGGAGCAAACTCTTCAACCTTCGGTGAAGACACAATTAACTTTGCGATTCCGAACTGCACCGGAAACGCCGTTTGCACAATCACTCTGACCACCGGCGAATTAATTGTCAACGCGGCAGGCAAGCTGACAATTACAAATTCAACGGGCGCGAATCATTTGTTGATTTCGGGTAATAATCAAAGCCGCGTCTTTTCCGTCAGCTCCAACGCTGACCTGACCCTTGATGGAGTAACGGTAAAGGACGGCAACGTCAATGGAAGCAGGTCAAATCAATCCGGCGGCGGTATTTACATCAACTACGGCGGTAAATTAACGCTGATGAATTCGGCGGTCAGCGACAATTCAGCGAGCAACGGCGGCGGCGTTTACAATTACAATTCCAGCAGCACCACATCGCTGACGATTATTAACTCCACCGTTAGCCGCAACAATGCGGGCATCGGCGCCGGAATTTCCAACAATTACGGCAAAGTCACAATTGTCAATTCAACGATCAGCGGAAATATAGGTCAAACGTATGGCGGCGGTATTTACAATGGTTATGCGTCCGGCGTGACGCTAATTAATACCACCGTCACTAACAACCGTTCGGACGCCGCCGTTTGCGAGTGTGCCGGAGGCATCTATAATTACGGGAACGCTACTTCGGTCGTAAATCTTTTCAACACGATTGTTGCCGGAAACACTGCTGTTAGCGCTTCATCCGCGCCCGATTTCTTTGGCGCGGTTTCGTCAAGCTCATACAGCATCCTCGGCAGTAATAAGCTGACATCAGGCATCAGCGACGGCGCCAACGGCAATCAAGTCGGTACTGCCGGTTTTCCGATTAACCCTCTGCTCGCGCCGCTTAGCAGCGCCGGCGGAGGAGCGACCGAAACGCATTCGCCGCTGCCGCTTTCTCCCGCGATTGACCGGGGCAACAACTGCGTTTTATATGCCGGTAGTTGCGGAAACGGCAATCCGGCTTTGGCGGGCGATCAACGAGGCTCAGGTTTTCCAAGACAATCCGGCAGCGCGGTTGATGTCGGCGCGGTTGAAGCTCCGCAAAGTCAGGGCGGTAGTTTCGACATTAGCGGAACCGTTTTCTACGGCACGTCCGGTAATCAGCAGAAATTCGTTCCCGGAGTAACGATGTCCGTTTCGGGCGCTCCTGAAATGTCAACGTCTACGAACTCTTCGGGTTATTATACGGTTCGTAATTTAGTTGCCGGTGGAAGCTACACTGTCACCCCGTCAAAAAGAGACCACGTCAACGGCATCAGTTCGTTTGACGCTACGCTCGTTTTGCGTCACGTTGCCGCAGGCGGAAATGGAATATTAACCGACAATCAACGCATCGCAGCCGATATAAGTAACAACGGCGAAATCACTGCGTTTGATGCCACACAAATTTTGAGATTTGTCGCCGCCGGCGGACCGACACCATCAGCCGGAAACTCTGGCAATTGGAAGTTTGTTCTTTCTTCCCGCAGCTATGGTAGCGTCACAAGCTCGGTTTCAGGTCAAAATTACGACGGCATCTTAATCGGAGACGTAAATGGAAGCTGGGTTCCGCCGACATTTTTAGCCGGTCCCGAAGAAGCCGAAGCAAAGCTCCAGGACAACGATCAATTCGACTTGATGCAGAAACCTGAAACGCAGGTTCAGCTTTCCTTGCCCGACATTGCAATGTCTGAAAGCAACGGCACGATTGTATTTCCGGTCACTTTAACAAACCATTCAGGCACGCCGATTTCTTCCTTTAGCTTTGGCGTCGCGTATGATCCGAACGTCATGCAGCCCGCCGCTCAGGCGGTTGATTTAACCGGCGTTTTGAGCAACGACGCCGGATGTGCGGTTGTCACGGACACAGCACAGGCTGGAAGAATCGGAATCGCCGTTTCATGTCCGACGCTTGGAATTGCCGGTGCGGAAACGCAGTTAAATCTGCATTTCAGAGCTATCGGAAAAGGGCGGTTGAAGGCAGACGCTTCAGCGGCTCTAACTTTCTCGCAAACACCAATCTTTGAAGATAGCGACGGTCAATTGCTGCCTGCAAAGCCGGTGAAGGTTTTAGAGAGATAGAGCAATTTTCAGTTAATTAGAAGAATAAACCGCAGAGAACGCGGAGCGAAGAAGCGGAGAATCGCAAAGAGAGATTATCTCTTTGTCCTCGGCATCAGCCCGGCGTCCTCTGCGGTTTATTCTTTTTATATTTCAGCAGAATGAAATTAGCTTTATTCGTAACTCAACGCTTCGACGGCATCCATTCGCGCGGCGCGGATTGCCGGGTAAAGCGCGCCGATCGCGCCGCCTAAAAGACCGACAAAGAGAGTTATCAAAATCCATTGCCACTCGATTTCAATTCGCATCGTCGTCGTTCGAGTGACGATGAAACGCGCTAACAGAGTCAGCAAAAATCCGGTCATAACGCCCAAAAAACTCAGCAGCAAAGCTTCCTGCGTAATCGTCCACGCAATTTCGGTTTTCGACATTCCGAGCGATTTTAAAACGCCGATTTGTCTCGTTCGTTCGGTGACGGTCGTGTACATCGTCAGCAAAATAACGAGCGCGCTGATGATTGCCGCGACGCCGATCACGACGTTCAAAAAAACGTTCAAAGCCGGAATCGCGTTTGAATAAATTTCTTCCAAATCTTTGGTGAGCAGAATTTGGTCTTCGGGAAATCTCTGAACGATTTGTTCGCCGATGCGTTCAACGTCGGCAGAGTTTGCGGCTTTAACTAAAATCGCAGTGCATTTTCCTTCGCCGCCAAGCTGTTCCTGCATCGCGGCGAGCGGAATTTTGATGCGCGCTCCGGCAGCCGGTTCGTAAGTTCCGACAATGGTAAAATCTTTTTCGTAAAGCGCGATTTTAGAGCCGACTTTAAATTTTCTCGCCTCCGCCCACGCCGTATCAATCACTGCTTCGTCTCCACTCGCGCCGAGCGCGCGTCCGTCAATGATTTTCAGCCCGGCGACATTCGCATATTCTTCAAACGGAACGCCGTCAACCAAACGGCTGCCGAAATTTGTGTCTTTCGCCGGAACGAGATTTTGCCCGATTGGAATCGCAGCTTTAACGCCTTCGATTTGACTGATCTCATTAGCGCGGCTGATTGGCAGACGAAATGCGTCCGTCCCGCTAAAGCCGGTCGTCCCGGCGGCGCGCACCATAATTTCCGCTCCGACGTTTGCCTCGCGCTGCGCGTTTTCGTGCAGCGTGCCTCGCGCCAAACCCGTCGTAAAAACGATCAGCATTACGCCGACGCCGATACCCAAAACGCTGACAAAGGTGCGCGCCGGGCGATGCAGCATATTGGAAAGAATTAAATTATCACTCATCGAATTTTGAAAAAATTATTTTTGAGAAGTGTTTGCCGCAACTGAGCTGTTTGATGGTTTTGTATTAGCATTCACGGTTTTTTCGGCTTCGGCTGATTGTTGCTGCTCAGGCGAGCGCCAGCCCGCGCGTTGAAGCATCGGGATCGCATATTTAATCGGAATCGCCATATTTCCGGCGGTGTTTTCGGTGAAAACGCCGAAGTTGACGCCGATGACGCGCCCCGATTGACCGAACAGCGGCGCGCCCGAACCGCCTACCGCCGTTTTCGCGTCGTGAACCACTCGCCGCGTGTCCAAATCCGTGATTGTTCCTTGCGTCGTCAGCGGCTGAATGCGTTTGGTTTGCGCCAAAAAATTGACCAGAGTTTGCAGATTCGAGCCGTAACGCGCTTGAATCGAGCGCGCTTCGGATTCGTCAACCATCGCTAAAATCCGTTCGGGACCATTCGGATAACCCATTGTGACGACGGTTTTGCCGATTGAAACCGCATCGGAATTGACGTCGAGCGGTAGAACCGGAATTTCGGGGAAAACCGAATTCGGGTCTATCGAAGCAATAGCCAAATCTTCTTTTGCAGCCACGTCTCGGACGCGCACCGGAAACGGATTCGGAAACCCAGGAAAATAAACCACAAGGCGGCGCAGACGGGCGCGCCCGTTCGATAATTGCGCTAAAACTTTGATGCGCTCGTCGTTTGCCCAGGGCTGGACGACGTGGCGGTTTGTCAGCAGAAAGCCTGAGCCGACGTGAAAGCCCGTGCCGACAAAATCATATTCGACCGCAGTTCCATTGCCTTCGGTCGTTAAGGGCGATTCCTGTTTTTGCGGAGCGTCCGGCGCGTTCGCGGGCGCAAAATTCTCGCCGCTTTCCGAAACTTGCGGCGTCTGCGGCTCGAACGGATCGGGCGTGGCGACGACGGTCGGGTCTGGATAGCGAAGCTGTTTGCCGGTCGCTTTATCAACCAGATCGTAAGTTCCGACGAGCAGGCAGACGCCGCTTCCGTATTCGTTTCTGAGCGTCGCGGCGAGCGAAACGATGTCTATGATTTGTTTGTTGGTTTTGTTTAGATTACCGATTTCGGTGCGATTCTTGGTTAATTCATCTTTTAACAGACCGATAATTCTGCCTTGTTCTTCTGCTTCTTCCCGGCTGCGTTTCATCTCCTTGTAAAATCCCGAACCGAGATAAAACAAACCGCCGAGAGTTCCGACGACGATAAGCAAAACAATCAGCTTCGTCACCCAACTGATTTCCTGAACCAGTTCGCGCGTAAATTCTTTGAGAAAAATTTTGGCGTCATCGCGTTTTGCAGTTGCGGCTGATTCGATGGCGGCGTTTTCGATAAACGGCGCGATTCGCGCTTCGCGACCGCCGAGCGTAATGGATGAAATCGCTGCCGCAGTTGAAGGAACGGTAAAAAAGAGAAGGGAAAACTGCGAATCGTCGAAAGCGATTTTATCGCCGTCTTTGAGTCTGGTTTCGAGCGCGAGCGGCTGCCGGTTCAGATTCAAATTGAGCGTTTCGTCAAAATAAACAATTCGATAATTGCCGTTGACGCCGCGCCTTAATTCGAGCCAAACGCCGTTTGCCGCCGCCGTTTGATGATCGGGCGGCGGCTCAATCCGCAAATCGCAGGCTGCATCGGTTCCGATTCGCACGCGCTCGTTTATAAAAAACTCGGTGCGCTTTTCGTCCCCGGCAACAACGTGAATGACAATACCGTTTGCCACAAAAAAGTCTGGAGTCTGGAGCCGAGAGTAAAAATTCTAAGTCAATTTCTCAGATGCAAATTTGGAGTCTAAAGTCTTAAACTCTTCAACTTCAGGCTCCAGACTCCAAACTCCAGATTGTTCGTATCTTAGCATAAAGTCATCGGCAAAGCAGAGTTGGCGGCGGACTCGAAGATAGATTGGAAAATGTTGAAAAAACTATTCAATCAATTGAGGCACAATTCATTCAAATTGAATCAGGTTGACCGAATCAGGCTCTGTTAGAGAAAAAACTATTCATAAAAATATATTAAAACCCAGCTAAAACGCCGGAAATAAAAAATAAATGAAAGCGGCACGAGGGTTGCTAAATCATGAGCGGCTCAAAGGCTGCAAAACTCTTTCACTAATTTTTCAAGGTCTAGAAATGAAATTCAAGTCAACTTCCCCAATATTTGCATTGATGCTTCTTTGCTCAATGTTTTTATCTTCGCCGATCTTCGCGACTTCGGCTCAGATTGCAAACGACGAAAAAATTGCGCCTGCGATTGATCTAACAAACAGCGCCGGTTACCAGCGCGCTTCGGCTCTCGAAAGAGAAGCGACGAATTTAACCGAACTCGCCAAACAAGTGGCATTTCAACAGGTTTCAGCTTCCGAAGCGAAAGAAGTGAAACAAATTGCAAAAATATTAGCTCAAACCGAGAAAAATCCGGTTTTGCTGACGGAAGAAGCGAACCGCGCCGTCAAAACGGTCAATTCGCTCGCTCAGGAAATAAACGGAAAACGCCAAATCGGGTTAAGAAATAAAAACATCTGGCAGCTTGATTTTCGCGCCCTCATTGAAACCAGCAAAACGGCGAAAGAAGCCGCCGCGCGGATGAGAGCCGTTTTGACCGACGCTGAAAAATCGCGTGGTCAAGCCGTTTTGTTTGTCGAAGATTTTGCGCGTTTGCTCGCGTCGCCCGAAATCGGCTCGCTCATCGGCGACGCCATTTCGCAAAGCAAGCTCCGAATTATCGGCGCAATGCGCGCTGCTGACGCGAAAGACGCGATTTTCACGGACGAAAAATACAGCAGGCATTTTCAATTCATTCGTCTTCCCGAACGCGGCAAAGACAATGATGATTTTGTCGGCGACGACAAGCTCTCTCCCGATCTCCGCGAATTGGTTGGAAATGCAGACCCGAATGACCGTGTTCGCGTTATTTTGCAATCGGACGACATCCGAAATCCCGGTTTGCTAAGAGTATTACGTCGAAATGGCGTAACGATTGAAGCGCAGGCGGTGGATTTGAATATGCTCGTCGTCGAGCTTCCGGTCAGCGCCGCCGAAACTGTCGCCGGACATCAAAGCGCCAAACATCTCTCGCTCGACCGGGAAACCCAGATTCTCGGTCACATCGAAGCTACAACCGGCGTCACGGCAATGCGCGCTCAACTCGGCAACAGCGCCATTAACGGCAGAGGCATTGGCATCGCAATTGTTGATTCCGCCGTTTTCGACAATCATCATATGTTTCTCGGCGCGGATGGAAGCAGACGAATCGTCGAACACAAAGAATTTGTCAGCGGCGGCTCCGAAGACAAATACGGACACGGAACGCACGTCGCAGCGCTCGCGGCTGGACGCGGCGGAAAACCGGGCGACAACAATTCGATCAACAAATTAAAAAATTATCAAGGCGTCGCCCCCGAAGCGAAAATTATCGCCGTTCGCGCTCTCGATAACACGGGGCGCGGCACAACGGCAAAACTCATCGAAGCTCTCAACTGGATTTTAGCCAATCGCGCTGTGCATAACATTCGAGTCGTTAACTTAAGTCTCGGCACGCCCGCTGTCGAAACGTGGCGCAACGATCCGCTCTGCCGCGCCGTCCGTCAATTAACCGCCGCCGGAGTTGTAGTCGTCGCGGCTGCCGGAAACAACGGCAAAGACGCCAACGGACAAAAAATGTACGGCGCAATTCACTCGCCGGGCAACGACCCGACGGTAATTACGGTCGGCGCAGCCAACACTTTCGGGACGGATGCCAGAAACGACGACGGAATAGCAACATACAGTTCGCGCGGTCCGACGCGCTCTTTCTACACGGATGCAAACGGCGTCAAAAAATACGACCATTTAATCAAACCCGATTTAGTCGCGCCGGGCAACCAGCTAATTGCGGCAAGAGCAAAAGATAATGTTTTAGCTGAAAGCAACCCGCAGTTGGAAGTTACGAACGACGGCAGCAGCGACGACCAGCAATTGATGTATCTGTCGGGAACTTCGATGGCGACGCCGGTTGTTTCCGGGACGGTTGCATTAATGCTACAGGCAAATCCACGGCTTACGCCGAATATGGTCAAAATGATTCTGCAATACACGGCGCAACCGCTAGCCGGATTCAACACGCTCGAACAAGGCGCGGGTCAATTAAACGTCGAAGGCGCAGTGCGCCTGGCAAAACTTGTCCGCCAGGATTTGCCCGAACCAACGCCGCTTGGCGAGCCTTTGTTGACGACTTCGATTTTGCCAGTTCATATTTCGACATTCGCCGGAACGACCTTCCAATGGGCTGGCGGCATATTCCCCAGCTACGGCGCTCTCGCGGGAACAGACCTCATTACGGAATATCAAAAGATATACGCACAGGGAATAATGATGGCGGACGGAATTTTGGTCACAGACGGAATAATGATGGCGGACGGCATATTAGTTACCGATGGAATAATGATGGCAGACGGAATAATGATGGCTGATGGAACAATCTTAGGCGATAGTACTATTCCAAACAACGCGCCGCCTATAACATCCGGCTCAAAAGTGTTCGCTTCAAATCAACTTTTCAACAGCAGCTTGCCGATGGTTGACAGAATGCTGTTCGGGGATGGGATTTTGATGAGCGACGGAATCTTGGTTACTGATGGAATTATGATGAGCGATAATACAACATCGCAATCAGGCGGGGTAATTGTTAGCGGTGATAATACTTCAAGAATGCAATAAAAAAAACACCGAGTCATCTAAAAATCTTGCCTAAACACAATTTAGTTGTGATAAAGTAAGATTCAGGATGATTCGGTGACTGTATTTTCAGCTCATCGAGCCATTAGCTCTAAAATCCTCACCTCGTTACAGGAGAAATCAAGAGCTTGTTAAAAATGTTTCAGTTGAAAGGTGTGAATTCGATTGTTAATCTACAACGAGAATTCCTTTAAAATCTACAACGAGAATTCCTTTAATCATTTTCTTTTCTCCTTCTTATTTTTAGTTTATGGAAAATACGAAATTGCGTTTCCGACTAGTCTCGGCATGATTTAGTTTGGCTTCGCTTTTCCGCGATAATCCGTCAACTTAGTAGCTGGAATGTTAAACACTATCCAATAGTGTGTCAAGCATCTTATGGTCAAATTGATTAAAAACAAATCAATAAAAAAGAACTTTTAATCAATTTGACCGAATATTTATCAAAAAACGGCATACCTGCAAAATCCTCGAAAATTAACTTGGTGATAAATCAATTTAAAATGAAATTCGCAGTTAAAACATTCATTTGGAGTACTATTGCCATAGGCGCTACATTATGCCTTACTGCCTTGTACAATCTGCCGATTAATCAATTGAACTTGCAATTCACTTTTTTGGGGATTTTTACAATCGTCTTTGGTTCTCGGTTGTGGTTAGAAATGCCGCAATCTAAAATCCGTTTTTCAATGGGAGATGTCTTAATTTTTCTGATATTTTTGTTATACGGCGGCGAGGTGGCTATTTTATTAGCCGCAAGCGAAGCTCTCGTTACGTCGCTAATAATGAAAAGACAAGGCAATAAGCTGAGTAATAAAACTATAATTTTTAATGTTGCTTTGATGGCTTGTTCGACAGCAGGAACTTATGCGGCATTTTTGGTTTATCAAAAACTAAACGGCGGTGTTCCTAATTTTGAAATTATCAGTGAATTTGTCCCTTTGATTGGACTAATGGCTATTGCACAATTCTTTTTTAATTCAATCTTAGCTGCTATCTACCAGGGTTTCAAATCTAATATTTCAATTTGGCAAGCGTGGAACGAAAAATGTTTGGTTGGTTCGATAACGTATATTATTGGAGCAACATTTGCGGGAATACTATATCAACTGATTGAATACTCAAATCTTTTTACTTTCATAGTCGCCGCAATTATTATCATATTGATTTACGCTACTTACCGCCGATACATCAAGGAACTACAAAAAACAATCGAGCAAGCCGAACAAGCCGAGCGTCAAAAAGCCGAACTTGAGCGTTTGCGCGCCGTAGAAGCCGAAAAACATGTCTTCGAACTATCTGCCAGCATTGCCGAACAAAAGCGGATCAGCGAAGCTCTGCGCGCGAGCAAAGAGCGTTTCAGGCACGCGGCGCTGCACGACGCATTGACGGGGTTGCCGAATCGTTCGTTTTTCACCGAACAGCTTAAATATTTGCTCGATAACGCGAGGCTCGATCCTGCAAAGGGATTTTGCGTTTTGTTTATTGATCTCGACCGTTTTAAAAACGTCAACGACAGTTTGGGGCACGCCGTCGGCGACGAGCTTTTGATTTTAGTCGGAAAACGGATTGAACACGTCATTCGACAGGGTGACATTGTTTCGCGTCTCGGCGGCGACGAATTTGCCATCGTTCTGGTTAACATTAGTACAGCCGATGATGCGGTTAAATTTTCCGAGCGGATTTACGAAGCAATCGCGCAGCCGTATCAATTGCACGGTTTTCAGGTTTATACCGCGCCGAGCATCGGTATTGCGATGAGCAACGACGAATACGAGCAGCCCGACGATATTTTGCGCGACTCGGATATTGCGATGTATCACGCCAAAGAAGGCGGCGGCGGTTGCGCCTTGTTCGACCGCGAGCTTCGTACCCGCGCCGTCGGGATAATGAAAATCGAAAGCGAATTGCGCGATGTCTCCGAGCGCGGAGAATTAAGAGTTTTTTATCAACCGATTATCTCGCTCGATTCCGGGCGGCTCGCGGGGTTTGAGGCTTTAATGCGTTGGCAGCACCCGGAACGCGGATTGATTTCTCCGGCGGAATTTATTCCGGTTGCGGAAGATACCGGTTTGATTGTGCCGATGACGATTTGGATTCTGCGCGAAGCCTGCACGCAATTGAGCCGCTGGCGCTGGCAATCGCCGGTCAATCGTTCGCTTCTGGTTAGCGTTAATCTTTCGGGCAAACATTTTACCGAGCCGAATCTGGTGGAACAGGTCAGCCAGATTTTGCACGAAACGGGACTCGAACCGCATTGTTTAAAGCTCGAAATTACGGAAAGCGCCGCGATGGAGAACGCCGAAGCGACGGCAAGAATTTTATCTAGCTTGAGAGAACTCGGGGTCCGGCTTTCGATTGACGATTTCGGAACAGGTTATTCGAGCTTGAGCTATTTGCACCGTTTTCCGATTGACACGCTCAAGATTGACCGCTCGTTTGTTTCGAGAATGGGCGAGGATGGCGAAAATTCCGAAATTGTGCAAACGATTCTCACGCTGGCGAAAAATCTCGAAATGGACGTGATCGCCGAAGGCGTCGAAAAGAGCCACCAAATCGAACTGCTTCGCAAATTCGGCTGCCGTTACGCGCAAGGCTTTTTGTTCTCAAAACCCCAGCCCGCCGCCGACATCGAAAAATTAATGAAGCAGCAATCCAACTGGCTGCCGGAAGAAATCGAAGTTTTACAGCACATCTCCGCAAGCAATGTCGTGCCGTTAAGATAAATTTCATCACTTCCTAGCGTTTAATTTATCAAATCAGTTGTCAGTTTCACATTGTCAGACAATTTACAGTTGATAAATTATCAACTGACAGGGATTACGACGAATAGCAATAAGATGGAAGAGCGACATTCATATCAAAAATAAGTCTTTATTAAATTTAACTATTGCTTTATAGTTGCCAAGATGCTAAAAGTTTTTTGGCTTCCCGACTGTTGACATAGAAAGGGAAGTTTTGCTGCACTTGGCAAAAAGGCTTGTCTCAATATGGCAAGCCTCCTAATTCTTTCAATGTATACAGAAAAGCCCGCCCATCCCTCGGCGGGCTTTTTCATTTGACCATTAACGAAACATCGGATTGAAAATGCCGCTTTTACTCAAACTGTTTTCTAAAATCTTCAAACATTTGCTTGAGATTTTCGAGTTCGGACGCGAGCGATTCGACTTGTTGTTCGAGTTTCGAGATTCTTTCACTTTGCGCTGGAACTGCTGAAGAGCGTTCAAAAGCTGCCGGGTGTTCGAGCGCGGCTGGGATTACAATTTCACCGGCAAGAAGATGAGCGAAGCGCGATTCTTTTTGTCCGAGCTGGCGCGGCAGACGCGCGACGAGCGGTTGAATGTCGTTTGAGATGAGCGAATTTATTGCTTCTTCGACTTCGCCGAAATCGGAAAACTCGTAAAGCCTTCCGGTTCGCTCGCGCAGCTCTCCCACAGTTTGATGTCCGCGCAGCATCAACACGCACATCAAAGCGACCTGCGCGGCGGAAAGCTCGAAAACTTCCGGCATCATATGTTTGTATTTCGGAGTGCGACTTGTGCTGCCGTAGAAAACGTAAACCAGATTTTTGTCGCGCAAATCGTCAACCGCGCCCAAAACTTGCGTTTCGTTGTAATTAACGACCGGATCGCGGCTCGATTTCTGGTTGCAGGCGGCGACGAGCGCATTTAACGTCAGCGGATAATATTCGGGCGTGGCAAGCTGTTTTTCAATCAGCGAACCCAAAACTCTGATTTCAATTTCACTCAAAACAAACGCCATATTTTAATTACACATTTCACAGAAAATCGGCGAGAAAGTTTAACACAAATTTTAATCAAATAAACCGAGCTGAGGCGTCGGACGACGAAAAGTGTTTTCGCGCTTGGTTTCTTCTGTCGGCTGATTTAATCCGTGTCGCTTGCAGGCGAGGCGAAACATTTTTTCGGCTATTTTCCAATGCTCGGTCGTGCCGTGCATTCGCTCGCCGAAATTTGATGAGTTGAGTTTGCCGTTTCTTTCGGCTCGAATGTGATTCACGATTCGTTTTTCTCTGGTCGGCAGCCGTTCGGCTAATTTTTGGAGAAAATACGGGCGCACGTTTCCGGGCAGCCGGAGCATATTGATAAAGGCGGTTTTAGCGCCCGCCGCAGCCGCTTTTTCGACGAGCGCGGGAATATCCGATTCGTTCAAACCGGGAATCACAGGCGCAATTGCCAGACCAACCGCAACGCCCGCGTCCGACAAAGTTTTCATTGCGTGAAAACGCGCTTCGGGAAGCGGCACAAACGGTTCGAGCGCGCGGCAAACTTCCGCGTCCAAAAAAGGAATTGAAAAGAAAACCTGCGCCGACGCTTTTTGCGCCAATTCAGCGAGCAAATCAACGTCGCGGCGAATCAGGGCGGATTTCGTAACAATTGCGACCGGATTGCGAAATTCGAGCAGAATTTCCAGACATTTTTTCGTTAATTCGTATTTCGTTTCGAGCGGAATATACGGGTCGGATGTAAAGGACATCGAAATCTGCTCGCCTCTCCACGAAGGCTTCATCAATTCTTTTCTGAGCAGTTCGGGCGCTTTTGTCTTAACGACGATTTTCGTTTCAAAGTCCGTTCCCGCGCCGAAACCCAAATATTCGTGCGTCGGGCGCGAGAAACAGTAGGCGCAGGCGTGCGTGCAGCCTCGATAAATGTTGAGCGAAACGTCAAAACCGACATCCGGCGAATTGTTTCGCGTTAAAATCGTCCGTGAGGCTTCGTCCTCAAAAACTTCAACTCGCGCTTCGGGAGGCTCGCCAAGCCATTCAACCGATTCGGTCAGCCACGGATTTGGCGGGTTGTTGACGTATCTGAGCGGCATCAGTTTCATTATAGAAAATTTGTTTCAAATTCGGGCAACAAAATTTTAATACAGCGTTGCTTTCCGCTATCGCATCATTTTTAAAGTTCTCCCAAATCTAATTTGTCAAAGAGGGGAAGAAATGAAGCGTTGGAATAAATTTCTATTTTTAGTTTTGATTTTGTGCGTCGGATTTTTTGAAAGCGGCGCGGAAGCACAGCGGCGAGCGAAAAACGAGCAAAGCCAATTCGATTCCGCGCTTGTGCGGGAAGCCGAAAGAATTTCGGGCGACCGATTTACGATTTCGACCAGAACTCCGAACGGCGCGATTGTTTACGCTGTCAGGCAGCCGAACCGGGCGACTTTGCAGGCGATTGACGATGGTTTTGACGACCTTTTCGCTCTTGCTCGAAAAAATAATTATCGCTCGCGGTTGAATTATTCGGATTACACGATTTTCATTGCACGCGCCGACCGCAGCAAAGACAGCGCCGGAAATTATTCGCCGGACATCGCGGTTGCCGCCAACCAATACGCCGGAAGCGTTTACGATCAGGGCGGTTACGTTTACGCCGCCGGGATGGTCGTCGGTTATAATCCTTCGGCATTTATGATTGCCGAGCACGAACGAAATTTACAGCGCATCACTGACGTTGTCCGCTACGAAGGCGAACACATTGTTCTCTACCACAATGACCGCCGCAAATATCGCCAAACCGCCGACCACAGCAAAGGCGGCGGGCATCCGATTTTGAATTAAATTTAATTTGAAAAAGCAGCCGGATTTGAAAGGCTGCTTTTTTTATTGATAGCTTTTCAAAGCCGCCCAAGCCAGACACAGCCAGCCGACCAAAAACGCAAGTCCGCCGAGCGGCGTGATTGCGCCGAGCCAGCGCGTTTCAGTGAGACTCAAAAGATAAAGACTGCCGGAAAACAGAATTGTTCCGATGATGAAAAGCCCGCCCGCTGTTGTGAGAAGCGAGCCGGGAAAACGAGAGCTTGCCCACGCGACAAAGAGCAGAGCGAAGGCGTGATACATTTGATAACGAACGCCGGTTTCAAAAATCGCCAGCATTTCCGCGCTCAAACGAGATTTCAAACCGTGAGCGCCGAAAGCTCCGGCGGCAACGCCGACAAGGGCTGAAATTGCGCCGAGTGCGAGAAACAATCTTTCGGAATTCATAAACGTCATTGTAACCGATTTGTTTTTCGCAGGAAAAAACAAAAAATTTGAAAAAGCGTTTTCGCGCCGCGCTTTTCAGTTTCAACCGATTAGTGATAATTTGCCGTGTAATGAATTGTAAATTTTCGTTATTCGCTTTTCTTTTGTTTTCTTTAAGTTTTATGGTCAAAGCTCAAACTCCGAACGATTGGAAAACGCCCGCCGAAAAGACCGATTACCGGACGACGCCGACTTATGACGAAACGAGGGCGTACATCGAACGCCTTGACGCAGAATCACCGCTGATTCGATTAACGAGCTTCGGCAAAACCGGAGAGGGAAGAGATTTGATG
The DNA here is from genome assembly GCA_036388775.1 of Pyrinomonadaceae bacterium. Lineage (GTDB taxonomy): Bacteria > Acidobacteriota > Blastocatellia > Pyrinomonadales > Pyrinomonadaceae > JALZCH01. The sequence continues at coordinate 7,428 of DASVRD010000021.1, read as the reverse complement.
CTCGTCGTAGCGGCGAAAAACTCCGGTAAAATGACGCCGGAATCGGCGCGGAAACAAGGCAAAGCCGTTATTTTAATTCAAGCCTGCATTCACGCCGGAGAATCTGACGGCAAAGACGCCGGACTCGCTCTGCTGCGTGATATTGCGATTACCAAAACCCGACAAAATCTGCTCGAAAACGTCGTCATTTTGTTCGAGCCGATTTATAACGCGGACGGGCACGAGCGCCGCTCGCCTTACAATCGAATCAATCAAAACGGTCCTGAAGAAATGGGCTGGCGCGGCAACGGCAGAAATATCAATTTAAACCGCGATTATATCAAAGCCGACGAACTGGAAACTCAGGCTTGGCTGAAGCTCTGGAATCGGTGGCAGCCGGATTTGTTCATTGACTGTCACGTCACGAACGGCGCGGATTATCAATACAATTTGACTTATCAATTCGAGCATTACGAAACCGTCGCGCCGAGCGTGCGTAATTGGCTCGCGGAAGCGGTCGAAAAACGAATCGTGCCGAACACGGAAAAAGCCGGAAATCTGCTCGCGCCGTATCTGAGTTTTCGTGATAACCGCGATTTGACGCGCGGAATTGACGAGTTTCTTTCGACTCCGCGTTTTGCCACGGCTTATCCGGTTTTGCGAAATCGCCCCGCCATATTGCTCGAAACGCATATGCTCAAAAACTACAAATCGCGCGTGCTGGCGACTTACGATTTTCTGCGTTTCGCGCTTGAAGAAGTTAATCAAAATAAAGAAAATTTATTAAACGCCGGGCGACAAGCGGATGCGGAAACCGTCGCGGCTTTCGGAAAATACGACGCGAATCGGCGTTTTCCTTTGAGCCTGGAATTGACCGATAAATCTAATCCGTTTGAACTAAAAGCAGTTGCGTCGAAAGTCGAAAAAAGCGACGTTTCCGGGAGTAATTGGGTTCAGTTTGACGCGACCAAACCCATAACTCTGACTGTGCCTTTTTACAACGAAACGCGCGTCGCGGCTGCGGTTGCGCCGCCGGTTGCTTACATTGTTCCGCCCGTTTGGGCTGAAGTTATCGAAAGATTGGAACTGCACGGTTTGAAAATCGAGCGAACAACGAGACCGCAAATTTTTGAAGTCGAAATGTATCGTTTGACGCAGCCGAAATACGCTCCGGCGTCGTTTGAAAGCCGCGTATTGTTGACCGATTTTAAATCCGCAATTTTTACGGAAAAACGCGAATTTCCGGCAAACTCGGTCATCGTCAAACTCGATCAGCCGAACGCCAAAGCCGCCGTTCATTTGCTTGAGCCGATTGCGCCCGACAGCCTGCTGCGCTGGGGATTTTTCAATCCGATTTTCGAGCAGAAAGAATATGGCGAAAGCTATGTTCTGGAAAAATTAGCGCGCGAAATGCTGGCGAAAGACGCCGATTTAAAACGCGAATTTGAAGAGCGGCTAAAAACCGATGAAAATTTTGCCAAAAGTCCGCGCGCTCGTTTGAATTTCTTTTTTGAACGATCCCCTTATTTTGATAAAAATATAGGTTTATATCCGGTCGGAAGAATTACGAATTTGATTAAATGAACTTTCCCATCTCAAACCGTTTAGAGCTGCCGATTTTGCAGGAGCTTGCCGCGACGGGCGGGCGCGACGACGTGCGTTTTTTGTATTCGCGCCTTGTCTCATATTTTCCGCAACTCGATGCGGCTTCGATTCAGAATGGCAGGCTCGAACGCTGGCGTCTGCACGTCCAGCGCGCCGGAAAAGAATTGGACGAACAAGGTTTGATAAAACGCGAGCGCGGAATCTGGACGCTGACAAAGCAGGGCAGAGAACGAGTCGAATCAGAACAAACCGAGTTTGCCATTTTTCAAACCGAAATCGCGGCTCAAGACGAAGAGTTAACTCACCAAAAAGTTCAATTGATGCTCGTTGAAATCGGGCGAATTTTGGGTTTTTACGCTCAAACCGAGTTTGAATATTACGATGTGGTCTGGCGCGAAACCGAGAAAACACCGCGTTTGTCGCACGTTTTTGAGGTTCAGCACAAAGGAAACATTGATTCCGCCTTTGCCAAATTAAAACGCGCTTACGACACGCAGCGTTCGCGCCCGTTTTTAATTTTAGCTTCAGAACGCGACGCAAACCGGGCAGCCCGTTCGATCAATCCTGCGCAGACCGGAGCTTTTCACGAGCTTGAAACGGTTCTCACGGTTTTGAGATTTGAGCAAATTCGCAAACTTCATCATGCATTACATTCCGTTGCCGAAATTCTGCCATCAATATTTGTAAAGTAAAATGCCGAGATAAGGATTATGGAATTCGATCTTAAAGAAATTTCAATTACATTGGCGCTAGGCGCTTATGTCCTTCTTGGTTTTGAATTGCTTTGTTATTTGTATTGGCAAAATGGATTGGGATTAAATTTGTTAAAAACCGTAACGGACAAAAACGTTTCACCATATTATCTTATTGCTCTAAGCGTTGTTGCTTGTTTTGTAATTGGCTTACTCGCCGAAACTCTTTCAGACAAATTGGTAGATGAAGATGATAGTTGGATTCAGCGAAATTTTTTTAAAATTATTTCAGAAACCGATGATGATATGAAAGTGAAAAGTCTTTTTGAAATGAATCGTGGGAATTATCTCCGCGATATTACTAAGGAAAAACTTTTTAGTGTTCATCTAGATAAAGAAACGTATACGGAAGGTCAGTGTTTAGAGAAGAATATTCAGTATAACGATTTAGAAGGCAGCAAAAACTCTATTAAAGATTGCTGCCAGCCAATTGATAATCCATTGTGTATGCAAAGCATCATAAAGCGCTTTTATTATCATGCGAAGAATGTTGTTTTTAACGACCCGGAATATTCTAAAGAACTTCAAAAAGTTCAGATGCGCATTGATTTCGCAAGATCATTTTCACTTATATCAATTGTTCTCGCGATGATTAGCGGGCTATTTCTTCTAATTCATATCGTAGTTTTTTCATACAAATGGATACGATATGATTTTTCCTTTGCCTTCACATCTTCATTTTATGAGCAATCCAACGAAATAAACAAAGCTGAAGTCGAAATGTCCGAATCTATAACGATTCTAACACGTGACAGTTCTTCAGTTTTAATGTTTAAAAGTGATAAGAATGGCAAGAAGGAAAACCAAAATGCAAATAATCCGAATGTATCTAGGATAATAAGTATTATTTTGGGATTTATTCTTACCCCTATTGTCTTTTCCATTTTATGTTTTGCAGGAGCCTATGCATTTAAAGAAGAGGAGAGAAATTTCGATGTCAGAGTTTATGGGTATTTTGCTTCAATAAAACTAGAAAAGAAATTGGAAAAAAAAGAGCAAAATAACTCAAATAGTAGCTCCGGCACTACTTCAAATGAAAACCAAAACAGCAAAAATGGAAAAAAAGAACAAAATATCTCAAATCATAACTTCAACACGCAAAATAAAAACCAAAACAACAATTTGCAAGCAGTAGCTAGAAATCGAATAACCCAGCGCTAATTCACTTCTCTTATTTCACATAGAAGTTTTCAACTTACAATCAGCGATTCTTTCAGTTTTAAGTTTCGTGTAATACCTGCGCTTGCTGCACCGTTCTCTCAATTCGGTTTCTGACATTTTGCCGTTTTCTCGCGAAATAAAAAAAACGGGAACATAAAGCCCGCCGAAGTTGTCTAACCTTTTAAAGCCGTCGGAATAAAAGCCAATGAAAAAACAAACGAAACTGAAATATATTTGGATTGCATTGAATTTTTTGCTGCTCGCACTTCCTGTTTTTGTTCCTTCCATTTCCATAAACGTCATCGGCATTTGCCTTACGATTATGTTTCTTCTTTCATCTCCTTTAAATCTTCCGTTTGTGTGGCTGTTTTTCTACGCCAATTTTTTTAGCGGCACAATTGGTTCGATGTACCTGATACTATTTGCTTTCAGCGTTTTGGCTTACATTCAATGGTTTATCGTTATGCCCCGCTTTGTACGTTTCGCGCGCGAGAAATTAATTTCAAGAAACATTCAAATTGCCTTGAGCGCAAAAGGTGAATCGGTTAAAAATCTATCCGACGCAAAAGCCGGATTTTACTCGACCGGTTATCGAAAAAACTGGTATGACGAACAGAAGCGCTCGCCGCTTGAAAGAATTATCGAAAACAAAAACGAATAAATTTGGCAAATTCGATAAGATTGGTAGAATAACGGGCGGAAAATAAAATTTCCGCCATTTTTGCGAATGAAAACAGAAACGCCGATTCGCCGGCAGTATCTCGAAATCAAAAAACGACACCGCGACGCGCTTCTGCTTTTTCGCATCGGCGATTTTTACGAAGCGTTTGACGACGACGCGCGGCTGCTGGCGCGAGAATTGGACATTGTTTTAACTTCCAAACCGATGGGCAAAGGCTTGCGCGTGCCTTTATCGGGCGTTCCTTATCATTCGCTCGAAAGACATCTCGCCACTTTAATAGCCAAAGGTCACCGCGTTGCAATCTGCGAACAATTAACCGATGCGCCGATTAAAGGCGAAGACGGAAAACGCTTGATCGAGCGCGATGTCGTTCGCATCGTGACGCCCGGCACAGTTCTCGAACCCGGACTTTTAAACAGCAAAACGAACAACTACATCGCCGCTTTTTGCACCGACGGACGACGCGCCGGAATCGCTTACGCCGACGTGACGACGGGCGATTTTGCCGCTACCGAAATCGAAAACAATTACGCTTTGACCGAATTACAGCGCATTGCTCCGGCGGAAATTTTATTGGCAAAAACCGAGCGCGAATTTTCAAATCAAGCTCTCCCCGGTTTTGTGACCGCGATTGATTCAAAGATTTTTGAACCGGAAACGGCAAACAGGATTTTGCGAAAACATTTCGCGTCAAAATCGCTTGTTCCTTTCGGTTTGGAAAACCAGCCGCTTGCAGCTTCGTCAGCAGCAGCCATTGTCTTTTATTTGCGAGAAACGCAAATCGCAGCCGCCGAGCAATTAACCAGATTGACGAGCTACGACGCCGGAAATTTTATGATTCTGGACGCGCAAACCGTCCGCAGTCTGGAAATCTTCGATAGCCAATCGGAGGGGAAAAGTTTGCTCGCGATTTTAGACCAAACCAAAACGCCGATGGGCGGCAGACTGCTTCGCCGCTGGCTCAGGCAGCCTTTGATGAACGTCGCGGAGATTGTCAAAAGACAGGAACACATCGCCTTTTTCAAAGAAAACCGGGAAGCGAGAATCGAGTTGTCAGCGGTTTTGGAAAATCTGCACGACATCGAGCGAATTGTCGGGCGTACGCGAGCAAGTCTTTGTTCGGCAAACGAGCTGCTCGCTCTGAGCCGGAGTTTGCGGCAGATTCCGCGCGTTCGCGGGATTTTGCAAAAAGACTCGGCGCGGTTCGGCACAACACTCGTTAATTTGCCCGCGTGCGAGCAAACCGCGAATTTAATCGAAAAAGCAATCTCCGATGAAGCGAGCGCGTCGGAGAAAATCGGAATTATCCGCGAAGGTTTTAACGACGAATTAGACCGGCTGCGAAAGCTCGTCAAAGACGGCAAAAATTATCTCGCCGATTTGGAATCAAGGGAACGGGCGCGGAGCGGAATCAAAAGCTTGCGAGTTACTTACAACAAAGTTTTCGGTTACTTTATCGAAGTCTCGAAATCGAATCTGCATCTCGTTCCGGCAGATTACGTCCGCAAACAAACTCTGGTCAACGCCGAACGCTTTGTCACGCTCGAACTCAAAGAATACGAATCGCTCGTTTTAAATTCGCAGGAACGCCTCGCCGAATTGGAAAACAGCATTTTCCGGCAGGTCTGCCACGAAATCGGCAAAAACCGCCAGCAAATTTCTGCCGCCGCGCAAATTCTCGCTTATCTCGACACCATTTGTTCGCTCGCCGAAGTCGCCGACAAATTGAATTACTGCAAGCCACACGTCAACGACACTTCGCTGTTACGAATCAAAAACGGGCGTCATCCGGTCGTCGAGAAAACGATTGAAAACTTTGTCGCTAATGACGCCGCATTAGGCGGAAACGGCGCGCCGAACATTGCTTTAATTACGGGACCGAACGCATCGGGCAAATCAACTTATCTGAGACAAATCGCGCTCGCCGTTTTAATGGCGCAAATCGGTTCTTTTGTTCCAGCCGAAGAGGCGGTCATCGGTTTAACCGACAGAATTTTTACGCGTATCGGACTTTACGACCGCATCGGCGCGGGCGAATCAACTTTTATGACCGAAATGGTCGAAACGGCTGAAATTCTGCATCACGCTACGGGAAGAAGTCTGATTCTTTTGGATGAATTGGGACGCGGAACTTCGACTTTCGACGGTTTGGCGGTGGCGCGCGCGGTCGTCGAATTTATTCATAATCATCCGAAACTGCAATCACGGACGATTTTCGCCACGCATTATCACGAGCTTGCGGAGCTTGCCGAAATTTTGCCGCGTTTGGAAAATCTGCATGTCGAAATCGAAGAACGCGGCGACGAACTGGAATTTTTGTACAAAGTTTCGCCCGGCGTCGCGCTCCGCAGTTACGGCGTTTACGCGGCAAAATTAGCCGGGCTGCCGAAACCCGTCGTGCGTCGCGCGGAACAGCTTTTGGGCGAATACGAAAAGGACGATTTGAAATCGAACATTTCAGATTTCAAATCTCAAAATCTGACCGAAACCGAGAGCGCTTTGCTCGAAATTGATTTGGACGGAATCTCGCCGGTCGAAGCCTTGATGAAATTGTACGAATTGAAAAAACTTGCAGAAACCAGCAGAACAAAAACTACAAGTCAAAAACGTTCAGCCGCATAAATAAAAAGTGCGGCGAAGCGCCTCGCCGCACTTTTTATTTAACTTGGAACAGCTTTTATTGAGACGCGGGTAATTTTCTGTCTTTAAATTGATCGAAAAGCTCTGTGTGCTTCGTGTTTAGGGGCATTTTTCGACCGTTGATGAAGAGATGCCGGATGTGCGTTCGCGGGTCGAGAATGTCGCCGTCCGCGACGACAATGTTGGCGACTTTTCCGACTTCAAGAGAACCCATTCGGTCGGCGATTCCCAAAATCTGCGCCGGATAAAGCGTGACGCTTTTTAAGGCTTCGTCCGGCGTTAAACCGAAAGCGGCAGTCATTCCCGCTTGATACGGGAGGTCGCGCGCATTTGCGCCTTCGTCGCCCGAAGCAACGGCAAAGCGAACGCCCGCTCGTTGGAGCTTTGAGGCGTTTTCAAACAAAACGTCATAAGCGTCGTCTTCGCGCGCGGGCAATGACCAGATTCCGGTGATAATTACCGGAACGCTTCTTTGTTTGAGCAAATCAGCCGCTCGCCAGGCGTCGTTGCCGCCCATCAAAATCATTTTTAATTTATTATCGTCGGCGAATCGGACAGCGTTGCGGATGTCAATCTCTCGATTCGCAATCATAATCACGGGTTTTTCGC
>DASVRD010000020.1:0-33859 GCA_036388775.1 Pyrinomonadaceae bacterium | reverse complement strand
GCCCCGGAACACCCGGCAGAGATAAAACGATTCCGAGCGCGATCAGGACGACTCCGAGCAGATTTTTTAAAATAACCGCGCCCCATTTGACAGTCCAATGAGTGTTCGGCAAAAAAGCCTGCTCGTAATGCGGGCTGAAATAGTTAGCCGGAATGTTAACCATTACCAGAACAATCGCCGCCAAACTAACGGCGAAAGAAAACAAAAACAGCCCTACGCCCATTCCGATTTGCGCCCAGGTCAGCGACTCCCAAAATTGCGATACCCAATTCATTTTTTTAATAACGAATTACTATGTAAATGGTTTCCAATTCGTAATTCGTAAATTTCAATTCGTAATTGTTTTCAGTTCTTTCAAAACGATTTCGGCAATGTGCGGAATGATTTCCCGCTCATTAGCGACCGATTCGGTATAGGTTACGAGAACAAATTTCAAACCTTCGGGCGTTTCGACGTAAGCCGCGTCGTGGCGTGATTTCGATGTCCAGCCGGCTTTTGACCAGAGCTTGATGCCGGATTGTTTCAAAGCGATTCCGGTAAAACCCGTGTCCTGACTGTCCGCATCCGCTTTTTCTTTAAACTGGTCGCGCTTTAAAAGCTCCATCATTTCCAGACTTCGTTTCGTGTTGACTGCTTTACCCAGAGCGATTTCCGCAAGCAGACGCGCCGTCGCGTTGGTCGTTAATTTGTTTCGGACTTTTCCGCCGTTCCAAAATTGCCGCTCGCGCCCATACAAATCTTCGCAGTAAGTTTTCTGATTGACATTGATGTTTTGATAGCCCTGCGCGGTGAAATAGCGATTGACGGCGTTGCGTTTAAAAGCCCATTTTTCAAGCTCTTTCGGCGATAATTCCGAGCCGCCGGTCGCCTCGGTTAAAACGTCTACCAGAAAATGCGTCGCGTCGTTTGACGAATCTACAATCATATCGCGCAAGCCGCGCCGCAATTCGGGCGTGTCTTTTAATTTTCCGTCTTCGAGCCAGCGCCCGGCAGCCGCCAGATAAAACATTTTGACGACGCTCGCCGGATAAATCGGCTGTTCGCCGTGAAAATCGGCTTGTTTCAAATTGTTCGCGTCGCGCAAATCAATCAGCGTGATTGCCAGATTTTCCGGTTTTAAACCTTTCGCGGCAAATTGTTCGAGCGTTTCTTTTGCGGCTCGATCAACTAAAGTTTGAAGCTGCGGCGAGCTTTCAGTCATAAATTTTGCAGCCGCCGATTTGTTTTGCGCTGGAACTGCAATAGAGGCAAAACAAAAAACGAAAAGAAAATAAACCCAAATTTTAAATTTCATTATGAAAATTTTAGCGGACACTTTGCGCTCAAGATACGCAACAGAGTATAAACAACGGTCGGTGTCAAGCAAAACGGCGAACGACGAGCTATGGAATCAAAAACAACTCAAACGGACGAAAACCCACAGGAAAATCTGATTCGCGGCATTAGCCGATTGGATTTAACGGCAATTGTCATCAACACGATTATCGGCGCGGGAATTTTCGGTCTGCCCGCGAAAGTGACGGCTTTAATCGGCGTTTACAGCCTCCTGGCGTTCGTCTTCTGCGCCGTGATTATCGCGCTGATCGTGCTGTGTTTCGCCGAGGTCGGCAGCCGTTTCGAGACTACGGGCGGTTCGTATCTCTACGCGCGCAAAGCGTTCGGTTCATTTACCGCTTTTGAAGTCGGCTGGCTTTATTGGATTGCGCGCGTGGCGACCGCCGCCGCAAATACAAATTTGCTGGTTAGTTATCTGGCTTTTTTTGTTCCCGTTGCAAGCTCGACATTTGGGCGCGCCGCGATTATCGCAATTGTCACGGCTGGTTTGACGGCAATCAATTACCTCGGCGTTCGGCAATCGGCACGAGCCACGAACTTTTTCACCGTCGGAAAGCTCGCGCCGCTGATCATTTTCGCCCTTATCGGTTTGTTTTTTATCGAACCGGGAAATTTTACAAATAATCAAATAAATATTGAAACAGGCGCGTTTTCGAGCGCGGTTTTGATTTTGATTTACGCTTTTGTCGGTTTTGAAGCCTCCGTTATTCCGGCGGGCGAAATGCGCGATCCGCAGCGCAACATTCCTTTTGCGTTGCTGACGGCTCTCGGCATTATCGCTGTGCTCTACATTGTGATACAGCTTGTTTGTCTCGGCACTCTGCCGATGGCTGATTTAGCAAAATCCGAAAGACCGCTGGCGGATGCGGCAAACGTGTTTATGGGCGGTTTCGGCGCTTCGCTGATTGCGCTCGGCGCGATAATTTCGATTTGCGGAAACTTGAATTCGGGTATTTTAACCGCTTCGAGACTCCCGTTTGCGATGGCTGAACAAAGGGAATTACCCGCCGTTTTGATGAAAACTCACGAACAATACAAAACACCGTTCATTTCGCTTTTTCTGACGGCGGCGGTTATTTTTATTTTTACGCTGCAAACATCGTTCGTCGCCGCTTTGACAATCAGCACTATTACACGCCTTTTGGTTTACGCGACGACTTGCGCAGCGCTACCGCTTTTTCGCGTCGGCGACAATCTTGCGCCCGTTGCCCGTTTTCGCGCGCCAGCCGGTTATGTCGTTGCCGCTTTGTCTTTAATTTCGATTGCGTGGCTGCTCTCAAACGTCAGGTTTGTTGAAATTCAACAAGTCGCAATTCTCGCCGTGCTCGGTTTATTTATATTTTTGTTGAACCGCGCGTTTCGCCCGAACGTCGAATCAACGGAAGAATCGGATTTAGTTGAAAACGATGAAAAATAAACTTTTCTTGTTCGCATTTGTTTTAGTTTTCTCGGTTTCGCCGCAAATCGCGCAGCAAATCGGGATTGTTCCGATTGTCGAAATGCGAGCGCACGGTTTGCTCGGCGGCGTACAGAACGGCAAATGGATTGAAGCAAAGCGGGTTGCGCCGATTCTCAAAAATAAAACCGAATACATTTTGCTCGGCACAAACTCTGTTCCGGGCGACAAGTTAATCGGCGAAAAACCGCAAACTCTTGAAATCTGCGAGGATTATTTTGAAGTCTCATTTGGAGGCGAAACAAAAAACGGAGTCGGAATCGGCTCTGCCGCCAAATGGAATTTGATGCCGCGCCCCGTAAAAGAAATCTCCAAAAACGACGCGACATATTTGAAAATCGTCAGTGATTTCGCCCGCTCAAAAGGCATCATTAAACCGATTGCCAAAATCTCGCAAGGTTTTCGCGTTGATCTGGACGGCGACGGAATCGAAGAGGTTTTGCTGGCGGCGACAAATTATAAAAGCGGAATAATGGCTCGCACATATCCGGGCGATTATTCGTTTCTGCTGCTCAGAAAAGTTGTCGGCGGAAAACCGCAAAACATTTTAATCGGCGGCGAATTTTATCCGAAAGCCATTAAATTTGCCGCGCCGAACGAATATTCGATTCAAGCGATTGCCGATTTAAACGGCGATGGACGAATGGAAATCGTAATGCACGCCGCATATTACGAAGGCGCGGGAAGCGAGATTTACGATGTTTCGGGCGCAAAACCGAAAATGGTTTTGGGAATCGGCTGCGGTGTTTGATTTGTATTTATAACGAAAAATAAAAAAGCGATTTCGCAAGAGACCGCTTTTTTATTGGACAACGGCGCTGTCTTGAAATAAAATCAAAGCCATTGAGATTATGAATTCGGCATTTCGCAAACTGAATAAACTCCTTCTTACCTAGCCGCTCCCAATGCGCAGGCGTGTTTTGTGCGCCTCGACGGGACGCGGCGTTTTCCTTCTTTAATTTCATCAAAACACAAAATAATTTTGTGAAACCGAACGGCGATTTTGTTCTGTCTTCCGGTTTTGCGTATCATGTTCGCTTGTTTTTACAAGCCGTTTATCAAATTTTATGGACGAGAAATATTTTCCAGAAGTTATCGAAGAAAAATGGCAGCAGCGTTGGAAAGATTCAAACGCTTTTGTTGCCGAAATCAACACCGAAAAACCGAAATTTTATGCATTGGAAATGCTGCCTTATCCGTCTGGCAATCTGCATATGGGGCACGTCAGGAATTATTCAATCGGCGACGCGCTGGCTTGGTACAAGCGTTTGAAAGGTTTTAACGTCTTTCACCCGATTGGCTGGGATTCGTTCGGTCAGCCTGCTGAAGAAGCCGCCATCAAACGCGGTTTGAACCCGCGCGAATGGACGGAAGACAATATTCGTTATATGCGCGGACAGTTGCAGCGTCTGGGCATTTCCTACGATTGGACGACGGAGATCGCCGCGCACCGACCGGATTATTACAAATTCGATCAGTGGTTTTTCCTGAAAATGTACGAAATGGGTTTGGCGTACAAACGAATGACGCAGGTCAATTGGTGTCCGCACGACCAGACCGTTTTGTCGAACGAACAGGCGAGCGGCGGAATCTGCTGGCGCTGCGGGACTGCGACGACGAAAAAAGACATCGAACAATGGTTTTTGAAAACCACCGCTTATGCCGACCAATTGCTCGACGATATTGCGGAAATCGAAGCGGGCTGGGCGGAAAAAGTCTTGAAACGACAGCGCGATTGGATCGGGCGTTCGGAAGGCGCGTTTGTTGATTTTTCCGTTGAGCATTCAGACGAAAAAATCCGCGTTTTTACGACTCGGATTGACACGATTTACGGCGTCAACGCGATTGTTGTCGCCGCCGAGCATCCGTTTATTGAGGCTCGCAAAAACGAATTAAGCGGCGAAGTTTTGGCGAAAATCGAGGAAATCAAACGAGAAAAAATGAAGGCGGCAAACCGCGAAGAGGAAGTCGAAAAAGATGGCATTGCGACCGGATTTTTCGCCGTCAATCCCTTTAGCGGCGAGCAAATCCCGATTTGGACGGCGAATTACGTGCTGATGGAATACGGAACGGGCGCGGTAATGTCTGTCCCGGCGCACGACGAACGCGATTTCGAGTTTGCCAAAAAGTATCATCTGCCGATTCGTCAGGTGATTTCCGAGCCGCATCTGGCGCACGAACATCACACGATGCACACGCTTGCGCGCGAGGAAGCGTTGACCGGAGAAGGCGTGCTGGTTCGTTCGGATTACTGGAACGGCAAAACTTCCGAAGCAGCGAAAAAGGAAATGACGCATTATGCCGAAATGCACGGATTCGGCGAAGCGGCGACGACTTATCGCCTGCGCGATTGGGGAATTTCGCGCCAGCGTTTCTGGGGCGCGCCGATTCCGATTGTTTATTGCGAAACGTGCGGAACGGTTCCCGTGCCTTACGAACAACTGCCGGTTGAGCTGCCCGACAGCGCGCCGTTTACCGGCGTGGGAGAATCGCCGCTGGCGAAAGTCGAGGAATTCGTCAATACGACCTGTCCGAGTTGCAGGAAAGCGGCGCGGCGCGAAACCGACACGATGGACACTTTTGTTGATTCGTCGTGGTATTTTTTCCGATACATTGACCCGCGCAATGAATCTTTGCCGTTTGAGCCGGAAATCGCGCAATATTGGACGCCGGTTGACCAATATATCGGCGGCGACGACCACGCCGTGATGCATTTGATTTACACCCGATTCTGGACAAAAGTGATGCGCGACATCGGTTTGGTGCAATTTAACGAGCCTGTCAAACGTCTGCTGACGCAGGGAATGGTTGTCGGTGAAACGTTTTTTGACGACGAAACAGGCAAGCGCGTTTATTTTCAGCCGAATCGGGTTTCGGTCAAACGCGACGAAAAGGGAAAGCTATTGAGCGCGACAAATGTCGAAGGCAAACAGTTGAAATATGCAGTCGAACGAATGTCGAAATCGAAAGGCAATGGCGTTGATCCGAACGAAATGGTCGAAATTTACGGTTCGGACGCTTCGCGTTTGTACGTTTTGTTTAGCGCGCCGGTCGAAAACGAATTGGTCTGGAACGAAAACGGCATCGAAGGCACTTCGCGTTTTCTGCAAAGAGTCTGGCGTTTCGTCTGGCGCTGGAACGAGCCATTAAAAGCTGTTGCGGAAAATGAGCCGACGGAATTTTCCTCTGATGCGCGAAAATTGCGGCAGAAAACGCACCAAACCATTCAGCGAGTCGAATCGGATTTTGAGCGTTTGCAATTAAACACGCCGGTTGCGGCTTTGATGGAGTTGTCAAACGCGTTGGGCGATTTCAAAGTCGAGCCGGAAACAGCTTCGGATTCGGATTTGTTTGCGATTAATGAAGCCGTTCGCGCGCTGATTTTGATGCTCGCGCCTTATGCGCCACACGCGGCTGAGGAAATGTGGGCTTATTTGACCGGCAGTGATGAAGGGATGTTGAAATCGGGCGCGAAGTTTCCGGTTTACCGCGAAGAACTGGCGCGTAAAGACGAAATCGAGATTCCCATTCAGATTAACGGCAAACTGCGCTCGAAACTGCTGGCTGCGCCCGACACGGCGAAAGAGGAACTCGAACGCGCCGCGCTCGCTGATGAAAAGGTGCAGGAATATGCTGCCGGAAAGCAGATTGCCAAAGTCATTGTCGTTCCGAATCGCCTGGTCAATGTTGTGATTAAATAAACCGAAACGATTGGAAAATTTATTTGGCGGAAAAGCTGTTCGTGAGAGCAGCTTTTCTTTTTGCATTGAATTGAATTGAAATTGGCTCCGGTTTCCTGATTTCGAGCCGAATAACGTGGAAATCACCGCTCATTTGTTGTGTATCAGTAAAAAAATGGCTTTTAGCTGATTTTTTTTAAATTAAAAGATACCGAATGTTCAACCCGAAAATTTGAAATGATGACAGAAAAAATGGCACGCACGAAAATATTTTACATCGTTTCAAAAACGATTGTCGGAAGCGTTTTGTGGTGCTTACTCGTTTCCGCGAATGCTTTTGCGCAGATAGATTTGCCCGAACCGAGCAAACCTGCGGCTCCTCAAACCGGCTACCGCATCAAGCAGGGCGATAAATTGAGCGTTAAATTTCTTTATCACCCGGAACTGAATGAAGTTTCGGTGGTTGTGCGTCCTGACGGATTTATCAGTCTTCAGATGATTGACGATTCGAAAGCCGAGGGCTTAACGATTTCGGAGCTTAAAGCTCAACTGGAAAAATCTTATAACGAAATTCTTTTAAAGCCGGTCTTAACGGTCGCGCTGCTCGAATTTGTCGCGCCGCGCGTTTTCATCGGCGGTCAGGTGAACAAACCGGGACGCTATGATTTGCGCGAAGGGCAAACGCTCGTGCAGGTGATTTTTCTGGCGGGCGGATTTACGTCCGACGCAAACCGAAAAATGGTAATTCATGCTCGACCGAACGGCAGCGGCGATTGGGAAATTCAATCTGCAAATGTGTTGAAAGTCATCAATCAGCAGGGCGAACAGAAAGACATCGCTTTACAGGACGGGGATTATATTTTCATCCCGGATTCAAAAATTTCACAGATTAACAAAGCTGTCGAAACCGTTCGAGGATTTCTGCCCCGGTTCTTTTAAATCGGAGTTTTGGAAGTCGGAGTTGATTTGAAATGCGGATTTTAACTAACAAAAGTCTGATTGCCCAAATGTGGGAAACGGTCTGGAAACGTAAATTGCTAATCGCGTCGGTCTTTACGCTCGTCGTGGTTTCGGGAATGATTGCGACGTTTTTGATGACGCCGAAATACGAAGCCGAGATGAGCATTCTAATTTCGCGCGACCGTAGCGACCCGCGAATCAGCGCGGCGGAAAAACTTCCGGACGTTATTCAAGCGGCGATCAGCGACGAAGAATTTAATTCGGAATTGGAATTGTTTAAAAGCCGCGAAGTGATTGCCGGCGCGGTAACGGATTTAGATTTAATCAACAATCAAGCCCCGAAACGCGATTCCGAGTCGAGCAAGCTGCGCGAACGGGTAAAGAATTTGCTTTACGGTTTTTGGGGTTCATCCGCCAAAGCGGCGGAAACGGAAAATTCATCGCAAAAAAAATCATCCGCAGACGGTTTTGCAACGGAAAGAGCGGTGAACCGCGTGGTCGGCAATCTGGATGTCACGCCGATCAAGAAATCTCGCATTATTAAGGTCAAATACACCGACACAGACCCGCTGCGGGCGAAAATGACTCTCGAAAAAATTTATCAGAATTACGTCCAGCTTCACGTCCAGATCAACGAAAAGGCTCAGGCGGCGCAGGTTTTTAACGAACAGACACAAACGTTTAATCAAAAATTAAATGCCGCCTCGAACACGCTCAAGCAGTTCGACGCCCGCAACGGCGTCAGCGGAGCGGAGATCGGTGTCCAGCGCGAGCTTTTGCTCAAACAGCTTTACGAAACAGAGGCGCAAATCAACGCCGCTCGCACGGAAATCGGGGAAACCCAGAAACGCAGCATCTCTTTACAGGAAAAAATCGCCACTCAGCCGGAACAAATTCAAACCGGCTCGGTTTCAAGATACGTTTCGGCTCTCGACCGGATGAAAGAAGAGCTGATCCGGCTTGAGCAGCAAAAAACGCAGTATCTGCAAAAATACCAGCCGAACAGCCGGTTTGTCCGCGAAACCGAAGAGCGCATCGAGCAATTAAAAAAGACTCTCGCGCAGGAAACGGCAAATCCGCCGCAGGAGCGCTCGTTTGCTTTAAACGATTTGCGTCGGAGGCTGGAAAGCGATCTTACCAACGCTCAAACCAATCTCGCAGCGCTCAAAGAGCGAGAAAAGAATTTGTCGTCGCAAGCCGACAAACTGCGCAAACAAGTCGCGTTTCTCAACAGCCGGAGCATTGATCGCGCGAATCTCGAACGTGACCGCAGCGTTAATGAAGAAGCCTATTTGCTTTATCAAAAAAAGGCGCGCGAAAACGAAATCAGCCAGGTTTTGAACAAAGAACAAGTGATGAATTTCGGAATCGTTGACCCGCCGAGCACCGACGGCGAGCAGAAAAGTCCGAAGACGTTGTTAAATTTGCTGGTTTTAATGTTTGTCGGCGCGGCTGCCGGTTTTGCGAGCGCAATTGTTCTGGATAAATTAACAGCCACAACCGGGGATTACGGTTTGATCGCTTCGCCATACGCAGTTGAGCAGCATTTGGGTTTGCCGGTTTTGGCAATTATTTCCGTGATCGAACCGCCGCCCGCGATGAAGTTAGTTTCAAAGCCCGAACGCCTGGCGCTGCCGTCAGACTCCGGTAAAAAAAGAAAAAAATATCGCTGGTAGAAAAAATTACTGAAAACTAAGCCTCGTTTCTACTTTATAAATCAACGTAAAACAAAATAATTTAGCGAGGAATTCGATATGAAAGAGCGAATCAGAGCCTCTCTGGTATTCGTGTATAAACTGCTCGACCTGACCGCACTTGCCATCGCCTTATGGCTGGCTTTTTATCGCGGCGGACCGGAAGGCGTTGATTACATTTGGCAGGCGATTTCCGCACCGGGCGTTGACAGCTCGATTTTCTTTGCGGGCGTTTTGGGTAGCTGGGCGTTCATTTTGTCCTCGTTTTGGCTATACCGCTCAAAACGTCTGGCGAACTGGGAAGACGAATTTGTTGACGTTCTGCGGGCGGTCGCGTTCTGCAGCTTGATTTTGGCGACCTTGATTTTGCTGGCGGAGTGGCATATTTTTCCCAAAAGATTTTTACTCATTTTCGCCGTGACCTCTTTTGTTCTGCTTTTTTCGATTCGGCTGGTCAAACGCAATCTTTTAACTCAGTTTCGATTACACGGACGTAATCTGCGCTCGGTTGTCGTCATCGGCGCGGGAAATCGCGGGCAGAAAATTGTCAAATTGATTAAGGAGACACCGGAAATCGGTTATCACTTTGCAGGGTTTATTGATGACATTGACGACCCCGAAGTGCTTGGCAATCTGGATCAAATCCCGCAGGTTTTAGCCGAAAACGTAATTGACGAAGTAATTCTTTGTCTGCCGATTAAAACTTTTTACGACAAGATGGATTCAATCGCGCGGGCGGCTGAAGAACAGGGAATCACGGTTCGCGTGTATTCGGATTTGTTCAATCTGAGACTGGCGCGCGCCGTCACCGGAGAAATCGGCGAAGCCCCGATTTTATCGCTTTACACCGCGCCTCAAGCCGATTGGCGAATGTTCGTCAAAAACGCGATTGATTTCGCCGGAGCGTTAATCTTATTGATTTTGTTAGCGCCGTTGCTGTTGATTATCGCTTTGCTTATTAAATTAACCTCTTCAGGTCCTGTCTTCTTTATTCAGGAGCGCGTTGGATTGAACAAGCGGCGTTTCAAAATGTTCAAGTTTCGCACAATGTGTGTAGATGCCGACCGGCGGCAAAGCCAGCTCGAAGCCTTAAACGAAGCAGACGGTCCGGTTTTTAAAATCAAAAACGATCCGCGCGTCACGCAGATTGGAAAATGGCTGCGAAAAACAAGCCTTGACGAGCTGCCTCAGCTAATCAATGTCTTGCTCGGTGATTTATCTCTTGTCGGACCGCGCCCGCTTCCAGAACGCGATTTTCAAAAATTCAACCAACTGTGGTTTAACCGCCGCTTTAGCGTCAAACCCGGAATTACCTGCGTCTGGCAGATTTCCGGCAGAAGCGAAACGAGCTTTGATAAATGGATTCTGCAAGACCTCGAATACATTGATAAATGGTCTTTAGTTCTCGATTTCAAGATTTTGGTTAAAACAATTCCGGCGGTTATTCGCGGCTCCGGCGCGATGTAAAATTTGAATGAGAATACAGGCATCAGGAAAAACAACGACTTTTACGGCAGGAGCAATGCTGCCGTATGCGTTGGTGTGTTCGGTGTTTTTAGCAGCTTGTTTGCTTGGCGCTGCCGTTATCTCAGTTGGCGGAGGCGCGCCTTCGAACACGCTGGCAATCGGCGCTCTGGCTTTTCTCGCAATCGGCGGCGTTGCCTGCTTTGTTCTGGAACTGCCCGTTATCTCGCTCGTTCGTTTCGCTTTTATTGCCTCGTTTTTTTTCAAATGCGAAGTGAATTTTTACAAAATTGACGAAATTGAAGACCCATCGGGTTTCAATATCTCTTTAACGCTGCTGACTTCGTTGTTTTTATTAGTTTATGACTGGTTTGACGTTGAAGATGAAACGGAAGAAAAAGTATTTCCCTTACCGTTTTCGATTTTGTTTTTCTCGCTCTTTGTCTGCGCCGCGCTTTCGGTTCTTTACAGCGGCTCAAATCTGCTCGGCTGGTTTTCGCTCTGGTCGTTTTCAACTTCGCTGCTGGTCGCATATGCTGTCGCCTCGCATTTTAGCCATCGGGAAAGACTCGTTCAATTAGTCGTCGGATTAGCAATCGGGCTAATATTCACTGGGCTGACCGCATTTTCGCAATACATGTTCGATTTTCCGACAAATTTATCTTTCTTCGGAACCGGAACCGAAGAAGAGATGATTGGAACGCAAAGTCAGGAACTCGCTCGCGTTCCCGCATTTTTGCGGACGCCGACCGGAATGGCTTGGCACGTAACAACGCTGATGCCGATTGTTGCCGCTCCGCTGATTTGCCGCGTGAAAAACTTTAACGGCTGGCACAACATCGCTTTATTAGCGGCGACGCTCGCGGGGACGGTTGCAGTAATACTTTCTCTGGCGCGGGGAAGCTGGATCTCGCTCGTAGTTGTATTTGTGCTGCTTGTTCTGTTTGGCTGGTATCGGCTCTCGCCTGCGGAAAAAAGAAAATATTGTATTTCAGTAGGCGGTATTGTCGTTCTTGCCTGCCTGTTTCTTGCTCCGTTCTCAACCCGAATTTACGAACGTTTGACACAAGACGACGACGGTTCGGCGTATATTCGCTTGCCGCTAATGGAAACCGCTTTTCGGATGATTGAAGATAATCCGCTCGTCGGTGTCGGCATAAACAATTACCGCGCGACTATGACGAAATACGACGAGACGGATATTTTTGTGAGCCAGGTTTTTCCAAATCCGGTTCACAATATTTTTGCTCACGTCACGGCGGAAATCGGTATTCCGGGCGGAATAATCTTTTGTTTATTGTTTCTCGCCGCTTTAGTCGAATGTTTCAAGACAATGACATCGCGCGACCGACTTCTGTTTGCGCTCGGCTTAGGCGCGACCGCCGGAATAATCGCGTTTGTAATTTCCGGTATGAAAGAACCCGGCTCGCTCGGATCAGTTCGCGTGCCGGTACGCACTTTGTATTTTTTCTTTGGAATGATTTTGGCGATTAGCAGGATGCGCCGCCAACTTATTTTCTAGCTTTCGCAATTTTCGAAATTGAACCCGGATTGATTAAGTAATAATGGCAACGGTAATAAATAAAGAAATCTTGTCCGAAAACGCTTCGACCAGTGTAACGAAACCTTTATTGTGGATGGTCTTGTCGGGAGTTATCAGCATTGCTAACAGCATCCTGATTTGGGTATTCATGGCGCGGATGCGCGAAACGGAAGAACTGGGCAGATTCACGATTGTAATGGGGCTTTATGCTCTTTTTTACAGCGTCTGTTCACTCGGTTTAATGCCTTTTCTGGTTAGCGAAATTAGTCGCAGAAATGAGCAAAGCAAAATGCGTCAGGAAGGCGAACAAGCTGTTGTCCGCTTTATTAGCAGCGCCTCGGTTTTCCTGTTAATTTCAGGAATTGTCTGCGCCGTTTTAATGGCGGCTTGCGGATTTTGGGCGAGCGAGTCGTGGTCGGTTCGCGTCTCAACATTAATTTTGAGCCTCACAATGATTCCCACCGGCGTGATTGGGGTAGCCGAAGCAACTGCTATTTCATACGGTCGGACACGTTTAATCGCCTTTGTTACTACGCTTGAAAATGTTCTGAGAACTCTTATTCCTCTTGTATTAATCTGGTTTGGCTATTCGATTTCCGTAATTTGCCTGTCGTTTGTCATAGCTAGAATCCCGGCTTTGCTGGTTTATTTATTGGCAGCCAAAAAAGGGATTTCAAATTTCGACTTCAACACTGAAGATTTCGTTAAAATTTCAAAAGTTTCCCCGACTTTTGCCGGAACAATCATTTTTGCTTCGATAAACTGGCAGGTCGTAATAATTCTTTTAGGACACTATAGTACGGAAGTCGAATCGGCAAAGTACGGAGTCGCGTCGCGTTTTCTTATCCCTGTGTCTATTCTGATGGCTAGCTATGCCAATGTTATTCAACCGCTCATAACGCAGCATATCCAGAAAGCAACCGGGAATTCCGGTTTATATCTTTCCAAAATGGCGCGTTATCCTTTGATTTTATCAACTCTGGCTGCGCTAATTTCACCGTTTTTATCCGGTCAGGTTTTGGTCGCTTTTTTTGGTGAAAATTACGCCGATGTCGCGCCGACTCTAAATATTCTGGCGGTAAGCGTCGTGCCTTTTTGTTTGGTAATGGTCGTCGCCAGAGGATTGATTGCGACAAACTCACAACACATTGATCTGCTCGCCAATGCGCTCGGCGCTGTTGCCTGTTTTTCCGTCGGCGCAATGTTGATTCCGCAATATGGCGCAGTCGGCGCGGCGCTCGCGCAACTAATCTCGTTTCTTTTAATAGCTTTGGTCGAGATCAGTTATTTATCGAAAAAATTAGTTAGTTTCAACGTTTGGCGAACCGGTTCATATTCCTCGGCGTGTCTTTTGGTAATTTACTTAATTCTCTGGAAATTCTAGTCATTTCATTCTCTAAATTTTAGTAACAATTAAATTAACAAAACCTCGTCACTAGCGAGAACATCGAATGAATAAGTGTCATTTCCAATCCGAAGTCATTGAAAGAACTGCTGAAACGGTAGTGCTTCCCGATACGACTCGAACAGCCTTGAGCCGGGCAAAAAAGAGTCGTGTCCTGATGGTCGGTATGCACTTAACAAAAACTCGCGGCGGCATTTCGACTCTTATTGCTGAAATTCTGAAATCGCCTTTGAAAGAGGATTTCGAATTTACTTACATCGAATCTCAAGCGGAAGATTTCGGAAAATTCGGCAAAGCATTTTTGGCTTTGAGCGCAATTGCGCGGTTCGTTTGGATTTGCATAACGAAGCGCCCGAATCTGGTTTATGTTCATCTCGGAAGCAACGCGAGCTTATATCGCGAATCAATTTTCATTTTTCTGGCAAAGCTTTTCGGGAAGAAAGTTATTACACATTTTCACGCGGGCGACGTAGATAATTACTATCCTTTCCAAAGTAAAATCGGTCAAAAATTTATTCAAACAGCTCTCGGTTTGAGCGATAGCTTTATCGCGGTTTCCCAGGAATCGGCGAAGCAGCTCCGAGATATAACCCAATCACAAAATATCTCCGTTATCACCAACGCGATTGATACATCTGTTTTTAATGGCGATAAGAAATCATCAACGGATGAGCCGGGCGGCGACGCAGTGAGATTGCTGTTTGTCGGGGCAGTCGGAAAATTAAAGGGCGAGAAAGATTTAATCAAAGCTCTGGCGCTTTTGCGCGACAATAAACCGAATTTAAAAATTTCTTTTCTCGGATACGGGGCGGAGAATCTCAAGGATTACTGTGAAAAATTTGAAATCGGCAATCTCGTTGAATATCTGGGCGCGGTTCCGATGAATGAAAGAATCGAGTTCTTTCGACGCTCCGACATTTTCGTTTTACCGACTTACGCGGAAGCCATGCCGATGTCGGTTATTGAAGCGATGGCTGCCGGTCTGCCCGTAATTTCGACCCGTGTCGGAGGAATACCCGAATTAATTGAAGACGGAGTTGACGGCATTCTGTTTGCGCCCGGAGATGTCGGCGCTCTGGCGGAAAAAATTTCATTTCTCTTAAATAACAAAGATACCCGAATAAGAATCGGCAAAAAAGCAAAACAAAAAGCGCGCGAGCAAATGGATTTTCGAGTTTATGTAAATAAGCTCCGCACCCTTCTGTTTGCTATGTGCAGCTAAAACTAAATATGACTAAAACTAAATTTCTGATTAAACGTTCTATCAAATCAGTTGCGTCTCTCACTAATGTAAGAGGCAGTTTCCCTTCGGCAGCGCCGGGTTCGGTCAATATTATTGCGTATCACCGGGTTGTCGCCGATATTGCAAAAGCCGAACGAGAAGCTATTCATGGACTCGTGGTGTCGGCAGCAACATTTCGACGCCATTGCGAGTTGCTGCACCGGACTTATGACGTTGTTTCGCTTGAAACTGCGCTGCACTTTTTGAGCGAGGAACGAAGAGTCCGGCGACCTCTCGCCGTTATCACTTTCGATGACGGTTATCTTGATTTTTATGAACAAGCTTTTCCTATTCTTAATGAATTCGGGCTTCCCGCAACGGTTTTTCTGCCCACTGAATTCATTGGACAAAATAAGCCTTTGGCGCACGACCGCATTTTCTGGTTGGTGAAGCATGCGATTGAGAAATCAACCTCCGTCAAAACCGCATTAATCAAGGCAGGAGTTGAGAGCAAAGTTGCAGATGAATTTGCTGAAATCCGCAATCTTCTTAAGCTAACTGATTCGATAGTTTATTTACCAAACCCGTTGCGGGAGAAGGTCATTTCCGAACTGGAAAATGAGCTGGGAGAAAACTTGGAAGCCTATCCGCGTGAATATCAATTATTGAATTGGGAGATGGTTCGCGAGATGGCGCGAAAGGGAATTAACTTCGGCGGACATACGGCTAATCACGTCGTTTTGCCGCTCGAAGACGAAACTGCGTTGGAAAAGGAGATTGTTGCCAGCAAGAAAGAACTCGAACGTCAATTGGGAAGCAAAGTTGTTTCATTCGCTTATCCAAACGGCGCATATAATGCAGGAATAAGACAACTTATCGCTCAAGCCGGGTACAAGGTCGCCGTAACTACGGAAAAAAGAATTAACCAACCGGGAGACGATTTGTTTGCCCTCGGCAGAATCAGTCTTTGTGAAGAATCCACGCGCGGAATTAAAGGCGTTTATTCGTCAGGAGTCGCGAAAGTCAGATTGGGAGTTTAGTATATGGAGCAAATCTATAACAAATTCACGACCGCCTTACAATGGAGTTTTTTCCGAAACGACTTGCA
Organism: Pyrinomonadaceae bacterium; assembly: GCA_036388775.1. Classification (GTDB taxonomy): domain Bacteria; phylum Acidobacteriota; class Blastocatellia; order Pyrinomonadales; family Pyrinomonadaceae; genus JALZCH01. Next base: position 17,992 of record DASVRD010000020.1, on the reverse strand, counting down.
AGGGAACTATTCTCGTTTAAACGAAAGTCAGGTTCGACAACTTGATAAGAATTCAAGCGAGACAGTTATTTCGCAAATATCACTAAATCCTGCTTCAATTGCGGGCGTTTTGGGCGCGGTGACTTTTATTTTGGTTTTTGCCAGCGTCGCAACACAATCGGCGGATTATTTGACCGGGCATAGCTCTCCATTTCTTCATAAGATGGATAAGGTCTTTAACCTTGATCTTGAGCAAAATGTGTCGAGTTTTTTCTCGATGCTGCTGCTGCTTTTCACAAGTCTGTTGCTGGCGTTTATCACCGTACTTAAAAGAAAACAAAAGGCTTCTTATCTGTTTGAGTGGGCTGTTCTTTCAATAGGTTTTCTTTTTATGACATTTGATGAGTCAACCCAAATTCATGAAAAGCTGATTGAACCGATGCGGGCGATTTTAGGAGGGAAAAACCTGGGTATATTTTATTACGCCTGGGTCGTTCCCGCCATTGTGCTTGTCTTATTTCTCTCTCTCTTCTTTCTAAAATTTTTATGGAATCTTCCTGCAAAACCGAGGCTTGCGTTCATAATAAGCGGCATCATTTACATCGGCGGGGCTATCGGTATGGAGTTGGTCGGAGGAAGCTACGCCGAAATACACGGAAGAGACAATCTGGTTTACATCGCGCTGACAACGATTGAAGAAAGTCTTGAAATGCTGGGCGTTATCGTTTTCATTTGGGCATTGCTTGAATATATCGCCGTCACTTACAGAGAAATCGAAGTGCAATTTGACGGGCGTTGCGAAACCGCCGAAACAGCGGAAAAAAACTTTAATGTCGCTAAGGAATTCATTTTCGCAAACAAGTAATTAAGAAAATAGAAAAATGAAATTATATTTCATCATTTTTCAATCCGCTTGTTTTATTTGTCGCTCATAACCATCTCGACGCCGTTTTTGAAGCAGAGATTATGCAAAATTACCCTTTTCGTTTAGGTCACCGTCCCGAATTGGATGGCTTGCGCGGTATTGCTATTCTCCTTGTTCTCTTGCACCACGCCGGTATTACTTTAATTGCGGGCGCGCATATCGGCGTTGATATATTTTTCGTGCTGTCGGGTTTCCTTATCACAGCCCTGCTGTGTCAGGAATATGAACGTTACAGTCGCATCAGCCTGAAAAATTTTTATATTCGCAGGCTCCTTCGCCTAACCCCGGCGCTGGCTCTTTTGCTCGCCGTGTTAGGCGCTTACACGGTTGCAGCCAAATCGGGAACGGAGCTTGTCAAAACGGGAAAAGCAATTGTTTATACGGCGCTTTATCTATCAGATTTCGCGCTTGCGTTCGACTTTGCAAAGCTCGGAGCGCTCGAACATACCTGGTCGCTGGCAATCGAAGAACATTTCTATCTTCTTTACCCGCTCGCGCTTGTTCTGCTGCTCGGAAAGAGAATGTCGCGCCGAACTATATTTGTCATATTCAGCGTATTGATCGTCGTTATAGCGATTCATCGCGCTTTCCTCTGGGGACCGATTTCTCAGGAAGTAAATCGCGTTTTCTACGGTTTTGACACACGCGCAGACGGTTTGCTGATCGGATGTCTGCTGGGACTTGCCGCATCATGGGGCAAATTGCCGCCTGTGAAATGGTTTCCGGCGCTCCCAGCCGCTTTGGCACTGTTTTTGGCTATAGTTTTCGCGGCTTGGGATTCGGCGGTTTATGCATACGGACTGCCCGTCATCAATTTGTCCACCGCGTTTGTCATAGCATTTGCGCTAACCTCGCGCCCTCAGTTTCTAGCCAATAAGGCTTTGGCATGGGTCGGCACAATTTCATATGGGCTTTATCTCTGGCACAACCTGATTTTCATCTTAGTACGTGAGAAAATAACCGATTCGCCTTGGGGCGTCCTTGTTTTAGGAAGCATTGTTAGCTTTGTCTGTGCTGCGCTGTCTTACTATTTGTTGGAGAAACCCTGTCTGAAATTAAAAGAACGATTTACAACTCCTGCGGCGCAGCCGGAGAGCCTTGATGCCGCTGTTTTCAATTCTCCGGCTCCGCAAAGTCTGAATAGTTAGCTCTTCAGGAAATTAATAAAATGGAATTACAAGTCTCGCCTAATTTGGTAAATAAAACGACGTTTGCAAGAGCGGATGTAGTTGAATATTTTCAAGACCTCGATGCCCTTTTCGAACCCGAAAAAGTCATTTTTGAAAAATTGCTGCCCGCAATTAGAAATAAAAAAATACTCGACCTCGGAATCGGCGGAGGCAGAACGACCAAGTATTTGCTGCAAATCAGCAGCGATTATATCGGCATTGATTACGTCCCGGAGTTTGCGCAGGAAACAAGCACAAAATATCCCTCTGCAAAAATTTTGTGCGGCGACGCCAGAGATTTAAAAGAATTTGAAGATAACAGCTTTGATTTTGTTCTTTTTTCTTTTAACGGGCTTGACTGCATTTCAGGCGAGGACAGGCTAAAGGCGTTGAAAGAGATAAATCGCGTGCTCAAAAAGGGCGGATTTTTTATGTTCTCATCTCACAATCGGGATTATCGGTATTTCAAAAAACTTCCGTGGCAACGAAAGATTCAATACGATTTAAATTATTTCAAGTTTTTCCTGTATTGCCTTTACTATCTGCCCGCGCATTCCAGAATGAAAAAGCACGAAATCTACACGGACGATTTCGCGCTGATAAATGATCCCGACCACAGATTTTCTTTGCTCCTTTATTACATCAGCATTGAAAAGCAAGTAAAACAACTCACAGATTTTGGATTCTCCGATATTGAGGCTTATGACATGCAGGGAAAACCGGTGAAGAGCGACACTTCGTCACACTGGATTTACTATCTGGCGAAAAAAAGCTGAAATAATTAGTCAGAGCTGCCACCAACTTTGGCTAATTATTTCATAAATATGGAGATCGGTTTGTATCAGACCGGTCTTTTTTCTTTGTTGTCTTGCCACCCTCTTTTAACAAACAAAAAATTAACAGGATTTAAACAAACTTCCCTGAAAAAATGGAATGTAGCTTTCTTTAAAACTCTAAAAATGCAAGTAAACAAAAATAAAATTACAGCATTAACTGATCAAGAGGATAAATATGAGCGTAGCAATTATTACGGGATGTTCGGGATTAATCGGAAGCGAAGCGACAAAGTTCTTTCACGAAATGGGCTTTGAAGTCGTCGGCATTGACAACAATATGCGCGAATATTTTTTCGGGCGCGACGGTTCGGTTGATTGGAATACTCACACGCTAAAACGTTCTCTGCGAAATTTTGTTCATTATCCGGCGGATATTCGCAACGAAAAAGCCATTCGCGATATTTTCCGCAAATACGGCAAAGACGTTTCGGTTGTTATTCACACGGCGGCGCAGCCGAGCCACGACTGGGCGGCGAAAGAGCCTTTGACCGATTTCACGGTCAACGCAACCGGAACGCTGGTTTTGCTCGAAGCCGTTCGTGAATTCTGCCCCGACGCACCGTTTATTTTTACTTCGACAAACAAAGTTTACGGCGACACGCCGAATAATCTCCCCTTGGTCGAAAAGGAAACGCGCTGGGAAATTGACGAGTCGCATCCGTTTTTTGAATACGGAATTGACGAATCAATGACCATTGACAGCTCGAAACACAGCGTTTTCGGCGCGAGCAAGGTCGCGGCGGACGTGATGGCGCAGGAATACGGTCGTTATTTCGGTATCAAAACCGGAATCTTTCGCGGCGGCTGTCTGACCGGTCCTGCGCACTCCGGCGCGATGCTGCACGGCTTTTTGGCTTATCTCATCAAATGCATTGTAACGGGCAAGCACTACACGATTTTCGGTTATCAAGGCAAGCAAGTCCGCGACAACATTCACTCAAACGATCTGGTTCGGGCGTTCTGGCATTTTTACCAGGACCCGCGCGCCGGAGCCGTCTATAACATCGGCGGCAGCCGACACAGCAATTGTTCGGTTTTAGAAGCTATTGAAATCGCTCAGGAGGCAGCCGGACGAGAGCTTTCTTACAGCATCTCGAATCAGGCAAGAGAAGGCGATCATATCTGGTGGGTTAGCGACGTGCGCCGTTTTCAAGCACATTATCCCGATTGGAGCTTTGAATACGACTTGAAAACCATCATCGGCGAAATAGTCGAAGCGACCGAGGAAAAGCACATCCACGAGTCGAAACTGGAATTAATCGCAGCTTAAAGAAAAACTCGTTTTCAGGAATCTCCGATAATTGCCGCGCGCAATTATCGGAAATTTAACTTTTAGAATTCTGCTTGAATTTTTGATTATGCTCGATTTTGGAAAACAAAACATTTTAGGAGTCGGCATCAGCGCGGTTGATTACGAAGCGGCAGTTGAAAAGATTATCTCTTCCGCCCGCAGCAAACGCGCTTTGGCTGTCAGCGCGCTCGCCGTTCACGGAGTAATGACCGGCGCTCTGGATTCGGTTCATCGCCACAGATTAAACGGGCTTGATCTCGTCGTTCCCGACGGACAGCCGGTGCGCTGGGCGATGAAATGGCTTTATGGAGTAGAGCTTCCCGACCGTGTTTACGGACCGACTTTAACTCTGAAAGTTTGCGAGAAAGCTGCACAGGAAGGACTTAGTATCTATCTTTACGGAAGTCGTCAAGAGGTGTTGGAGAAACTCAAAGTCAATCTTCTAAAGAAATTTCCAACGCTAAAAATCGCTGGCAGCGAGCCTTCTCGTTTTCGACAGGTTACGGCAGATGAGCAAGCGGAAATTGCCGAAACTATCCGCAAAAGCGGAGCTTCGATTGTTCTGGTCGGTTTGGGATGTCCGCGACAGGAAACTTGGGTTTTTGAAAACCGGGAATTTATTTCGCTGCCTCTGATGGCGGTCGGAGCGGCTTTTGATTTTCACGCCGGGACTGTTTCGCAATCTCCGGCTTGGTTCCAGGATCACGGGCTTGAATGGCTTTATCGTTTCGTCCAGGAACCGCGCCGTTTGTGGCGGCGTTATATGTATTTGAATCCGCTTTATCTGCTGCTCGTCGCGCTTCAATTGTTGAAATTGAGAACAATGGCTCTCGAAGATACAGTTCCGCCGCAGAGTCAAATGCGATTCGGTTAAATTCTCCTCCGTTTAACTGAAACTCAACACTTAAAGCGGCATCTGTTATGAATTCCAATCGGCTTTCTCTAATTTTATTAATTTTAGTTCTGAATCTTTCTGCGGGTTGCCGGTTTGCCGCGACCGCGAAAGACGATTCGAGTCGAGAAACTGCGATTGAAAAGTCTAAAAACGAAGCCGCTCTTTTGCAGGCGCAAGCGAATATCGAGAAATTTCGCAAAGGCGACGCGCAAATAAAAATTTTAGGCGCAAACGGCAAAACGGCAAAACAAATTCAACTGAATATAAAACAATCGTCGCACGATTTTAAATTCGGCTGTTATTTGAAAATAGACGATTTGGCACCCGAAAAGCTGCCCGAATATGAAAAGTATTTTGCGGGACTTTTTAATTATGCGGTTGTCGGGACTTATTGGAGTTTCATCGAAAACAAACGGGGAATCGAAAATTGGTCCTGGTTTGAGCGCGAAATCGCTTTGAGCCAAAAATTAGGCGCGCGCATCGCAGCCGCGCCGATTCTTTGGGGAACGAATCAAGCCGGAACTCCCCGCTGGCTGCCGCGGCAAAAAGACGAGCTGCTGCCAATTCTGAAAAAAAGAGTGCAGGAACTCGCAGCGAAACACGCAAATACAATTGAAGATTGGGAAATAGTCAACGAGCCGCTCGCGCAGAAACCGGATGTTTTTGCAAGCAGAATCGGGCGCCATTATCTCGAATCGGCTTTTTCTTGGGCGCGCGAAGCCACGCCTGCGGAGCGTTTGATGCTCAACGAATACGGTGTTTTCGGCTCGGTCGCGCGGCATAATCGCAACCGCGATAAATATTTTGCTTTGCTTGAAGAGCTGATTAGAAAAGAGACGGCGATAGACATTATCGGAATTCAGGCGCACGCCAACGGCGAATGGTACGAGCCGGTAAACGTCGCGGAACAACTCGACCGTTATGCGGCGCTCGGAAAACCGCTTCAAATCACCGAATTCAGCGCTCAAACTTTGAATTACAACGACCGCCAAACTCCGCTTAAGATTTCCGGCAATTATCAATCCGGTGTTTGGGACGCGGAAAAACAAGCCAGATTTTACCGCGAGTTTTACACGATTGCGTTCGGCAATCCGCAGGTCGAAGCGATTGTTACGTGGGGACTTGACGACGAAAGAGCGTGGCTGCCAGGCATCGGTTTGATTGATGCGGAAGGAAATCAAAAACCGAATTATAAAGCTCTCAACCAATTGATAAACAACGAATGGCGGACAAATTTACAAGTCAATTTAACGGCGGACAACGCTGCGGAATTTCGCGGCTTTTACGGCAGATATGAAGTCGAAGTTGTCATCAACGGCAAAATCGCTTCTAAAACCGAATTTGAGTTAAAAAAAGACGAGAAAAACGAATGGATTCTCAATCTTTGAAAAGGGGATATATGTCTTCGATTGATATTTTGCTTGAAAATAATCAATTCGCCTCAGATGAAAAGCTATCTGTAACCGAAATTCCGAATGAAACGTTTCAAACGGAAATTTCCATCGGCGGAGTTGAAATTATCGAAAAGATTTTCGATGAATGGACTGGATTATGCGAAGAAGGCGCTTGCAATGAACCGTTTTTTCGCCCCGAATGGTTCGTCGCTTTTGTTGAAAATTTTGAAAAGGAAGTTCTGCTATTAACAGTTAGGCGCGGCGGAAAATTACGCGCCGTCTTGCCTTTGATGAAAGGAAACGGAAATCTTCACGGCGTTCCGGTGAGAAGCCTCGAAGCCGTTTATAACCTCAACACACAGCGATTTGATTTGATTCAGGGAGCGGACGAATCGGAACGAAAAGAAATCGTCAAAGCCGTTTGGAAAGAAATAAAAGGGCAGCCGAAATGGCGGGTTTTGGAAATGCGGCTGGTTAAAAAAGATAGCTGGCTCAATGATTTGCTCGCACTTGCCGAAAGCGAAAATTACAGAACCGGCGTCTGGCAAATGGACGCCGCGCCTTTTATCGAATTGCCGCAAGCGGAAAATAAAGAAAAATTAATCGAAGATTTTTTCAAAGGCTCAAGAAAACATTTGCGGCAAGAGCTTAACAGACGGCTGCGGCGTCTGAAAGAACTCGGCGAAGTTGAATTTGTCGTCACGCGCGGTTATTCGCCGGAGCTGATGCAGACATATTTCGAGCTTGAAGCCAAAGGCTGGAAAGGTCGTGGGGGAACAGCCGTGACCGACGACGAAAGAGTCTCCAAATTGCACCACGATTTTGCCCGCGCCGTCGCCGCAAAAAACGCGCTTTTTATTTACCAATTAAAGCTCGACGGGAAAACGATTGCGATGAGCGCGAACATCATTTACGGCAAACAAGCCGTCCATTGGAAGACTTCTTATGACGAAGAATATTCGCGTTATTCGCCTGGAAACCTGCTTTTCAGGGAATTCTTGAGCGATTGTATCCGAAAAGATTTATCCGAAATTGATTTTCTCAGCCCAGCCGCAGCTTATAAAAAATTCTGGGCTTCCGGCGAGCGCGAGCACGCCGCGTTTTATGTTTTTCAGCCGGGAGTTTTAGGTTCGCTGCTTTGGAACTGGAAGTTTTCCGTTATTAGCCGTTTGCGTAAATTTAAGAAAACAATATAACGCAGATTGAATACAGCGTTTTATTTTATGCACCAAATTTCGATTGAGAGAGCATTAGGAGAAAACATTTTAGAATCGTTGCGGGGGGATTGGAAACAGCTTTTCGCGGCGACCGAATGTTCTCCGTTTCTGGCTTGGGAATGGCTCTCGACCTGGTACAAATGGTTCGGCGGAAACAGAGATTTATTCGTTATCAAGGCTTATCGCCAAAATCAGTTAATCGGATTGCTGCCGCTCTGTTTACAAGAGAAAAGAGTTTTGGGATTAAAGCTCAAACGGCTTGCCTTTATCGGCGAGGCGCAAGGCGGCGCAGATTATTTAGATTTAATCGCTAAACCTGAAGACAAAATCGAAATTTTATCCGCAATTCTCGATTTTTTAAAAAAAGAAAACTGTTTTGATTTAATTTGTCTGGAAAATCTGGCGAGCGATTCTGCGACCGCCGATTTTTTATTGAATTTTAACGAGCCTCAAACAAAACATCGTTTACGCCGCGCCGCTCAAACAACAGCGGTTTGTCCGCAAGTTGAATTATCCGGCAATTGGGAAACGACTCTAAAACAAAGCAAGCGCGCGAGCAACTTTAAACGCAGGCTCAAACAGCTTGAAAAAATGCCGGGTTTTGAATTTCGCTCGGTGACCTCGCCGTTTGAAGCCGCAGATGCGTTTGAAAGATTTTACCGATTACACGAAAAACGCTGGCTGAAAAGCGGCGGCTCGGAATTGAGCGGGCATCCGCGTCTGGTTTCTTTTCAACGCGATTTAGTTCCCGCGCTGGCTCAAGCCGGTTTCATCAGATTTGACGAATTGTGGGTTGAAGGCGAGTGCCGCGCTTCCGTTTACGGTTTGGACGACGGACGAGCCTTTTATTATTACAATTCCGGTTATGATTTGGAATGGTCGAGCCGCAGCGTCGGACTCGTTTTAATCGGTCTTTCAATCAAAAATGCGATTGAGCGCGGAAATTCTCTCTACGATTTTTTGCGCGGCAATGAAACTTATAAATTCGATTGGTCAAACAAACAAGCCGAATTAGTAACCGTCAAACTCAGCCGGAATACCGTCTCGGCAGTAGCGGACGAAAGTTTAAATGCCGCCTGGTTCAAATTTAAAAACTTATCAAAATCGGCGCTGCCGTCCGATTTTTCCGAGAGCGTCAAAAATTGGCGGCGTAAATGGAAAAGAAATTATCAGCTTTCGGATTTGGAAGCCGAAAAAACCGGGCAAATCGTATGAAACACAAAGTTTCAATCGTCATCATCGGGCGCAACGAAGAACGCGGTCTCGGAAAATGTCTCGCCGCCGCACAAGCTGCCGCCGAGCAGATCGGCGGCGCTGACATGATTTTTGTTGATTCGGCTTCGACCGACAACACCGTTTCCGTCGCTCAATCCTACGGAGTCAGAGTTCTCTCGCTCAAACCGGATTGGCAGCTTTGCCCTTCAGCCGGTCGCTTCGTCGGCTCGCATTACGCCGAAGGCGATTTTATTTTATTTGTTGACGCGGACACGCTCTGTTATCGAGATTTTTTGTCCGCCGCGCTTTCGTATTTCGAGCAAAACCCGGAAGTCGGCGGAATCAACGGGTATTTGGACGATTTGGATGAAAACGGCGAACTGCTGGCGAATGCCGAGGAAAGATACGAAACGGCGGCAAACGTCAAATGGTTGCGCGGACCAAGTTGTTTTTACCGCAAACAGGCGCTTTTAGAAGTCGGGTCTTTTAACCCGTATCTGGCAATGGAAGAAGAAGCCGAGCTTGGTTTGCGGATGATAAAAAAAGGCTGGAAGCTGAGGCAGATTCCGATTCCGATGGCGTGTCACACGCGCTGTTATCACTGTCGAACCCTCAAAAGCGTCGTTACCACTTTCAAACGCGACATCGTTTCCAAACGATTGGGAGAAATCACAAAAACAATCGCCTACGCCTTTAAAGAAGGCAACGGTCTGATTTTCTGCTGGCTGAGATTGAAAACCACAATCGTTTTTTTCGGCTGGCTTTTTATGCTTTCGCTCAGCCTTTTGCTGCCAGAATTTCTTTATCCGAAAGCGATTTTTGCCGCGCTCGTCGTTTTGCCGCTGCTCGCAATCTTCGGTAAAAAACGCAGCATAACGGAAACTCTGCTTTTCATTCCCGCTAAAGTGATTAATTTTATTGACGTTTTATCGGGCTTTCACAAAATCAGCTTCAAAAATACCGCCTTTTATCCTTTGGATGTGATCGAACATAAAGCGCAAATCAATCATGATTAGAAACGGTTTAATTTGATCGAAGGGAAAAGAAATTTTAACCGCCGAGACGCAGAGACGCCGAGTTATAAAAAAGAAGAAAAGGAAGGAGAGGGAGAAATTCCCTTTAAACTTTTTTCTTTTCTCCTTTTGATTTACTCGGCGTCTTCGCGTCTCGGCGGTTCAATCTGTCTTCCAAATCCAGATTAGAAAGCGTTATCTGGGCGCGGCTGTTTGAGCGATTTCGGAAACCGAAAAATAACCGATGGCGGCGTCGTGGTCTGAAATTCGTTCGGGGCGATTGGCGTCGTTGCGATAGGTTTCGGGAAAATCGGCGTTGACGCGGGCGAAACCGAAACGCGCGGCGTGTTTTTTGCCCGCTTCATTGACCAGAAAATGATCGAGAATCTGCGCGTTTCCAGCGAAAATGTAAGAATAACGCTCATCGCGCGGAATGTGATTGACCAGATCGGTCAAATCCGGGTTGACCAAATCATCCGAAGCCAGCAAAACCTGTTCTTTCACGGCGGGTTTCCCAATCAGCGTGCCGATTACGTCAACAACGCCGTCATTGAATTGAAAAGCGTTGAAATCGCCGACAAGAATCAGCGGCTCATTCGGGCTGGCGGTTTGCCGTTTTTGAATCCATTGCGCCATCATATCGGCTTGGGTTTTCTTTTTCGCCCGCGTGTCGCCGTCAGCGTCAAAATAACCGCGCAGAGATTTCAGGTGATTGACGACCACCGTAAAAGTTAAATTTTTATCACCATCTTTGAAATTGCCTTGAACCAGAAACGGCGGGCGGTCGAAAATCGCAACTTTTTTATCGTCCGAAGGGCGTTTGTATTCGTCGGTTTTGTAAAACTGTTCGGTCTTGACAACCGAAACGCGCGCCGTGTTGACGAGAAAACCGCTGTCAATTCCACCGATGTCGTTGCCGTCTTCAATAAATGCTTCGTATTTTACTTTCGCATCGTTCGAGTCCGCGTTGATTTTTTCCGCCAAGCGTTTCGCCGTCGAAAGATTTTCCATTTCGACCAGAGCCAGAACGTCCGGTGTTTTCAAATAATCGCGGACAAAAAGGGAAGTCTTTTTCAAGCGATTTTGAAACGCTTCTTTGGTCAAAATCGGCTCGTCAGTTGCGGGTTCGTCCGTGTCGTCGAAAAATCTTTCGAGATTGGTGGCGGCAACTGTAAATTCGCCGGCATGCGGAGCGACTACCGCTTTTGCCGCAATGTTTCCCGAAACCGCAGGCGATGAAGCCGCGTCGGGAAAAAGCGTCCACGCCCGATATTGATAATCCAAAACTCCGACGAGATTTTTAATTGTCGCGCCCGCCGCAACGTCAATCGCCGACGCGCCGAGCTGCGCGTCCGAATCAACTCGCAGCAATTCGGGATTGCCGTCGAAAATCGCAATCGTTTTCGGCGGTTTCAATGCGAGGGCTTCAAACGGCTCGATTCCCGGTTCGCGAAAAGGGCGCGGCGTTCCGGTCAAAACGCCGAAAAATGTTCCATCGGTTTGCGAAACAGCGGTTTTTTCATCCGTTCTCCCGCCGGTCGGCGCAGTTACGGTTAAAGACGTAACTTTAACGCGCATAGCTTCGTAGCGTTCGAGGTCGTCGAGCTTGCCGCGCGGGTCTAAATCAATCGCGGTTAAAACGGCGGGTTTCGGCAGCTCGTTGTTTTTTGAGATAACTTTGATTCCATCCGTTCCGCGCGGAATGCTGATTTCGGTGATCGGCAAGGTCACGGGTTCGGATTTCGGGCGAAACTCGATGACCGTTCCGCTGACTTCGACGAGATTTCCGATTGTCGCATCCGAAGAAGGTTCTTTGCCGGTGAAAATCAAGATGGCTTCGGAGGTTTTCGGATTTTTATCGTCCTGCCCGTCCGGCGTTTGAATATAAAAACCGTTGCGAACTCGCGCCGTCACGATTCCCTGAACTTCAACGTCTTTGCCTTCGAGCGGCGATGTTTGTTTTTCGCCTTGAATCTCGGAAATCGGACGCGGTTTTGCAAAAGCCGCGAATGAAAAAGAAAGAAAAAGAGTTAGAAAAAAAAGAACAAATTTTTTCATTTTTAGATTTATTGATTATCAACGCGCCGTTCCATAATGTTTTGAACGATTCTCGGAACGTTTGAATAAAAATTATATCCCGTCAGCGCCTCGACTCGCTGCACGCTCGTGCGATATTGCCGCCAGTTTTGAGTGACGGTGTTGTCATTCGGAACTATCACCGCAATTGTTCTCGTGTTTTTGTTAATTCGCTGCAAATCGTTGTCGCCATTGGGCAAAACGAGAATGACTTTCCAGGTTACAGCGGGAACGTTAACGCGATTATTGCCGATGCGCCCGCGCGAGCCTGCGCCGCCGGAAATTATGTAAAGCTCGTTTCCGGCTTGCGCCAGCGTGCGGGAATAAGATTCCAAATCCTCCCAGGCGCGTTGGTTGTTTTCCGGCGTCTGCGGCATCATATTGGTCATCAAAAACGTCGCCGAGTTGTCCGCGACCGAGCGCGTGCGGTCGCCCGAAGGCGTCATATGACCGCGATCAAAACCCGAACCCGAATAATCTTCCGGCGTGACTTGATACCAGCCGGCAGGCAAAGTCGGGTCCGGGCGAAAATCGTCCTGCCGGCTCGCGCTTCCAATCCAGCTTGAGTCAAGCCGCCACGCAACCCAATTCGCCGTGCCGTTGTCGCGGTGATACGACAAACTATATTGCGGTTTCTGCATTAAATAATTAAAAGGATTATTAACATCCTGCGTCGCGTTTGACGGATTTCCCAAAAGCAGCGGATCGTCGCCCGGCAGCGGCGCGGAAATTGTTAAATTTATCGTCGCATTCGCCGTGCGCGATTGCGCGTCCGTCGTTGTTGTCGAAACAACTACTGCGCCTCCGGCTTGACCTGCGGGAATTTGAATCTGAAAGGAATAAATATTGTCGCCAGCCGTTTGGTCGCCGTTGCTGCCGTCGTCAAAAAACTGTTGATTCGCCGCGCCGCCGATGGCTGTTAGATTACCGGCAACGGAAATGCTCGAACTCGGCGGATCTGTGGCGGGAAAAACGCGAACGGTTAAAAGAGTCGTGCCGCCCGGCGAAATCGTGTTCGGATTTGCCGCGCCGCTCGCCGCGAGAACGTTTCCGATGTTGCCGCAGGAATTCAGCGCGGTCTGCGAATTGCGCGGAGAGGGCGCGGCGATTGTAAAATCGCTTGCGTTGTTGTCCGTATCCTGACAGCCGTTGGCGTTGCGTTTTCCCGCTGTCGCGACGCTTAAATTTGGCGTTCGGACATTTTCAAAACAAGTTGCCGAATCGCCGTAACCGACAAAATCAATAATTGAAGAATCAATTGGGCAAGTTGCAGCGGGAAGCTGAGCCGTCGTGCTGACGAGAGCCAATTTTCCCGAGGCGGTTGCCATATTGAGAACAAAAGTTCTTCCAGTAACGAGCGGCGCGATGTAATCCGGTGCAGGCAAATCAGCGCCAGCCGTGCCGTTGAAACCGAGTTGAATCAGGAAATATTGTCCGGGCTGAATCGTCGCATTCGGCAGATTTGTCACGAGCCAATCCGTGCCGCTCGCCGATGCGTATTGCAGCGACCAGCCGTTGATGTTGACCGGCGCGCCGCCGCGATTAAAAAGCTCAACGAAATCGTTTTTATACGCCGCGCCGCCTTGCCCGCCGCCGCCGTAAAATTGACTGACGACAATGTTCGGCGAAGGCAGATTGTTGATTGAGGTCTCACGCGCAACGGTTTTTCCCGCAAAATGCCACGCGGCGTACACACAAAGAGCGAATAAAAAAACAGATAATAATTTCTTCATCAAACGATTCCTTATTGGATTTATCGCACGGGAAAGAGATTTGGGTAAATTTAAAATTCTCACACAGGCGCTTTTATTGCAAGTTTTTGGTCGAATTATGGCGGAATCGCTCGATCTTAATTCGAGCAGGAATTGCAAACGAAACCGTCCTGCACTTCAACGTTGTCAATCCATTGTCCTAGTCGGCGTCCGCCCGTGTCTGTGCCGACGCGCCAGCGAAACTGGACTTTTTTCCCGACAGCCGAAGACGGGAGATTAACTCTCGTTAAGATGAATTCGGCGTCCGCGTTTGTCCCGCTTTTGCTCGACCAGGCGAATCTGCCCGCAAGCGGATTTTGGCAGCAACTGTCAATCACGCCGTCATAACCGCCGCTCGCAAACGAGCCGCCCGCCTGCAAAATATCGCGCCATTGACCGCGATTGTAGCGAATCTCCAAAACCGCGCCGTCGTAAAATTTGTTTCTCAAAAACGTTGATTCGAGATCGTATTTGTTGCGGAAAGTTAATTGCGCTCGGGGCGAAGTGATTTGGAAAATCGGCGAAATTAGTTCGTTTACGCTCGGAGAAACGGCTTCCCCGGAGAACGCCGCGAAATCCATTTGCGTCGGCTCGACCAGAACGCTGCGCCAAAATTCCTGCGCGCCAATTGCCGAAGTCATCCAGCCGGGCGGCAAATTCGACTCGGATAAATTATTAAAACTTTCGCTCAATGCGATTCTTCTGACACCGACGTTTAACGTTCGCGTCAAAGCGCCGACGAGCTGCGCGCCGTCAACAAATCGAAACATCAAAGTTATTTGTTCGCCGCAGGATATGTTCGACGCCGCGGTAATAGTAAACGAACGAACAACGGTTTGCCCGACACCGACGGCTCCATATTTTTGCGGCGGTGACGGATTGATGAAACCCGTTCCGCCAGTCAATCCGACAATGAGATCGCCGGTCGGAGCGTTTCCGTTGTTTTTCAACGGGAGATTGATCGTTACAGTTTCGCCCGGTTCAACGGCTGAATTTTGAGCGCAGCTTTCGGAAACAATTTCAACGCTTGTTCCTTCGATCAATGCGTTCGGATGCAGCGCGATATTTAAAGTAATGTTTGCCGCATCGGGAACAGAAACGACTTCGAGACGCAAGCCGTAACCGCGAGCCTCGACGGACAAATCGTAAGTTCCGGGCGGCAAAGAGAATTTGTAATTTCCGTCGGCATCTGTGTAGCGGATGTAATTTGAATTGATTTTGATGACCGCGTTTGAAATTGGCAATCCGGTTGCGGCATCAATCACGATTCCTTGAATGGTGCTGACGGGGGCGTTTTGACAAGTCGGGAATTTGAAACTTCCAACGCGCGTTTTCCAGCCGAACTGGCTTTCCTGCTGACTTTCCGCCGTGTAATATTCGTTGGTGTACCAGAAAGTGCAATCGTCCGTCGGGTCAACGACAAGCGTCGAATAATCGCCCCAGCGAAAACCGAAAGCGGTTTGCACGCCGGTTCCTTCGTGCAGAACTCGTTCGGCTCTAACGGCGTTAGGCGCATCCGCAAAGGCGCGCCCGGAATAAACAATCTGCGGTTTTTTTTCGCTCGAAGACAAGCTGTAACCGACCGCCAGATTGCCTTGAAAATCCTGCGCCGCGCTCGCCATCCAGCGGCTCGCTTCGGCGTCGCCGATGGTCATTTGATTTTGCACCGCAAATCCGGCGTTTTGCGCGCTTTTTCTTAATTCGTAAACACGAACGCCCGCTTGATAAGTCTGACCGGCAGGCGAGGCGCGAACGGTTTGATTAAAAACCAGAGATTCCGAGCCGCCGAGATTTCGATAAGCGACGCGATACATCAAGCGGTCGCTTTGCGAATCGAGCAAATTGCCGGGCGCGGGCTGCGCGATGTCCGTGCGGTCTGGCGGGCTTGTCGGATCAAAAGCGGCGACGGCAATCGGGCTTTCGGGGCGTTCAGCGAAAGTCGAAGCCGACGGATTTTGAAAATTCGGGCGAAACTCGAAAATCTTAATCGCGTCCTGCGCGTCGCCGTACTCGGTCGCGGTGTAGGAAACGAAAATTCCCGGCGCATTTGCCGGAGGCGGCTGTAAACCGTCCAAATCCGCCGGGAGCATTCCGCCGAGCCGAGCGAGCGACGGCGAAGCCAAATCGAAATAAACATAACCCGCCGCCGGATCGCCTGCGAGCATTTTTTCGCGGTCGAACGCAAACGCGCCGGTTCCGGCAAAATCGCTCCCGACAAACTGGTCGGTCGTCATAAAATAAGCGTCGCGCCAAACGCCGAATTTCGGGTAATCATTGAGCTTGAAATTCGGCATTACGAATTCGTAAATAAAATAACCTCCCGCCGGGTTGCCGGTTTTGGAAACGGCAATCATTTGCCTGAACGGGGGCTGCGCCGTGCAATACTGGCTTAAAATCCAGCGGTCTGCCAATTGGTCGTACTGAACAATCGGGTCCCCGTCGTCGCGGCGCGAACACGGTGTATTTAAAGGCGCAAACAAGCTGCTCAGTTTAAAAGGCGGCGTTTGTGCGTTGCCCGCTTTGTCGTAAACGCGGACGAGGACATTTACCGCCTGCACATAATTGTTCGGTCCGACATCGCCGGTCGGGTCCGGCGGAATCGGGCGAAAACCGTATGCGGCGGCGTTGTCGTTGCTCGATAAACCGTCGAAACTTAAAACGGGCGCGGGCATCGGCTCGGCTAAAAATTGCGCGTGAGCGTTGTCGGCATCGCGCAAAGCGTTTGGAGCTACGACGCGGACGCGCTCTTTGTTTTTGATTTCTTTAGCTTCTTGAAGTTTTTCGATTCGGCGGCTGGTTTTTCCCGATTCCGGGCGCGCGGGCGCAAACGAGCTGACCGGCTCGGAAACGGCGAAAGCGGCGGCTTGACGAGCGAGCGGTTCAATTTCACGCCCGGCTTTTTCGTTTTGAGATGAAACCGGATTTTTGGCGGAAAAAAATCCGAAAAGAAAAGCGAACAATGCCAGCAACACAAATTTTCGCTTCATAAAAACGCTCGCAAATCGGGATTTTCAGTGTGAAGTGAGCCGAATCACAAAAGTTATCATTTATCAATGAGAAAATAAAAGACGCGAAATCGGATTTGTCTCAAAAGCAAAGTTAAATGTTATGATATGTTAAAAGAAATTGAGCTTTACCTAACAAAAACCCGCTTTTGAATTTTTGAGCTATGAAATGTCCTTACTGCGCCAGAAAAATGTCACATTGGCAGTTGAGCTGTCGCGTTTGCCATAAAAGAATCTGGCGCTTACCGCATATTTTATTGTTCAGTATTTTGTTCATGGCTTCGATAGCCGGACTGGTGTTAATCGTCGAATATTTGGCGAGAATGTAATTTGAGTTCAAAGTTCAAAGTTCAAGGTTCAAGGTTGTTCGATGATTAAACCTTGAACTTTAGTAAAGCATCGCAGATGCGACCGGCGGTTTTGCCGTCCCAGAGCGGCGGGATTTTTGTGTTTTCGGTTGAGGCTTGATTTAAAATTTCAAACGCCCCGCTTTTTATCTTTTTGGGGTCGGTTCCGACGATCCGATTTGTTCCCAATGTCACCGTTACCGGGCGTTCCGTATTTTCGCGCAGAGTCAAACAGGGAATTTTCAAAGCCGTAGTTTCTTCCTGCAAACCGCCGGAATCGGTTAAAACAAAACGCGCGCCGCTGTAAAGCCGCAAAAAATCCAGATAACCGAGCGGCTCGATCAAACGCAAATTCTCGTTGGCTTCGATTCTCGCGGCAAAACCGAATTCGGCAATGCGATTTTTGGTTCGCGGGTGAACCGGAAAAATCAACGGCAATTTCCGGGAAATTGCTTCGAGCGCGTTTAAGATTTGTTCAAAAGTCCCGCGCTCGTCAACGTTCGACGGGCGATGCAGCGTTAAGACTGCGTAATCCAGATTTTCGAGCTTTAATTCGTCGCGGATTTTCGATTCTTCCGCCCGCCGTAAATTATCGAAAAGCGAATCAATCATTACGTTCCCGACAAATTTAATTTTTTCATGCGCGATTCCTTCGACAGCCAGATTTTCGTCGGCGTCGGGCGAAGGCGTCAAAAGTAAATCCGAAATCTGGTCGGTTAAAATACGGTTGATTTCTTCGGGCATCCGGCGGTCGCGCGAACGAAGCCCGGCTTCGACGTGCGCGACTCGAACGCCCAATTTTGAACAAACCAACGCGCAAGCCAAAGTTGAATTAACGTCGCCGACAACGAGCACCCAATCGGGTTTTTCACTCAATAA
>DASVRD010000019.1:0-22892 GCA_036388775.1 Pyrinomonadaceae bacterium | reverse complement strand
AACCATTAAATTTTATCCGGCAGGCGATAAGATTGCAGTACCTCAATTTGATCAAAGTCCGGGTAAATCAATCACAAATTTATGCAGCAACTTTCAATAGGCGTGTAACTGAATTCCTGGAAGCAGGATTTCTGGTGACTCAAGTATATTTATGCTTGTTTTTAATGCTACTGCGGTTTCACAGACAACAAGTCGAGTTTCCATTCTCCATTTTCTTTAACGGCGCGCATTAATACAACTCCGCCTTCAGCATCTTTGGTTTGCAGAGTGGCAACATCGCCCTGGACGCTGCCGCCGCAAATTGGCGGGCTGGGATCAGGCGAACTGTAAGCGGTTAAATAACCGACGATTGTTTTTTCGCCTTCGGCTTTAGCATCCGCCTCAAACTGGCGAATTGTCGCGTACGTTAAAGTTTTTCTGAACGCGGCTTCGTCGCCTCTGACCAAAGCGGCGTGATGTGCGGCAACGACGGCGCACGGCGCGCTCGAACCCTCCGAAGCCTGAATCGTCGGCGACGCTATCGGCGCAGGCGCGTTGGCAGTATTGGCGGAAAGGCTCGGTGAAGCGATTGGAGTTTTTGCGTTAGCGGCGTTCGTGTTTGCCGGGTTCGGCTCGGAGGAACTGCTGCACGCGGCGAGAAAAATTGACGCCGACAAAATCTGGATAAAAGCGAAATTGCGTAAAATTGTCATCAATTTAAGCAAAGGGAAACGCTGAAACGATTGATTCGTTAAAAATCAATCGTTTCAGCGTTTCCCTTAAAATCAAGATGTCGAGAGTCCGGCTTTCATTCTTTCTTTTTTGGTCATCGGACGCGGCAAATCGCCGGTTGTTGTTGCGGTCGGCGGCTCGTTCGTTTTGTTCATTCGGTTGATTAAAAGCTGCTGCAAAAAGCCGATGATATTGCCCGCCAGCCAGTAAACTAGCAAGCCCGAAGGCGATCCCCACATCACGAACAGCATCATTACGGGCATCAAATAAGTCATCATTTTCTGCTGCATCTGCTGTTCTGGCGTGATGGCGGCGGCAGTCGGCTGATACAGCATCGCCAGCGCCATTGAGCCGGCAAACATGAATTCAAGCGCGTGATACGGATCGGCGCTGGATAAATCCGGTAGCCACAGAAACGGCGCGAGACGAAAATCGAGCGAAATCGTGATTGCGATATAAAGCGCAATCAACAGCGGAAACTGCAACAGCATCGGCAAGCAGCCGCCAATCGGTACGGCGTCTTTCGTCAGCTTTAATTGTTCCATTTGCAATTCGCGCATACGCGGATCGTCGAGCGGAACTTTTTTCGCCTGCATTTCTTTGTAACGATCCTGCAATTCTTTCATCTTCGGCGCGTTCTTTTGCGCTTTTTTGAAAGATTTCGATTGATACCAGCGCATCGGGAAAAGCACGGAGAAAAACAGTAACGTGAACAGCAGAATTGCGACGCCGTAGTTATGCGTCAGATTGCTCAAAAATCTGAGCACTCCGAGAATCGGAATCGCAATCGGGCGCGTCAAGCTGCTCATCCAGCCCCAGCTAATAAAATCTTCCAAATCAACCGCGCGCCCGATTGTTTGACTCAATCGCTCGCTCGTTGCCGAAAGCAGATAATGGTCTTTCGTGCCGGTGTAAATTTTGGTTGTCGCGCTGCCGTCTGAATTGACCGGAACGAGAGCTGAAGTTAAATAGCGAAACTCTTTATCAACTTTTTGCCCGGTGACGAGTCCCCAGATTCCGCTCGTATACGGCTCGACCGCAACTTCGTATTTTGAAGTCACGAATTCAAGCCCTGAAAGCGGCTGCTGCGGAATTGCCGCCATTGCAAAATAAGTATCGCCGACTCCAGCCCAGCTCGCTTCACCGTTTGACAAAACGCGCCCGCCGTTTTTGTCGGCAAAATCCGCCCCGCGATGTCGCTCAACTTTGCCGCCGACCGCCGCGACCGCTTCCGGTTCAATCGCGTAATAATTGTGATGTTTGATTCCCTGATCTCCGATTCGCGCGCCGATTTGCAGTTTTGTATTCGGCACGGGCTGACCGTTTCTAGTCAATTTTGTTTGCAAATCAGAGATATAATCGTCGGCGCGCAAAGTCAGAGTTTTAACAGCTTCGACGTTGTTTGCAGCGTCCTGTAAAACAAATTGAATCTGTTTCGATTCGCTGCCGTTTAAAACGATTTCATCCGCGTCGGCACCGACAACTTGGTAATTACGGTCGTTTAAAATCTGGTCTAAGCCTGCGTCGCCCGTAACCAGCTCAAGCGGCAATTCACGACGATTTCTGGCTTCATCGGAAATCAGTTCGAGCGGCAGCGGATTATCGGGCGTGCTGCTGATTGAATAAAGCGGTCGCGCATCGTCGCCGACTTTGTTTTGCTTTAAAATCCAGCTTGTCGCAACCGCCCCGCGCGAATCGAATTTCGCCTCATAAAACGGCGTTTTAACCATCAACAAACGATTGGGTGTATTGTCCGGCGTTTGATTTTGAACTTGTGTAGGTTGTTGCTGTGGTTGATCGGAAACGACGGGCGTCGCAGATTGGTTTTGTTGAGAAGAAACATTTGCCGTTTCAGTGTTGGCGTTATTTGCCGGTTTCGGCGGCGGAAAAAGATAAGTCCAAAGAAACAAAATGCCGAGCGAAACCGCTATCGCCAGAAAAAAACGTGATTGGTTTTGATTAGCTGCCATTTATAAAAATGATACTGATGAATGAGGAACGCGGAATTTAATTCATCGTTCCGCGTTCATAATTCCGAATTTATTTCACCGGATCGTAGCCGCCTCGCGCGAACGGCTGGCAGCGGCACAAGCGCCAAGCCGCCATTAAAGAGCCGCGAATCGCGCCGTGTTTGTTGATTGCTTCCGCCGCGTATTGCGAACAAGTCGGCGTAAAACGGCACGCTGCCGGCAAGAGCGGCGAAATTGCCGCTTTATAAAAACGTAAAATTCCGATGAGCAAAAATTTCATTCGGCAATTTGATTTAATTCGTCGGCTTTTTGTTTGCCGTTTTCGTCTCTCGCGATTCGATTAATTATTTGCTGGAAATCTGCAAGCGCCGCTTGCATTTTGACAGTCAATAAACTTCGCCGCGCGTTTAGTACAAAATCATAACGCCCGTTTAAGCCGTTTAGTTCGATTTTAGACAGACGAAAGGCTTCGCGCAAAAGTCGTTTGGCGCGGTTGCGCTGCACCGCGTTGCCGACTCCTTTGCGCGAAGCCGTGATTCCGATTCGATGAGATGAAAGCTCGTTCGGCAAAATGAACGCCGAAATAAACCTGCCGTCGTATCGCTTGCCGTTGCCGTAAACGTGACGAAATTCCTGCGGTTTTCGCAAACGCGCATCTTTCGGCAAACGAAAATCGGTTTTTAATAATGATGCGGCGTTAAGCGTTTGCGACCTTTCGCGCGGCGCCGCGCAATCACTGCGCGACCGTTTTTGGTCGCCATTCTGGCGCGAAATCCGTGTTTTTTCGCGCGGCGGCGGTTGTTCGGTTGATAAGTTCTCTTTGGCATCGCTGTTGTTCACTCCTTCACAAAGTCAAAACTCAAAGTTTAAGCAATCAAACCAATTCTGTCAAAACACACATCGGAAAACCTTTGTCGGAGCGCGTTTTGAGATTTAAATAATGAGGAAACTTTTGCCTCGGTCGGAAGTGTAAACCGTTATGTTTTCCGATGAATTTTGGCTCAATTTAAAGGTTTCTCTCATAACTATTGTTGTGATGGTTTTAATTGTCGTTTGGATTTTCGGTTTTACTTACCAGCGCGACAAACGCAGAGGTCAACTAAAGCTCGGCGAATTGGTTACAAATCTTTTGAGAATCTTTAGTCAAAGATAACTCGCCGTCCTTTGATTTCGTATTTTCCCGAAACAATCTTTGCGACGGCTTCGACATAAAGCTTATGTTCCTGCTCTAAAATTCTCGCAGTGAGAGTTTCGGACGTATCGTCGTCCAAAACCTGCACGACTTTTTGCGCGATAATCGCGCCGCTGTCTAAGCCTTCGTCAACAAAATGAACGGTACAACCGGAGAACTTGACCCCGTACTCAAACGCCTGTCGCTGCGCCTCCAAACCGGGAAAACTCGGCAGCAAACTCGGATGGATATTAACAATTTTATTGCGAAAAGCCTCGATAAATTCTGCCGACAACAGCCTCATATAACCACCCAGACAAATTAATTCGACCGTTCTCTTTTTTAATTCCGCAATCGTTTCAGCATCGTGTTCGCGGCGCGTTCGATTGCGTCTTTCAATAACGATTGTCTCAACGCCTTTTTCCCGCGCTTTTTGCAATCCGGCGGCATCCGGCTTGTCGCTAATTACAACCGCGATTTCGGAATTTGGAATCTTGCCCGTTTTTACGGCTTCGATCATAGCGGACATATTCGACCCGCGCCCGGAAATTAAAATGCCGATTTTCATATAATTTTCAGCTCAAGTTTACGGTACGGCATTAATTCATTAATCGAAAAAAAACGCCCGTTGCAGGGATTTTACCAGATGCGTTTGACAGTGCGGCGCGCGATACGTTAATTTTATAACTTCGCTTGTGAATCAATTTTCAAGCAGTTATTTGATTGACTTTATCAAACGGTTAAAAGAATTTTGCTCGATAAACCCGGTTTTCATATTTTGCTTTTTCTCTTTTAGCTGTTCTCGTCACAAAACTTCGCTCGTGTCGCGTTCGTCTAGTGGCCTAGGACACCGCCCTTTCACGGCGGTAACACGGGTTCGACTCCCGTACGCGATACCATTTTTTCCTGCCCGATTTTTCCTTAAAACCTTTCAATCGAAACTTTCATCGAACCTTTGCCGTAGTTTTTTCTGATAAGCTACTTGCGTCAAACTTTTTATAATCAAGCAAATATTCGATGATGCAATTTAAAACTTTATTTTTCGGCTTTTTTCTATTATTCATTTTTTCAGTTTCAAACGCCGCTGCACAAGGCGCTCGCGGAACCGACACGCTGATTATTCTGCCGTTTGAAAACACGTCAAATCAACCGGCTTACAACTGGGTCGGCGAGAGCTTTGCGGAAGCGATTACCGAGCTTTTGTCTCGCTCGGAATTAAAAGTCACAGGCTTGCGCGTGATTTCAAACGACGAGAGAAAGCAGATTCAGCAAAATCTCCGGCTGCCTTTAACGACACTTCCTTCGCTGGCGACATCAATTAAAATCGCACACCGCTCAAATGCGACCCATCTTGTTTTGGGCAAATACAGCGTCACGCCGGGACAAGGCTCGACCGCGGCGGAAATTCGTTTTACGGCTCGCGTGATTAACGTCAACGACGGCACGGCGGTCAATGAAGTACTCCCGAACGGCAAAATCGTCGTCAAAGAAATCAATCTTGGCGACGCGCTCGGCGAGCTGCAAAAGCTGCAAGGTCAAGCGGTTTATCAAATTCTCTATCAACGCGACAAGGCGCTATCGCTGTCGCAAAACGAAGTCGTTGATTTAGCTCGCCGCGTTCCGCCCGTCGCTTTCGAGGCTTACATCAAAGGAATGCTCACCGCCGACGGCGATTTGCGCGCAAATTATTTTAAAAATGCGCTCAAGCTTTACGCCAACGAAAAAAACGGCGAAGTTTATCCTCAAGCCGCGCTCGAACTCGGTCATCTTTACCTGCGGCAGAATAATTTTCAAGACGCTTTCGACAATTTTTCCAAAGTGCCGAAAGCCGCGCCGCAATATGTCGAAGCCGCATTTTACGCGGGCTTAATGCAATATAATTTAAAAAACGCGGAATCGGCGCAGGGAATCTTCCGCTCAGTCGCGGATGAAACCCGGCTTACTTCCGCCTTTAACAACGTCGGCGCTATCTCGATGCAGATTGCGCGCGGCGAAAAAAACGCGCAGGAAAAAGCCGGTTTAATCGAAGAAGCCTTGCGTTTTTTAAATCAAGCCGCGCAGAGCGCGCCCGAAGATGAAGTCGTTAAATATAATTACGGTTACGCGCTGTTTCTCGCCGGAAAATACAAAGAAGCCATCGAACAACTGCGTCCGTTTGTAGCTTCCAATCCGAGAGACGGGCAGGCATATTTTCTGCTCGCCAAAGCAATGGAAAAAGCCGCCGACGCCAAAGCAGCCGATATTGACAATCAAGCGAGATTGTTTCTGCCGACTTATGCCAAAGCTCAAACCGAATGGCAAAAAACAGCAACAACCGGCGATATACCATTTCGTTTATTCAAAGACTTTAATCGCACGGAATTTTTAAAAGGACAGACGCCGGATACGCCAATCACAGCGCAAACAAACGAACAGGAAAACCAGATTCAAAAAGCGCGCGATCTTTATAAAGCTGGGCGCGACGACGAAGCGTTAATCGAATTGCGCCGAATCATCGCCACCGATCCGATGAATGCTGACGCCTATTATTTAATCGGCAGCATTCATCTGCGGCGCGGCGATGTCGAGCCTGCCGTTAGTAATTTGAAAACGGCGGTTTTCTGGAAAAACGATTTGGTCGAAGGACACGTCGCTTTAGGTAAGATTTTCCTCGAACGCGGTGATTTTATGCAGGCGCAAACTTATGCCAAAAACGCTCTCCACATCGCGCCTAACAACCAGGAAGCGAGCGCTCTAATGCGCCAGATCGAACGCAAAGCGAAATAATTTTGGAACGCTCGGAATTTGTGGCACGGAGTTTGTATTAGAGAAAATCGGCTAGCTTGCAAAAGCTAAAAATTGAAAGAAAATTCAACCTGATTTTGCAAGACCCGTCGCCATCTCTTCTCCGAGCGTTGCTTGCCGCTTCGCTTAAAACATACCGAGCGTTCCTTCAGTTCTCCTTCCATTTTTAAGCCCGACCATCCACGGTCGGGCTTAAGTCCTTTTGGGGCAAAAAAATCTCGACAAATTTAGTAATATAAAATAAAAGCGAGTATTTATCGAGAAATGCTCGCTTTTATTGCATTTTGATTGCTCAGGTTTTCGCCGATTCCGTCAATCAATCAAATTGATAAATCAAAATCATTCAAGCTGACGACATCGGTCACAAAACGCGCCGCTCGTTCGACATTTTTTGTCACTCGCCTCTGCCGTTTTTTGTTTGATTCGACAAAATTTGCTTTGCCGCGAAATCAAGTTAAACTTGAATTATGGAAATTTCGGAAACGGCAAACAAAAAATTTCAATTTCGCCGTTTTTTCTCTTCACTTTTTCTCTTTCCTCGCTGGCAGGACGCCGCGCTTTCGCTGCTGTCGGCAATTCTGCTGATTCTGGCATTTCCCGATTTTGAAATCCGGTGGCTCGCGTGGTTTGCGCTCGTGCCGCTTTTGATTGCAATCGAACGCAACAAAGATTCGGCAACAAAAAGTTTCTGGCTCGGCTGGCTGCAAGGAACTGTTTTCTTTTACGGAACTTGCTGGTGGCTGACTTACGCGCCGATTAATTACGGCGGAATTCCGGCGCCGCTTGTTTATTTATTACTCGTTCCGGCGACATTGGGCGCAGGATTTTTTACTGCAATTTTTGCGGCTGTTTTATCGAAATTTTTAAAACGATTTGGAAGTCTTGCCATTTTACTCGCGCCATTTGTTTGGACGGCTTGTGAGTTTTTGCGCCACTGGATAACCGGAAATTCCTGGAATGCGCTTGGTTATTCACAAGCCTTTGTTCCGTCTGCGATTCGCGCTGCCGAATACGGCGGCGTTTTTTCGGTTGGATTTTTATTAATTTTACGCAATGCCTTAATTTTTTACGCAGTTTGTTTTTACGGAAAACTGTTTACGTGGCGACACGGATTGCCATATTTCGGTTTGGCGCTTTTGCTCGTCTTCTTCTCGCAATCGTTAAAACCGAGCGCGCCCGCCTTGTCCGAAACTCAAAAACCTTCAGCAGTTGTCGTTGCTTTGCAGCCCAATGTACCGATGAGCGGTTTGCAGGTTGACGATTATTACAGTTTGCGCGAGCGCCACGTTGAAATGGCGGAAAAGGCTTTGCGGGAAATCGAAAATAAAATCGAATACAAAGATTTGCCGCGCATTGTCGTTTTTCCCGAATCGCCGATGAATTTCGCTTACGCGAACGATTCCGAATTTAGAGAGTTTGTGCAGGATTTCGGCGCGCGGAACAATGTGTCGCTTCTTTTCAACGCGGGAGAGCCTTCGACACTTAGGGACGGTTATCACAATTCCGCCGTAATGGTGAATCGGCGCGGAGAGAAAATCGCGCAATATGATAAAATCCGACTCGTGCCGTTTGGCGAATACGTGCCGGAATTTATTCCCGGTCAGGAATATTTGCCGACAGTTGTCGGAAGAATGAAACCGGGCAAAGATTTTCGCCTGATGCCGTTCGGCGATGTTCGAGCAGGCGTGATGATTTGCTTCGAATCTGCGTTTGGCGACGTTACGCGCAATTTTGTTTTAAACGGTGCAGATTTTTTGGTCGAATTGACAAACGACGGTTACGGCGGCGACACGCCGATTATCCGTCAGCATTTGGCAAACGCCGTGTTTCGCGCGGTCGAGACAAATCGTCCGGTATTGCGCGTGACAAACGTCGGAACAACGGCTTACATCAACGAGCGCGGCGAAATATCCGACGCGACAAATGATTATGAAATCGCAGCAAGAGTTTGGACAATTTCAAAATCGAACGGCAAAGAAACTTTTTACGTCAAATACGGCGACTGGTTTGCCGTTCTTTGCACAGTTTTAAGTTTCATATTTTTAGGATTAACTTTTTTGAACCGAAAGAAAGCAGTTCAGTGATTTTTGAGCAAAAGCGTTTTCAACTGCTCACTGCTCGCTACTCGCTGCTCGCTGAAAAATGATTGCAGATTTAACAATTCAAGATTTACGCAATAAATACGAAACGATTGTCTCACAAGTCCAACAGCTCGGGAGGTTTCTTTGACCTGCCTGCGAAACGCTCAGAGCTGCAAAAACTAGAAGAACAAATCGCCGCGCCGGAATTTTGGAACGATCAGGAGCGCGCGCAAAAAACCGTGCAGCAGCGCAGCCGTGTTGAACGGCAGATTCAGCGTCAGGAAAATTTTGAATCCGCCGTCTCTGATGCCGAAGTTTTGTTTGAGTTTGCCGAAACTGATGCCGATTCTTTAACCGAATTGCATAATTTAATTCTGCGTTTGGAAAGGGAAGTCGGCGACGCGGAAATCGAAATGCTGCTCGCAGGCGAAACGGACGCGAAAAACGCGATTTGCTCGATTCAAGCCGGCGCGGGCGGAACCGACGCGCAGGATTGGGCGGAGATGCTCTTAAGAATGTACCTGCGATGGGCGGAAAAACGCGGTTTTAAAGTCGAAGTTTTAGACGAGCAGGCAGGCGGCGAAGCCGGAATCAAATCCGCCACGTTTCGCGTCGAAGGCGAATATGCTTACGGTCTGTTGTCGGCTGAAGCGGGCGTGCATCGGCTCGTGCGAATCTCGCCGTTTAATTCCGGCGGAAGCCGTGAAACCAGTTTCGCGTCGCTTTTCGTTTCGCCTGAAATTGACGAAGACATCGAGATTGACGTTCAGGAAAAAGATTTGCGCGTTGACACTTACCGCTCGACCGGCGCGGGCGGTCAGCATATCAATACGACCGACAGTGCCGTTCGCATCACGCATCTTCCAACGGGAATCGTCGTTACCTGTCAAAATCAACGCTCGCAGATTCAAAACCGCGCGATGGCAATGCAGGTTTTGCGTTCCAGACTTTACGAACTAGAACTTGAAAAACGACGCTCGGAAACCGCCGAGCTTGAAGCGACCAAACAAGATATTTCTTTCGGCTCGCAAATCCGCAATTACACTTTGCAGCCTTATCGCCTCGTCAAAGACGCGAGAACAAAATACGAGCGTTCGGACGTGGAAAATGTTCTGAACGGCTCGATTGACGATTTCATCAAGGAATTTCTCGTTTGGAAGAAAAATGCGGAAAGGAATTGAGAATTGAGAACCGAGAATGTAGAATGAGGCGCAAATCTAAATTCTTCATTCTAAATTCTCAGTTTCGGCAGGATGGCGACGACCGAGCAAAAATTAAATCAGACGAAAGATGAAACACACGCTTCGCTCGCGGGTGAAATCGTCGCCATTGTTTTGCTGGCGCTTAGCGTTTTGCTCGCGTTGTGCCTGTTTACTTACAACCCGCAAGACCCTTCGCTACACACGGCGAGCAATCAGACGACGCAAAATTTAATCGGCACAATCGGTGCCAACGTCGCTTCGCTGCTGTTTCAATTCATCGGTTTAACGGCGTATCTGCTGCCGGCAGTAGGATTAATTTTCGCTTGGCGAACGTTTCGCGGCGAGTTTTTATCGGCGTCTGCGATCCGCGTTTTGGGATTTGCTCTGTTGCTCGTCAGCTTTTCGGCGCTGCTTGTCGCGTTCGGATTTTCGGCGTTTTTCGACCGCAGTTTTCAGTCGGGCGGACTTTTAGGCGCAATCGTCGCTCGCGTTTTGACGAGCGGTTTGGGTGCGGTTGGCGCGTGCATTTTGCTAATTGCTCTCGCGGCGGTCGCCTTTCTGCTGGCGACAAAGGCTTCTTTTGCGCCGTTTGTGGCGGTTGTCGCAGATTTCTTAAAATTTGTGCGGGGCAAAATTGTCGCTCTGGTTCAAAATCTTCGAGCGTGGCGCGAGCGGGAACGCGCCGCCGCTCAAGCGCGTCTTGAAAATCGTCTCGCCGCGCGCGAAGAAGAAACTGCAAGCACCACCGATGTTTTGCTCGAACCGGAAACTGTTCCGGCTCTCGGCGAAGCAGCACAGCCGACATCCGGCGTTTTCTCTCGCGTTTTTAACACGGCTTTTGGTTCGATTTCCAGTTCGTTCCGCCGTCTTCAAGAGCCGCCCGCATGGGTTGAAGAAGTAAAACCGGACGCACAGAAAACTGACGCAACCGTTGACAATAAAAAAGTTGTATCGGAATCCGAGGAAATTGATGAAACTGGAGAATCGGCGGAAAATCCGTGGATGACGGCAAAGATTTCAGTCAAAACAAAAGAGCTTGACGATGACGTTGATTCGGATTCTGATGATGAATCTTTGCGAAAAATTCCGATTGAGCCTTTGAAAACCGAAGAGTCCGAACCGGAGTTTGAACCTGCCGAAACAGTTTCCGCAAGCGGCGTCGCAATTGCGGCAAATGCGCCTAAAAATCGTCGTTTGCCAGCGCCTTCTTACACTGATTACAATCTGCCTTCTACGGATTTTTTAAATGCCGCGCCGCCGAGAATCCATCACGCCGACGACGAGCTGCTGAACATTGCCAAGCAATTAACCGAGAAATGCAAAGAATTTAAAGCTAACGGACAAGTGATGAATATTTGTCCCGGTCCAGTAGTCACGACTTACGAATACAAGCTCGATTCCGGGATTAAATTTAATCAAATCACAAAGCTCGTTGATGATTTGTGTCTCGGTTTAAAAGCCGAATCGGTGCGAATTGATCGCATTCCGGGCAAAGCGTTTGTCGGAATCGAAGTCCCGAATCCGCGGCGGGAAACAATTTTTCTGCGGGAAGTCGTCGAATCGCGCGCTTTCCGCGAATCGAATTCGCTGTTGACGGTCGCGCTCGGCAAAACGGTTGACGGTTTAAATTACGTCGCGGATTTGGCGAAAATGCCGCACTTGCTTATTGCCGGAGCGACGGGCGCGGGAAAATCGGTCGGCGTCAACTCTCTCGTCGTTTCGATTCTCTACAAAGCGCGTCCCGACGAAGTTAAGTTCATAATGGTTGATCCGAAACAAGTCGAGCTTAATTTGTACGCTGACATTCCGCATCTTGCAACGCCGATTATTACTGACCCGAAACGCGCTTCGATTGCTTTGAAATGGGCTGTTGTCGAAATGGAACGGCGATACAAAGAACTGGCTAGCTGGGGAGTCAGAAATCTTGAAGGATATAACGCAGAAGTACATCGGCGCAATTTTATCGAAGAATTCGACGAAAACGGCGAGCCGTACAAGAATTTGCCTTTTATCGTGATTATCATTGACGAATTCGCCGATTTGATGATGGTCGCGCGCGGCGAAGTCGAAGAATCAATTACGCGATTAGCGCAAAAAGCGCGCGCCGTCGGAATTCATCTCGTTTTGGCGACGCAGCGCCCGTCGGTCAACGTCATCACCGGCTTGATTAAAGCCAACTTCCCTTCGCGCATCAGTTTTCGCGTTTCCTCGATGCACGACTCACGCACGATTATTGATGGCAGCGGCGCGGAGCATCTTTTGGGACGCGGCGATATGCTTTTCCTTCCGCCGGGAACTTCGCGCCTCGTGCGCGTTCACGGCGCGTTTGTTGACGAAAAAGAAATCGGCAAAATCGTCGAATTCGTCAAAGAACAAGGCGCGCCCGATTATGACACGACAATTACGCAAAGCGACGAAGAAACCGATGGATTTGAAGACGCTGATGTCGAACGCGACGAAGTTTTTGAACAGGCTTTGCGAATCTGCGTCGAGATGAAACGCGCCTCGACTTCCGTTTTGCAGCGCCGCCTGCGAATCGGCTACGGACGCGCCGCCGCGATTCTCGACGCGATGGAACGCGAAGGCTTCGTCGGACAAGCCGACGGCGCTTCAAAACCGCGTCCCGTTTTGAAAAAGGCGTTTGAAATGGTTTCCGACTGGGATATGCAGGAGAATAATTTCTAAAAAGTTTTCCACAGAGGTTGTGGAAAAGCCTGTGGAAAACTCATTTTTTTGACAGTCAAGTTTCTGAAATTTAATTACTTTTAGCATTCTGCACATCTTCTGTGCAAATAGCAGCAACCCTTTAACTGTGAACAGTTTAAGCCAAAAACTAAATGTATTTAATCGTACAATCAGCTTTTCATCACGTTCGCTGCTGGCGTTCAATTCTTTTGCCTGCATCAGCCGCGAAAAAGACATTTTTGCTTAATTTTTGACAAACGTTTCAAGTTGTAAATCCTCACCGTTGGTCGAGAATGAAATTGTGCCGCGCTCACCTGTAGTCAAAACTTCGGCTCCGGCATTTTTCCAGCGTTCAACTACTTCTTTGTGCGGATGTCCGTAAGGCGAGTCGCGCCCGACCGACATGACAGCGAATTTGGCGTTTGTCGCGCGGACGAAATTTTCGGTTGAAGACGTGCGGCTCCCGTGATGAGCGACTTTGACGACATCGCAAACTAAATTTTCCGGCTGCTGCGACAAACGCGCTTCGGTTTCTTTTTGAATATCGCCGGTCAGCAGGAAACTGCGCGCGCCGTAAGTTAAACGAAACACTACGGAATCGTTATTCTGGGAAACCGCTTCAGGATTAGCATCCAGAGGAGATAAAATTTCGATTCGCGCGCCGCCGATTTCCAGTGTTTCAGCGCGGGAGATTTGCCGGAGCTGGATTTTTCGGGTTTGCAGATTTTCATAAAACTCTCGAAACTCCGCATCTTTGAGCGGTGTGCGTCCGACAAGCGCGGCTTCAACCGCAAAATTTTTCGCGGCGTCGTTTAAGCCGTTGATGTGATCTGCGTCAGCGTGTGTCGGCAGCAAATAATCAATTTTGGAATAGCCTTTTTCCCATAAAAACTCGGAAACAACTGCTTCACCGATTGATTTTGAATCCGGCTCGCGAGCTTCGATTTCGCCTTCGAGATTGATAAATTTCTGCGGAATAGCCGGTCGCCCGCCGCCGTCAACCAACATCGTCGCGCCGTTCGGAAAAGTTATCAAAGCCGCATCGCCTTGTCCGACATCGAGAAAATCAACTCTTAGCCGCCCGTCTGCGAACGGCGCACTGAATGGATGAAGAATGACGATAGTGAGCAGCAAGCCTTGAATGGTGAGCAGAATCGAGTTTTGAATTTTAAATTTTGATTTTTGAATTTGAAAAGGATTCCAGCGATGAAGCGTAAACGCTAGATATGTGAGCGGGGCGAAATAAACAAAATAAATCAACCGCATCCAGCCGGAATAAATCGGAACGCGAAAGCTCGCAAACTTAAAATTTGAAAAAGGCTCGACGCTGTAAATCATCAGCCAGTTTGTAGCTTCGCACAATAAAACGAGCGGCTGGGCAAAGCTTTCGCTGATTTGCGCGATGAGCAAAGCCGCGATTGCGGCTAAAGATTCGACGGCAATCAAAACGCCGACGAATAGATTTAAAATCAATCCGGCGAGCGTAAAACGATGAAAATAAACAATCATCAGCGGCGCGAGCCAGATTTGCACAATTGCCGAAATCAGAATCGAGCCGAAAACGAATTGCCAAATTGTTTGCAATCCGGTTTTCTCAATTCGTTTTGCCAAATCCGATTTAAAGAGCCGGCATTTCCAGAGATTGCGTTTTTGTTCGCGCTGCCATTTCGTCTCGCTCCAGAAAAGCGTTTCGCAGAGAGTTTTGAGCCATTTTGAGCATGCGGGCGGTTGCGGCGAGGTTTGCGACGGCTGCCATTCGCCGATTTCACGCATTTTTTCCCACAGCGGAAACGCAAACGCGACAATTGCCGCGACCGAAACAAAGGTGAGCAAAAAAGATTGATCGAACAAATTTGAAGGGCGCAGCGCGAGCAAAATCAAAGCCGCCGCGCCGAAAGCGTTGAGCGAGCTTGAGCGCCGCCCGAATAAAATCGCCGCGTGAAAAACGGTGAACATAAACGCGGCGCGCGTGACGGGCGTTTCCGCGCCTACCATCAAACTGTAAGACCAGAGCAGCAAATTTGCGATGACCAATTGAAGACCGGCTCGTTTTGTGAATTTGCGAACCAGCCAAGCTACCCAAACTCCGATAAATGTGATGTGCAAACCGGAAATCACGAGAATGTGAAACGTGCCTCCGATACGGAATCTCTCGGATGTTTCTTTTGACAGAAAATAGCGATTGTTGAGCAAAGACGCGATTAACACGCTCGATGTTTCGGCAGAGAAACGTCGGCGAAAATTTTCAATCAGATTTTGCCGCCAATCGTAAAGCCAGGCAATCGGCGGAAAAACCTGCGCGTCTTCGATTCGTTTTATTTGTGAAGGACTTTTGAGCGTCGCAACCGCATCGAGATTTTTCTGTCGGAGAAATTGCCCAAACTCCAATGTCCCCGGATTGCGAAAACGCTCCTCGCGAGACAACGTGGTGGTGATGCTGATTCTTGCGCCGTAACGAAGCTCAAGATTTTCGTAATCTTTTACGGCTTCCCGCGAGCTAAGGGACACGAAAACCCGTACAGCGCCGAAAACGGTTTTCTCTGTTCCTTTGTAATTTATTTTTTCGGTTTTGATTGTGAGAAATGCACCGCCGATTGCCTGCTCCGGCTCGTTCGGTAAAACGCCCGTTAATTCAAGCGGGGTTTGCGCTGTAATCTCTCCCGCGTCGTAGAGCTTTTGCAAACGATTCGGCGCGATTGATTGTCGTTCGATTTCAAACAAAACTGCGCCGAGAAACAAAAAAGCTGTGAGGCTCGAAACGGCTGCGGCGCGCAAGTTTTCTCGTTTGAGTTGAAAAATGGCGAAAACTGCGGCGAAAATTAGTAAAATCAACCAAATCGCGAATTGAACGGCAAACCAATTTGCCGCCAAAATCCCGCATGCCGTTGCGCTCGCCAGCCAGCAAAGCGGAAAGAGCGAAAAGTTTTGTTTTTTATCGCCCGAATTTTGCACTGCTTTTTTGAAGCAGTTTTTATCACAAAACGAAAGACAGAGAAAGGTTTTTGAGTGAAAATTCGTCTGCGCCCGCGGGATTTTGTTATTCTGGAAATACAGGAAAATTTTTATGAAAACAGAAACGCAAAGAGAAGTCTCCGCAACGGGTTTCGACATTTCGCCGATTAGCACGGAAGAACGCGAGCTTTTGGCGGCGGATTTGACTGACGAAGAACGCCGAATTTTGCTCAATCACGGAACCGAGC
Source organism: Pyrinomonadaceae bacterium (assembly GCA_036388775.1). Lineage (GTDB taxonomy): Bacteria > Acidobacteriota > Blastocatellia > Pyrinomonadales > Pyrinomonadaceae > JALZCH01. The sequence continues at coordinate 7,088 of DASVRD010000019.1, read as the reverse complement.
CGCCGTTTTGCGGAAATCTGACCGACAACAAAGCCGAAGGCGCTTACGCCTGCCGCCTGTGCAGTCTGCCGCTTTTCCGCTCGGATGCGAAATTTCATTCAGGCACAGGCTGGGCTTCGTTCTACGCGCCGTTTGACCCCGATCACATTCGCAATATCACCGACAATTCTTATGGAATGATTCGCATAGAGATTCGTTGCCGCCGCTGCGACGGACATCTCGGTCACGTTTTCCCGGACGGTCCGCCGCCTTCTGGACAACGCTATTGTTTGAATTCGGCTTCGCTCGAATTTTTTCCGGCAGACACGGAAATTCCACTGCTCCGCACGCCGGGCAGCCCGCGAATCGGCGAAAACGTTTAAGTCAAATTTAATTGCAGGCTTGCAGTCGAATGAAAATGTTTTAGAATAAATTTATGTTTTGTCCGGCTTGCGGCGCTGAAACGAAAGAAGGCTTGCGATATTGCAATCGCTGCGGAGCGACCTTAATCGCCGGGCGAACCGCGCCGCCGCGTCTTTTTACGATGATTGTGGTTTTGTCCGTCGTTGTTTTGCTCGCCATAATCATCGGTTTTTTAATGATCTTCTTTTTTGGTATCGAGCTTGTAGGTCGGGGAAATGTCGAACCGATTGCCTACTTGTTTTTGACAATTCTTTCGCTTGTCGTGCTGGCGGTGATTTGGTTCATTGTCCGACAGTTAGCGCGTCTTATCAACATTTACCTTGAAACCTCGGAAACGAAAGCACAGCCGAAAATACAGGCGAAAGCCGAAGCCGACGAGACAAGAAATCAACTTTCAGACCATCAAACCGCGCCGAACCTGCCGCCCGCTTCGACCGTTCCAATTGATGCCGAGCAAATGACGCGCAAATTAGAAACTGATAAATAACAGATTTTTTATTTCTTCTATTTTTAGTCGGTCAAAAGCGGCAACGGATTAATTGCGCCTGTTGAAGTATAAACACCGAAATGCAGATGCGGCGGTGTGTCTTTTGCGTTTCCGGTCGTGCCGACATAACCGATGATAGTTTCTGTTGTGGCATAATCGCCTTGTTTTAAATTTTCGGCGAATTTGTCCAAATGAGCGTAATAATAAAATCTGCCGCCCGCGCCCGCAATCCAAACATTGTTGCCGCCAAGGGCGTTTTGCCCGATTCTGAAAACATAGCCTTCGGTCGCTGAATAAACGGCGGTTCCGCGCGGCGCAAAAATATCCTGCCCTTGATGTGTTCGCTCGTTTGAACGCGGCGCGTTCCAAGTGTCGGCAACGCTTTTTACTTTCACGGCGCGCACAGGCATCGCAATCTGCGCTTCAGGTTCTTTTGCCGCCAGCATTGCTATTTTAAAAGGCAAAGTCGTATTGTTTGCAACAACTTTTAGATCATCATCCCCGTTAAAATTATTGACAATAAAAAACCCTGCAAAAGTTAGAGCCGCGAGAATTAACAACTTTTTCATTACGACTTTTAGATGCAGCCGTACAATTTACCGTTGGGAGATGATTCCGTCTCAGCTTTTGCCTGTTTGCGGCGCGTCTGTTTCTTGTTTATTTGAAATAAAACTTTGAGATTTTTGTATCTCCGTATCTCTGTGGTAAAGTTTTTCGAAATGAGAGAAAGCGATATTTTCGACGAGCGACAGGAAATGAAACGCGCGACGTTTTCCTGCCCGTTTTGCCGACAAACGGAAGAATACGAAGTGCGTTGGATGAAACGAACCAAGAAAAAACAGCCGCCGCGCGGAATGAATGAGCGCGACCGCGCGCAATATGAAAAATCGCGCGATTATATGGTGCGCATGGACGACATCTTGATGTGCAAAAACAACCGATGCCGTCGCCGGTTCGATATTCCGTCGTCGCAAACGGTCGTGTTTATTTAGCGTAAAACGCCAGAAACTCTTTGTTTCCGTCCGTGCCTAAAATCGGCGAATCAATGACGCCGACGATTTTCAAACCCAAATCTTCCGCCGCTTGGTTGATTTCACGCACGACGCGCTCGTGCTTTTCCGGTTCTCTGACGATGCCGCCTTTGCCGACTTCGCCGCGCCCGACTTCAAATTGCGGTTTGATCAGTGCGACGATTTTCCCCGTTTCTTTTAAAAGCGGCACGAGTGCCGGTAAAATTTTCGTTACCGAAATAAACGAAACGTCCATCACCGCGAGATCGAATTTTTCGGCAAAATCTTCCGGTTTTAAATAACGCGCGTTGACGTTTTCACGAGCCTCGACGCGCTCGTCCTGCCGCAGTTTCCAATCAAGCTGATTCGTTCCGACATCAACCGCAACAACTCTTTGCGCCCCGTGTTGGAGCAAACAATCGGTAAAGCCGCCTGTCGAAGAGCCGACATCGAGACAAACAAAATCCTTGGCGTCAACTTGAAAATGCTCAAGAGCCTTTTCCAATTTCAAACCGCCGCGCCCGACATATCGGCTTTCAGCGGTCGCGCCTTTAATGCGGATATTTGCTTCAATCGAAAATTCCTGTGAAGCCTTTTCAACCCGCTGTTCCTCAACCAAAACGACGCCAGCCATCACCAAAGCCTGCGCTTTCGTCCGCGATTCGGCAAGCCCGCGCCCGACCAGCAATTTGTCAATTCGCTCGCGTTTCAAATAAAGATAAAGAAACCACAGAGGACACAGAGAAGATAATAAGAATTAAAGTTTTAATCGTTTCACTCTGTGTCCTCCGTGTCCTCTGTAGTGAATTGTTGATTTCAAAATTCAAAACGATAGCCGACGCCGCGAACGGTCAAAAGATGTTTCGGATTGGTCGAATCGTCTTCCAAATATTTCCGCAGGCGGACAATAAAATTATCAATCGCTCTGGTGTCCGTGTCTTCGGACATTTGCCAGACTTCTTCCAAAATAGTCCCGCGCGAGACGACTTTTCCGGCGTTTTCGACGAGATAACGCAATAATTTCGCCTCCATCAAAGTTAGCTGAATAATTTGACCGTTCGAGTGCAGTTGGAGATTTTCAAAATCAATCGTTTTGCCGTTGATATTAATTTGTTCGAGCGGCGCGGTTTGTTCGATTTTGAGCCATTCGCGGCGGCGCAGCAATCCGTTTAAACGCGCCAGAAAGATATGCAAATCAAAAGGTTTTGGCAAATAATCGTCCGCGCCCGTTTCAAAACCGCGCAATATGTCTTCCGCGTTGCCGCGTGCCGTAAGCATTAAAATCGGAACGAAAATCTTGTTTTCGCGCAGAGTTTGCGCGACTTCAAAACCGTCAATTCCCGGCAGCATCACGTCCAGAACAACTGCGTCAAACTGCTGTTTTTGCTTAAGAACGAGCGACAAAGCGGTTTCGCCGTCCGGCGCGACTTCCGCCTCATTCCCTTCGGCTATGAGATTAAAACGCAAGCCTTCAGCCAGATTTTGCTCGTCTTCAACAATCAGAATCTTCATTTGTTCAAAGTTCAAAGTTCAAGGTTCAAGGTTAAAGAAAACAACTTTGAACCTTGAACTTTGAACTTTGAACCTGTCAAGCTTTCGGCAGGCGAATGACAAAGGTGCTTCCCTTTCCCTCGCCCGCGCTTTGAGCAAAAATCTTTCCGCCGTGTTTTTCGACGATTCCCTGCACGATTGAAAGTCCGAGTCCCGTGCCTTTTACTTTTCTCGTAAAACGATTGGTCGGACGATAAAAACGCCGGAAAATATTTTTTATTTCAGATTTGGCAATCCCGATTCCATCGTCTTTGACTTTGATTTCAATGCGCTTCTCATCGAGAGTTTCGATTTCGATTTCGACGTGAACGGCGTCTTTTGAATATTTCACGGCGTTGTCGAGCAAATTCGTAAACGCGACTTGCAGTTCGAGCTTATCGCCGCGAACACGAACGTCTCCGTTCGTCGGCAGCGCCACCGACGTTTCATCCAAATTGTAACGATTGCGGATTATTTCGGCTGAATCCTGGAGCAATTGATTGAGCCTGACTTTGGAAACATTGATTTTCCGGCGCTTGTCTTTTGAACGCCCGGCGTATAGCACCTGTTCGACCATCGCTATTAGGCGGTCTGTGTCGCCGAGCATCAAATTGTAAAATTCCAGCCGTTTTTCTTCGGGCAAGTCGCGTTTTTTCAGCGTTTCGAGATACAGCCGAATTGAAGCAATCGGAGTTTTCAATTCGTGCGTCACGGCGTTGATAAAAGCGTCGTGCTGTTCGTTGCGGCGAATCTCGCGCACCAGAAAAATCGTGTTCAAAACCAATCCGGTAATAATGATGGCGAAAAAAACGATGCCCAAAACGAGCAGAGCGATTTGCTGTAAGTTGAGCAAAATCCAGCCGACGTTGAGCGTGACCGCGAGCGCGACTAGGCAAACGCCGAAGACGATAAAGAAAATCGCAAGTTTTCGCCGGTGCATCACTACCATCAGTCAAATTTTATCACTGCAAACAAAACTTTGCGCCTGTGCGTGAAACAATTACTCGCACAGGCGCAAAGAGCGCAAAGATTTTTATTTTATCTTAAGCCGCGCGTTTTAATTGCGACGGCTGTTCGCCGAGATTGTAAACGCGAACGTCCGTCACCAATCCTACTTTTTGCAGCAGCCAGATCGTCATCCAATTAATGTCGAATTCGTACCAGGCGAGTCCATGTCTCGCCGAAGTCGGCTGCGCGTGATGATTGTTGTGCCAGCCTTCGCCCCAAGTGACGGCGGCGATTAAAGCGTTGTTGGTTGAATCATCCCGCGTTTCAAAACGCCGCGTTCCCCACAGATGCGTAGCCGAGTTAACCAGCCAGGTCATATGCCAGCCAAAAACCGTGCGCGCGAAAACGCCCCACAAAACCATCGAAAAACCGCCGATTAAAAACAAAACGATTCCGGCTAAAATCGCCGAAGCCCAATACCAGCGCGAGAGGAAAACAATCACCGGGTCTTTAATTAAATCAGGCGCGTATTTGCGAATCGTGGCGTCGTCGTGTTCCTGCGAAGTGCCGCGCATAATCCAGCCGATGTGCGCCCAATAAGTTCCGTTGCGCGGGCTGTGCGGGTCTTTGTCGGTTTCGGTGTGCGCGTGATGAATGCGGTGTGTCGTCACCCATTTAACGGCTCCGGCTTGCAAAGCCAGCGTGCCGCAAAACGTGAAAAAATATTCCAACCATTTCGGCGCTTTAAAACCGCGATGGGTCAGCAAACGGTGATAACCGAGTCCGATTCCCAAACTTCCGGCAAACCACCACATAAACAAAAAAGCCGTCAGATTCGCCCACGAAAAAGTAAACAAAGCTCCGATGGCTAGAACATGAAAAATTCCGATAGCGATAAACGAGTCCCAATTAAGACCCTCCCGCTTTGCTTTAAAATCAACTATATTTTGCACTTGCTTCCCCCTCTTGTAACCGACTGAAATAATCCGCGTATTAGGCGGCAAATTGTTAGATTCAATCGTAACAGCCAAAAAGGGCAATGAGTGTAAGAGTTTTGTAAGAATTAAAATACAACGAGGAAACTATCGCTGTTTCAAGAGATTTGCTTTTCGAGCGTCATCCGTTTCTTTAATTTGATTGTAGATTTCGCGTCGCTTCGGCAATTTCTTTGAGTTTTAAATTGCGTTTTGTAACGAGCCGCCGCAAATGATTTTCGAGAAACAGTTTGTCGGCAATTTTCCCCAAAAGTCCGAGCGGCGCAGTCCAAACGAGTGTGTCGCGCATCAAAACGCCGTTTTCATTCGGGAAAAATTCGTGAATGTGCTTGAACGATTGAAAAACGCCTTCGGTCATTTCATCAACAAAAAGACGCGGGCGTTCAAACTCGGTGACTTTTACAGTTAATCGTTGCCGGATGCCGAAATGAACGCCTTCAAATGTAACGGTTTGTCCCAAACCTATTTTTCCACTTGTTATTCCGCTAATCGCTTTCTCTTTTGTTTGCGTTGTTGTCTCAGTATGAAGGCGAATGTCTCGCATCAGATCAAAACAAATTTCTGCCGAAGCATTAATCTGCGTTTCAAGAACGATTTTCGGCATAAAGTTTCCAGCCACAAACAGACACAAAATTACCGGATAAGTTTTCGTGAGCTTTCGTGTCTGTTTGTGGCTAGATTTAATCGGCAAAAGCCACGCTCAATTGTCGAAGCGGCATTGATTTTCTTTCGTCCAAAGTTTCGGCGTTTTCACGATTGACGTATTCGTACAAAATATCGCGCTGTTGCGGGACGAATCCGGCTTCGGAGATTTGATAGCGCAGTTCTTTTTCGTTGGCGTGTTCGTTTGCGCCAGCCGCCGAGACGACGTTTTCTTCAATCATAATCGAACCCATATCGTCTGCGCCGAATCGCAGAGCGACTTGTCCCAAACGCAAGCCTTGCGTCAGCCACGAAGCCTGAATGTGTTGCACATTGTCCAAAAACAGACGCGAAACCGCGAGCATTTTTAGATAATCAATGCCGGTCGGCTCTTCCGTGATTTTGCGCCCCAAAGCGGTGTTTTCGCGCTGGAAAGTCCAGGGAATAAACGCCGTGAAACCGCCCGTTTCGTCCTGCACGTCTCGAATTCTCTGCAAATGCCGGACGCGATGTTCGATTTTATCGCCGATTCCGAACATCATTGTCGCAGTCGAGCGCAGACCGACTTTGTGAACCGCGCGCATCACGTCGAGCCATTCCTGCGTGTTGCATTTGGTCGAAACGCGCTTGCGAACTTCGTCGTCCAAAATTTCTCCGCCGCCGCCCGGCATCGAATACAAACCGGCGGTTTTCAAACGGCGCATAATCGTTTCGTAATCGAGTTTGGAAATCAAAGAAATATTGTGAATTTCCGGCGGCGAAAAACAGTGAAGCTGAAACGTCGGGTAAATTGCGTGCAATCTGGACAATAAATCTTCGTACCATTCGATATTAAAATCCGGATGCAAACCGCCCTGCATCAAAACGCCCGTTCCGCCCAAAGCGATGGTTTCATCAATTCTTTTACAAATTTCCTCAAACGAATGAACATAAGTGTCGGGTTTTCCCGGTCGCCGGTAAAACGCGCAAAAAGTGCAGACGACGTTGCAGACGTTTGTGTAATTAATGTTGCGGTCAATGATGTAAGTCACAACATCAGTCGGGTTTTTCCGCATTCTGATTTCGTGCGCGGCG
>DASVRD010000018.1:0-34699 GCA_036388775.1 Pyrinomonadaceae bacterium | reverse complement strand
AGTGTCAAAAACCGGAACGAATTCATCAAAGCTCATTGTTCCGCTAAAAACGGCTTTATCAACATTTTTAATTTCATCGTTGAGGTAATTGATTACTTCTTTCAAATACGCTTCTCTGCTGTCGGAAACAACCAAGCTTTTCGCTCGTTCGAGAGTTTTACCGGCAAAGGTTTCCGCTGAATTATTTTCTGCTCTGACTTGCTCTATACAATATTGCGCGGCGAAAAATGTAGCGATTAATTGCGCTTTGCGTGCGGCTTTCTGTAAATCGTGATTGAGATTATCTTTATCCAGCGAAATTTGCTCGTATTTCGCCTTCAGGCTTGCGTAACCGGAACCAATTCCTTCCTTGAAAAAATCAGCATAAATTCCGCCGATTGCTTCGCCGAAAATCGCTTTGGGAATTTCATCAAATTTAAAATTGCCGCTGCTATCTCGGTTAACAAAAAGCGCCGAAGCGACTCCGGCGATTCCGACAACTGCTTTTAATGCGACGACTGATTCGAGAACGGGCATTATGGAGTTTCCTTAAAATGAGATTGGAATGCGCCATTAATATAACCTTTGAACCAATAGTTGTAAAACGAATTCTTATCTTTAAAACTTCTCTAAATTAATTTTTCCGGCGCAACACGCGCGATGAAACTCACCGCTTCGTCAATCGAAGGACGCATTCCGGTAAAGCCGATTGACGCATCGTCAAAGCCCGCCGCTTGCGACCATTTTGCCGCCGTGCGATAAGATGAACTAAAGCGGGCATAAAAATTTTCCGGGTCTGCGAGTTCAAGCGATAGAAAACGATTGCCGTTAATGTTGGACACTGAAACTCGCCGGATTTCCTGCCAGGCGATTAAGCCGCATTTCCAACTGAAAACTTCGACGCCGCGACGGTCAATGACGATTTCCGGGCGGCGCGTGCGAAAAATGCGAACCGGAATGACGAAAAACCCCAGCCCGAAAAAAGCGATGCCGAACCACCCGAAAATTTTCGGCGTGATTTCGTCAAAGGTCGTGCAAAAATAGCACCCTGCAACCATCAGACAATTTAAGAAAAAAAGCCAGATTAGCTTCAGCGGCGAATTGTAAAACTCTATTCGTTCCATAAACAATCCGAATCAAACGGCAAATCAAATTTTCACGTTTCGTTGCAGGAAAAGATAAACGTAAATTTGCCCGTCGTCGGTGCGACGCGCCAGAGCTTTCAAAAGCACCGGTTCGGCGACGTTCACCCACCGATAACTTTGGGCTTGGCTTTCGGCGATTTCAAACGTCCGCCAACTACGCGGGTTTTGCGCGTTGTCGGCGCTGACGATTCGTAATTCCTGAGTTTGGAAAAGCGAATTTCGGCGAAACTCTTCCCAGCCGGGTTCGTCGAGCTTGACGATTAATTTTGTGTCATAAGTCTGCGTGTTTTGGTCTCTATGGTAAATGACGCGCGTTTTTTCGGGAAATTTAAGTCGCATCATTGACCCGGCTTGAGGAAGCGGATCATCAAAGATCGCCAAAACCAATGGCGCCGAAACGAACAGCGCTCCGACGCCGACGACTATCGCCAGAATGCCGCCAAGCAAGCAAATCAAAAAACCAGCCCCGCTATCGTTCGGATACATTTTTTTTGCCGCCCAAAGGCTTATTGGTCCGGCAACCGCAGTGGCAATAACAATGATTACCAGGCTCAAAACGCCGAACAAAGCGTAAGCATACGGCTTCACCGACGTTTTGAAATGCTCCATTCCCCACATCAAAATAAATGCGTCAACGAGCGCGGCGACGATTAAAATCAAGCCCGTGAGCAAAGAAAAAACCCAGGATATAGCGTTCATAAAATTTTCAAATTCCGTTTCAATTAAATTTTAATCGCTGGTTTGAAAGTAAATAAACTTATTTTTATGCCAGACGAAATTGCGTCCGGCTTTTTCCCAAATTCCGGCGAAAATCGTATCGGTTTTAAAGCGCACGCGGCTTTTCGTCGAATAATCGTAGAGCGGCGTGTCTTTTTTTTCGGTCAAAAGATAATCGCCGTAATCGTCGAGCAGAAAATACTCGTATGATTTTCCGCTTTGCACAAACGCCACGGCAACATTTCTTTTCGACATTTTACCGTCGTTTGTCAGAACGGGCTTACCGTCGCTCGAATACGACGTTCCGTGTTCGATCAGCGCGGCGTAATCGCGCCGCCCGTCGCCGTTCCAATCGCCCGCGATTAAATCGCCGCGAGCGTCCGATGAGACCTTTTCACGCAAATGTTTCTGAATTTCAGGAAGAATTTTCGCAAATCGCCAGCCGCGATGTTTCTCGTTCAGAATTTTCCGGCACGCGGCAGGAAGACTCGTATCTTGCCCGAAGGAAAAACCGGCGAGCGAAAAAAACAGAAAAATGAAAATAAAAAATCGTTTCATAAAAACTTCTCGCGCCGGACTGGTTATTTGTTCACTCTTTCCAACAAATCTTTTTCCCATTCACGGAAAATCACCGCCGCTTTTTCGTTCCGCGTTTCGTTGAAAATTGGAATCTCGCTTTTTTTATTCTCGAAAATCAGTTTTCGACTTCCGTTTTCTGTTTTTCCGAAGCTGCGTCTTCCAGACCTTTACCGTTGATTACGCGGCGCTCCCGCGTTTGCGAAGAGTTTGCGGGTGTTTCATTTGAGTCTGCCCATTGGTTAGGCGTGATTTCTGGTTCGGTTTTATTTGTTGACGTATATTTTGATTTTCTTGAGTTTTTAGTGCCGGAGATTCGTTTTGTTTGATTAATAATTTTGTTTTCTTTAACCAAAGGCTGCGCGATCTGTTCGGTTGCGGATTTTGCAGCCCTGACCGTAGGAACGGTTTTGATTTTCAAAGCCCACAGCGAAAACACGAAGACGGTAATTAAAGCGGCTAAAGCGACGATTAAAAACGTTTGTCGCGGCTCTCGAATCGTTTCAAATTTCGGCGAAAATTCGGCAAATCGTTGTTTGCCAAGGCTTATTTTGAGTTTTCCGTTTTCCGGTTGAATTTCGGTCGCCAAAACCTTGTTTCCTGTTCCAATGAAAATATGTTCTTGGACAGCGTTTGTTTGAATGTTATTGATTGTTTCTTGCGAGCGGATTTGAGCGTCAGCTAAAAGTTTTCTCATTTCCAACGCCGACGCGGGGCGATTGCTTCGTTCAAGCTCCAAAGCTTGTTGTAAAACGTTGGAAACCGAAAGCGAAATTTGCCCGTTAAGCTGTTGAATAGGTTGCAGAATGTCAGGCTGTCCAGACCAAACGGCAGCGGCGCGCGTCGGGGCGTTTTTCGGCAAACGCTTCGTCAAAAGCTGGTAAAGAGTTGCGCCAAGAGCATATAAATCGGTTCGCGCGTCGGTTCCGGCTCGCAAAATCGCTTCAACTTTTTCGCTCGAATTGACTGATAACACGGCGTGATAATTGGCGTCGGCGCGCAAAACCTGTTCGAGCGGAGCGTATTGCAAAGTCGCGGCGAGACTGCCGACGGTTGTGACCGAAGCTGCGTCGCCGAGGTTATTTTTGGCAATTCCGAAATCGAGCAGCTTGATTCGATTGTGCGGTGTTAGTTTTAAATTTGCGGGCTTGATGTCGCGATGAATGATTTTTTGCGAATGCAGATAATCGAGCGCGTCCAAAATCTGATCAGCCCAATCTAAAACCTCTGCTTCCGCAAAAGGCTCTGCGCGCGCCGCGAGCATCCCGGCTAAATCGTCGCCGCGGACAAGCTCCATCACGAGAAAACAGCCGTCGCCTTCGGTGAAATAATCAATCACGCAGGGAAAAGCGTCGTGCGCCGTGTTTGCCAGCAATTCGGCTTCGCGTTCAAACGCCCGGCGCGTGTCAATCGAATCGGCGAAAGTTTCTTTGAGCGCAACCGCTCTATTTTTAAGCCGCGTGTCTTCGGCTTCGTAAACCGCGCCCATTCCGCCGCTTCCTAAACGGCGCGAGATGCGGTAACGCCCGTCCAACACCGTGCCTTTCGGCAAAGGCGTTCGCTTTTGCATATTAAGTTTTCCTGCCTTTTTTTATACGGGGAGTTTTTTCGTATCGCTATCTTACTCGGTAACAGTCCGCCTGACAACAAAAACCTGACAGTTTCCAGCGATTTTGTTAGCATTTCAATTTAAACAGATGGAAAAATCTTCTACGTCTCCTCTCGCGCCGCATTATGCGTTGTTGGGCGTGCAATTGATGTTCGGTTCGTTTCCGGTAGCGGGAAAAATCGCTCTTCAGGCTTTTCCCAGCTTTACCATTGTCGGATTCAGGGTTGCGGGTGCGGCGGTCGCTTTTTTGGCTTTGCAGCTATTAACCGGAACTTTACGTCTCGAACGCGGCAGCGATTACTGGCGTCTGGCGCTTTATGCGATGCTCGGCGTGACTTTCAATCAGATTCTTTCCGTCACCGGTCTTTCTCTCACAACGGCGAGTAATTCGGCTCTGCTCGCTGCGATGATGCCGGTTTTTGTAGCGATAATCAGCAGCATTTTCGGTTTCGATAGATTGAATTGGTATAAAGCTGGCGGAATTCTGGTTGCCGCGTCGGGCGTGATTTATCTGATCAATCCGGCGCAAGCCGATTTTTCCGCCCAGCATATCAAGGGCGATTTAATGATTGTAATTAACGGTTTGTGCTACGCGACGTATCTCGCCATTTCAAAAGATACTATTGCGCGCAACGGCGCGCTGCGCTCTCTGGCGTGGCTGTTTTTGTTTGGCAGCGTAATTTGCGTTCCGCTCGGCGCGTATTCGTTTTCAAGCGTTGATTCATCTCAAGTCGGCACCACCGCTTGGCTGACGCTCGCGTATATTGTGCTGATTCCGACAATCGGCGCTTATTATCTGAACGCCTGGGCGCTCGCGCGGGTTTCTCCTTCGACCGTCGCGGTTTATATTTACCTCCAGCCGCTGATCGGATTTTTGCTTGCGGTTCTCTTTCTCGGCGAGCCTTTTACCTCCAAATCCATTATCGCAGCCGCTCTTATTTTTGTTGGCGTGTTTTTTGTAACCAGAAAAACCGATTGGGAGAAAAACCGAATCCTCCATACGACTTCGCCTTAAACTTGATAAGCGACGCGCCCGCCTATTATGGTTAAAATGACGTTTCCGTCCCGGTCGAGAACGGTTAAATCAGCGCGTTTGCCGATTTCGATTGAGCCGTACTCGGCTTCAACTCCCAAAACACGCGCCGGATTCAAACCAGCCATTCGCGAAACTTCAACCGGCGAAAAACCGAGCTTTAACATCATCCGCGCGGCATCGAGCATTGTGATTACGCTGCCGGCGATGCTGCCGCGCTCATTTTCGGTTTTTCCGTTTTTCACCGATATTTTCTCGCCCCAAATCTCAAACTCGCCGTCGCCGAGACCTGCGGGCGAAACCGCATCCGAGATCAAGACGGTTTTTGCGGGCGTTTTCGTGCGGGCGGCGAAATGCAGCATCGGCGGCGCGACGTGAACGCCGTCCGCGATAATGTCGAAAGTCACGTTTTCATTGCTCAATCCCCAGCCGACGACGCCCGTTTCGCGGTGATGCAATCCGGTCATCGCGTTAAAGAAATGCGTGAGATGTCGCGCGCCGACAGTTAAAGCTGCGTCTAAGGTTTTGACATCGGCGCGCGTATGTCCGATTGAAACAATCCAATTTTCCTCGCGCAGTTTTTTAATCAATTCGATTCCGCCTTCTATTTCCGGCGCGAGCGTCGTTAAATGAACGGCGTTTTCGGCGAAAAGTCGGGGCAGTCCGATTTCGCCCGTAAAAGTGCGAAAATATCGGGTTCGGAGAGCGCCACACTGCTTTTCGCTGACAAAAGGTCCTTCGTAATGCACGCCTATTGCGCGGGCGGCTGGAGTTTCGCTTAGGTCTTGAGTTCCGATTAGCTGGTCAATTGCGGCAATTGACTTTCGGTAGTTTTCCGAATCATCCGGCACCAGCGACGGCAGCCAGGCTGTAACTCCATTTTCGGCTAAAAACTTTGCCGCTCCGTGCAAGCCCTCCGTATCGGCTTCGTTTGCGTCAACGCCGATTGCGCCGTGGATATGAATGTCAATAAAACCGGGGAAAACTCGCGCGCCGTCCAAATCCAGAACCTTTGCCGAATCTCGTTCTTCGCCGTTAATCTGCTCGATTTTCCCGTTAGAAATCAAAAGCGAGCCGTTTTCAATTTCCTTGTCCGGCAGCACTAATCGAGCGTTTTTCAAAAGCAAATCAAACATATTTTCTGGATTATAAGAGAAAAAAGAAGCGAAGGTAAGTATTCGCTGTTTAATCCGAAAGAAATTGACTTTTCAAAACTAAAATAAAAAACTCGCCTAAATTTCTCTAGGCGAGTTCAAGTTACAGATTCCGATTCCTTAGAAAAGAATCCTAAATCCAAATCGCACTGTTCTAGGCGATTGATAAAGTTGCGCCATCTTATAACGTTTATCGAGCGCATCAGGGTTAGCGGCTAGGATGTTCAGTATAGGTTGCAGCAACGCACCCGACGTATACCCATTAGCATATAGCGACGCGCGTTGCCCGGCAGTAGCAGTGGGAAACAAAGCCGCATCATTTGGTCTGCCAGTGGTCGTATTCATTGTGGAGTAAATACCCGTTACTGTTGCCTGATCCCAAAGATTCAAAAAGTTGAGATCGGCAACTAGAGTAAACCGATTATCCCTTCCAAATCTATAGCGGTGTGTAACAGCAAGATCCGTCTGAGAAAAGACCGGTGTTCGTCCCAAATCGCCGCGACTATAAAATATCTGAGGAGTTACGCTGGATTGACCGTAAATGGATGTTGTCTGAGGCGTTCCGGAAGTGACGGTTTGGAATGCCGAAATTTCGGTTGAATTTGTTCGGCTTCCCATCCAATCAAAGATATAGGCGCCGTAAGCGTTAAAGACGTGCGGTCTATCAGTCGGGAGCCGACCGTTGTCCGGCTTGCCTTCGGCGGTAAATCCGATGAACGGCAAGTCAAACGCACGACTAACTCCGGGCGCAAGCCGTCCGGTAACCAAATGTGCTTCATCAGAGCTAGCCAAACCGGTGTAATTACCGTATAACCTGCTAAATGTGTAGTTTGCATTGAAATACCAGCTCTTCGATAAACGTTTTTCCAGTACGAATTCCAAGCCGTCATAGCGGCGTTGCGGTCTCGTCGATTTGGCATATCCTAGTGCCTGAAGCGTTTCCAGGTGAAGTCCTCTCCCGGGATTGCCGATGATGTAAGCTTCGCTGCCAGCCGCGTTGACTATACCCGCATCTTCAACCGCTTCGTCTACATTCTTAAATGTATAACGAACCCGGAAAACATAATTTTGACTCAACTGTCGTTCTGCCCCAACCGTGAATTCCGTTTGCTGAAAAGGACTAAGATTCTTGTCAACGGCTCCGCTGGTAAATGCCGAAGCGCCGGGTTCGTTTGCGTTTACCCGCAGATTTCTTTGACACCTGCTTCGGGCGCCCGAAGTGATAAAACCTGTCGAAGGACAAACGCTCGGTCCGGTGAAACCGCCGACGACGTTGCCGATATTAAAGCTCGTCGAAAGGTCGCTGGGGAAAATCTCGAAATAATCTTCAAGGAATATATCTCCTCCGAACAAACCGCGCGGAAGCGCAAATTTTACCCGGTCGAAGAAGCGACCGTAGCTGGCGAAAATCTTCGTCTTGCCGTCGCCTGAAACATCGAAGGCAAATCCGAGACGCGGCGCAATCTTGTCACCCCAGCCAAAATCGACTCCGCTGGGAATACCATTGAATGTAGGCAAATTCTCTTTTTCGACTCGGACACCCAAATTCAGAGTCAAACGATTAATTGGCTGCCATTTATCCTGAATAAAAATACCCTGACTTAGATTTGATCCCTGTCCACGGGTTCCCGTCCGCGTAAAAGACCCAGTCCCAATCGCGCCGGGCGTAGCAGTTACGCCAGGTTGAATACTTGAGATTAAATTAGTCGGTCCTATAAAAAAGCGTAATACCCCGATTGCGTTATTCCCCGATTGCACATCGTTAAGGATTGTGTACCTCTGATATCCGCCCTTCAATTCATGCCTTCCGCCAACGTTAAATATGGTTGTACCGGAAAATTCGTAAGATTCCCGAATTGAAACGTCTTTTACAGTAATAGAACTAGACCCGGTTGTGGAACAAGGGAAAGGAATTCGATTCGCAAGAATAGGGTCATTAAGAGTAGGATTGTTACAGGCGGCAATTTGAACTGCGGTAGGAACAAAATAATTGCCGAGTTTTTCGTTTAGAAAACCCCGACTGTAGCGCCCGTCAATTACGATGTTGCCGGTAGGCGTATAAACGCCGGATACATTTACAACATTCGAGTTTTGTCGTCCACCCTGCTTGGATGTATATTGATTTCCAAACAGCCTTCCGATACTACCGCCAAAGTCAGAAAATGGCACATTGGTGAAACCGAATGCTGTCGACGTAACATTTGAGAAGGACGTTCCTGGAATGCTTCCTTCCTGAATTACCGGATTCCAAAGGAAACTACCTGTTAATCTCAGATTATTAAATGGATTAGCATCAAGGCGAGCAAACGCATATTCGTATTTGGTCTTTCTGCTGTATCTTTCGCTGGCGATGAAGGTTCGTGTGGCAGCCGGCGCGAGGGTGAAATACTGCGTATTTACTTCAGTGTTGAAAACCTGTGGACTGTAACTAGCGAAATACCAAAGCTTGTTTTTAATGATCGGACCGCTAAGATTGGCAGTCGGGAAAAAATTTACTCCCTGTTCCTTTGGGGGGTTGAAATATTCCGGGTTTCGGGAAAAGGGACCGGCGGCGGCAGTATTTCCTGCCAAAAGAGGACGTGCATTGCCGTTAAATTGCGGCGTTTCAAATTGCAAGCCGAACTCTCCGCGCAAGTTATTGTTGCCGCCTCGTGTGACGACGCTCACCACACCGCCCGTGGCACCGCCGAACGCCGCCTCGAAACCGCTCGATTTCACTTGTACTTCCTGCACAAGTTGAGTCGGAATGTTGTAGGTTTCGTTCAGAGTTCCCGTTCGATAATTGGTTACTTCCTGCCCGTCTATCACAAAAACGTTTTCGGCGCCGGAAGCGCCGTCAACGGAAAATCCGCCGGAACGGCTTTCGGGGCGCGTGCCCGGAACGGTTCTTAAAAGACTCGTAAAACCGGTGCTTTTCGGCAAAAGCTCGATTTTTTGCGCATTGATGGTTGTTTGAATCGCAGTGCTGGTTGTATCAACCGGTGGCGCGTCGGCGGAACTGACATCAACAGTCGTCACATTCGAGCCGGGATTGACGGTAATGTCCAACTGCGTATTACGCCCGATTGCGACCGATACGTTTTCGTATCTGGCTTCGGCGAATCCGCCGGTTGGCGAAGTAACAACGTCGTAGCTTCCCGGCGGAACTTGCAGGACGCGGAAAAATCCGTCGTCATTGGTCGTAAGTGTCCGCCTAAATCCCGTCGCCGTCCCGGTCGTGGTCGTCCCGGAGGCGCTTTCCCTCGCACTAGCAATGGTTACAGTTACGTTCGGAACAACGGCTCCCGCCGCATCTTTAACGTAGCCTTCGATCCCGCCGGTAGTTTCTTGTCCGAAAGCCGTCGCTGACAGACAAAAAACAAGCGACAAGAGCAGTTTTATCAACATTAAATTCTTTTTCATTTTTTTTCTCCGTAGATGAAATCTAAAGTTACCCCAGTCCTAATGACTTATTACCGCTTGTCGGAGGATTTGCCGCTGCTCGCTCTCGAAAGTTCGCGATGAAACAGCTTTTTTGTGAAAGGAAAAGTTATTGATTCGAGAAAATCTTTCGAGTTTTTTTTCGCAAATTAAATTTTGTATTTTTTTTGCGATTATAAATTACTTTTCGCTCAGCGATTCTCTTGAGAAACCAAGCCTGAAATTATTTACATCGCAGGCTTGGTTCTCATTTGTGATTTAAAGTTTAAAAGTAAAACTTCACGGCAAATTGCAAATTGCGCGGGTCTCTCGTTGAGATGACCTGACCGAAATTAGCTGCTGTAACGTTTGTACTTAAAGCTCTAAAATTGGTTTTATTGAAAATATTGAAGGCTTCAGCGCGTAATTGAAGTCTCATTGATTCGTTGAAACGAATGTTTTTCATGAGCGTTAAATCGAACCGGTTCGTGGGAGGACCTTCAATGATTCCTCTTGAAGCATTACCGGGTAGATTGGTTAAGCCAGTCGCCGTCGTCAAAGGATTAAGCTGGAAGCAGGAGGTGTTGAAAAACTGCTGCTGAGTACCAGCGCCGCCTTCGTTGGGATTGCAGAGAACATTCGGACGAGCCACGGTTGTCGGCGGCGGAATCAATCCGACACCTGCCGGATCGTAGTTCGAAGTCGTTGCTGTAAATGGCAGCCCGGTTTGATAGGTGTAAATTCCCGATGCTTGAAAACCGCCTAAAACCGCTCTTAGCAAGCCGTTGGATTCACGGAAAAACGGCAGTTCATAAACAAAGTTGGTGGTAAAAATATGCCGCCGGTCAAGCGTCGCTCTCGATTTTTCCGCCGGAATATCAAACGAATTTTGCGGAGCGGCAGAACGGTCGTTTTGGCTGTCGGTCAAATTTTTAGACCAGGTATAAGCTACATTAAGCTGCGATGCGCCGCCAAAGCGATGCTGTCCGAAAAGTTGCAAACTGTGGTAATTCGAATTAAAGCGCGGCTGAACAATCGCAATCGAGCGGTAACCGCGATTAGGTCGAAGCTGGTCGAGAACTGTTTCGGCAGCGCTGGAGAAAAATGCGGTTCCCGGTACTTGGCATTGCGCCAAAGTCGGTGTGGGTCCGCCAATATAAGTATTTCCCGTTGCGCAAGTCGAAGCAATCGCTTGTCCGGGACTCAATAGATTTAATTCAAACGAACCAATCAAATGAGTGCCCTTCGAGCCGTAATAACCGGCTGTGACGATCGTGTCTTTGGTTAATTGGTGCTGAATGTCTAACGACCATTGCTGCATATACGGAGTATTCCAATCGCTTTGGATCGCTCGAATGTTAGCAACGGTGTTTACCGCCTGAACAGCGCAGCCATTCGGAACCGGATTATCCAATCTGACGCCGCTGACAACGCAATTTTGTTGATAAGGCGGGTTAGTACCGATATGCTGCAATGCCGTGCCGCTCAAAACTTGTTCGTGATAAATACCGTAGCCGGTGCGAATCGAAGTTCTCCCCTTGCCGAATGGGTCAAATGCCAAACCGACGCGCGGCGCGAAATCGTTTTTCGGTACGTCCATTACGAATTTGCCGTAAGGCGAAACAGTCGGAGTACAGTTCGGAAACGGCACGTTTGCGTTTTGCGAATTGACAATTATCCCGTTACAGAAATTACCTGTTCCCGGAATGCGGTTGCCTGCGCCGGTAACAGCGGGCGCGGCTGCCGGATTGAAAAATGCCGGGTCAAAGTTTGAAAGTCGTCCGTTTTTGTCGTAAGGAGCGCCAAAAAACGAATAACGCACACCGTAATAAAGCGTTAGATTGGGGCGGATTCTCCATTCATCCTGACCGAATGCTTCAAAAGCCTTAGAACGCAAATCCGCCGTGTAATCGAAGCTCGCCTGCGTAAAGGTCACGTTTGTTCCGAGCAAAAAGTTCGCAAACTGCTGTTGAACCGTTGAGCCGCCCGGCGCGATTAAGGCAGAGGCGACGCCCGGTGTGTTAAAGCCGCTAAACTGACCTTCGTTGACACCCGCCAGGGCATTTTCGTTTTTGCGATATTTTGAATAAACGGCTCCTGCTTTTGCCGTGTGATTTCCGAAGATGTAAGTCACCGTTCCGGTGATATTACCCTTCCATGAGAAATTGTCATAAGGTCCGAAACCGACCAAACCGTTAAATCCGTTGCCGGAAATACTAGGTATGCGGTCTCGTTGATTTGCAAAAGCAAGCGGCGGCGTAATCGGCGTATTTTCGAGCGCCAGAAGTCCGATATTTTTGCTTAAAATCGCGCCGTAGCCGAAGGTATAACGCCCCTCAAAAATCAGATTCGAGCTTGCGGCGTAAGTCGTTTGTAGAGTGTGCGTGCGTCCCGGCGAGTTGGTTTCGGTAGTGGAAACTTCCGGCAAACTCGACCCCGACGAAAAGAGCGCGTTAGCGTCTATGGACGGAATTTTATCGTTTTGAAAACGATAATACATCGAAAGTTTTTCGTTAAAACTATGATCAATTTTCAGAATTTCCTGCCTGAAATTGGATACGTTTTTTGCCGAAGCGACGAGTCCGAATTGTGTCGAGCCATTCGGGAGCGGCAGCTTATTGTAAATCAAATCAAGGTATTGCTGGGCGACGGGGTTGATATTTGGGATTTTGTTTCCCGGAGTTAAAATGCTGGTGCAAGTTGTACCGGATGCTTGCAAACAAATCGGAACGGTAAAAACACCTTTCCGCAAATTGGCGTCGGGAACGGTCGAGGTTAAAGCCGGGTAACGAATATCGCGGCGAAATTCCTGCGAAAAGAAAAAGAAAGTTTTCTCATAACGCTTGACAGTTGGACCGCCTTCGCCGAAGCCGAGGAAGAAAATCGGACCGCCGATGGTATAGCCAAAGTTGTTGTAGCGGAATGGGCGGCGTCTGGCTTTACCGCTTTCGGGATCTTTACCGACGGGCGCGGTTTGATTGCTGAAAAAGTCGTTGGCATTGAATCTTTCGTTGCGAACAAACTCATACAGTGAGCCGTGAAACTTGCTCGTTCCGCTGCGAGTAACGACGTTCACCTGACCGCCGCCGCTTCTGCCGGCTTCCGCCGGATAAAGCGAACGCAAAACTTTAAATTCGCCGATTGAATCAACCGACGGATACGCTTGAATAGTTAAGTTAGAACCGCGGTCGGTGACATCGGCACCGTCAACCGTAAAGGTATTTTGACTGGAGCGCGCGCCGTTGACGGAAATTTGAACCAGATTGACCGTCCCGGTTTCCGGGGTTGTCGTACCAGCCGAAACAAAGTCCGCCAGATCATTGGAAACTCCGGGGGCGAGCGTCACGAGCTGCGTAAAATTGCGGTTGTTGATTGAAAGTTCTCGTACCTGGTCTCCGTTAATCGTTGTCGAAGACGTTGGCGTGCTAAGTTCAACCGCTACTTGATCGGCTTCAACCGTTATAACTTCGGAAATATTTCCCGCTTCGAGCGTGATATTAATCTCGCGTCGCTGACCGACATCGAGCTTAATATCGGTCTGCACGCTTTTTTTGAAATTAGCGGCTTCGACCGTTATTGTATAAACGCTAATAGGCAGATTCGGCGCGGAAAAAACGCCGTCATCGCTGGCATTGATCGTGCGGACGACAATATTACCTTTGCTCGGGTCAGTGATCGTAACGGTCGCATTCGGAACAACCGCCTCGTTTACATCTTTAACGGTTCCAACAAGACTGCCGGTAACTTCTTGGGCTAGAGTTGCGCTGCAAAGGACAAAAGCCAACATCAGTGCCGCCCCTGTAACGCTCATTGTTTTTTTCAAAAGGTTTTTCATAATTTATTCACCAGAAATTTAATAGTCAGAAAAACTGATGCTTCGCTCTTTTGCGATTAGAATCGCTGATAGCTACTTTCGCATTTCGAGCAACCGGCGTGTTCGGGAAAAACTCGCCATTTTGTCTTCAAAACCGTAGAAAATCGGAAAATCTCGTACGGCAAATTTATCTTTTTTCAAAAAGTTGTTGAGAATTTTGGATATTTCACCAAATTTTCGTTGCTTTGAATCCACAAAAAACTCGGATGAGCAAGCGCACTCGCCCGATTTAAGCGGCGAGATTGTAACATTTTTTTAAGAAACAACGAAAATTAAACTTCAATTCCAAATTATTAAAGCAAAAACCGTGCGCGGCGCTTACCTTATGCCTCTAAAATTTCAAGAGCAGAATCGAAATTTGCGCTTCGCCTCTGCCTGGGATTCTTGAGATTTTCAGGAATCTCACCGATTTTTATTATTTATCTTGAACCGTTGTAAAACGTTGGGCGTGATATTACGCCTTTTTGTTATAAAAATGCAACATTCTGCCGCAAGATGGGCGAAAATGTTTTCTTCGATTATCAGTAAAGCAAAAACTGCGCGCGGCGCTTTTTGAAATCTTCAAGGGCGGAAGCCCAGGACGTTTCAATTTCTTCAGGGGAATCCGCGCGTTGAACGCGGTCAAACGCATTTTTGTTGACCAGTAAGTTCAAGTATCTTTCGCTTTTCCAATTTTCCGGGAACAGCTTTTTAAGAGCAATCGCTATTTCAATTCCGGTGCGAACGGGGCGAAATCTGGCGCGATCAATGATAATAATATTTACTCCGCTGCATTCTTCGCCTTTGAAAACCGAAGCGTTCGGCGTAAAACGGCGCGGCACGAAACGCGCTCCGGCGATATTGCGGTTGTTCAAATATTCCGCCAATTTTTGCCCGTCGAGCCAAGGCGCGCCGATGATTTCAAACGGCGTATCGGTTCCGCGTCCGACCGATAGATTGGTTGTTTCCAACAGCCCGATTCCGGGATAAAGCGTCGCTTCCGTTAAGCTCCGCATATTCGGCGAAGGATTTACCCACAATTGATTCGTCTGGTCGAACCAAAACGAGCGCTGCCAGTTTTCCATTTTCACAACCCGCAAATCGGCTTTGATGCTGCGCTCGGCGTTGATCATCTGCGCCAATTCGCCGACCGTCATTCCGTGCCGAACCGGAATCGTATGCGTGGCGATAAACGACAATCTGTTTGCGTCGGCAATCGCGCCTTCGACATCAACGCCGTTAATCGGATTCGGGCGGTCGAGGACGAACACGGGTTTTCCGGCTTTTGCGGCTTCTTCCATCACGTTTTGCAGCGTGGAAATGTAAGTGTAAAAGCGCGCGCCGATGTCTTGAATATCGAAAACAATCGCGTCCAAATCTTTGAAATGTTCGGGTTTCGGGCGTCGAGTCTCGCCGTAAAGCGAAAAAACCGGCAATCCTGTTTTTTCATCGGTCGAATCGGAAATCTTTTCCACATCGAGCTGCCCGCGAATTCCGTGTTCGGGCGAAAACAGGGCGGCTAATTTGAAAGTTGATTTGCCGGACAAAATATCAATCGTCTGCTTGCCGCCGAGGTTTTTGCCGGTGTGATTTGTCACCAAACCGACGCGCATATTTTCCAGCCGTTTGAAATTCTCTTTTTCAAGAACGTCAATTCCGTTTAGAACAACTGAGTTCGTCGCTCGTTGTTCGTTGTTCGTTGTTCGCAGCCGTTCGAGATTTGCTTTGAAATTTTCGACTTGCGGGACGATTTGCGCTTGATAATCGGCTTCGGCAGCGCGGACTTTTTCGGGCGATGAATCATTGATTGCAGATGCCGCGATTGTCGCCACTTTGTTGCGAATCGGCGAAACGTCGCCTTTGCCGTCCGGGTGAACGCGGTTCGACATAAACACGACAAACGTTTGCGAAACCGGATCAATCCAAACGCCCGTTCCGGTAAAGCCCGTGTGACCGAACGAGCCGAGCGGAAACAATTCGCCGCGATTGCCCGAAAACGAAGTGTTCATATCCCAGCCAAGCCCGCGCGTCGCGCCCGTTTCCGAAACAACGTAAGGCTTGGTCATCAGCGCCACCGTATTCCCTGACAAAACGCGCACGCCGTCAAGCGTTCCGCCGTTCAAAATCATCTGGCAATAGCGCGCCAGATCGTCGGCAGTCGAAAAAAGCCCGGCGTGTCCGGCAACTCCATTCATTCGATAAGCAGTCGGATCGTGAACTAGCCCCCGTAAGATTTTGTCGCCATCTTTTCCTTCAAATTGTCCGCCAAGATAACTTTGCTGATTTTTAATATTTTCGGTTGGCGCACTTCGAGCAATAATTTCTTTTTCAGGAAATGTTTCGTCATTTGTAATACCCGAAATTATAAAAGTTGGCGTGAAGTTATTATCTTTCATTTTCATTTTTTGAAAGATGTTTTCACGACCAAAATTAGGAATTCCCCTTTTGCCGCTAATCCTGTTCACAATCTCGCCAAGCACAATAAAACCGATGTCCGAATAAACAAATCTCGTCCCGGGTGGCTGGCGCAAAGGCTCTTTTTCCAGTGCCTTTAACATTCCTTCATTCCCAGTCCATTTTTCCCGCAAATCGAAATCAGGCTGATAGCCCGATGTATGCGTCAAAAGCTGTTGAACCGTCACGCGCCCGGAATCTTTGCCTTTAAGTTCGGGAATAAACTGCTCAACGCGGTCGTTCAGACGAAGCTGCCCGCGTTCAAGCAAAATCATTATCGAAGTCGCCGTAGCAATCGGTTTGGTCAAGCTGGCGGCGTCGAAAATCGTGTCAACAGTCATTTTCTCGATTGTCGGCACAAGCGCGCGATTGCCGAACGCTTTGCGATAAACGATTTTTCCTTTGTGACCGATGATGACAACAGCGCCCGGAGCTTTCTTGTCGGCGATTGCCTTTTCGACTTCAACGTCAATCAGTTTCAGCTTTTCCGCAGACATTCCAACCGCCTGCGGAAGCGCAATCGGTAAACCTTGCGCTTTTGCAAAGGCAAAAGGCAAAAAGCAAAAGGCAAAAATCAGAAAAACTTTTAACTTCATTTTATTTGTCGAAATTTTATGAGGAGAAAACTATTGCTCAAACTGTTTTCGGCAAAGTCTAACAAATTCCGTTAAAATCGGCGATTCGTACCCGCCGCGCAGCTTTGCTAAACCCAATTCCCAATTTATCTGCGCGCCCTCGATCCACCAGCGAACGAGCTTGCCGTCTTTTACATCTTTTTCGACCGCTTTGACGCCCGCAATCCCGACGCCCATATTGTTTCTGACCATTTCATTGATTGAAGATTGGCGCGAAAGCTCCATTACGACATTGGGTTTGACGCCTCCAGCAGCGAAAAACTCATCGAATAGGCGACGGACGTTGCCGCCTTTTTCGCCCAAAATCAGGCGTTCACCGGCGAGCGCCGCTGTACTGATGACTTTTTGGTTTGCCTGCGGATGCGCCGGATGCGCGATGGCGACGATTTCATCGCTAAATAACAGTTCTGTATGAATATTCCCCGATTCGACCGGCAAACTGACAAACGCCATGTCCAGCTCGCCCGACAAAATCCTGTCAATCAATGCTTCGCTCGTGCCGCAAACTACATTGACTTCGGCGTTCGGAAATCTCTTTTTGAGCTTATTCAAAATCTGCGGCAGATTCGTCGTGATAAAATTCGACGACGCGCTCCCGATTCTGAGTCGTCCGCGCTCGGCTCCGGCGATCTCGGCTAATTCGGCGAGCGCCGCATCGTGTTCGCGCAAGATGACGCGGGCGCGTTCGAGCAGAATCTCGCCGGCTTCGGTCAAAATCACCCGGCGCGGCGTCCGCGTAAAAACGTGCGAGCCGACTTCATTTTCGAGCTGCCTGATCTGCATCGAAATGGCGGCTTGCGTCACGTGAATCCGTTTCGCTCCGGCAGTAAAAGTTCTGGTTTCGGCAATGGCGACAAACGCCCTGAGCTGTCTGATTTCCACCTGTAAAGTAATCAGTAATAAGTAATCAGTAATTAGTTTTTTAACTTATTACTAATTTAAGCAATCAGGTTTCGCTTATTACTTATTACTGATTACTTATTACTAAAAATTATCGCAAAGATAAAATCTTTTAGTTTTTATTATATGTCAAGCGCTTTTACAATAATTCTTGAAGTTTTTTATTTTTTGTCAGCTTGAGGCTCTAAACTTTAATGCCGAAAACCGAACGATTCAAAAAAGAAGATTTGGAGGAAACCTCGTCAATCGCCCCCGATTTGTTTATAGGCGTTGACGGCGGCGGCACTAAAACGCTCGCAAATTTAACCGACGCTCATTTAAACGTTCTCGGCGAAGGCAAAACCGGAGTTTCAAATCCGCTCCGAGTAGGCGTCGAAACAGCGGTTGACAACATTGTAACGGCGATTGACCGCGCCTGCGACGCGGCTGACAAACCGCGTTCGGAAATCGCTGCGGCGGAAATCGGTTTGGCGGGCGTGCGCCGCGCAGATATTCGCAGCCGGATGCGCGACCGTCTTGTTTCGCGTCTCCGAATCAAAAAGCTCGAAGTTTATACAGACGCCGAAATCGCGCTCTACGGCGCGACCGACGGTAAAGCCGGTCTGGTTGTAATTGCCGGAACGGGTTCGATTTGCTGCGGGCGCAACGCGAGCGGTGAATTCGCCGCTGCGGGCGGCTGGGGACCGCTTGCGGGCGATGAAGGCGGCGGTGCCGGAATCGCTCGCCGCGCGCTGCAAGCCGTAGCAAAAGCGTCGGACGGGCGCGCGCCGAAAACCGTTTTGAGCGAATTGGCTTGCGATTATTTCCGCGCTTCGTCGCCCGATGACATCGCAATGGCGATTTACGCGCCGACAATGACCAACGACCGAATTGCCGGATTTGCCCGCTTTGTCATTCAAGCCGCGCGCGACGGCGATAAAGTCGCGCACCGATTGCTGGACGAAGCCGGGTGTGAACTGGGACTGGCGGCAAACGCGGTGATTAAAAAATTAAAGCTCGCCGACGAACAATTTCAAATCGCTTATGTCGGCGGCGTCTTTGCCGCTAAAGAATTGATTTTCGAGCCGCTGCTCAGGAAAGTTCACGAGCTTGCGCCCGAAGCCTATCTTGCGCCCCCGAAACTTGCGCCCGCCGTCGCCGCCGCGAAAATGGCGATCGCCAAATTTAACTCTGCAAAAAAATAAAATTCGTTGTTTTCCGGCTTCAAGACAGATTTTGTTTCATTTATTTAATCTTTGCTTCCTTGACACTCAATGCGTCCGACACCTAAACTTTTGAGCCTAGAGACGCTTTTTTTCGGCTCGAAAATTTTCTGTTTGGCTGTGAATCTCCCGAATTATCTAACTCTGGCGCGCATTATTATCGTCCCGATGCTGGTCGTCGTTTTGCTGACGCCGCTTGCCGAAGGCATTTTCGGCTGGACGCGATATTCGCTGGCGATTGTTCTTTTTCTCGCCGCCGCATTGACGGATGTTTTCGACGGACATCTGGCGCGCCGCCGCAATCAGGTCTCAAAGCTCGGAATTTTGCTCGATCCGGTCGCCGATAAATTGCTCGTCTGCGCCGCTTTGGTGGCTCTGGTTGAAAAACAGCTCGCTCCGGCTTGGATGACGGTAGTTATTTTGGGGCGCGAATTTGCCGTCACGGGATTGCGCTCGATTGCAGCGTCCGAAGGGCTGGTAATTTCGGCGAATATAACCGGAAAAATCAAAATGTGGGCGCAATGCGTGGCGATTGTTTCGCTGATGATCATCGGCGCAAACACGCTTTCAAATACATTAAATCCGGGCGCGGTTTTACCTACGTTCCGCTTCTGGCAGGCGAGCGAGTTTCAAACGGCTTTCGAGCATCTTTCGAGTTTCGCTTTGACGCCCGACGATTGGCGCGTTATCGGCTTTCTCGTCGGATACGCCGCGCTTTGGACTGCCGTAGTCACTTCGCTCTGGTCAATGTACGAATATTTCACGCTTTTCCGCCGCGCTCACAAAAAGCTCGAATCGGCGCAAACCGAAGTTCAGGCTCTCGAATCCAGAATCTGATTTTTGAACAAGAACCGAAACTTGTTCAAAAACAAAAACCGCACTGTTTGCGCGGTTTTTGTTTTTTTGTGTCCGAAACTTACTGCAATTCGACGTAATCACCTGTGTGAATTTCCTGCGCGTTTTGCGTGATGATAACGGTTGCCGTGCGTTCTTTGACGTTTAACACGACGACTTCGCCGACAATTTTACGTGGCATTGTCGGTCGGCGACGCTTTACGTCTTTGGTCGAGGCAATCGCTCCGGTGGCGTTTTCGCCTTTTTTGCGCGGAGCTTGATTCGAGAATTTGCCGCCGCGAAAAGCGTCCGATTCAAATCCCATATCTTCCGCGCGCGCAATTTCCTGTTCGGGAACGCGCTGCGCGACTTTCGGTTTTCCGACCGGACGCCAAATCGTTAAATAATCGCCCGCTTTGACGCCGTCTTCAGCTCCCAAATCAATATAAACAATCTGGTCTCGCGCCACAGTTTCCTGTCCGCCGCGCGCCAAAACGATTCTGCCGCTGGCTCTGCCGTTCGCGTCGCGGAAACGGTCGAGCGGTTGAAATTGTCGGGCTTGCGGCGCAAACCGTTCATGTTCCGGGACGAGCAAATCGCCGAGCAAAACGTTGTCGCACGAATAATCAATAAAAGCAACGGAGGTTTCCGATTTTACGCGCACGACTCGGAGCGAAGCGACTTCCTGAACGTAAATTCCCAAATCGCCTTTGCGGGAAAAAACCGAGCGAACGTGACCGCGCGGGCGCGTGACCGTATAGCGAGCGTTTTCGACAGCACCGGCATTTGCGCCGAAATTCAGGTAAACGTAGTCGCCTTCGGCGTAAACGTTCTGCTCCCGTTCCTGCTCGCCGCCGACGATTTCGTAGCGCGTATTGACCGGAGAATTTTGAATGTAACCGGCGCAGCGCAAATTATTTCCTTTGGCAACCGGCACGGCTGAGCCTGCGTTTTGGGCGTTTGCGAAATCGGCTGAAACAAGCAGCAAAGAGGCGGCAAAAAATGTAACGAGGGAAAATCTGACTTTCACTTTTGATCTCCTTTTGACGGAATGAAACTTTCGAGGGACGTGATTTTGATAAGGTTTAAAAGATTCGGCGGAATAAATTTTCCGCAATCATTTTAATCCTACTTTTTCAAACCGATAAAGGTCAACAATTATTTTCGTTTTTTAACAATTGCCAACAACAAATCCGATAAAAAAGGCTCGAATTTATCGAGCCTCGCTGGAATTGGAATTTTAAATCGTATCGCCCGTTTTTGAATCTTCATCAAGCTCGAAACGGTCGCGGTCGCGTTTCTGCATTTTTTCCAGAAGATCAATTTCCTGATTATCCTCAAAAGTAAAACCCATCGCGGCGGCGTTTGCTTCAGTGTCGGATTGATCCGGCGTCGGATTGTGACCGCCAACAGATTCCGCTCCGTCGTCGTCGGCTTCTTCCCACTCGGCGTCAATATCACCGCCGGATGTAACGGGCGATTGGACGCTGGCTTCAAACCGCTGCTCCAACTCATTCGAGTCGCGCGGCGCGCGGTCAATTTCCTCATTCATAAACTGCTCGATTTCTGGATTCGGCACATTGTCTTCGTAAAATTCGTATGGTTTTCCGTCGCTCATTCAATAATTCTCCTCACTTTAATTTTGGCTTTGTTGCCTGAATCTTGCAACCCGGTTGCCGTTAAATTATATGAGTTCCGAAAATGAAAATAAGCAAACTGTCAACTATGACCTGTAAACTATCAACTATCTCGCAGAAAACGTTTGTTTCCTTGCAAGACAGTTGATGGCTAAGAGTTGAAAGTTGATAGTGACAGCAAACTCCCTATTTTGATCGCGCTGCGAATTATTTAAACCTGGCTTCAATCATCTCGCCGCGCTTTTTGCCGTGCTGCGCGGTCAAAAGCGGATAGGTATCCATCACGGGAGGCAGATTTTCGATTTCGAGCAGTTTTTCAGCTTCCAAAATTTCGTTCTGTCCGCCTTCGATTTCCATAAAAAGACCGAACGGCAATTCGTCCAAAACAACTTCGACGTTTTTTAATTGCCAGGTTTGACGCCGTTTTTCATAAACGAGCGCGGGACGATAGCCGAGATTTGTGAAAATTTCGGCTATCGTTTCGGCGTTGCCAATCTCGGTTTCGTATTCGATTTGCCGTTTAATGGCAGATTCGGAAGGCTGACGCTGTTTGTACGTTAGAATAATTTTCTTTTCTGTTTTTCTGACGCGCAGCGCGGCGCTTTTATAATTGAGAAAACCACCGCTGAACAAAGTGTTTTCTTCAAAATCTTCGCCTTCAAAATGAGCGCCGATTTCCGCCAATCGCCGCAAAACCGTTTCGCGCTCGCCCGCCGTCAAACGATATTTTTTCTCGATTTCAATCGCCATTTCGCTCTAAGCCTGCCGAATCCATTTTAGCACTTCGGGAATCGTCGCCTTTTTCCCGTACATCAACATCCCGACTCGATAAGCGCGCGCCGCAATCCAGACGAGCGCGAAAATCGTCGCCAGATTGAGCAAAATTGAGAGCAAAACCTGCCAGAGCGGCGGAGTTTGAATCGCCAAACGAACGGGCATCACAATCGGCGAAACGAACGGCAGGATTGAGAGCCAGAAAGAGAAATCCGAATTCGGGCTGCGGATCACCGGGAACGCCGAATAAAGCGCCATCAAAAGCAGCAATATCGGCGGAAACGCGAGCTGTCCGCCTTCCTGAACCGTCGTCACCATTGAACCTATCAGAGCGTAAATTGTCGCGTAGGTAAAAAATCCCAAAATAAAAAAGATGAACAATCCGATGACGAAAACCGGCGAAAGATGCGGAAATGTAATGTCAACGCCGCTGCGTTGAAGCTGCGCAAAACCGTAAACTCCTAAAATCGCGGCGGAAACAACCCAGATTCCGAGCTGCGTCAAAGCGACCAAACCGACGCCGACCAGCTTGCCCAGCATCAACGTAAACGGGCGCGCCGAAGAAAACAAAATCTCGGCAATTCTGGTTTCTTTTTCCTCAACGACCGCCCCCAAAATCGTCTGCCCGTAAATCGCCAAAACGAGATAAATCAACAAACCGACGATAAAAACCAGCCAGAAGCTCTCGCCCGAATCAGCCGAAACTCCGGTTTCCGTGACGCGCTTTGAAGTCAGATTTATTTCGCGGTTGATGTCCTGCAATTTTTCACGGCTCAAATTCGACTCCGCCATTCTGACTTCGCGGACAGCGTTGTTTAAAGCGTCTTCAATTCGGGCTTGAGCAATAAAATCCGAAGTGTTCCGCGCGAAAAGCTGAAAATCTCCCTGCTGGAAATTCGGCGGAATAACGACGTAAACGTCCAGGCTCTGGTCAATCAAACGCGCGTCAAGCTCACGGCGGATTTGTTCGACCGATTTATCGGCGATTTTGATTTCTTCGACCAGAAATTTTCCGCCCATTTGCTCGGCGGCTTTCCGGGCTTGTTCCTGCTGTGATTGATTGACGCTGTTAATCATCGCGTCGCGCGAGTTTTGCTGCTCGCGTTTTTTTCCGGTTAAAAGCGAAGCCGAAATTGGGGTAAAAAGTTTGCCGCTCTGGTCAACGATTCCGACGCGCACGGCGTCGCCTTCAATAGAAAAAATCAACGCCGGAACGACCATAAAACCGATTGACATCAACGGTGCGAGCAGCGTCCCGATAATAAAAGTTTTCGCCCAAACGAGCTTTAAATATTCGCGTTTGACGACAGCCAGAAATTTACGCATTAACGTTTCGCTCTCCTACTTTTTCGATAAAAATGTCGTTCAAGCTCGGTTCGATTAATTCAAACTTGGAGATTGTCGCGCCCGATTCGATTAAATTTTTCAACAGAATTTGCGGATTGGCGTTTTCTTGCAGCAAAATTTCCAGCTCGTCGGAATGTTCGATAACTTTTGCGACCAAATCTTTGTCGTTTAAAACGCCGTTTCCGCCCACAACGCGAATCGCCACGAGATTACGAGTAAAACTGGATTTGACTTCGCGTAAAGGTCCGCCGAGAACCATTTTCGAGCGATTGATTAAAATGATGTCGTCGCACAGACGTTCGGCTGTTTCCATCAGGTGAGTCGAGAAAATAATCGTTTTCCCGGCGGCTTTCAATTCCAGCACGATTTCGATTAAAAGCTCGACGTTGACCGGATCGAGACCGGAAAACGGCTCG
Source organism: Pyrinomonadaceae bacterium (assembly GCA_036388775.1). Lineage (GTDB taxonomy): Bacteria > Acidobacteriota > Blastocatellia > Pyrinomonadales > Pyrinomonadaceae > JALZCH01. Next base: position 11,035 of record DASVRD010000018.1, on the reverse strand, counting down.
TCTAAGACGATTAAATCCGGGTCGTGCAAAACGGCGGAAATAAATTGGATTTTCTGCTGCATTCCCTTCGATAAATCCGCAGCTTTTTTTGTTTTCCAATCTTTTAAACCGACTCGTTCGAGCCAAAAATTCATTCGCTCGTCGGCTTGTTTGGATGGGAGATTTTTGAGTGCGGCGAAATAGCGGAGTTGATCAACAATGCGCATTTTGCGATACAGCCCGCGCTCTTCCGGCAGATAACCAATCCGGTCTTGCAGCGAGGTCGAGACTCCGCGTTCGCCGAACAATTCGATTTCGCCCGTATCCGGCGCGGTGATTCCGACAATCATTCGGATGGTCGAAGTTTTGCCCGCGCCGTTTGGACCTAAAAAACCGAAGATTCGTCCGGCGCGGACGTTGAGGCTTAAATTATCAACAGCCGTAAAATCGCCGTAACGCTTGGTCACATTTTCTAAACGAAGCGTGATTTCCTGTTCGTTCATTTTTTTATTATGCCGTTTTTAGGCAAGCGAAACCTCAAAATCCGTCTTTCCGCCGGAGATTGTCAAGTCCGGGCGTTTTGTTGTAGTTTCAGGGCGTCCGGTTAGTACATACGAAGGAAAATATAAAATGTTAAAAAAGTTTTGTTTCTTGCTTTCCATACTTTTGTTTGTCGGCGGCGCTGCTGCGTTCGCGCAAAAAGCCAAACCGCAGGCGAGCGATAAAAAACCGCGCAATGTCGTTGATTTTTTATTGCTTCTGCCGAAAAATTACATCGGTAATTATACAATTGCCGCGCGCCAAAAGTATTTAAAAGAAAACGGCACGACCGACGCCGCGAACGGTTATCTGGAATTCGGCGGAACCGGGGAAAACGATTCGTTTGTCGTGGTCGCAATATTCAAAAAAGATGACGGGAATTATCTGATAACGACTTCCGCTTCGGGCGCAAACGGGCAAAAGTATTATTTCCTCGATTACGACGGAAAGAAATTTGTTGACGCGGCGAAACGAGTTTTGCCAGCCGATTTCGGGATAAATAAATTTCACAACGGCTACAATTGCGAGCTGCCGCGTTTTAACCGAACGATTAACTGCCGCGACAGCAACGAAGGCAAACTGACTTATCTCGGCTGGACGGGCAAGGAATTCGTCATCGAATAAAATCTAAACGCCGAACAGCATTTTGACGCCTGCGACGATTAAAACAATCGCCAAAAGTCGTCGAATCATCGGATTTCCGAGTCGTCGGCTGCCAAGCTCGGAACCGATAAATCCTCCGGCGACCGCCGCAATTGCCCAATATGGAATTTGCGGCGGCAAAGTTGGAATCGTTGAAATTTGCCCCAGCAACCCGGCGATTGAGTTAAAGAAAATAAACATCGCCGAAATGCCCGACGCTTTTTTGGTCTCCGCCCAATGAGTAAAAATCAAAAGCGGACTCAGGAAAATTCCGCCGCCGACTCCGGTTAATCCCGAAAGCAAACCGATTAAAATTCCGAGAACAATTGCCAGCCAGAGCGGAAACTTCCGGGTTTCTTCCGCGGTCACGTTTTTGGTGTCAATAAAGAATCTTGCCGCGGCAAACAGCAAAACCGCGCCGACAATCGGTTTATAAATTTGTGTCGGAAGCTGGATTGCGCCGCCGATGAACGCAAACGGAATCGCGGGCAGCCCGAAACAAAGAAATGTGCGCCAATCAAACGCTCCGACGCGATAAAATTTGACGGCGGCGATTGAAGCGACCAGAATGTTTAAAACCAGCGCGGTCGGTTTCATCGTCGCCGCAGAAACGCCGAACAAAGCCATCGCCGCCAAATAACCGCTCGCTCCGGCGTGACCGACGGACGAATATAAAATCGCTGCCGCAAAAATCAAAGCGGTTAGAAAAATTACGCTCTGCGTTTCCATTTTTAATACAAAACTCTCGTTTTGATTGTGCCTTTGACGGCTTTTAAAATTTCAGACGCTTCGCCGGAAAGCTGGGTGTCAACATCCACAATAACGTAACCGATTTCTTCGTTTGTTTTTAGATACTGTCCCAAAATATTGATTCCGTGCGACGAAAGTCGCGAGTTGATTTCGCCCAGAACACCGGGAATATTTTGGTGAATGTGCAAAATGCGGTGCGCGTTTTCCTGCGGCGGCAGATTTACCGGCGGAACCGTGTGCGACCCGTCCGATGCGCCGGTTTCGAGATAATTTATCAATTTTGCGGTCACGTCCAAACCGATGCTGTGCTGCGCTTCTTCAGTCGAGCCGCCGATGTGCGGCGTTAAAATCACGTTGGGCAGATTTTGCAGAACGGTTTCAAATCGGTCGCCGTTTTTTTCGGGTTCTTCGGGAAAAACGTCCACGGCAGCGCCTGCAAGCAAGCCGTTTTCGAGGAAAAAGCGCAAGGCGTTTAAATCAACCACATCGCCGCGACTATAATTAAGCAGCAGACTTCCCTTCCGAAAATGCCTCAGCGTCTCGGCATTAATCATATTTCGCGTCGCCGTATTTGAAGGAACGTGCAGTGTAACGATGTCCGAATTTTTCAGCAGCTCGGTTAAATCACGCACTTGTTTGGCGTTTCCGTGCGGCAGTTTGGTCACGATGTCGTAATAAATCACGTGCAATCCGAGAGCTTCCGCCATCACCGAGACCTGCGAGCCGATGTTGCCGTAACCGATGATTCCCAGAGTTTTGCCGCGCAATTCGTAGCTCCCGGCAGATTCTTTGAGCCACACGCCGCCATGAGCCGCCGCGTTTTTATCAGCAATTCGGCGAATCAGCATCACGCACAAACCGATAATTAGTTCTGCAACCGAGCGCGTATTTGAATACGGCGCGTTGAAAACCGCGACGCCTTTTTTCGTTGCGGCTTTCAAATTAACTTGATTGACGCCGATGCAAAAACAGCCGACGCCGAGCAGTCGGTCGGCGGCGGCGAGAACGTTTTCCGAAATCTGCGTTTTCGAGCGAATGCCCAAAATATGCGTTCCGCGAATAGCTTCGATCAAATCCTGCTCTCCCAAAGCGCCGGAAAGTCTTTTGATTTCGGTGTAGCCGCTTTGCCAAAACTCCTCAGCCGCCGAATCGGAGATATTTTCGACGAGCAGGACTTTTATTTTATTTCTCGGATAAGACGTTTCTCTGTTTTGCATACAAACCAATAAATTCCCTGAACATTAAAAAAATTGATAATCCGCCGCAACTGTAAACTATCAACTTTTAACTATAAACCGTCCTGCAAAAAAGATTTCTGCGAAACAGTTCAAAGTTGAGAGTTGATAGTTTACAGTTTGTCGTTTTTCGAGATCGCAAATAGTTTCGCAGAAGAAAAGCATTTCGATTGAGTTTGAGTCGAAATGCTTTTCTATTTCGGAAGATATTTAAAAATCAGTTTAATTTTATCCGATCAATCGCTCTGATTTTTCAAACCAATTTTAAGAACTTGCCGGCGCGGCGTTGCGCGAAACTTCCGGTTCGCTCGCAGGCGAAATTTCGTCGGCGTCTTCGGCGAGCAGCGCCTCGTCAATCAGTTTTTTCTGTTCAAGCTCGTGAATCACGTAAGAACCCGTCGCCGGAGAACCCGAAGCCGAGCGTCCGACATAACGCGGTTCGGCGTTCATCAAGCCTTTCAAACGGTCGGCGACGAAATGCCACCCGCCCATATTTTTCGGCTCTTCCTGACACCAAACAAGCTGATTGGCGTTTGGATAAGCCGAGAAAATCTCTTTGAGCGCGGCGGTCGGAAACGGATAAAACTGTTCGAGTCTGATGATTGCCACTCGCTCATCATTGGCTTTTTCCCGAGCCGTCTGCAAATCGTAAAAGACTTTGCCGCTGCAAACGACGATTCGTTTGACTTTTGCTTTGTCTACGACGTGCGCGTCGTCAATCACGGGGCGAAAACCGCCAGATGTTAAATCTGCAACTGTCGAAGAAGCTGCCGGAAGTCTTAACAAACTTTTCGGCGTCATCACAATGAGCGGGCGCACTCTTTCCTGTTTGACCTGCCGGCGCAGGAGATGAAAATATTGCGCCGGAGTCGTCGGATAACAAACCTGCAAATTGTTTTCGGCGCAAAGCTGCAAATATCTTTCGAGACGCGCCGAAGAATGTTCCGGTCCCTGACCTTCGTAGCCATGCGGAAGCAGCATTACGAGCTGGTTCGTCTGTCCCCATTTATCTTCCGAAGCCGCGATGTATTGGTCAATGATAACCTGCGCGCCGTTTGAAAAATCGCCGAACTGCGCTTCCCACAAAACGAGCGCATTGTTTGCTTCGAGCGCGTAGCCGTATTCAAAACCGAGAACGCCCTGTTCGGAAAGCGAGCTGTCGAAAACCTGAAAAAGAGCGCGCGCGTTTTTCTCAGAACGCATTTCGCCGAGCGGACACCATTTGTCGCCCGTAAATGTGTCGTACATCAAAGCGTGGCGCTGCGAAAATGTTCCGCGACCGGAATCCTGACCGCTCAGGCGAACCGGAAAACCTTCGAGAACGAGCGAACCGAACGCGATTGCTTCGGCAAAGCCCCAATCCATTCCTACTTCGCCCGCGCCCATTTTCGCGCGCCGCCCAAGCTGGCTGACCATTTTCGGGTTGATGTTAAAACCTTCCGGCACAAGCGAGATTTTATCCGCAACCGCACGCACAGTTTCCGCCGTGACCGGGGTTTCAAAAACGTCCGAACCGTCTTCGTCAACAATCGGTGGTTTCATTTCGGCTTTGTGCGGTCTGGCGGAAACCAGATTTTTCGCATTCGTTTGAATTTGTTCGTAACGCCCGACAACTTCCGCCGTCATTGTTTCCAAATCCGCTTCGGTAATTGTTTTTTCCCGAATCAATTGTTCTGCGTATAAATGCCGCACGCCGGGATGCGCTTTGACGCGCGCGTACATCAACGGCTGCGTGTAGGAAGGCTCGTCGCCTTCGTTGTGTCCGAGACGGCGGAAACCGACGACATCGAGAACCACGTCTTTGTTAAATTCCTGCCGGTATTCGAGCGCGATTTGCACCGCGCGGAAAGCCGCTTCCGGGTCGTCGCCGTTGATGTGAAAAATCGGCGTTTGCGTCATTTGCGCGATGTCTGTCGAATAAATCGTCGAGCGCGATGAATCGGGCGAAGTCGTAAAACCGATTTGGTTGTTGATGACGATGTGAATCGTGCCGCCGGTGCGATAGCCTTTTAAATCGGCAAGCTGCAAAGTTTCCATCACGATTCCCTGCCCGGCAAACGCCGCGTCGCCGTGCATCAAAATCGGCAGCGCGCGGTCAATCGCTTCCTCGCGCGGCAAAGATTCGCCGTGAATCAATCTGTCCTGAAGCGCGCGCGTCATTCCTTCGACGACCGGATCAACAAATTCGAGATGCGAAGGGTTCGACGACAAATTTATTGTCACCGCTTTGCCCGCGATTTCTTTTTTGCCGATTGCGCCCTGGTGATATTTCACATCGCCTTCGTCGGCGGGAAACGCCGGGTGCGACGAGCCTTCAAAGACCGTAAAAATGCGCTCCGCCATCGGGTTTTTGTCGAAATCGCCGACGATGTTCGACAAAACGTTTAAGCGTCCGCGATGCGCCATTCCGACATAAAAATCGGTCACGCCGCGCGCCGAACCGGTTTTGACAAGCTGGTCGAGCATCGGAATGACGGTTTCGCAGCCTTCGAGCGAAAAGCGTTTTTGTCCCAGATATTTTGTATGCAGGAATTTTTCAAACTGCTCGGCTTCGATCAATTTGAGCAGCAATTCTTTTTTCGTTTCCGCCGAAAGCGGTTCGGTGTCAACAAATTGGCGGCGAATCCGTTCGCGAATCCACGCTTTTTCTTCTTTGCGTTGAATATGGCGATATTCCGTGCCGACTTTTCCGCAGTAAGCGCGGCGCAGAATGTCCAGAATCTCGCGCAAAGTGGCGACTTCCGTGCCATGCAGACCGCCCGAAATAAATCGGCGGTCTAAATCCCAAACGGTCAGCCCGTAATCTTCCAACTCAAGCTCGGCTTCGCGCTGATGCGGCATCATATCGAGCGGATCAATATCGGCGATCAAATGCCCGCGCGTGCGATAAGCGTTGATCAATTCCAAAACTTTTGCCTGTTTGAGATTTTGCTCGCGCGCGTGGTCTGCGCCGAAAATCGCGGGGTTATAATCTTTCGCCCAGCGCAGCGGCGAGAAATGAATTCCCAAATCCGTGAAAATCTCGTCGTAAAAATTATGCTCGCCGAGCAAAGATTGATGAATATGCGCGAGCAGAAGACCGCTTTCCGCGCCCTGAATAATGCGGTGATCGTAGGTCGAAGAAATGTTGATGATTTTCGAGATTCCGAGCTGCGACAATGCTGCGTCGGTCATCGCCGAATATTCCGCCGGATATTCGATTGCGCCCGTCGCAATAATAATGGCTTGCCCGCTCATCAAACGCGGCTGTGAAGCGACCGTGCCGATTGTGCCGGGATTGGTCAGCGAAATTGTCGTGCCTTGAAAATCCGCGATTTCCAATTTGCCGTCGCGCGCGCGTTTTACCGTGTTGTCGTAACCCGCCAGAAATTCTGAGAAATTCATCCGGTTCGCGCCTTTGATGTTCGGCACGAGGAGATTACGCGAGCCGTCTTTTTTCTCGATGTCAATCGCTAAAGCGATATTGACATCCGAGCGATTCAGACGCGAAGGCTTGCCGTCAACGACTCCGTAACCGTCGTTCAAATTCGGATACGCTTCGAGAGCTTTGACAATCGCCCACGCGATAATGTGCGTGTAAGAAACTTTACGCCCGCGCCGTTTCAGATAATCGTTGATAATTTTGCGGTTTTCGTCGAGAAGCTTGACCGGAATCTGGCGGTTTGAAGTCGCCGTCGGCACGGTCAGGCTCTCTTCCATATTCTCAACGATTTTTTTCGCGCCGCCGATAATCGGTTTTACCTCGATTCCGTCGAGATTTTGGATTTTGGATTTTGGATTTTGGATTTTATTTTCATCCGTTGCGCGCTGCCCGTTGCCGGTCGTTTGCGCCGTTTTTTCAACGACCGACGGCTGAGAGCCGGCAACCGACGAAGAACCGTTTTCCTGACTTTGGAGCTTGGACTTCGGAGTTTGGACTTCCTGTGATTGTGAGCCGTTCAGTATCTCGCCGAAGTAATTGCGCCAAGCCTCGTCAACCAAATTCGGATCGCTTTTGTAGCGATTTAATAAACCTTCAACGTAGGTCGCGTTGGCGCCGAAATTTTCGGCAATAAATTCGGATAAATTATCTGTTTTTTGTTCGCTCGCCATTTTATAACCTCGAATGAAATTATCGTTATTTTAAAACATTTTATCTTTACTCTCTAGGTTATCACCAACCGCCGACAGATGCATCAATCTTAATCTTTGAGTTGTTTCATAATAATCCGGTGCTATATTTATTTTTGTCTCGAAAAGGAACGTTTTATTTGAGAGTAAGATAGATTATTTTTGAAACAAAACCTTCCGGTTATCTAAAAAGAAAAAAAGAAAATTATGATTAAAAAATGTTTAAGTTTTGCACTTTGTTGCTTGTTGTTGGTATATGCCAACTCCTCGCTCATTTCAGCACAAACCAATGTAGACAAAAACGCTTCATTAATTGCAAAGATTAAAGCTGAAATCGCAAAACGCGGGACGGGCGAAAGTAAGCGCATTGAAGTAAAAAAGCTGGATGGAACAAAGCTAAAGGGTTATATAAGTCAATCCGATAATGATTCATTTACGCTGGTAGATTCAAAAACCAAGCAAATTACTACAATTGCTTACAGCGATGTCGCACAAGTAAAAAGCAGCAATTTATCAAAAGGAGATAAGATTGCCATCGGAATCGCGCTTGGGGCAGTGGCAGTAGTAGGGATTGTCCTAGGCAGTATTATTGCAATTCGTTGTAAAAATGAAGGTGGATGTTAAATGCTTTCCAAGTATTTCCAGTTAAGGAATTGTAATTCGTCTCAAAAACGCCCTTTTTGAGACAGCAAATACGAGCGATGTTTCGGTTCGGATTGGCGGATAAAACAGCAAGGATTTTTACGTAAAAATCCTTGCTGTTTTATCTTGTTCCTTGAGATAACCAATTATCCGCTAAATGATACTGATTATCGGCTCAAGACTGAAAAGATATGCTCGGAGATTAACACTGAATCGCCAAGACACCGTTATCTCTCTGCTTGGGAGTCATCGCTTTTGCGGCGCAGATAAGCGAGCGCAACGGAAGCGATAACCGTTCCGACGAGAACGCGCGTCACCAGACTTTTTCTGTTGTGTTTCCACTCCGCCTTCCAACCCATTTCTCCGAAGATATTGGGAACTTGTCCATACGAAATATCGTCGAGAACTCCTTCTACCATATCCACACGGTCTGCCAGCATCAGCGGCAGCCAATGTCCGTAGCTGTTTTCGCTGTATTTAAAAGCGGCGCGGCGGATTACGCCGCTGACTCCCGCAGGCGGCGCCGCAGTCCCGAATGTGGCTGAGACGTTCGGACGCTCATTGGAATGCAGAACCTCAACGTTGATTGGCTGTTGAGGCGGGCGATCCCAACTGTAGCCCGCGTGTTCTCCATTATTGCGGTTTTTCATCGGATAGGTCGGGTCGTTTTTCGGATTGGCGTCCACGCCCCAACCTTTGACTTGCGCCGGGTCTATAACTTTATTTTCCGTATTTTTAACTAAATTTTCCATAGCGTTTCCTTCCTACATTCTGGCTGACGGCGGAATCAGCACCGGCTTGATGCAATTATCGAGCTTGGCTGAAAACATTCGGTATGCGTCCGAAACTTCTTCCAGAGGGATGTGATGCGTGATCAAGGCTTTCGGGTCGAGAATGCCGTTCTGGACATGCTCGATCAAACGCGGCAACAGCCGCTTCACCGATGCCTGATTAGCCCGGATCGTCAAACCTTTATTCACCACATTGCCAATCGGGACAAGTGTATCAATCGGTCCATACACGCCGACGATGGAGACAATTCCGCTCTTTTTCACAGAGTTGATCGCCCAGTGCAGCGCGGTCGCAGCGCCGCCGACCATATGTAATGTTTTGCCGAGCAGCGTCTGCATCGCTCTGCCCGTGGCTTCAGCGCCTACAGCATCAATAACAACGTCGGCTCCGAGCCAGTCGGTGGTCTTTTTAAGGAATACAACCACATCGTCCAATTCCTTGTAGTTATAAACCTCGGCGGGAGCGTAATTCTTCACGAACTCTAAACGATACTCCAGATGGTCAATTACGATGACGCGCCCTGCACCGAAGAGCCAGGCGCATCGGGCTGCCATAATTCCGACCGGACCGGCTCCGAAAACCACAACCGTGTCGCCGGGCTGAATACCGCCCATTTCCGCCGCTTGATACCCGGTCGGCACTACGTCCGTGAGCATCACGGCATCATCCAAGTCCATACCTTCGGGAATAACGGTCGGACTCACATCCGCATAAGGAACTCGGAGATATTCCGCTTGTCCTCCCTCGTAACCGCCTCCCGTATGCGAATAGCCGAAAATGCCGCCCACCGCCGTCGCTTCTGGGTTGGATTCGTGACAATTCCCATAAAGCTCCTGTTGGCAGAAGACACATTTTCCGCAGGCGATATTAAAAGGCACTAAAACGTGATCGCCGACTTTCAATTTCTGCACGCCTTGTCCGATTTCTTCCACTACGCCGGTGACCTCGTGTCCGAACGTCATCCCGATTCGTGTATCGGGCACTGAACCGTTGTATAAATGCAGATCGGAGCCGCAGATACAAGAGCGCGTGACCCGGACGACCGCATCCTGAGGATGTAGTATCTCCGGTTCGGGTTTATGATCAATGCGGACGCGCCGGGGTCCGCGGTAATTCATTGCAAGCATAAAACTCTGTTCCTTCCCTTATTTAACATCTGCCGCCTTTTTTCTCGCCGTTTCTAAAGATAGTGCGCCCGCTTGGAAAATCAGCCGATAATGCACCAACTAATTCTTTTAGTACGCTCAAGCTTTCAGCCGAACCGCCGATGACCGCGATATTTCGTTTTTTCATTCGACCTAATAATAAAATTCCCGATTGCGGTCGCTCTGTCCGCTATAGGACAAAAGACTTATTTTCTCGTTTTACTTATAAGCCCGGCTTAAACTCTCTCAAAAACTGTCTCGCCTTTCCGCTGCTAAATAAAAACTTCGGAAAAAAATCATCTTTAAACGTATTTTGAGATTAGCCGTCAAGGGCGGCACAACCGACAAGAAAAATCTCCCCTTCAAAGCCTCCGATGAATAAAAAATGCCCCGAATGCGGATTAGTTAATTTTTCGAGCGATGAAAACTGCCGCCGCTGCGGCTTTGCGCTAGGCTCGAAAACCGAAAATTCCATTGCTTTTCAAGACGACACCAGCCGCAAGCTCGACCGGGCGGCGATTTGGTTTTTGAAACGATTTCTGTCGGCGGTCGTGATTGCCGCCGCGATTTTGTGCGGAGTTTATTTTTCCCTGCTGCGAAGCGCCGAGCCGTTATCATCCGAACAAGCGGCTGCCGTCAAGCGCGCCGTCAAGATTCTTGAAGATCGGGGCTTTGACCGTGAAACGTTTTTGCTGCGGCGTACTGTCGCGTTTCGCGCTTCGGACAATTGGCTCAACGAAACGACCGGACACGAAGACGCTTACGCGGCGACGAATTTTCCGTTTCAAATCGTGACGCTTTACGAGAGCTTTTTTAAATATCCGCAGGACGACACCGAACGGGCGATGATTTTGCTCCACGAAGCTCAACATCTGCAAGGCGCGGACGAGCCGGAAGCCTACGAATTTGTTTGGAGAAATCGCAATAAATTAGGTTGGACTGAAGCGGCTTACGGCAAAACAAAAGTCTGGCATAACGTTTTTGATTTCACACGGCAAAACGCGCCGAATCTTTTCCGATGCAGCTTTAACGAAAACGCAGATTGCACGCTTTAAAATCTTCCACAACGTAGAAAAGGAGAAGAGGAATTTTCTTTCCTCTTCTCCTTTTCTCAATATTCTGGGGTGAAATTTTAATCTTCAGTTTTGCGCGGCGCGCTGGCAGTTGGATTATTTTGCTGCTGTGGCTGTGACGAGCTGC
>DASVRD010000017.1:0-25447 GCA_036388775.1 Pyrinomonadaceae bacterium | reverse complement strand
AACCGATTTCGCCGCGCTGCGTCCAATCAACAATCAACTAATCTGGTTTATCCGCCAAAGCTCCGACAATCAAATGCGAGTTCTCAATTGGGGTTCGCCCGGAGACCAATAAAATTTGCGAACGAAGAAATTTCCGTTAAAAAAGACGCGCAACAGAGATTTGTTGCGCGTCTTTTTCTTTACATTTCTTATAAAATTATTGACACCACACCCGAAATTCCGCACAATGCTTTCACAATCCGGTTTAACTAAAAATTTGAATCATTCGGTTGGGATTTTTATCCCTCTTGAACATTGACGAAGGAAGGAATTTGAAAGAAATGCAAAGAAAGGTGTTCTCTTTTTTACTGGCTTTTGCCGCCGTCGTGCTGCTCGGCGGCACCGCATCAGCCCAACAAAAATTTACGGCGAATTTGAATACGATTCAGGAAGTACCTCCGACCAATACGAACGGACGCGGAAACTGCGTCATAACGCTCAATTTCGCGCAAACTCAAATCACTGACGTGACTTGTACATTTGCGGGATTATCGAGCGGAGTCACCCAGGGTCATATTCACGGTCCTCAGTCACCCGGAGCAAATGCAGGCATTTTGTTTGATTTGACCCCGCCGCTTGGCGTAACTTCCGGGACATTCAGCAGAGGACCATTTAACCTAACGACCGAGCAACTCGGCTTTTTACGCGCCAAACGTCTTTATGTGAACATACACACGACGAATTTCCAGGGCGGAGAAATTCGCGGACAGATTAAAATTCAGACGACTCCGTATGATAACGATGGCGACGGACGCACCGATCTTAGAATTTATCGTCCAAGCACATCTACCTTTCACGTCCTTAACAGCATCAACAACAGTATATTCAATAGCACTTTAGGTTTGGGTTTTCCAAGCCCGATTCCGTTAAATTCCGCAAGCGATGACTATGACGGCGACGGGCGTAGCGATCTGGTTTTACTCAGAGCAAGCAACAGTCTTATTTACTGGCGCATTCTGCTAACCGGAAGCAATACAGTTCGAGAAGTGAATTGGGGTAGAACCGATACTTTCGATGACCTTGTGCCAGCCGATTATGATGGCGATGGTAAAACTGATATTGCGGTTTATCGCTTCACAACCGGAATTTGGTATATCCTTCAAAGCTCAAACAACCAGCTTCGCGCCGAATTTTGGGGGACGCCAGGAAACGGCAACGAGTTTGGCATGGTTGGCGATTTTGACAGAGACGGGCGCAACGATCTTACTATTCTTCGTCCTACAGCTAATGGCTGGGGTTGGTTTACAAGACGCACCAGTGATAATGCTATGCGAATTACCTATTGGGGCAATCCTGATACTGACTTTTTCTATACGGCTGCGCAAATTGATATTGACGGTGATGGTATTCAAGACAAATTGGTCTATCGCGATCCAAATCCTCCTACTCAAACTGCCAACAACTTCGGCGATCTAAATACTTTTTTAATTTTGCGTAGCTCCGATAACGCACAATTTATTTTACAGTTTGGTTTGGATTCCGATACATTTCTTTTCGGCGATTATGATGTCGACGGTAGAACCGACATCGTGGCTCGCCGAGTTATCAGCGGTCAAATGGTTTGGTTTATCTACCAAAGCTCAAATGCCACAGTAAGAGTTGTCAATTGGGGCGTTACGGGCGATCAACTTGCGGGCGAAGACGAAAGCGAAAGCGAATCTAATGCTCCAACTATATTTAAACCTCGCAGATAACTTTTCGTTTCTTTAAGCTAAAATAGGCGCGAATAATCGCGCCTATTTTTTTTGAGCACATCGGTAAAATCATTTAATTTTTCGGCAGCAATCTCATTCTTCAATTCGTCGAGCGTTTCCGTTAATTGCGCTGAAAACCGTTCGGTCAACTGTTTCGCGTCTTTAACATTCGCAAAAATTTCAACTCTCCCGATTTTGGCAAGCGCTGTGGGTTTAAATTCGCCGAAAAATTCGTAACGCATAGCCACCGGAGCGGCAACGCATCCGCCCGTTTTTTCAATGATTCGCGCCAAACCCTGATAAAACCGCAAAGGTCTCGCATCATTGGGCAAAATCTCGCCCTGCGGAAAAATCCAGAGAGCGCGATTCGATTTTTCTTTTAAAATTTCAACCGCATAATTGATGCTTCGGAGGCTCTTGCGCGGATTTTCCCGAACAACCGAAAACGCGCCCAGACGCCGAAACAGAAACAGTTGTTTCAACTGTTTCTCCTCCATCATCAGGAAATGGTCTAAGCGAGCGGCGCGCCCGATTTCAAACGCGACGAGTCCGTCCCACCAGCTCGAATGATTGGCGTATAAAACGAGCGGTAAATCCGACTTGCGGTTTTGCAGATTTTCGATTCCCTGAACGCGCAAAGCCGCAAATCTGCGTCGGAACAAATTGCGGTTATAAACGGCAAACAACGTTTCAAACAGACGACTTTTATTTGCCTTTAACATTCTGAAATTTCAGATTTGAGATTTGAAAACACGTGGAACGCGCTTTGAGATGCGGCAGGTTATTTCGTAGGAAATCGTGCCGGAAATTTCTGCGATTTCCTCAACCGTAATTTGCGCGCCGCGCTGTTCGCCGATGAAAACAACTTCGTCAAAAAGTTTCGCGTCCTTTATGTCGGTCACATCAACAATAATCAAATCCATCGAAACGCGACCAACGACGGGCGCAAACTTTCCGTTGACAATGACTTTGCCGCGATTTGAAAGAGCGCGCGGAATGCCGTCGTTATAACCGATTGGAACGGTCGCAATCACGGAATCTCTCTCGGTTTTAAACGAGCAGCCGTAGCCGAGCGTTTCGCCCGCCGGCACTCGTTTGAGCAGAGTGATTTCCGTCCGAACGCGCATCACGGGTTTCAAACGCTCAACGGTTTCGCTCGGCGGAAAAATGTCTTTGCCGATTCCGTATAACGCGCCGCCGATTCTGACCAGATTTTTCCACGAACTCGGATGCGCCAGCGCGCCCGGCGAATTTGCCAAATCGCGCCACGTCGGGCGAAAGCCTTTTTCGTGAAATATCAGCGCGGCTTCGTTGAAACGGCTGATTTGCTCGTTGGTAAAATCGTTCCGGCAGGATTCGTCTGCGGCGGCAAAATGAGACATTAAACCGTCAACTCGAAGATTTTTTAATTCCTTCAGCTTGTCGGCAAATTCCGTAAGCTCGTCAAATCGAACTCCGAGCCGGTTCATTCCGGTATCAACTTTAACGTGTACATCGGCAATTTCGCCGCGCTCCTGCGCCGCACGATTTAGCATTTCCGCCGATTCGACGTTGAAAACAACGGGCGTGATTCGCTCTCTGAGACACATCGTTTCCTGCCCGCGCCAAAATCCGCCGAGCGATAAAATCGGCTGCTCGATTCCGCTTTGCCTGAGTTCCGCGGCTTCTTCCGGCAGCGCAACGCCAAACCAAGCCGCGCCTTCATCGCTCAATTTGCGAGCGCACGAAACCGCGCCGTGACCGTAAGCATCGGCTTTGACAACAGCCATTACCGCGACCGTTTCGCCGACAAAACGCCGCATCGCGCGATAATTTTCAGCCAGATTTTCGAGATTGATTTCAGCCCGCGTCGGACGCATTTTCAGTTATCAGTTAGCAGTCAACAGTTACCAGGTTTTTGTTGATGACTGATAACTGTTGACTGTTAACCGTCATAGCCGCCCTCGCCTCGATAAAGGTCTTCAAAGCGCGTGAGTTCTTTGATAAAGGTGAGCGTGACGGCTCCGGTCGGACCGTTGCGCTGTTTGGCGATGATGATCTCGGCTTGATTAAAGTTTTCGTCGGTCGGTTTGTAATATTCCTCGCGGAAAATAAACGCTACAACGTCGGCATCCTGCTCGATACTGTTATGAACAATAATGTCGTTAGCGACAAAGTTGTGCAGCTTATCAACGGTCAAGTCATAAACTTCCTCTTCACCGTCGAACTCGATTGAAACGATCTCGTCCCAGTAAACATCGCTTTCAGCCAAAGCCGAGAGATAATCCGAACTGACTACCTGAGCAACCCGCAGCGCGCGGGAACGGCTTAGGTTTTGTTTATACAAGCCGGTTCCGCAATACGCTGTGTTAATTTGCTCCATCATTTGGCGCGTTGTCATTTTTAGATCGGTCATTGCCGGAACGATAGCCTCGCGCCAAATTGTATTTGGGATAACGTCACGATTAGTATTCTCGATTCGGTTTGCCATAAAAGCGGCAATTTCGTTCAAAGATTCTGTTTTGTAACGACCGACAGCGCCGACTTTTTGAACGAATGTTTCCAAATCGGATTTTCCGCTGATGATGACGTGATATTGGTCGCGTCCTTTGCCTGACTGCGGAATTGTTCGCAGCCGCGCATTGATACCCAATCTTAAGAGTAAGGATTGAACATTACGCGCCAATCTTTCACTGCTGGAAGCATAATAAATGCTCGGGCGCGCTTTTTTGCCCTGAACCAATCGAACGCTTCCGTCAGTTGCCCAAAGATGCCGCAGGAAACAGGCAATTCCGGTTTCAGGTTGATGAAAAACCTTTTCAGGAACGAATTTCTGATGCGACCTTAATCCCCAAATTCCTAACGATTCAAGCCATTCGGCAACGACACTGCGAACATTATGTGTATGTTTTCGCGTTGAAGAAAGATAAACCTGAAGCCATTGTCTTTCTTCTTTAATTCGAGGTTTTACTTCATCACCGAAAATTTCAACAGCCAAACTCGCAACCGTTTCGGCTAAGTCTTTTTCTCTCGTAGTGTACTGAATGGCGTGTCGCGGCAAAGTACAGCCGTCGCCGATTAAGTGTCCAAGCAAACCGAGTTCTGCAAACGACATTGTTCGCTCTGTTGAATTGGAAATGCGGCGCGGCAACGCGATAAATTCGCCTGTTTGCAATTCGTCCAAACGCTTCCAGCCCGCGAAAGCAAGGAACTTGTGGTTTGCGGTAGCTCGAATAATTCGCCCTAAACGGGTTCGCAGACGGAAAACGGATTTTCTTCCCGTTGAGAAGGCGTTACTGACAACTGCCTTTTCCAGCTTCCACGTTTGTTTGTTCAAAGCCCAGACTTTAAAGCCTGATTTTCCAATTAAATTGGAAATGGTAATAACTTCGCCGGTTTCCGCTAAAGTTATCAGGCTGTCTCCGGTTAAACACCCCGACTCGCGTAAATCCGAAAGCTGCGGTTTGTGGTCGGAACGATTTTCCGCCGCGCGAGACAATTGCGAGAGCGCAATTAGCGGCACGTTTAACTCTTTCGCCAGACCTTTCAGCTCACGCGAGATTTGCGAAACTTCCTGCTGACGGGATTCGATTCGCTTGTTGCCGCCTGTCATCAACTGCATATAGTCAACGATAATCAAATCGAGCCGCTTTTGTTCCGCCGCGAGCCGCCGCGCTTTGGCGCGCATTTCCAAAACGGAGATTCCGGGCGTGTCGTCAATAAAAATCTTCGTCTCGGCTAAACGTCCGAGAGCTTCGCCGAGCCGTTCCCATTCCTGACGCGACAAAAACCCATTGCGAAAACGATGCGCGTCAACCATCGCTTCCGAGCAAAGCATACGCATTACGAGCTGCTCTTTCGACATTTCGAGCGAGAAAAAACCTACGACCGCATCGGCTTGCAAAGCCGCGCGTTGCGCGATGTTCAAACAGAACGCAGTGTTGTGAACGCAAATGTCATTGGCGACAAAATTATGAGTTTCGGGAATTGTTAGATCATAAACCTGCTGCTCGCCGACGTATTCGATTGAAACGATTTCGTCCCAGTAAATTTCGCTCTCGGCGAGACTTTTTAAAGCGTCGTTTTCAAGCGCCGCAGCGAATTTCGCCAAACGGTCGCGCGAAGGCGCACGTTGTCCGGCGTGAACGTTCGACGCGCCTTGAATCGCCGCTCGGTTTGCCAGCGAAGTCCAGCTTTCCGCGCCTTTTCCGGCGGCAATTTTTTCCCAGATTTCCATCGGAATCAAATCGCTGTTTGTCTGATAATTCCGGTTTTCAAGCGCGCCTAAAACTTGTTTCAACGCGGCTTCTTTCCCGTAGATTCCGATTTCGCGGATAAAAGTTTTAATCGAGAGCGCATCGGTAATGTCCAATTGCCATGCGGCGCGGCGTTCGTTTTTATATTTGACCGACCGTCTTTTGAGCTTTGCAATCACGCCGAAACGCAGCAGCAAATGCTGAATTTGCCGAATCATTCGTTCGCTGACCGAAGCAAAACCGAGTTGCGGCTGCCCACTTGTCAAAACACATGCCCAGCCGTCCGTCGAGAACAGACGGTTTAAAAACAAAGCAAGCTGTTCTCGTTTAAGCGTAAAAACTTCATCAGGAATAAACTTCTGATGTGAATTGCATCCGTAAATTTTTAATTCGCGCAACCAGTTTGTAACCGGATTTATTACGCCTATTGTTTCGGCAGATTTTCTGATTCTTAAAGCCGGAGTTCGATTCGGGCTGTTTGAGACAACCACTTTAACTCCGCCAAAGTCCTCAATCGCATTTCCAAAGTCTGTTTGCAAATCCGGCTTGCCTACCGTAAATTCCGGAGAGTCTTTCGTTAAACAACCGTCACCAAGCAAATATCCCAAAATTTTAACTTCGCAATCGCGCCATTCGTTGTTTCCGAAAATATTAATAATGCGCGGCACTGCTATTTTCGCGCCGACTTTTAAATTTTCAAGTTTTTGCCAGCCGTTTATCGTCAAGAATGGATGTGTAATTGTCGTTTCGATTTGTCGTCCTAATTTAGTTCTGACTCGAAAAACAGGCTTAATTCCGTCATCAATAAAATCGCTCGCTTCTGTTATTTTAAATTTGAAATCTTCCTGAAGCGTTAAAAGTTTGGCGGATTTTCGTTTGTAAATTTCTTCCATTGTCGCAACACCGCCATCAGCTAAAACCACTAACTCGTTTGCGCTCAGACACTTTCCCATTGACGGACGAGCGGCGACAATAATTAAGTCATTTTTCTGCATGCCCGAAGTCATCGAATCTAGATCACGGTAGCCGGTCGTTAAACCTGTCAGCGCGGAAGCGTCTTTGCGCTGCGCGTATTCCTGAACTTTGACGAAAACGTCTTCGGCGACGGGGCGAACGGCGACGAAGCTTTGTTTGGTGCGTTTGTTGGCGAGCGCGAAAATCAACTGCTCGGCGCGGTCGAGGACGATTTCAGCGTCATCTTCTTCGGCGAGAGCTTCGGAAACGATGGTGTTGCAGGCTTTGATTAAATTGCGGGCGAGAGCTTTTTCCGAAACTAATTTTGCGTAATGATGAATGTTGTTAAAATGCGGCAGACCGTAAGTTAAATTGGCGATTGCCGCAACTCCGCCGTAAGATTCAAGCTTTCCTTCTTTTTTTAATTCCTCGCCGATCAAAATCGGGTCAATTTTTGCGCCGCGTTCAAAGAGCGCAATCATTCCGTTAAAAACCGCGCGGTGAAAAGGCGAGTAAAAATCGTCCGGCGTGAGCTGTTCGATTGCCTGATTTATCAGGGAATTATCAAGCAAAATCGCGCCCAAAATAGCGCGCTCGCCCTCAGTGTTCGAGGGCAGCGGGCGCTCCAGAAATTGGTCACGGTTTGCTTGAAAATCTCTCGCCATTAAATTTTAGAAAGGAAAAAAGACAAAAAAAGACTGCAAGTCGTCAAAAGTTTTGACGCTACTTGCAGTCAGTAATTTACTACAAGCCGGGCGCAGAGCAAAGCGATTTCCGCCGCTTGTAATGCCCCGTAAAATTTAGGCTTCAGCCGTATCGGTTCCCGCTTCGGTTCCGGCGTTTTGGTTATCGCCCGCGTTTTCAGCGGTTTCCGGCGCTTCAGTTTTTTTCTGCGCGCGAACGCCGCCTTCGCCTAGAACTTCGATTGGGATTTCAATCGTAACTTCGCGGTGAAGTCGAACGTGAGCGGTGTAATCGCCGAGTTCTTTGATTGTTTCGTCCAAAGAAATTCGTCGGCGGTCAATCTCGTAGCCTTTCGCTTTGAGCGCTTCGGCGACATCCATCGTCGTCACCGAACCGAAAAGCAGACCGTGTTCGCCCGCGCGGCGCTCAAATGAAAGCGTTATGCCTCTCATCTGCTCGCCCTGCATATCGGCGGTTGATTTTTCCTTCGCTTCTTTTTTCAACAGCGCGGCGCGCTCGTTTTCAACTTGTTTGACGTTGCCTTTGGTGGCTGTGATGGCGATTCCACGCGGGATCAGATAATTGCGCGCGTAACCGGCTTTCACCTTTACGATTTCGCCTCGTCCGCCCAGATTGTCAACGTCTTCGCGTAAAAGAACTTGTGTTGTAGCCATTTTTAATAAAAATCCTTTCTTTTCGTTTAGTCGGTGACAAACGGCAAAAATGCGATTGTCCGGGCGCGTTTAATCGCTTCGGCGAGCATTCGCTGATGAATCGCGCAGTTGCCCGAAATGCGGCGCGGCATAATTTTGCCGCGTTCGGGAATAAACGCATTTAAAAACTTGATGTCTTTAAAATCAATAATATCAACTTTGTCGCGGCACAGCGCGCAGGATTTTTTGCGCGAGACGCGGCGAAAACCGCCGCGCATCTGGCGAAATTCCTGCTCGATGCTTTCCATTCCCTGAAATGTTTCGTTTCCGTTTTCTTGTTCTGCCATATTTTTTAAAGCGTGCCGGCTATTTAAGCCTCGACGGTTTCCTCCTCTGTTGCCGCTGCCGCCGCAAAATTAAAATCGTCATTGCGATGTCGTCTGCCGCCTCCGCCCGAACTGCGTCGCGAGGCTTTGCGCTCGCGTTTGGCTTTGAATTTCGCGGCGCGGCGACGGTCTTCGTCAACTCTGACCGTGATGTAGCGAACAACCGCGTCGCTGACGCGCATTCGGCGCTCAAGCTCGGCGATTTCCTGTCCGCTGCCGTCAATTTCAAAAAGGAAATAACGTCCTTCGGTTTGATGTTTGATTTCGTAAGCCAAGCGGCGCATTCCCATATCTTCTGATTTGGTTATCGTTCCGCCTTGTTTTTCGATGATTCCTGCAACGCTCGCGGGAAAACCTGTTAAATCTTCTTCTGATGAATTGCGGTCAACAATTACGACCACTTCGTATGTTCTAGTTTTTGCCATCTTTCTCCTCTCGGATATTTAGCCTCGTCTCTTAAGGACGAAGCGAAGAGTTTTTTGAAATCTCAAATCTGAAACTTCAAATCAATTAAATTGTGCCATCGCTTTTTCCACGCCGTCTCGAATGACGACACGAATTGCGTCGGCGCTGCGTTTTAAAATTTCTGCAAGCTCGGCTTGCTCTTGTTTGGAAAATCGTTCCAAAACAAAATTTCTCGTGTTTGCAAGCGGGTGTTCAGGTTGAATCCCGATTCGCAAACGGATGAATTCTTCGGTTTTCAAATTCGCGGCGATTGATTTCAAACCATTGTGTCCGCCGGAAGAACCGCGCGGTCGAAGCCGAATTTTGCCGAACGGCAAAGCCAAATCGTCGCTAACGACAATCAGTTTCGATTTATCGTCTCTATATTCGTTTTTCGCCAAAAGACACGAAATTGATTCGCCGCTCAAATTCATAAACGTCTGCGGCTTAACCAATTCGACGCGCTCGTTTTCGATTTCGATTCGCCCCAAAAAAGCGCGGCAATCTTTGCGTTTAATTTGAGTCCCGCTCTGTTCAGCCAGCAAATCTACAAGCAAAAACCCGACATTATGTCTGGTTAACTCGTAATCCGCGCCCGGATTTCCCAAACCGACTATCAAACGCACTTGAAAAAGTGAGAACTGAAAACTGAGAACTGAGAACGGTTTTGTATTCGGTTCTCCGTTCTACTTTCTCAATTCTCCGTTATTCCTCGTCTCCGCCTTTTTCTTCAACCACTTCAGGCTCGCCCGGTTCGACTTGCGATGTCAGAGACGCTTCGAGCGCTTCTTCCGACACGTATTTCACCGAAGCGACCACCTGTTTCGGGTCTGCTAAAAGCGTGATTCCTTCCGGCGGTTTGATGTCTTCGATATGCAAAACTTCATTTAAGCCGAGATTGGAAACGTCCGCTAAAATCGCATCCGGTATCAAGCTGGGACGGCAGCGAATTTGAACGTTGTGCAAAACAAGATCGAGAATACCGCCGTCATCAATGACGCCTCTGGCTTCGCCTTCAACGTGAAGCGGGACGGTGACTTCTACTTCTTGTCCGCGAACTAGGCGCTTTAAATCAGCGTGTTTCAATTTACCCTTGAGCGGGTCAATTTGCCGATCTGCAAACATAACTTCGGAAGCGCCCGCCCCGTCAACATCAATTGTAAAAATCGTCGAAGCGCCGCGATCAGTACGCAAAATCGCCGCCAAATCGCGCAAATCGGCAGCCGCCGAAACTGCTTCGCCTTCGCCGCCGTAAATCGTGACCGGCACTTTACCCGCAGCGCGCAATCGGCGCGAATCGTTTTTGCCGCGCCCTTCCCGTACCTGGGCTTTAACCGTAACTTGTTCGTTATTTGCCATAACTCTGAAACCTCGTTTTGATAAAAACTTTCTATACAAAAAGCGAAGAAACGCTGGTTTCTTCGTGAATTGATTTAATCGCGCGCGCTAAAATTCGCGCTACGCTTAAAACTTTTACTTTGCTCATCGAAGCCCCGGCTTCGGAAAGCGGAATCGTATCGGTCACGACGACTTGCTCATATTCCGATTTTTCGAGCTTTTCAATCGCCTGCCCCGACAAAACCGGATGCGTAAAACAAGTGTGAATGCGCTCCGCGCCTGCATTTTTCAATGCTTCCGCAACTTTTGTCAGCGAGCCGCCCGTGTCGCACATATCGTCAACGACAATACAATTTTTGCCGCGAACATCGCCGACCACATTCATCACTTCCGCTACATTCGCTTTTTCCCGTCGCTTGTCGCAGAGCGCAAGCCCGGCGTCGAGCCGTTTCGCGTAAGCTCTCGCTCGTTCAGCGCCGCCAGTATCCGGCGAAACGACAACCAGATTCGGCATCCGATTATCCTGATAATAACTGATAAATTCGGGCGCGGCGTACAAATGGTCAACGGGAATGTCAAAAAAGCCTTGAATCTGCGAAGCGTGCAAATCCATTGTCAAAACGCGGTTGACTCCGGCGGCTTCGATCAAATTTGCAACGAGCTTTGAAGCAATTGGAACGCGCGGGCGATCTTTTTTATCGGAGCGCGCAAAACCGAAATACGGAATTACCGCCGTGATTCTTTCCGCCGACGAGCGGCGAAAAGCGTCAACCATTATCAGCAAATCCATCAAATTGCGGTCTGACGGCGGACAAGTCGGCTGGACGATAAAAACGTCCGCGCCGCGCACATTTTCTTCAATAAAAAAATTAAATTCGCCGTCGGAAAACCGCTTGTTGCTCGACCGCCCCAGATCGCAGCTTAAATAATGACAAATATCATCCGCCAGCCGCGGATTTGCGTTTCCCGAAAAGACTTTGATGCTGCCCGTTACGCTCATCTCAAGGTTTTACAAATGAGAGACGAGCGACAAGCCGGAATAATCTGCCTGACTCATCGCTCGTCACTGGTCTTAAAAATTGGCTGGGGCGGGAGGATTCGAACCTACGAGTGCCGGATCCAAAGACCGGTGCCTTACCACTTGGCTACGCCCCAATAAACTGTTTGAATTCAACCCAAATCTTTGAGCAAATTCCAACCCGGCTCAAGCTGCTTTGCGTATTCGGCGCGCGAAATCGTTTCGCACTCAAACACGCGCCACGTCGGTTCATTCCGACCGAAGAGCGCGGCTGCCTGCTGCCTTAATTCGTTGTTGTCAAAGATTGCGAAAACGCTCGCTCCGCTGCCTGAAAGAAGCGCGCCGCCAGCGCCCGTCTGCAAAAGTCGGCTCTTAACTCTTGCGATTTCCGGTCTCAGCCGGAAAATTGTCTTTTCAAAATCGTTATGTAAACCCGTTTGTAGAAAATCAGCGTTTTTGGCTTCAAAACGACAAATTTCAAGGATAGTTTTTGACATTTCGTTTGTCAAGAGCGGGGCACCGAGCGCTTGATAAGCCTCGCCCGTCGGCACATTTTCGTCAGGCGTGATAATTAGCAACAATGTTTTCGGAACATCCGGCAAAAGTTCTATCTCAGTTCCAAGTCCCATTCCGAGCGCAGTTCCGCCCGTTAGAAAAAACGGCACGTCTGCGCCTAGCTTCGCGCCGATTTCGCTTAATTCATTTTTATTTGTTTTTATTTCCCACAAATGCGCGAGCGCGATTAAAGCAACGGCGGCGTCGCTCGATCCGCCGCCCAAACCACCCGGCGACGGAATTCGTTTTTCGAGACGAATCCGCGCGCCCTTTGCAATTGAAAATTTTTCGCGTAAGGCGTTTGCCGCGCGCAAAACTAAATTGCTTTCGTCAATTGGCATTCCGGGCGAATCGCAAGTCAAAACAAGTTCGCTCGCCGACTCGAAAGTTAATCGGTCGGCGAGCGAAACGGTTTGAAAAACGGTGCAAATTTCGTGAAAACCGTCAGGGCGTTTTCCTAAAACGCGCAGCGTCCAGTTGATTTTGGCGAAAGCCGGAAACTTTAGCATCAATTACGAATTACGAATTACGAATTACGAATTCGCCGATGTTAAAGCTCGTAATTCTTAATTCGTCGCTTTTAGGCTTTTGACAGTGCCGCGAGCGACCTGCGGTTTATTATCCAAAATTTGAAACGAATTGAAAAACTTGTCGGCTTCGGCTTGATAAACTCCGGCAAGCGCGGGCGGCGCGCTGTATAAGTCCGGCATTCCGACCATTAAAATATAAACTTTGTTTTTCGTAACAACCGCGCGGGCTTTAGATTTTCTACCGTCTCTGGTAAAATCGCGCTCAACAATAAACATTTCGCTCGACACGCGTTTTGCCTTTTCAAACTCCCACCATTCGTGCAGCAAGACCGTTTCGTCTAACAACTTCTCCGAAGAAAGAACCAGGTTTCCGCTTTTCTCGTCGTAATCAATTTTTTGCCATTTGTAATTGAAAACTATGATCCCGTAACCATTCCACTGCGTATCCAGAGTGTAAACCGAAACGTTGTCGAAAACCGCCATATTCCCTTCGGATTTCTTAACCTGATTTTTAATCGAAGTAACGACCTGATCTTTTTCGTTATCTTCTAATTCACGGGGCGCAGCGGGCAGCGAGGCTT
Organism: Pyrinomonadaceae bacterium; assembly: GCA_036388775.1. Classification (GTDB taxonomy): domain Bacteria; phylum Acidobacteriota; class Blastocatellia; order Pyrinomonadales; family Pyrinomonadaceae; genus JALZCH01. The sequence continues at coordinate 12,336 of DASVRD010000017.1, read as the reverse complement.
TAAAATTATTTCCGGCGGGCGAGAAAGTTTTCCACAGCGCAAGCTGTTGATTTGCCGCCTGCGAATTGGTTTGCGAGGCAGCGTTAGTTACGAAAACAAAGGCGAGTAAAGCGAAGGCGAGAAATAAATTAAGATGTTTTTTCATAATTGTTGGTAGGAATAGACCGCAGATCACGCAGATTTATAAAGCAATAAATAATCTGTGTTTTATCCGCTGATCCGCGTCTTCTGCGGTCTATTTATTAATCTCTGAAAACTTGTGTGAAGTAGTATTTACCGTCGTACGAAACGGCGACGCCGATTCCGCTCCGCGTCCAATCATTGCTAAACAAATTGCGGCGATGACCTTCGGAATTGAGCCAGCATTCGATTGCCGTGGCAACCGGATTTTTGGCGCTTTGGTTTGCAGCGATGTTTTCGCCGATTCCGCGCCAATCGGTGATTCCGACATTGCGGGCGCGTTCGTCAACCATTTCGCCCCGCGCTCCGCGATGGGTGAAATTGCCTGAATTTGCCATCGTTTCCGAATGCTCGCGCGCGAGATACAGCATTTCCGCATCTAAAACGAGGGGCGGCAGATTCGCTTTGCGGCGCGCGGCGTTGATTAAATCAAACGCTTCGCGTTCGAGCGCGTTTGGCGCGACGTTAAATTTTGTACTTTTGACGGCAGAAAAACCTGATCTTGATTCAGAGATGCGGTGATTCGGAATTGGTTGATTTTCGCTCCAGCTAGCGAACAGAATGGCTTGCGGTTTGTCGTTTTTCGCGGCGCCCGTTTGTCCGGGAACGTGCGAGACTGCGGCGAGCAGAAATAAGACGGCGATAATTTGCCAGAAGGCTGCGGTTTTGACGTTTTGCATTTCCTTAGTTCGGCAGCCAGACAATCTCAAAATTCACAGGTGATTTGAGATTCACGGCTTTGCGTGCATTGCCTTGCGACAAGCGTGCTTTTATCGTTTAAGGTTTCGAGTGTCTTTTTGTGACAAGGTTTCGGGTCGGCTGCCTGCCGACCGATAGAAATTTTGTCAATTAATTAAGAGTTTTAATTTGGAAGTGATTCCAGAAAGACGGAAGAAGTTTAGCGGGTAAATTTCACGAAAGCAAATCAGACCGAAGGCGATGTTCGGTCTGATTTGCCGCAATTTACTTTTTATCGTTCATTTTGGCGCGAACGCGGGCGATTTCAACGGGTTGTTTGAGCAGCGTCAATGCTTTGCGCCACGCTGTTTTCGCCTGTTCGATTTTGCCCTGTTTTTCGTAAACATCGCCGAGATGTTCCTGCACCGCCGCCGAATTCGGATTGCGGCGCGCTGCTTCGCTCAGATGTTTTTCGGCTTCGTCAAGCTGATTGAGGCGAAAATAAGCCCAGCCGAGGCTGTCCAGAAACGAGGAATTTCCGGGTTCGGTCGCCACAGCGCGTTTGATCAAATTCAAGGCTTCGGGCAGACGCTCGCCACGTTCGACGAGAAAATATCCGAGATTGTTGAGCGCGGTCGGATTTTCCGGTTCTTTTTTCAAAACTTCGCGCAAGCTCGTTTCTGCATCGCGGAAATTCCCTGCGGCATTTTGCGCGCTTGCCAGAGTGAGCATTGCGATTTTGGTCATATCGTCGTTTTGCGCCAAATCGAGCGCCTGTCGCGCGGCGCCGACCGCATCCGCGCCGCGTCCGGCTTGGACGTAAAGATCGGAAATGGTCAGATGCGCGAGAAAATCCGGGACGAGCGATTGCGGGACCGAAATTTGTTTGGTTTTATTGACGATTTTTGAGCGCAGCAGGCTGACCGCTTCGTCAACTCTTCCCAATTGAGTTAAAACATTGGCTTCGAGTCTAAGCAGCGAATCGGATTCGGGAAATTTGGAGCGCGCTTCTTTGATTGTTTTCGCCGCGTCTTCAATTTTTCCGGCTCGAATCTGAGCATTAGCCAGCATCTCGACGAGAGACGCGCTGCCCGGCGCGGCGAAAACCGCTTGTTTCAACGCTTCAACCGCCGCGCCCGCGTCATTGTCGGTTGCCGATTGAATCGCATCCTGCAAAGCCAGCACGGCATCTTCGTTGTCGGGTTCGTCCGTCACGGCGCGGCTCAAAATCGCTACCGCTTCGCTCGCGCGTCCGGCGCGTAAAAAAGCGCGACCGAGCCGAACCGTTGCGGCTTCTGGCGAAACGTCGCCTCCGGTCAAATAACGGTAAAGAGTTCCGCCATCGGCGGGCGTCGCCGCGCCGCTCCAATTCGTCAGAGCTTCAATTGCTTTTTCGTTTTCGTTCGAGCGCTCGTAAAATTCGCTCAAAAAAGCCCAGGCTTCGGCGTTGCGCGGGTCGAGTCGAACAATTCCGCGCCATACGGCGACGGCTTTGTCGGCTTCTTCACGATTGAGATTATCTTCGCGCAGACCGCTGCGAAGCGTGTAAATCTGCGACAAAATCTGGTACGCGCCCAAATTATCGGGGTTAAAACGAATGGCGAATTTCGCCAGCCGCTCGGCTTCGGCGAGATCGTTCGTCGCCATAAACGCCAGTTCAGACATCGCCGTGTATGCTTCGGCAAATCCGGGATTGACCTCAATCGCGCGGTGGAGAGCGTCAAAAGCGGGTTTTGCCATTTGACCGAGCGCGTTTCTGTTTGACCGGCGATTTTTAATTCGCCACATATAACGCTGGGCTTCGAGCAGCTTGGCGTATGAAAGATGTCGCTGTTCGCGCGTTAAAACGGGCAAAACCGCGGGCGGATTAGGCACGCGGCGTGTAAAGCTCGATTCGTCCGGGGGCGTCGAACGCGGCGTCGGAGCGGGCGGTGGATTTTGCGCCGAAATTGTTGAGAATTCGGCGAAAAACGAAATGGTGAGAAAACAAAGCGCCGCCAAAAATAGTGCCCGAAAATTCATTAAATACCTCTTTGTAAGATTGTCGTCTAAGCGTCGCACCAAATTCAAATTTTATTTAAACAAACAAATGAATGTGATTTTTACGGCGCGGATTGCGCCAAAACCTGCCAGCCTTTTTTGCGGGGGAAGCTGATAAAAAAAACGATGAGCGCAATCGCCGCGGCGCGGAGCATATCGTATTTATCGCCTGTCATCAGCGAAATAACAAAACCGACGAGCGCGACGGTTTCGCCGAGCGCAGCGATCAGAATCGTTTTAAACTGTAAATTTTTAATGACTCCGGTCGCGCCTTTGAGCGTCGCGGTGTCGCGCAAAACCTGCGGATTAAACATCACCCGGCGCAGCAAAAAAGCGCCGATTGCGATAACCAGCAAGACAATCCACAAAACGTTCGGCAAAGTTTGCGACGCGGCGGCGTCAGTTTGTCCGGCGATGAACCAGGCAATTACAGTTAAAAAAACCGTCGTCGCAACTTGCGCCAAAAAAACAAGCATTGTCCGATTGTAGCGGCTGTCAAGCTCGATTTGTTTTTGTTCCGAAAGTTGATTCACAAAACTATTTTAACTGTTTACGCCGCTTTACGCGACTTCAAAATAAATTTAAGCTCTATTTTTTGAACAAAAAGCGAGCGCGAGAATCAATTCTCATCGCCCGCTTTTCTGTAAATTTGGCTGCGATTTTATTTTTCGTTTGTTTTCTTCGCGGTGTTCGGCGTTTCGGCTGGTTTTTCCCCTGCAACCGGAACCGTCCGAATTACTGTTGTTAAGGATCTCGGAATCTGATTGCTCGGCAATTCGCCTTGATTTTCGATCACCGAATCAATCAACTCAAATTTGGTTTTATCGAAATCGTGGCTCATCAAAACGCCGTCTTTATCAATCGTCATACTCCAGGTTCCGAAAAGCTCTTCGGTAAAGCTCTTCAACAAACCTTTGCCTTCGGGCTGCGCGACGTTTGTCCGCTTCGCGTCCGGTTCTGGAACCGTTGCGCCCATTAACTGTAATTGTTCTTTGGCTTTTTCGACGTAATCGCTGTTCGGATAATCGCGGACGATTCTCTGAAACAGCTTGGCGGCTTCGTCGGTTTCTTCTTCGACTTGATAAGTTACCGCCAGACGGAACAATGCTTCATCCATATAGCTGAAATTCGGATAAAGCTGCAAAATCTCGCGATAACGCCGCTGCGCGCCTTTTAAACCGGCTTTTTTCTGATCAATCGAGCGGCGATAATAAAAATCGCCGATCCAGAGATTGTGCAACCCTAAATTATCCTGTATTTGAGTCAAACGCTCTTCGACGAGCGGTTTCAAACCGGATTTCGGATATTGCTGAATCAAAACCTTCAAACGCTGTTCGGCTTTGTAAGCGCGCGTCGCGTCGCGGTCGGGGCGACCGACCTGGCGCATTTCCGATTCGGCGACTTTCAGCGCGACGCGGTCGGCGAGCGGATGCGTCGGGAAAAACGTCAGCCATTCCTGATACCCGGCGGCGGCTTGAATCAGCGCGCTCGTCGAGCCTTCGAGATAAAACGAATCGGCAATCGCCAGCTTCGCCATCGGTAAATACGGCGAATCGGGATAAGTCGAAATAATTGTTTGGAACAGCAAACGCCCTACTTCATAGCTGCCTTTGCGCACTTCTTTGGTCGCGTAAACGAAAAGCTCGCGGTCGCGACCGGGAGCGACCGAACCGATTAATTCTTCGTATTCGTCAGTGCCGCCGCCGAAAATGCCCAAAAACTTGCCTTTTTTCTTTTTCTCGCGCGGCGCGCCTTTTTCATAATCGGCGCGGCGGGCGCTCGCGGTTTCGAGCAAAACCTCGTCAACTCGTTTTTGCAAGTCGGAAACCGCCGTTTCAAGCTGACTGATTTCGTCGGCGTCATATTTTTCCGCGCGGTCAATTTTGCCGCGCAGACTGTTCACCTGCGAATTCAACCCGGAGGCTTCTTTTTCCAAACCTTTCAAACGCGCCAGCGGCGTGTCTGCGTTTTTTGCGGCGTCGCTTTTGTCGCCTTTATTTTCGTCTTTGAGCGCGCTTTGCGCGCTCGACAAGCTGCGGCGCATCGTTTCGAGCTTTTGTCCGGCAACGTCCAAACGCTGTAAAGGCGTACCTTCGCTGCCCGTCCGGGTCTGCTGCGCCTGCGTCGGCTGGAAGCACAAACCAATCGTTAAAATTAAAAATGATAACCAAACTCTTTTCATAACTTTAGTGAATAGTGAATCGTAAACAAGTGAATCGCGGCTATCGAATTTTCTCGATTTACGATTCACTAATTACTGCTTAAGTCCATTGCGTCGCCGCATTGATCAGCGTGCGAACTGCTTCCGTCGGATTTTCTTTGCCGAAAATCGCTGAACCGGCAACCGCAATCTCAGCTCCGGCGGCGGCAATTTCGTTGATGTTGTGTTCGTCAACTCCGCCGTCAATTTCGATTCTGGTTTGCAAACCGCGTTCGAGAATCATCATTTTCAAACGACGCAATTTATCGAGCGAAGTCTTAATAAATTTCTGTCCGCCGAAACCGGGATTCACAGACATCAGCAAAACGAAATCGGCAAACGGCAGCGCTTCTTCGAGCGCGACGAGCGGCGTTCCCGGATTAATTGCGATTCCGGCTCGCCCGCCAGCTTCGCGGATTGCCGCGAGCGTTCGATGAATGTGCGGATCGGCTTCGATGTGAACCGAAACCATATTTGCTCCGGCTTTGACAAACTCTGCGGCGTAGCGCAGCGGTTCGACAATCATCAGATGCGCGTCAATCGGCGTGTCGGAAAACCGGCGAATTGATTTTAAGACCGGCAATCCGATGGTGATATTCGGAACAAAACGCCCGTCCATCACGTCGAAATGCAAAATACTCGCTCCGCCCGCTTCGATGGCGCGAATCTCGTCGCCTAATTTTGTAAAATCCGCCGATAACAGCGAAGGCGCAATTTCGATCATTGGTTAATTGTTAGCGGTTAATTGTTAATCGAAAAAACAATTAACGGTTAAGCACCTGAATAGAAAGGTCAAACTATGAACTGTTAACTATAAACTATAAACTGTTATGCATTGCAAAATAGTTGATAGTTGACAGTTTAAAGTTGATAGTTCTTCTTTCCTTAACGACACACTAATTTTGTCTGATTACTTTACAACTAATGATTAACAAACTTTTGAGGCAAACCGCGCGATGTCGGTTGCTTTGAAAAACTACTGATTGCGACGATTTGTTTCCGGCGTGCGGTTTGTCGCCGGACGATTGCTCGAATTTGAATTGACCGCCGCCGAGCGCGAATTCGTGTTTGTGCCGCCGCTGTTTGAATTTTTCGCGTTTGTATTCGGACGCGAATTCGTGCTTTCGGCGTTCGAGTTTCCGCCGTTCGAGTTGCCGCCCGCATCGGCGTTTGAATTCGCATTTGAATTGCCTTTGGCGTTTGAATTGCCGTTTTTGTTAGCGTTCGTGTTTTTGTTGGCGGCTTTGCGTTTTTGACGCGATTTTTCGACTTCGCTTTGCGGTTCTTCAACGGCTTTTGACGAGTTATCGTTGACGTTTTCTTTTTTCACTTCCGCCGCTTTTTCTCCGGCTTCGGCTTCGGCGCGGGCGATGACGACGGAAATCGTCTGTCCGGCTTTGACCGATTCGCCCGCGAGCGGCGCTTGTTCGAGAATCGTGTTCGGTTTTTCCTGACTAAAACGGTCGGTGCGTTTGCGCAATTTTAAGCCCATCGCTTCAACGTCTTTTTCCGCCGCGAGGAAATCTTTGCCGACGACTTCCGGCACTTTGACCTCCGGCGAGCGCAGCGCCATATACAGCGTGCCGCCGAGACCGAACAGAAAAGCGCCGAGTAAAACTATAATAATTGAGAGTTTGCCGAAAATTGACAAACCGCTTTGTGCAAGACTCACAGTATTAAAACCTCTGATTTGCTGAACGAAGCGAAGCTGCTTCGTGCAGTGTAACATCCGCTTTTTTCCGCGGCAAATTCGCAGTCGCCGAAAGCGCGAAAAGAAAACACAGAGTCGAAAAACGACATTCGACCTTGAACCTAAATCATTTAACCAATAAAATACACTCGATTCGTTTGTCGGCGGTAAATTAATTTAAATTTCCCGTTAATGAAATCTTCCAATGATTAAATGCGCTCGCTGCGAAACGGAAAACGATAAAAGCGCGCAATATTGCGACGAATGCGGCTCACCGCTTAAAAACGCCGGAAAATTGGATGCGCCCGGACAATCTGCGGGTTCGACCACGCTTGAAAAAGAATCCGACGCGTCGGTTTACGCGGTCGAACAAGTCATCTCCGGCGCTTCGTGGGTGAAAGAAATCGGCAATTCAAATCCGGCGGCAAAACCCGCGCGCGCAAAATTAATTATCGAGCGCGGGCGAACCGCCGGAAAAGAATTTCCGTTGGACGCGGCGGAAATGAACATCGGTCGCTGGGACGCCGACAACGGCATTTTCCCGGACATTGATCTGGACGCAGACGACCCGGAAGCAAAAGTCTCGCGCCGACACGCGAGAATACTGCGCGAAGACAATCGTTTTTTTATTGAAGATTTAGGCTCGACGAACGGAACTTTCGTCAATCGCGGACGCAGGCTTTTGCCCGGCAACCGCCAGCGACTCGAAGACGGCGACGAAATAATCGTCGGAAAAACTTTTTTACGTTTTAAGATAGTTTCCTAAACGGATGAAAGACGAGCGGACGACGGATGACAATTTCATCCTTCATCCTTCATCCTTCATCCTTCTTGAAGATGCGTTATTGCCATGAATGCGGCGCGGAAGTCGCGCCCGATGATATATTTTGTGCCTTTTGCGGAATTACGCTACCGCCGATTGCGGTGCAGAGTGATTCGCAGGATTCGGCTGATTCTGCACAGACACCCGCCGCAGAAATCGAAGAACCGCGAATCGAAGAGGCGGTTCAAACCGAAATGCCCGCGCCCGTTTCGCCGGAAACAACCGGAAATTTGGGCGTTCCGGCATCGCTTCCGCCTGAGATGGAAGAACCGGACACCGTTTTGCGAAGCGATCCCGATTTATCTTTTACGCAAAACACAGCCGAACCAGAGGAAGCCGTCGAACCAATCGAATCAAATGAGCCTGTGCTGCAATCTGCGTCTCCGCAGAGCGAAGAACGATCAACCGGGCGAACCGCAGACTCGAACGAGCTTTACATTGCGACGATTCCAAATGTCGCGCTCGAAAGCCTGGCTCACGAGGCGGGAGTCCCGATTGAAGAATTGCGGCAGGATGAAATTGATTTTGCCGAGCCGATCCGGTTTTCCTCAGAGCAAAAAGTAGAAACGACCGGCGAAGTAAAAATCGAACCGCAATCCGAAACCGGATCAATCGCAGAAGTTCCGGCGCAAGATGAAATTACCGAACCGGTTCTGTTTAACGAGCAGGAATTTGCGGCGCAAGAAACGATTGAGCCGGAAATTTCCGAACCTGCGCCGGAAGCCGAAGCAAAAAATCTGTTTAATGACAGAACCTTGATTTCGCAGCCGCTGCCGCTTGAAAAACCGATTTCCGACGAGTTGATTTCCAATCCGTCGGACGCGGCGGTTCCGCGCGCCACCGAATCGAATCAATCGAAAGACACGCCGGGCGGCAAATCAACCAAACTCAAACCGCTCGACGACGGCACGGTTTTAAACAAGCGTTACGAAATCATTCGCCGCATCGGCGGAGGCGGAATGGGCGCGGTTTATCTGGCGACCGACCGCAACCTGGGCGGTGTGACGCGCGCCGTCAAGGAAATGATTCAGGCTTATGTTGACGACACGCAGCACGAAAAAGCTGTCGAAGATTTTCGCCGCGAAGCCCTCTTGCTGTCCTCGCTCGAACATCCGGCGATTCCGACGATTTACGATTATTTTATTGACAACGAGGAAAATCGTTTTTACCTCGTGATGAAATATATTTCGGGCGGCGATTTGGCGGCGCGTTTTCGCGCGACTCCGAACGGCAGAATTGACGAGCAGACGATGACCGAATGGGCGATTCAAATCGCAGACGTTCTCGATTATCTGCACAATCACGAACCGCCGATTGTCTATCGGGATTTAAAACCGTCAAACGTAATGATTGACGGCAAAACCGGGCGCGTGATGCTGGTTGATTTCGGCATCGCTCGCTGGGTAAATAAAGAAGAAAAAGGCAACACGGCGGTCGGCACGATGGGCTACGCGCCTTCGGAGCAATACGCCGGAAACTCCGAGCCGCGCTCGGACATTTATGCGCTTGGCGCGACGATGTTTCACCTTTTGACCGGCTCAGACCCGCAAAACAATCCGCTGCTGATTTTCGATTTCACGAAACATCCGCGCCCGCGCCGCATTAACCCGGATTTATCGGTCGAAATGGAGCGAATCTTAATGAAAGCGGTCGAATATAATGCGAATATGCGTTTCGCTTCCGCCGGCGAGATGCGAAATGTTTTGCTCGATCATCTCGAACGAATTCGCGCCGGAAAATTGACTTTCGCCCCGCCGGATGCCGATTCTCAAGCGCCGACCGTTTTGCAGTCTCAGCCAATTGCCTTAAAATCGGCGGTCGGAACGGCATTTTGCGGTTTTTGCGGCGAACGCATTGCGGCAAACGATATGTTTTGCGCTTTCTGCGGCTCGCGCCAGCCCGAAGCCGACCGCATTCAAGCCGCCGCTCAAGTCGCTTTTCCATCAAATAAAGCTACGGCGCGGCTCGTCATCGAAACCGGCGCTTTCGATGAAACGGCGTTTGTGTTAGAAAAAGAAACAAACATTTTGGGGCGCGAAGACCGTCGGTCGAACATTTTCCCGGAAGTTGATTTGACGAAATACGACGTGGCGAGTCCGAAAATCTCGCGCCGCCATGCGCGAATTTTTCGACAGGGAACGACTTTTATGATTGAAGATTTAGGCTCGGCAAACGGCACGACGCTCGTTACGCGCGACTCAAAAATCACCAAGCTGCTCGCCAATCAACCGCACGTTTTGATGCACGGCGACAAACTAAAGCTCGGTGAAACCACTTTGCATTTTTTTGTTAATTAAAATTGTTCGTTGTTCGTTGTTCGTTGTTCGTTGCAAAAGCAATCTACGACGAGCGACGAGCGACGAGCGACGAACAAATCGTAAATGAGCAGTAGAATCGAAACAGCGGCGGCGGCGACCGCCTCACGAAACACCGCGCCGGTGAAAAAAGAAACGCCGAATCCGGTCAGAGTCGTCGGCTTTGACGCCGAGCGTTTTCAAGCGCCTTTTGCGCTGCGCTGCGGCGCGCTTTTGATTGATTATTTGCTTTTGGTGTCGGCTCCGGCGGTGACGTTTTTGATGGCGTCGTCCAGAGGCTTGAGCGGCGTCAAGCTCTGGCGCGATCCGTCGCTTTCCGTCGGCTGGTTGATCGCGCTGCTGGTTCTGGTTACGAATTTCATCATTTTGCCCGTCGTTTTGGGCAGAACAATCGGAAAATTCGCCACCGGACTGCGAGTCGTCGCGCAGGACGGGAGCAATCCGACTTTCGTTGCGGCAGCGTTGCGGCATCTTGTCGGTTATCCGCTGACGCTGCTGACCGGCGGATTGGGTTTCGCGTTTGCCGCTTTTAATCGGAAGGGGCGCGCGCTGCACGATTTTGTTGGCGGAACAATTGTCGTCCGAGCCAGCCGCCGGATTCAAAGAACCAAAACGCTGGCGAAATAAAACTTGAATTATGCCCGAATTAATTATCAAACACGGCGACCGCTCGCCGGAAAAACTCGTCCTCGAACGTCTCAGAACAACCATCGGGCGTTCGACGCGCAGCGACATTTGCATTCCAGACCCGTTTGCTTCGCGCGTTCACGCCGAATTGCGGCGCGAAGGCGACCGCTTCATTTTGCAGGATTTAGGCTCGGCGAACGGCACGCGCTTTAACGGTCAGCCGCTGACGGGCGAAATTCCGATTGATACCGGCGACCGTTTTCAAATCGGCGAAACCGTTTTTGAATTCCTGGAGCCGCGCGCCGTTAGTCAAACTCTGGTTGGCGACGGAGACGATTTTAACCCGTCGGTGACGATTTCGCTTTCCGCCAACAAATCCGCGACGGAACTTTTTCAATCAATCGAAAAAGCGCGCCAAGCTGAGCTTTCCACGAAAAAAGTCAAAACCCAGACCGACCTTTTAGGCTTAATCAGCAAAGTCGGCGTGACGCTGCTCGCCGCAACGACGCTTGAAGAAACTTTGCAGCAGGTCGCCGATCTCGTTTTCGAGGCGGTTCCGGCTGAACGCTGCGTCATTATGCTGCGCAATGAAGAAGAGGAACAGCGCGAGGATTGCGAAAAAGGAATGAAAATCGCGGTCGCGCGTCTGCGAGAAAAATCGGACGATTTCGGCGACATCCGCGTTTCGCGCTCGGTTTTGCGCGAAGTGGTGGAAAATCAGAAATCCGTTCTGACATCCGACGCGCAGCACGACCCGCGTTTTGCTTCGCAAACTATGGTTTTGCAAGGCATCCGCTCGGTTCTCGCCGTGCCTTTGTCGAACAAAAACGACGTTTTCGGTTTGATTTACGCCGACTCGCCGGTTTCGGAAACAACTTTCACTGAAGACCATCTCAAAGTTTTAACGACTTTGGCGAGCGTCGCGGCGATTCGAGTTGAAAACACCAGGCTTTTGGAAGAAAGAATGGAACGCGAGCGGATGGAGCAGGAATTGGCGCTGGCGACCGAGATTCAACAGAAATTCCAGCCATCCGCGCCGCCCATCATTCCGGGTTTTGAATTACAGGGAATCAGTTTTTCGTGTTACGAGATCGGGGGCGATTATTACGATTTTATCCAGCGCGAAGATGAAAAAATGCTCGTCGCGCTCGGCGACGTTTCGGGCAAAGGAACCGCCGCCGCGCTGTTGATGAGCAGTCTGCACGCTTCGATTCACGCGCAAATAGCCGCGCGCACGACGCTGCTCAACACCGTGACCGCAGTTAATAAATATCTGGCTCAAAACACGCCGCCGAATCGTTTTGTGACGCTTTTTGTCGCCGAGCTGGACCAGCGCGATGGGACTCTGGCTTTCGTCAACGCCGGACACAATCCGCCGCTCATCGCGCACGTTGACGGCACGGTCGAACAGCTCGCGTCGGGCGGTTTCCCGCTCGGAATTTTGCCCGACGCGGTTTACGAAATCGGACAAACGAAATTGGAAAGAGGCGAAGCTCTGGTCATTTATTCTGACGGCGTGAATGAAACGGTAAATCGTCAGGACGAAGAATTTGGAATGGAAAGATTGTCGGCGGTCGTTAAAGAAAATCTGCACCGTACAGCGGCTGGCTTGCGCGACCGAATCGAATCGGCTCTGTCAGAGTTTGCAAACGGCGCTGACGCGCCCGATGACATTACGCTTGTTATCGTCAAACGACAGTAAATTTCAACGCAGAGGCACAGAGAATTTAAATAAAACAACAATGCCCGTTTAGCGGCGGGCTTGCCCGCATCTTTGCAAAGA
>DASVRD010000016.1:0-3276 GCA_036388775.1 Pyrinomonadaceae bacterium | reverse complement strand
TTGCTGATTTTTAGAGATTGGGCGAAAGCGAAGTTTGTGGAAAAAACTCAGAAATTATCCGACGGCGTTGCCCGCGTCGAAATCTCCTCTGTTGCGACGCTCGTCAAAGCTTTACGGCTTGAGCGGACGCGGTGCTGTTTGTGCGAAACGGAAAACGCCGCGCCGGTCGGCGTCGGCGAAGATTTTGAATATCGCACGAGCGAAGACACATTTTTGGCGATGCAATGCCGCTCATGCAACTTGATTTATCTCAACCCGCGTCCCGCACCGGAAGAATTTCAGACGATTTATCCTTCAAACTATCACGCTTTTGAGTTTTCTCCCGACCAATTCGGTTTTGTTTATCGCGTTCGCCGCAGGCTTGAAGCAAGACGACTTTTAAATTGGTGCCGGGATTTGCCGGAAAACGCCCGAATTCTGGATGTCGGCTGCGGCGACGGTTTTCATCTCGGCGTTTTAAAAGAATTCGGCAAACAAAGCTGGCAGCTCGAAGGCATTGACGCCGATGAGAGAGCCGCGCGCGCGGGCGAGCAAAAAGGCTTGAAAATTCATTGCGGAATTTTGGAAACCGAGGATTTGCCCGCAAACGCTTACGACCTCGTGCTGTTGATTCAAACCGTCGAGCACGTCGCCGATCCGCCTCAGCTTTTAAAGCAAATTCACCGCGTTCTAAAACCCGGCGGAAAACTTGTGATTATCACAGACAACACCGATTCGCCGGACTTTCGCATTTTCAAAAGCCGTTATTGGGGCGGCTATCATTTTCCCCGCCACTGGAATTTATTCAATCAAGCCACAATGTGGAAATTAGCCGAAAAATGCGAATTTGAACCCGAAAAAATCGTCACGGTCGTCAGCCCGGTAAATTGGACTTATTCGATCCGCAATCTGCTCGACGACGCGGGCGCGCCGCGTTTTGTCGTAGATTTTTTCAGTTTAAAATCTACAATCGCGCTCGGCGCGTTCACCGTTTTCGACACAACGCTTCAATTTCTCGGCAAAGGCGCGCTTCTCAACGCCCATTTACGAAAACCTCTATGAAACAAAATCTAAAAAATCCGGTCGTCATCGTCGGCGGCGGAATCGCAGGACTCACTGCGGCAAGCTTTCTGCGCCGCCAAAACGTTCCCGTACGTCTTTTTGAAGCCGGAAAACAGCTTGCCGGACTCGCCCAGAGCTTTCACGACACGGACGGTTTTACCTACGATTTCGGCGCGCATTTTTTGACAAACCGTCTTGCCGCCGCAGTCGGAATCGGCGCGAATTGCCGCGACGTTCCGCGTTACGGCGAAACCGTCTGGCTCGCAGGCAAAAATTACGGTTATCCGTTCGGTCTCTTGCGCGTTCCGCGTTTTGCCGCAAGCGGCGCGGCGACGCAGCTTAAAAGTTTTGTTTCAAAAGACGAAGCCGTTTCAGCCGAAGAATGGTTCAGAGCGAAATACGGTCGCGCTCTGGCTGACGCCGTGGCGATTCCTTTGACCGAAGCGTGGTCGGGCGCGAGCGGCGCGGATTTGTCGCGCTCTGTCGGCGACAGCATTCCGGGGAGCATCGCCAAAACTTTGTTTTTAAAAGTCGCCGGAAAATTAACCGGACGCGCCGTCGCCTGCGGCTACAGCCGCGAAATGCCCGAAAAACCTAGCGTCTGGCACGTTTACCCCGAAAACGGGATTTCCACGCTTTGTCAAAAATTGGCGGAAAATCTCGCAGACGCGATTGAGCTTGAAACGCCGGTCGAAGCGATTTACGTCGAAAACGAGCGCGCGGTCGGCGTTCGCGCCGGCGGGCGCGACATCGAAGCCTCGGCTGTCGTCAGCACAGCGCCGGTTCACGTTTTGCCGAAATTGATCAAAGGCTCGCAAAAATTAAATTATCTTCACAGATTTCGCTATCGCCCGATGGTTTTCGTCAATATGCGTTTTGAAGGACGCGGTTTGCTTTCGGATGTTGTCGTCTGGACGCCGGAAAACCGTTTTCCGTTTTTCCGTCTGACCGAAACGCCGCTTTCAATGCCGTGGCTCGCGCCCGAAGGCAAAACGCTCATTACGGTTGACATCGGCTGCGAAAAAGGCGATGAAATCTGGCAAATGGAAGATGAAAAATTGGGCGAAATCTGTCTGGAAAATCTGACGCCGATTATCAAAGACGCCAAAGAGCGTTATCGCGGCTGCCGCGTTTTACGGACGCCGCTCGCTTATCCGATTTTCCTGCGCGAATACGAGGCGGACAGAAAGCGTTTCGAGCAGGGAACCGGAATCGAAAATCTTTACAGCGTCGGGCGCAACGGCGAGTTTTCGCATATTTTTATGGAAGACGTTTACTGGCGCACGCTCGGCAAAATGCGCGAATTAATGGGAAATTTAAGTCAAAGCGAGGACAAATTTGAACCCGCTGAATCGGCGCTTGTTATAGAAAATGCGGTAAGCGTTTAAATTTTCTTAAAAAAAACAAGCCGCGAGTGTCTCGAATAACACTCGCGGCTTGTTTTTTGTTCTAAACGCCGACGCGCTTTAAAGATTAGAGCGGCGGCGAAGTCGGTCCGGCTTCTCCTTCTTCGCTGAATCGAATGCTTGAGCCGTTAGAATCAACATAAAAATGTCTCGAACCGGAAGACGGCGTTTCCGGGACGGCGCTTACCGAATAAAAATTTACTTTGCCGTTCGGGCTTTTTTGAGTTTTGAGGTCGAAAATGTAGCCGTTGAAAACGGGTTTGCCGCCGCTTTCGCCCTTAAAGTTTTCGTTAAACCCTGTGTCTTTAATCAATTCGTCAAAGCTCTCGGCAAACGAGCCTCTGCGTTTTGAAGCGTACTGCACCTGACGTTCGTTGATCTGGCGAAGCGAGTCAATCGCGGCGGTTTCGTTGCCGTTTCTGACCATATAGCTCCACGCCGGAACGCCGACCGCAATCAGCAACCCGATAATAGCAATTACAATCATCAGCTCGATCAGCGAAAAACCGGCGATTTTTTGTTTTCTGTGGTGGTTCATAAGATTTTAAAAATTAGCGTCTCCTTACGGTTTGTTTACACGAGAAAACCTCTCGGAAGTTTCAAGAAATTTATAACATTGCAAACCAGCCTGTTTCAAATTTTAGATGGCTGCGGGCGCTGTGTCGGCGAAGTTAATTTTCCGTTTGGTTACAGCTAAATGATTTTATCAGGATTAACCCCGAAAAGAAGATAAAACATTGTTTCATTAAGCAAATGACCTTCGCAATAACAATAAAGCCCGGTTTTGCGTTTAATGCAAAGTTAGAAATTTCTCCGCTGCTTCGAGCGC
>DASVRD010000015.1:0-8908 GCA_036388775.1 Pyrinomonadaceae bacterium | reverse complement strand
GAACCGATTATTCTGGTCGTCATGGGCAGCTTCGTGATTATGATTTTGCTGGCTATTTATATGCCGATTATTCAAACGATTTCCGCGCCCGCCGGGGGAAGAACACATTAAAAAATAAAATGAGTCCAAACGGAAAAAACAACACTACCGCGACTGCGGTTCTCGAAAACGAGCCGCCCGAAATAATTGAAGCCAAGCGGCTCGCGATGCGTTATCGCCTGCCTTACGTTGACCTTCATCCGACCGATGAAAAATCGCCGATTGATTACGCGCTGCTCGCGGAAATCCCGGTTGATTCGATGCTCAAAAACCATTTCGTTCCGCTCCGGCGCGAAGGTCGCAATCTGCATCTGGCGATGGCTGACCCGACCAATTTCGAACAATTGGACGAGCTGGAAGCCGCTCTCAAGGCGCGTATCGTGCCGTATGTGGCGACTGCCGGGGCGATTGAAGCCGTCTTGAAAAAAGGCGATGCGACGCAGCGCGTGATGCAGGAAGCGGCTTCTTCTTTCAAGATTTCGCTCGTCAAAGAAACTGAAACCGGCGAAGAAGTTTTAGACCTCGACCGTCTGGCGACGGATTCCGATATGTCTCCGATTATCAAATTGGTGGACACCATCGTTTATAACTCGATGGAATCGCGCGCATCGGATATTCACATCGAAGCGGGCGACCGCGAAATGACCGTTAAATTCCGCATTGACGGCGCGCTTTATCAAAAGGTTGATCCGATTGACATCGCTTATCACCAAACGCTCGTGTCGCGTATCAAAGTTATGTCCGAGCTTGATATTGCCGAGCGCCGCGTGCCGCAGGACGGGCGTTTTCGCGTTAAATACAAAGGGCGCACGGTTGACTTCCGCGTTTCGATTATTCCTTCGGTTTACGGCGAAAACTGCGTTATTCGTATTCTCGATAAAGAACAAATCTCGGAAGAATTTAAAAATTTAAGTCTCGATGTAGTCGGTTTTGCCGAAGACGACGTGACGCGGTTTCGCCGCTATATCAAAGAGCCTTACGGAATGGTTTTGGTAACGGGACCGACCGGTTCCGGTAAGACGACGACGCTTTACGGGGCTTTAAACGAAATTCGCAACTCGGAAGACAAAATCATCACCATCGAAGACCCGGTCGAATACGTTCTGAACGGAATTATGCAGATTCCGGTCAACGAGAAAAAGGGTTTGACCTTTGCGCGCGGTTTGCGCTCGATTTTGCGTCACGACCCGGATAAAGTGATGGTCGGTGAAATCCGCGATACCGAAACCGCGCAGATCGCGATTCAGTCGGCGCTCACCGGACACCTTGTTTTCACGACAGTTCACGCGAACAACGTGATTGACGTTATCGGGCGGTTTTTGAATATGGGCGTCGAGCCGTACAATTTCGTTTCGGCTCTCAACTGCGTGCTGGCGCAGCGTCTTCTTCGTCTGTTATGCGCGGTTTGCAAACGCGATTACAAACCGAGCGAACAGGATTTTCTGGATTCGGGTTTAAAACCCGATTTATATCAAAATCAAACATTTTACCGCGCCATCGGCTGCGACGCCTGCAATCACACGGGCTATCGCGGGCGAACGGCGATTCACGAGCTTTTGGATATGTCCGACAACATCCGCGAAATGATTGTCGAACGACGACCAGGCTCGGAAATCCGCCGCGCCGCCGAAGCCGAAGGCTTGCAGAGCTTGCGCCATTCGGCTTTGAGAAAAGTTTTCGCAGGTCTTTCGACTCTCCACGAAATCAACCGTGTAACTTTTGTCGAAGAAGTAAAATAAGCAATTACGAATTACGAATTACGAATTATTGATTAGAATTTTGATAAAAAAACAAATTCTTTCCTTCGTAATTCGTAATTTGAAATTCGTAATTGATAGAATGTTTTCGGTGGGTTCGGCAATTTTTTGCGGAACTTCAAACCTGCTTTGGCGTGTAAGCTGACAGTCGCGCCCGTGCGGTCTTTAATTTCAAAAACAAACGTCTTGGAAACGAATATGAAAATCTCTACATTTTTGCGTTCTTTTGCGGCTTTCGCCTTGATTTTTTGTCTCTGGACAACGCCGATGGTGGCTTTGGCTGGCGACAAAGGCGAGAAAAATTTTAAACAGGGCTTGAAATACGAAGAAGCCGACCAATGGGACAAAGCCGCCGAAGAATTTGCCCTCGCGCTCGCGGCGAAACCGAAAAACACCGAATATCGCCTGCATTACCAGCGCGCTATATTTAACGCTTCGCAAATGATGATGCAGCGCGGGCGGACTCTCGCCGAGCAAAAAGATTTTGTCGGCGCATACAACGCTTTTCGTCAGGCTTACGGTTATGATCCGGTCAACGAGCTGGCGAAATCCGAAATGGACAGAATGCTCCGGCTGCAAAAAGAAGCAATCGAAGGCAAACCGCAAACAAATGACAAAAACACGCCGGACGCTTCGCCGAGCAACATTCCGAACATTGTCAACGGCGTGAAAGTCGTGCCGACCGCTTACACAGCCGGCGGCGCGCCAGCAGTTCCGGTCCCGGTTCCGCAGGAAATCGAGCAGCTCCGCGACATCAAATACACGAAAGTTGATTTGAGAACGGCTATCAAAGAATTGGCTGCGGCGCTTGAGCTAAACGTTTTGTTCGACAAAGAAATCAGCCGCTCGCCACGCGATGTGACGATTGAACTCAAAAACGTCACGACCGCGCAGGCGCTCGATTATATTTTCTTGCAGGAAGGTCTGTTTTTCCAAAAAGTCGGCAAACGCTCGATTCTCGTCGCCGACCAAAACCGTCGCCAGCAATTCCAGCAATTGGTTTTGAGAACTTTTTATCTCGCCAACGCTAAACCCGACGACGTGAAACAAGTTTTGCTGCAAGCGATTCCGCCGCAGCCGGGCAGACCTCCGACGACCGCTATTGTTGACAAAGACACAAACAGCATCACCGTCCGCGATACGAGCGAAAACATCAAGCTGATCGCCAATCTCGTCAGGGCGCTCGACAAAGACCGCGCGGAAGTCGTGATGGACGTTAACATTTATGAAGTTTCAAAAACCGATTTGCTGCGTCTCGGCAATCAAATCGGAACCGAAACTGCTTTAGGGAATTTGGGCGGCACGACCGCCGGAAAAGTCGGCATTGGCGAAGGCGGCTCGCTTTTCGGGCGTGCCGTAACGACCGGAGCGACGGCGGCGGCAGGCATTCCGTCGGCAATCGGCGCGGCACTGTTGCTTCCCGCAGCCCAATTGCAAGCGTTTCAGTCAAAGAGCAATACGAAATTGCTGGCTTCGACTCAGGTTCACGCTTTTAACAACGAAGAATCTCAAGCTCGAATCGGTCAGCGCGTCCCGGTGCAAACCGCGCAGGTTTATGGTTATTCGCAAACTCAGCCGGGACAGGGATCACAGGGAGCGTTCGGCTCGAACGGTTACCCGGTTATCAATTACGAGCAAGTCGGTTTGACTTTGAAATTTACGCCGATTGTTTTCCCGAATCAGGACGTGCAGGTGAAAATGTCAATTGAATCAAAAGATGTTTTGAATAACACTTTGACACCGACTTTCACCGAGCGTTCTATTTCCGGCACCGCGCGCATTCAAAATAACCGCACAATGATGCTCGCCTCCGTAGCCCAGGATAATCAGAGCAACGGGCGTCAAGGTTTGCCGCTCTTAGGTTTGATTCCGATTCTCGGCAGATTTTTTACCGCCCCGGTTAAAAACAATAATCAAACCGATATTGTGATTGCCGTCACGCCGCGAGTTCTGCGCGCGCCCGCGATTTTGCCCGAAGATGAACAGGAACAGCCGACCGGAAGCATCGCCGTTCCGACGAACAGCTCGCTTGCCGATATGATTAATCGTGAGAATCAGGAAGATCAGCTTGCCGCCGCGCGCCGTTTGACCAACAACGTCTCGGTGCAGTTGCCCGATGCTCCTGCCGACACAGCGGCAGCGCCCGGTTACGTTCCGGCAAACAATGCCCCTGTAAAAAATCCGGCTGCGGCGACAAACCCGACTTTGAATCAGGTTTCCGCTCCGGCGACGGATAATAAATCGAACGAAACATTACCGACTGTTCAGCCGAAACCGATTGACACGACGGTGAAAACTTTAACGGTTTCGCCGACGGTTGACGAAGAAAAACCGAAAGAAGCGACGCCGGACAAACCGTAGCGAAAATTACGAATTTCAAATTACGAATTACGAATTTGAGAAAAACTTAAATTTATAATTCGTAATTTGATTCGAATTTAAGAAGTGATTCAGCGCACTGCAAAAATCAAAAAGCAAACAGGCTTTACCCTCGTCGAGCTGGTCGTGACGCTCGTCGTGTTGTCAATTCTCGCGCTCGGGACGATTCCGCTCGTGCAAAACTCGGTGCGGCGTCAGAAAGAGCAGCGTTTAAGAGAGACTTTGCGCGAGATTCGACAGGCGATTGACGAGTTTCACCGCGACGCGGGCGGCGCTTGCAGCACTCCGCAGCAAATGCAGACTGCACAAGCCGGTTTTGATCCGCGCACGCGCGTAATGATTTCCGATTGCAAGATTTTTGAAGTTGACAATCTCGACCGTTATCCGCCTTCGCTCGAAACTTTAGTTGAAGGCGTCAATGTTAAACCGCGCGCCGGACAGATTTTACGCAATGGACAAGGCGGCGGAGCATTTATCAATCCAAACGGCGCAACGGGCGACAGATCGGATGGAGCGACGGGCAGCAGCGTCACCGACGAAAAGAAAAAGATTTATTTGCGCGGCGGCGAGCTTCCAATTGACCCGATTACCGGAAAAGCCGATTGGCAAATTCGCTCGTGTTATCAGGACAAAGACGCGACCGATTGGGACAACATCAACGTTTTCGACGTTCGCTCCGCCGCCGAAGGCGAGGCGCTCGACGGCACGAAGTACAGCGACTTTTAATTTTCGATTTTAGATTGACGATTTTAGATTGAAAATCGGAAGCAGTTAAAACAATGAGAAATCAAAAATCAAAAATCAAAAATCAAAAGTTACAAAAAGGGTTTACCTTGCTGGAGCTGATGATTGTGCTGTTTGTCATCGTCATTTTGGCTTCGATTGCGATTCCGCAATATCAGAAAACGATTCAGCACGCCCGCGAAACCGTTTTAAAAGATAATCTTTATCAAATGCGGAAAATGATCAGCCAATATTCGGCTGACAAAGGAAAGCTGCCGCCTTCGCTCGACGCGCTCGTCGAAGCCGGTTACGTCAAAGAGCTTCCGATTGACCCGATGACCGACCAAGCCGATTGGGAAGCCGAAATGGGCGAAGATCCAAATCTAACTCAGGGCGAGCAGGGCGTCATCAACGTCCGCAGCAGCTCGACCGAACCATCGCTCGACGGCAAGGCTTATAACGAATTCTGATTCGTTCGTTATTCGTTGATCGTCCCTTGTTGTAAAGAAAAACAACGAACAACGAACAACGAACAACGAACAACGAACCAATGTTTAATAAATTAACTCAACCGCATTTTCCGCGCGCCGCCGCCGGTTTGAGACGCGAAAGCGTTTCGGTCGTCAGTCTCGGACGTTCCGGGCGAGCTTTTTCTTTGCGCCGCGCGGCGACGGTAGAGCTGGCATCCGACGTTTTGCATCCGAGCTTTGACGAAGCCAACATTTTACAGCCTGACGAATTGCTCCTGGCTTTGCGCGAAGCGGCGAGCGAAGCCGGTTTGCAGTCACAAAAACGCTGGTCGGTCAGCTTACCCGCGGACTCGGCTCGAATGAGCCTTTTGACGCTAGAAACCGAGCCGAAAACGCAAAAAGAACGCGAAGAGATTTTGAATTGGAAAGCCGAACGCACATTCGGCGCTCGCCCGGAAGAATTGCGGCTGGCGTTTCAGCCGCTCGCGCCCGACGCAAGCAAACGCTCGCGTTATTTTGCGGTCGCCGTCAGGCTCGATGTTTTGGGCGAATATGAAGAATTGTTTGAAAATCTCGGTTGGAACGTCGGATTGATTTTGCCGCGCCATTTGAGCGAAATGCAATGGCTGATGATGTCCGCAAAAGCCCGGACAAGCGGCGACTCGCTGCTCGTCAGCTCGCAGGCGGACGGTTTTACCGCGCTGCTGCTTCATAATCAGCAGCCCGCGATTGTGCGCTCGATATTGTGCGAACCGGATGAGCGCGAAGACGAGCTTTATCGTCTGCTGCTTTATTACCGCGACCGTCTGGCAAGCGAAAATTCCGCCCTTGATAAATTTCTCGTCATCGGCGAAGGCTTCGGCGAAGATCGTCTGGAAGAAATCTCCAACGAAACGCTCGGTCACGATTTGCGCGCGCTCCACGCCGCCGATGTCGGGTTGTTATTCCCGGAAAACGAAATGCGTTTTGAAGACATAGCCGCGCCCGCCGCGCTAGCCAGTCTCGCTTTGCGCTAGAAAGCGTTAAAATTTCAGTTGCGCGAATCGCTTTTGTTTTGTAATTCTCAAAACAAAAGCGATTCGCATTTCGAGAGAAAAATAATGCACTACTACAACGAAGAAGATTTGGCGCGTTTCGGCGAAATCGGGCGCGAGCGTCCTGATTTGTTCGAGAAGTTTATGGCTTGGTACGCCGCGTGTCAGGAAGACGGCGCTTTATCGAAACGCGAAAAAGCGTTGATCGGTTTAGCCGTTTCGGTCGTCGTGCAATGCCCTTATTGCATTGACGCTTACACAAATTCGTGTCTCGAAAACGGCTCGAATCAGGAACAAATGACCGAAGCGATTCATCTCGCCTCGGCAATTCGCGGCGGCGCAAGTCTCATTCACGGAATTCAATCGCACAACGCTCACGACAAAGTTTCAATGTAATCAATGACTTCTGCAACGGTACAGATTACAAGGCGCGACGGCAAGAGCATTTTTCCGAACTCGCCAATCGGTTTTGACGAAAAACTGTTGAAACACGGTTTGGAATTGCGTTCGGCTGCGATTGATACTTTGCAGATCAATGTCGGAAAGCTCTGCAATCAAGCCTGCAAGCATTGTCACGTTGACGCTTCGCCGACCAGAGCCGAAATTATGCGGCGGGAAATCGTTAAGGCGTGTCTCGATGTTTTGCGGAAGTTTAAAATTCGGACTTTGGATATTACCGGCGGCGCGCCCGAATTAAATCCGCATTTTCGTTATCTTGTTACCGAAGCCGGAAAATTGGGTGCGAAAGTTATGGTGCGGCATAACTTAACCGTGATGTTTGAAGAAAATCAAACGGATTTGCCCGAATTTTTCGCCAAACACGCGGTCGAAGTCGTTTCGAGCCTGCCGTATTTTTTGCCGAATCAAACCGACGCGCAGCGCGGCGCGGGAGTTTTTGAAAAATCAATCGAAGCGATCAGAAGATTAAATGCGGTCGGTTACGGATTTGATGAAAGCGGGCTTGTTTTAAATCTGGTTTACAATCCGACGGGAGCGTTTTTGCCGCCCGCTCAAAACGCGATTGAAGCCGATTTTAAAAGGGAATTAAAAGCGCGTTACGACGTTTATTTTAATAATCTTTACACGATAACAAATATGCCGGTCGCGCGTTTTCTAGATTATTTGCGGCGCTCCGGCAACGAAGAGCGTTATCTGACAAAGCTCGTCAACGCTTTTAATCCGGGAACAATCGCGGGCTTGATGTGTCGAAATTTAGTCAGCGTTGATTGGACGGGAAAACTATTTGACTGCGATTTTAATCAAATGCTTGAAATTCCGGTTGACGAACGATTGCCGCAGACAATTTTTGATTTTACGCCGGAAAATTTTATCAATCGAAAAATCAAAACCGCCGCCCATTGTTTCGGCTGCACAGCCGGAGCGGGTTCAAGCTGCGGCGGCACAGTCGCTTGAGCGGTTTGCGCGACAAAAATCGTTGAATTTACAATTTAGTCTGAAACTTTCATCCAAACGTTTCCGTAGAAAAGATTGCCGTTATGACTGCAAAAACAATAGCTCTAAAAAATTTGCGCGAATTTGCCGACTCCGAATTGATTGCCGCGAGCCTCGCCGGGCGCGAGGATAGTTTTGAGGAGCTTGTCCACCGCTATCAGCGACCGATCACTGCTTACGTTTATCGAATGACGAACGATTACGACGCGGCGCTGGATGTTTCGCAAGAGATTTTTATCAAGGTTTACAACTCGCTGGCGCGCTACAAAACCGAATTTAAATTTTCGACCTGGATTTACAAAATCGCGCGCAACGCGGCGATTGATTATCTGCGGCGTAATTCAAACGGCGAATGCTCGCTCGATTTGGAATTTGAAGACGAAACTTTCGAGCGCCCGATTGAAAGCAAGCTCGCATCGCCCGAAGTCGAGCGCGAGCGCAGCGAATGGCGCGGCGAAATTCAAAAAGTCGTGCAAAAATTGCCCGCCGCTTATCGTGAATTGATTTTGCTCCGTCACTCGCAGGATTTAAGTTACGACGAAATCGCGGAAATTATGAATCTGCCGCTAGGAACGGTCAAAAATCGCCTTTTTCGCGCGCGGGAAATGATGCGCGATTTACTGGTCGAACGCGGAATCACCGGGGTTTAAGAATTTGAGATTTGAGATTCGAAAAACAAACTGAAATCAAAAATCAAAAATTAAATGGAAAAAGCGAATTCAAAAACCTGCTCGCACACAAGCGAAATCGCCGCTTATCTGGACGGCGAGCTTGCCGCCGAAGCCGAAATCTCGTTTGAGCGGCACGTCGCCGGTTGCGAGATTTGCAGCGAGCGGCTCAACGAGCAAAAACGGCTCTTGTGCGCTTTGGATTTTGCTTTTGAAGATGAAAAAGCATTTGAATTGCCGAAAGATTTTGTTAAAACCGTCGCAATTCGCGCCGAATCCGATGTTTCCGGTTTAAACTCCAAAGAAGAGCGCCGCCGCGCTTTCGTTATTACAGCATTGCTTTTCGCGGCTGGCGTCTTGTTCGGCGTCGTGAGCAAAAAGCTCGG
>DASVRD010000014.1:0-42922 GCA_036388775.1 Pyrinomonadaceae bacterium | reverse complement strand
TTTTAAAAAATCTGCTCGGAGTCATCCTGATCGCACTTGGAATCGTTTTATCTCTGCCGGGCGTACCGGGACAAGGCTTGCTGACGATTCTGCTCGGTCTGATTATGCTCGACATTCCCGGCAAACGTCCGCTCGAAGCCAGAATTATCCAGCGTCCGACAATTCAATCTGCCATTAACAAGCTCCGCGCGCGGTTTAATAAACCGCCGCTCGTTTTGGATTGATACTTTTCGCCGGAAAAATGCGCGTAATTGTTTGAGAAGTTTTCAATGCACATTTCACGGAAGAAAATGAAAAAAATATCGGCTTTATTTGGAATTTCGATTTTGGCGCTCCTGTTTTTATTTTCGGCTGACAGCGCCGCCGCGCAAACAAAACAGCGGGTCAGATTCGCTCGCGGCGAGAACGTGGCAAATGTTTCCGGTTCGGTCAAAGGTTACAAATACATTGATTACATCGTCGGCGCTCGCGCGGGGCAAATGATGAGCGTCATTTTAACCGGCAGTTCGTCCGCCGAATTTGCGATTATGATGCCCGACGGCGGCAATCTCGGAATGGACGCTGTGCAGGTTCGGGAATGGACCGGCGAATTGCCCGCTTCCGGCGATTATGCGATTCGCGTGTTAATGCCTCGCGCACAAGCCCGTCGCGGCGAAACCATAAATTTCAAATTGAGCGTTTCGATTCAATAACGCATTTTTTTTTATAAAAAGCGGAGCCGATTTACATTCTGCGGAATGTGATCCGGCTCCGCTTTCGCGTTTTGTTTTCTTCCATTTTTTTGTAAGTTTTTGTTAGACTTCTAACTTACAACTTTCCAGATTTCCGTGAGACAAAAAAATGAGAAAACTTTGTTTGATTTTGTTCGTTCTTTTCGTCAGCTCCGCCTCAGCTTTCGCGCAAGGCTCTTATCAAAAACCGCCGAAAGACGTTATGGACGTTTTAAACGCTCCGGCGATTCCGGCGACTTTGATCAGCCCGGCGCGCGATAAAATTCTAATCGCCGAACCGCTTCGTTATCCGCCGATTTCAGAACTCGCGCAGCCGATGCTCCGGCTCGCCGGTCTCAGAATCAATCCGAATAACACGGCACAGCATCGCACTCAGTATTTCGTCAAATTAACTTTGCAAAACATCTCCGACGGCAAACAAACGCCCGTCAATCTGCCGCCCAACGCCCAAATGATTTCGCCGCAATGGAGCGCGGACGGAAGATATATTGCCGCCGGAAATCTGACGCCGAGCGCGGTCGAATTGTGGATCATCGAAACCGCCACCGGAAAAGCCAACAAAATCAAAAACGCGCTGGTTAATACGGCTTTTGGCAATTTTTACTGGATGCCTGATCAAAAAAGTTTGCTGGTAAATTTAGTACCGAAAACGCGCGGCGCGGCTCCGGGTTATCAAAACGTCACCCCTAATGAACCGAGCATTCAGGAAACTTCGGGCAAAGCGGGCGCGGTTCAGACGTTTCAGGATTTGCTCAAAAATCCGAACGACGAACGATTGTTTGAATATTACGCGACTTCGCAGCTTGCCGTTGTCGGCGTTGACGGGAAAATTCGAGAAATCGGGCAGCCCGGGATTTTTGATGACGCGCAAAATTCGCCCGACGGACAACACATTTTAGTCGCCAGAATCCAACGACCTTTTTCATATCTTTTTCCGGCAAATCGTTTTCCGAGAGAGGTAGAAGTTTGGGATTTAAACGGCAAAACGGTTCACAAATTGGCGAGCCTGCCGCTGCAAGACCAGATTCCCGTCGAAGGCGTTCCGACCGGACCGCGCAGTTTCGGCTGGATTCCGACCGAAAACGCGACGCTTGTTTGGGTTGAAGCGCTCGATGGCGGAAATCCGAAAGAAAAAGTTCCCTTCCGCGATAAAATTTTAAAGTTCGCCGCGCCTTTTAATTCGCAGCCGGTCGAAATCGTCAAAACCGAGCATCGCTCGCAAGGAAGACAATTCGGCGCGAGCGACGGTTTGATGTTGTTTTTCGATTACAACCGCGACACGCGACGCCGCCGGATTTTCAGTCTGGATTACCGCAATCCGGGAACTCCGCAATTGATTTCGGATTTAAACGTCGCCGACCGCTACAACGACATCGGAACCCCAGTAACCAAACGCTTGCCGAACGGTTTCAGCGTCATTCATCAAAACGGTGACGAAATTTTCCTGAGCGGCACGGGCGCAACACGCCAAGGCGACCGCCCGTTTTTGCGGCGGATGAATCTGAAAACAAAAGAAACTCAGGAAATCTTTCGTTCGGGCGACGATGAATATGAAAGTTTTGTCGCGCTGATGAGCGACGGCGGATCGCAGTTTATCAGCCGCGCGGAAACCGTAACCGCTCCGCCGAATTTATTTTTGAACGACGCAATCAAAAAAATCGCGCCGCGTCCGCTGACCAATTTCGCAGATCCGACACCGCAGCTTCGCGGAATCAAAAAACAGCTCGTGCAATACAAACGCGCCGACGGCGTTGATTTATCGTTCACGCTCTATCTGCCGCCGAATTACAAAGAAGGTACGCGCCTTCCGACCGTCGTTTGGGCTTATCCCGAAAGTTTTACGGACGCAAGCGTCGCCGGGCAGGTTTCCGGTTCGACCAATCGTTTTACAAACATCGGCGGTTATTCGCACCTTTTCTTTTTGCTTCAGGGCTATGCGGTTCTGGACAACACATCAATGCCTGTAGTCGGAACGCCGGAAAAGAAAAACGACACTTTTATTCAGCAAATCGTTGATTCGGCGCGCGCCGCGATTGATAAAGCGGTCGAAATGGGCGTCACAGACTCGGAACGAGTCGGAGTTGGCGGACACAGCTACGGCGCGTTTATGACCGCGAATCTGCTCGCGCATTCGGATTTGTTCCGCGCCGGAATCGCTCGTTCGGGAGCTTACAACCGGACGCTGACGCCGTTCGGTTTTCAGGACGAAGTTCGCAATTTCTGGGAAGCGACCAAAATTTACACGGATGTTTCGCCGTTTTTTGTCGCGAACAAAATCAACGAGCCGATTCTTTTGATTCACGGCGAAGCGGACAACAATCAAGGCACTTACCCAATTCAATCCGAACGCCTTTTCGCGGCAATTCGCGGCAATGGCGGAACGGCGCGACTCGTGATGCTTCCGCTCGAATCGCACGGCTATGCGGCGAAGGAATCAACCGAACACACTTTGTTCGAAATGATTTCGTGGTTTGACAAATACGTCAAAAACGCTCAGCCGCGCAGACAAGTGGCAACAACCGACAAACAATAAATTTTTGAGGCGCGTAAAATTTTTACGCGCCTGTTCCTTTATGTTTGCCGATTTATCAAATTTCCATCGTCCGCTGACCGGCGTTTTTACGAAAGACGCTGAATCTGCCGATTTCCGCCTGTCGGATGAGCAAATCAGTTTCTTTAACGAAAACGGCTATCTCACGGGCGTTAAAATTTTAAACGACGAGCAGATTGAATTTCTCAGAAATGAATTGTCAGAATTGATGAAACCGGAGCAAGCGGAAAATTCGCTCTGGTATGAATTCAATCTCAACGAATCAGCCGACAAATCAAAAACGCTTTTTCACGCGCTCGGCGCCTGGCGAATTTCCAAGGCGTTTCACGATTTGCTCTGGCATCGAGGTTTTTGCGTTCCGGCTTCGCAATTATTAAACGGCGCGGTGCGTTTCTGGCACGACCAGCTTTTTGTCAAACCGGCTCGCGACGGTGGTGTCGTCGCTTGGCATCAGGATTATTCTTATTGGACGCGAACCGCGCCAATCGCGCATTTGACCTGCTGGATCGGTTTAGACGATTCGACTGCGGAAAACGGCTGTCTCCGCTATGTTCCGCGCAGTCACAAATGGAATTTGCTTCCCGTCACCGGTTTGACGGGTGATATGAATGCGATTCAAACGGTTCTCAGCGAAGAACAGAAAGAAAATTTCCAACCCGTCGCCGTGGAATTAAAAGCGGGCGAAGCGAGCTTTCATCATCCGCTTTTGGTTCACGGCTCGTTCGAGAATTTTTCCGCCCGCCCGCGCCGAGCCGCCGTCATCAACGTTTTCCGCGATGGCGTAAAATCGGATTCGGACGAGCCGCCGCTTGCAGGCGTTTCGCCCGTCAAAAAGGGCGAGAAAATGCAGGGACAATTTTTCCCCTTGCTATTTCCGTAAGATGAAAGAAGAAACAAACGGACTAAATCTCTCGATTCGCCGCGCGGAAACGGCGGACGAGGCGTTTTTGGAAGCGGTTTACGCTGATTCGCGGAGAGACGAGCTTGCCCCGTTTGGCTGGAGCCGCGAGCAGGAAGACGCTTTTTTCAAAATGCAGTTTCAGATGCAGAGCCGCGCGTATCAAATGCAGTTTCCCGATGCCGATTATCACATCGTTGAACTCGACGGCGAACGGGTCGGGCGGATGATCGTGCAGCGAGGAGAAAAAGAGATTCGATTAGTTGACGTTTCGCTTCTGGCAGAATTTCGCAATCGCGGAATCGGTACGTTTTTGCTCGAACAATTGAAAACCGAAGCCGGTTCCGACCGGGTTTTATCCCTGAATGTTTTAAAAACAAACGCAGGAGCAAAACGGCTTTACGAACGGCTCGGTTTGGTCGCCGTTCAAGAATCGGATTTGTATTTTACGATGCAGTGGCGCAATTTTTAGCGGAGCATTATTATATTTTTGAATAAGCAGATTGTCTTGTATTTTCAAGCTATCTTTATTTGAAATTTGAGACTCAAAGACTGAATTATTGGAGCGGGAAAGAATGTCCGAAACTTTAAATTACGAAATTTTAGCCGAGCAATTAAATACCAAATTCGCATTGACCGGAACGACTGAACCCATTGAGCTGGAATTGATTGAAATTACCGAGCCGACTGTAACGGCGCGCCAAATTTATTTTTCTTTGTTTTTTCGCGGAGATAAAAAATTTAGTCTGCCGCAGGGAAGCTACCAAATGACGCACGAGCGGCTAGGCACAATAATGCTTTTCATCGTCCCAATAGCGCTTGAATCCAATGGCTTCAAATACGAATCAGTTTTTAATTTATTGAAGGAGGCGAGCCGGAAATCGAGCGATTAAACTCGACGAAGCCGCTTTTTAACTTTAAATTCGGTTAATAACGGCGTTAATAACAATCTGGTCGCCTTGCTTTGAGCCGGGAACTAAAAACAAATCGAATTGCCCCAGATTTGGATGCCAGACCTGATAAGTCGCTTGCGAAAAATCGCCGGTTAAAGCTCGGAACGAAAGCGTAAACGTTTCCTTCGTCAATTTTCGCCGCGACCCTCCACTCAGATTCTGCGCAATCTTAGTCGGTCTAATTGTCTGCGTGATGCCCGACAATTGGGCGGTGATTACCTCTTTTTCACTGGTTAACGAAAAATGCGCGCCGATGTATTTTTTGAAATCTTCCGATGTCAAATAAAAAAGTCGGTCGCCTAAAATCTCATCCGGCAGATCGCCCGGCGCGACAGAATTTTCTGACGCCAAAGCGAGAGAGGAAAACAAACCGGTTCCGGCAAAAAGGGTGGCAAAAGCACTAGCTCTAATAAAATTTCTTCTTGTTGTATTCATAATTTTTAGCGAATTTTGCGCGAAGCAAAATAGAAGCAGGCAAGTTTTCGAATAAAATACTCCGTCAGTTTGCCGACATAGTATTAAAACAATTTAAGTTGATTATTTTCATCCAGCTTGCATTGTTGCTGAACATAGTTCCTGATCATTTGTTCGTTTCCATTTGCGCCAACTGTGTTGACAAGATAACCGATATTCCAGAATTGCCAGCGCTCCACAAGTATTGTTTAACTTCCGGGCAGGCTTTAAAGATTTCTCCGGCAGCGATGCTTTTGATAATTCGCACAATTTTCTTTGGACTGTGCATCGGAACACTTTATACCAGAAAATGAACGTGGTCGGAATCTGTTCCAATTTCTAAAAATTGGATTTCAGCTTAAATTTCTTTAGATTTTTGTATCTATGGTTGCTGAAAAAACTGCTCGGCGATATTTTGCCGGGCAAACGATGTGACCAATCAAGCCGAAAAATCGTGGCTTTTATGAATGAACACGCTCATTCGACAGTACTATCCTTAACAAGTTGACGGGGCGCTAACCCCAATGTGAAAAGAAGGCTATACCTAATTAAAAAAAAATGCAACCTCAGACTTGCATTTTTTTTTAAACAAGAATAAAGTAGTTTCGCTTTCATAAAAACAGCTTCTTAAATACAAGCAATTCGTTTATTTACTGAACTAATAAGAAGGCAAATGGAATGTCGGCTTCCCCCGCTTTAGTTTCAATTACCGAGTCGGACGAACAGTTCTTAACCGAACTTTACGCCTCGACACGCGCCGCCGAAATGGCAATGGTGCCATGGGAGAGCGAACAGAAACGAGCGTTTTTGAAAATGCAGTTCGAGGCTCAAGATCGGTACTATCGCGACCGTTATCCGAATGCTTCTTTTGAAATAATAAAGTTGAACGACCACCCGGTCGGCAGACTTTATCATGCAGAGCTTGCCGACGAAATCAGAATCATTGACCTCGCGTTTTTGCCCGAGCGATTCGACAAGAAAGTTTTTATCCAATTAGTCGAAAGAATTCTGCAAAAAGGCGAGCGAGCCGGAAAACCGGTGCAGATTTATCTTGAAGCCAGCGATCCGACAATCGAAATTTTCGTTAATCTCGGCTTTCAACAAATTGACCAACACGGAATTTATTTCCTATGGCAGTATCAGCCTGCCGCTTTGAAAACAACAATTAAACTTTAGTCTTAAGCCGGAAACTTGCAGCAGCGGCGCAAACGGGTACGATTTTGTGCCGCCGGGCAAATTATTCGGGTCAAAAAATTATGGCACAACCCTATGTTGGAGAAATCAGAATGTTCGCGGGGAATTTTCCGCCTGCGGGCTGGATGTTTTGCAGTGGACAACAGCTTCCGATTTCGGAAAACGAAGTTTTATTTCAATTGATCGGCACGACTTATGGCGGCGACGGTGAGTCAACATTTAACTTGCCGAATCTGCAAAGCCGAGTTCCGCTGCATCAAGGAAACGGATTTATTATCGGCGAAACAGGCGGGGTGGAAGAAGTAACGCTAAGCACCCAGCAGATACCGGCTCATAATCACGCGGTGCTGGCTAATACAGCCGCCGGAAATGAACCGAGTCCGGTTGGAAACAATATCTGGGCGGCGGAATCCGTTGTCAGTCAATACACGGCTGTAAACCCGGTGGTAGCGACCGGGTCGCCTTCAATGACACCGACCGGCGGCAGCCAACCGCACACCAATATTCAACCGTATCTGTGCATCAGCTTTATCATTTCGCTGTTCGGGATTTACCCGACTCAGAGCGGCGGCACTGGTGGGGCGGAGCCTTTTTTATCCGAACTCCGAATGTTCGCCTTTAATTTTGCGCCGGGCGGCTGGGCGACGTGTAATGGGCAACAATTGCC
This sequence comes from Pyrinomonadaceae bacterium, assembly GCA_036388775.1. Taxonomy (GTDB): domain Bacteria; phylum Acidobacteriota; class Blastocatellia; order Pyrinomonadales; family Pyrinomonadaceae; genus JALZCH01. The sequence continues at coordinate 35,475 of DASVRD010000014.1, read as the reverse complement.
CATCAACCAAAATCAAGCTTTGTTTTCGCTTTTGGGAACGACCTACGGCGGCAACGGGCAAACAACTTTTGCTCTGCCGGATTTGCGCGGGCGCGTTCCGATGCACGTGGGCAGCGGTCACACTCTCGGCGAAACGGGCGGTGAACAGGCTCATACCTTGACCCTTTCAGAGATGGCGGCGCACAACCACATTCCGTTTGCCAGCAGCGTCGAGGGCAACTTGCTTGAACCCGGCGGCAATTTCTGGGGCAGCAATTCGCGCCGCCCATACAGCAGTTTGGGACCGAATACGTCGCTGAACCCGGCGTGCTGCACCAATGTTGGCGGCAGTCAGGCACACCTGAATATGCAGCCGTTTTTGGGTTTGGTTTTTGGCATCGCTCTGCAAGGAATTTTCCCGTCCCCAAATTAATATCAACGGCGGGCTGGATAGCAGATTTGAAGTTTTTTATTCACTTTAATTTTAAGATTTGGAGAAGAATTATGGCAGATCCTTTTGTAGCGGAAATCCGCATTTTCCCATTTACCTTTGCCCCCAAGGGGTGGGCTTTTTGCGACGGTCAATTGTTGCCGCTCTCGCAAAACACAGCGCTTTTTTCCCTGCTCGGTACGTTTTACGGCGGCGATGGTAAAAGCACTTTCGCCTTGCCGGATTTACAGGGAAGGTTACCAGTGCATCAGGGGCAAGGCTCAGGGCTTTCACAATACTTTATAGGGCAGGAAGGCGGTAGTGAAACCGTGACGCTGCTCCAAACCGAAATCCCGTTTCACGCGCATCAATTGATGTGCGTCAACGGCGACGGCGACCAGGCGATTCCGGGTCCGGACAAGACCTGGGGCGCAACGCCTTCGGGCGCTAACCCTTATATTTCGCCGAGTAACGGAAATATGGGAGTTCAGGCACTCGGTATAACCGGCGCCAGCTTGCCGCATAACAATATGCAGCCGTATCTGGCTTTGAATTTTTGCATCGCGATGCAAGGCGTTTTTCCGCCGCGTCCGTAATTTATTTCGCTGCAATCAAGACGGCAGTATCCGGTACTGCCGTCTTCATCGCATTTTATTCTTTATTTTCGCGCGCTTCTTTATTCGCAAGTAACAACGTTTGATTTTCAGCCCTTCGATTCATCAACGAAGCCCTTTAAAACATTTCAGGAGATAATAAAATGAACTCGATTCCCCTTCGTTTCCTACGCCGCGTTGCAGCCACAGTTTTGCTCGCCACGATTTGCGCCTTTTCTTTCGCTGCGATTCGTTCAACGACGACCGGCGCAGAAAATGAGACTGCTTTTAAAACCCCGATTTCAAGTAAAAATAAGCAAGCTCTCAACGCCAAATCCCCCGCGATTGCTGATGGATCGCCCGATGTGATGCTGAGAACCGAGAAACGCGGTTATCCGCTTCTGAATTTACAGAACGGAAAACGAATCCAAACCAGATTTGTCGGCGAAGGCGGCGTCGAGAATTCGCTGAGCGCTTCCCAAGCAAGACCGCAAACAATCATCAATGCCGATCTGAATCTGGACGGCGCCGATGATTTAATCGTCGGATATGAGAGCGGCAGCAACGGTCGTCTTGCCATTTATCAAGGCAACCCGGATTCTCTTTCCGCGCGCACACCTGAAATCTTTGAAGGAATCAAAGAGGGACGCTTTCCGGCTCCTTTTCTTTCAACCGCACGTTTAATCGAATTATCAATTGCGCCGGATTTCATCGGCGCCGGAGATTTTAACCGCGACGGCTTTAAAGACATCATTGCCGCAGCGCGCGGCGCTAATTCGCTCGTCTTGCTCGCCGGCAACAAAAAAGGAGATTTCCAGCAGCAAACAATCGAATTGCCCGGTCGCATCGCCGCGCTGTTGGCGGAAAAAATTGATCCGGCAGACGGACAATCGGATGTGGCGGTTGCTCTTTCGAATGAAGACGGAGCGTGGCTGTTTGTCTTTGATGACAAACACAATGTTTTTGCCGCTCAGCCGAGAATTTATCGGCTTCCCGGAGAAGCTACTTCGCTCGCGCTCGGTCAACTCGACGATTCCGCGCCGATGGATATTCTAGCGGCGGCAGGCGGAAAAGCGGTCGTCATTCACGGCAGCTATGCGGAGAAGAACGGATCGCTTGAGGCTTCTGTAGCGGCAAACGCTCGTCAAGTCGAAGTGTTAAATGCCGGAACGGACGTGAAGGCGGTCAGAGTCGGTAATTTTGTCTGGGACAGAGCGAATCAACCCGAAATCGCTCTGTTAAGCAATAGCGGAAGAATTCAAATTCTCCATCGCGGCAGACTCGATACTCGTCAATACACTGAAGAAGAGTTTGAAGCTCAATTGCGAAACCAGGAAGAACAAGACCGAAAAGAACTAGCCGGACGCAACGCAGCCCCGGCAAATCGCGCCGAGCAGGCAACTGCAAAGCAAAAACAATGGCGTCGTGAAACCGCTCAAAGCTGGGCTGAATCCGATAATTTCGCGCTGTCGAGCGGCTTTAACCTTGCGGCGGAATCGCCCGCGTCGGTTTTCACTTCAGCGAGAATGACGACCGAAGGAGTTGACAATTTAATCATTACCGATGCGGCAAGCCGGAAAATCAAAGTCTTGCTGCCAAATACCGAAACGCTTAAAGCGGCTGGAGAATCTTATGAGCAGTCGCGGACGGGTGCGCTGGCGGCGGTGGAACTTGATGCGGCGGCATCTCCGGCGGCGGTGCTGCCGATGCGTCTCGGCGTGATGAATCGTCCCGGTTTGGTGATGGTGGATAAGGAAACGGCGGAAGTCAGCTATTCACTCGCCGCTCCGGTTGCGACTTATACGGTCAATACGACCGCCGACACAAGTGACGGCGTATGCGATGCAAACTGCTCATTGCGCGACGCAATTCGCGCGGCTAATGCTACAGCAGGCATTGCCGACATAGTGGCGATTCCGGCTGGAACTTACACTTTGACAATCGGTCCGTCCGACGATAGTCCGGCTGACGCTTCAATGCAGCAATCAGGCGATTTGGACATCCGCGATGATTTGACGATTACCGGCGCAGGGCAAGCGACGACTATCATTCAAGCCGGAACGTCGCCGGCAAACGGCATTGACCGTGTGCTGCACGTTCGCCAAGCCGGCGCTGCTGTTGTGGATTTATCTATTTCGGGCGTGACGATTCGCAACGGCAAATGCAGCACTGCGGGCAGCGTTGCCAATCCCAACGGCGCGCGCTGCAACACTGGCGGCGCTGGACTGCTCGTCGCGGGTCAAGACACTGCTGTTTACACGATTACAGATTCGACAATTACCAGCAATTGGAACGTTGCGACAAATGCCGGAACCGGAGTGTTTTTCCTGAACGGAGCGGGCATTTTCATCGGACGTGGAGATACGGTTTTAACCAATGCAACTGTTTCCAACAACGAAACGGGCGCGACGGGCAGTCAGCACGGCGGCGACGGAGGAGGTTTACTCTTCGGTTTTTCCTCGGCAACAAACATCAATACCGTTGTAATGAACAACTGCACCGTCACCGGCAACGTCGCTAGAAGATTAGGCGGCGACACGCTCGGCGGTAACGGCGGCGGTCTTAATCAGGCTTATGATGACGTTGACATCAATGGCGGAAATTATTCCAACAACACGGCTGATTTTGATGGCGGCGCATTTCAACTTTTGACCGCGACGGATTTTACGAACAACGTCTCTATTCTAAACAATAACGCAGCCGGAAGCGGCGGCGGTATCTCCAACACCGGAACCGTTGGAACGTTGAACAGCGCGACCATTACCAATAACTCTGCCGCCCAAGTCGGAGGCGGCATATTTAATACCGGAACTATCAACATAGATACACCGACGCTGAACAATAATTCAGCCGAGACCGGCGGCGGTATCTATAGCGCGAAAGGCATTCTGTCAATTACCAACGGCACTGTCAGCAATAATACGGCTACTAGCGGCAAAGGCGGCGGAATCGAACATAGAGGCAGTTCCGCCTCAAGCATTTCGTTCGTTATTATCAGCAATAACACTGGCAGCGGAATTCACATCAGCGGATCGGGCAGTCTCGATGCTACGAATAACACGATTACGGGAAATACCGCCGACGGAATCAGCAAAATCGGCAACGGAACCGGCAGCCATTTCAATTCCAACACGATTCACTCGAACGGCGAGCTTGGAATTGACTTGAGCGACGACGGCGTCACGGCAAACGACGCGAACGATGCCGACACAGGACCGAACAATCTGCAAAACTTTCCGGTCATCAATTACGTCCGTCGCACCGATGGCGTGGCGAACGTCACGCTCAATGCGGCAAACGGAAGCTACCGCGTTCAATACTACGCCAACACAGCTTGCGATGCGTCGGGACACGGCGAAGGCGAATTGTTATTGCCATCGCAAAACGTCACAATTACAACCGGCGACACACTGACATTTAACAGCCCCGCTCTCAACTTCGGCAATCGCGAGCAAATCACAGCAATCGCCACACACGATGTCAATAACAACGGTAATTTTGACGATGACGGTGACACCTCGGAATTTTCCGCCTGTCGCAAAGTCAATACCGCGCCGACCATCACCGCGCAAGCGACGAACAGACAGCAAGGCAGTTCGTCATCGAACTCGACGGTTGCCTCCGTCACCGACCCGGATCAGCCTCTGAACACGCTATCCGTCACGGTTAACGGCGGTGCTTCGGCGACCGTCAACGGCGTCACAGTTTCCAATCTTGCGGTTGATGCTTCCGGCAATGTGACGGCAAATGTGGCTGCCGATTGCACGGCGACAAATGCCAGCTTTACATTGCGCGTCGCTGATAATGTTACGGATTTTAACGAAACGACATTAAACGTTGTCGTTAATCCGAACACGGCGCCGACACTCGGCAATTACTCGAACATAACGGTCAATGCCGGATCGAGCGGAACTGTCGTTACGCCCGATGCCGCGCCTGCCGATAACGGTTCGATTCAAAGCATTACGGCATCCGCCGCTCCAGCAGGTTTCACCGGAGCTTTCGGCGTTAATACAACAACCGGCGCGGTCACGATCAACAATGCCGCTTCGGCGGGAACTTATACAATTACCGTCACAGCGACGGATAATTGCGGCTCTGTAACAACCAAACAATTTACGTTAACGGTCAACGCGATAGCGACCATTACGGCGGCGAATGTTTCAAGACAGCAAGGCAGCCCTGCGTCGAACTCGCAAATTGCGACTGTTAGCGACACCGATCAAGCGGAGGAAACTCTGGTTGTAACGATCAACAACGCATCTTCGGCTACAGTTAACGGCGTGACGGTTTCCAACATTGCCGTCAACGCGGCAGGAGTTGTCACAGCCGACGCTGTTGCTTCCTGTACGGCGACAAACGCCGGTTTCACGCTTCGTGTGACCGAATCCAACGGAGCGTTTAACGAGGCGACTTTGAACGTCGCGGTTGCGGCAAACACAGCACCGACCGTCGGAAATTACCCGAACGCGAGCTTGACGCCGGGCAGCGGCACAACGGTCACACCGTCCGCCGCACCTGCGGAGAATGGCTCGATTGTAAGCGCGACGGCAGCGGCTCCCGGCTTTACCGGCACATTATCCGTGAATCCGACAACCGGCGATGTAAGCGTTAGTAATGCCGGTCCCTACGGAAACTACACAGTTACTGTTACGTTTACCGACAATTGCGGAGCTACAACGACCAGACAATTTAATTTAGAGGTGGTTGACGAAACTCCGCCGGATACGACCATCACTAACAGCCCGTCGAATCCGTCGAACAGCAGTAATGCCGCTTTCACCTTTACCGGCACGGATTCGGGCGGTTCGGGCGTCGCCTCATTCGAATGCAAACTGGATGCGGGTAATTTTGTCGCCTGCACCAGTCCGCAAACTTATGCGGGCTTATCGGATGGCAGTCATACTTTCCAAGTGCGTGCGAAAGACGCGGCTGGCAATGCTGACCCGTCCCCGGCTTCGTTCACCTGGACGATTGACACGATTGCACCGTCCGTGACAATCAACCAAGCCGCCAATCAACCCGATCCGGCGGTGGGCAACAGTGCGGTCATCCATTTCACGGTGGTCTTTAGCGAGCCTGTCAGCGGTTTTACAAACAGCGACGTGACCATAAGCGGCACAGCCGGCGCGACGACCGTTGTGGTGACTCAGATCGCACCTAACGACGGCACAACTTACGATGTGGCGGTCAGCGGGATGACCCAAGCCGGCACAGTCATTGCCAGCATTCCCGCCGGTGCGGCGCAGGATGCGGCGACAAACGGCAACACCGCTTCGACCAGCACCGACAACACTGTTACTTACACTCCAAACAGACCGCCGACGGCATCGCCGGACGCTTATTCGACAAACGAGGATACGCCGCTCGTGGTTGCTGCTCCGGGCGTTCTCGGAAATGACGGCGATCCTGACCCGGGCAACACAATAACGGCAGTATTGGTAAGCGGACCGTCAAACGCTCAATCGTTTACGCTTAACGCGGACGGTTCGTTTAACTATACGCCCGCCGCCAATTTCAACGGTTCGGTTTCATTTAGTTATAAAGCACGCGACAACAATAACGCCGATTCATCGGTCGTGAGCGTTACGATTGCCGTCGCTGCGGTTAACGATGCGCCTTCGTTTGCTTCCGGCGGAAACGTCACGGTAGCGGAAGATTCCGGTGCCTACAGCGCAACTTGGGCGACCGCAATCTCGAAAGGACCTGCTGACGAAAACGGACAAGCGGCTGCCTTTATGATTACAAACAACACCAATTCGGCGTTGTTTAGCTCGGCGCCGACGATTGCTCCGAACGGAACGTTATCATTCACCACGGCTCCGAACGCCTTTGGCAGCGCGGTTATTACAGTCGTGCTGAAGGACAACGGAGGCACAGCGAACGGGGGCGTTGATACATCGGCTCCGGTTAGTTTCACAATTAACGTAACGCCGGTAAATGATCCGCCGACAGTTTCGGTCGGCGCGGGCGGCTCGTGCGGCGGCTCGAACGGGACGCTAAATCTGATAATCAACGACGTGGATACGCCTGCGGGAAGCATAACGTTGAGCGGCAGTTCCTCAAATACTGCTGTTGTGCCAAATTCAAACGTTGTCTTCGGCGGCAGCGGTGCCAATCGCACGGTGACAATCGGCGCGGTATTGCGTAACAGCATTCAGAGTTCGGTTATCACTATCACGGTCAACGACGGACAAGGCGGCACAACCACGTCAACTATCAATGTCATCGCCGGGTCGAATCAAACAGAGACCATTAACGGCACAAGCGGCGCCGATTTGATCTCTGGCGGAAACGGCGAAGATACGATCAACGCCGGAGCCGGCAACGATATGGTCTGCGGCGGCAATGGTAATGACACGATCATCGGCGGCACAGGCGACGACACGCTTAACGGAGAAAACGGTGATGACATTATCCGAGGCGAGGACGGCAACGATACTCTTCTCGGTGATGAGGGAGACGACACATTGACCGGCGGCTCAGGCGGAGACTTTTTCAACGGCGGATCCGGCAATGATACGTTAACCGACTTTAATCCCGGTGAAGGCGACGTTACCAACAATACGCTCGCTCTGTTAAATAGAGTTTTAGAAGCGGGAGGAAATTGGGCGGAAGAATAACTGTTATTTTAGATGTCGGAAGCCGAGCAGATTTGCAAATCTGCTCGGCTTCCGACATACTACAATTTAAAGTTACAGATTTCTGTACTTTAAGAGTTCTTCAATTTCGGCTTCCGGTGTTTCACCGGCTTTTGATTTAAAGAATTTAATTAATTAATCGGCATAATTTCGGGAATAAACCGTTATTGCGCCGAAACTTCATTCCCTTCCGAAATCAAGTTTTACATAATAAAATAACCTCTTCCTTTCGCAAAGAATCGTAGCGGTGACTTTTTAGGAGTTTAAAAATGAATCGAAAAACCTTCAAATTTGCATCTCGCGGCGTTGCCGCATTGTTGCTGGCTTCTGTTTCCGCCTTCGCTCTTGTCTTGACTCACTCGTCGGCAAGCAGCGAACAGCCTGCTGTAAATGCACCAAATCAGCCGACAACCGTCGAATCGAAAATCGGCAGACTAGCTGCTAAAACCGATACCGAAACGCCCGACGCAATCACCTTAAAAGCGGAAAAGCGCGGTTTTCCTCTGATCAATCTGCGCGACGGTAAGAAACTCGGAACCGAGTTTGCCGGAGCGGCGGCGCAATTGCGGGGCGCGGGGCGACCTCAAACGATGCTCAACGCGGATCTGAATCTGGACGGCGCATCAGATTTGATTGTTGGATACGCGAGCAGCGGCGGCGGACATTTGTTGGTTTATCAAGGCAACCCGGATTCTCTTTCGGCTCGCACGCCGGAAAGTTTTGAAGGAATCAAAGAGGGACGCTTTCCCGCTCCTTTTCTTTCCTCCGCCAAATCAGTCGAATTACCGCTAGCACCGGATTTCATCGGTGCCGGAGATTTTAACCGCGACGGTTATAAAGACATCATTGCCGCAGCGCGCGGTGCCAATTCGCTCGTCTTGCTTGCGGGAAACGCCAATGCGGATTTCTCGCCGCAAACAATCGAATTGCCCGGTCAAGTGACGGCGCTATTAACGGAAAACATTGATCCGGCTGACGGACAGCCCGACGTTGCCGTTGCCCTATCCGATTCAAACGGCGCTTGGTTATTCGTTTTTGACAATGAACACAACGTGTTCGCAGAGCAACCGAGAATGTATCCGCTACCGGCGGCAGCCACTTCGCTGGCGCTCGGTCAACTCGACGATTCAGTACCGATGGATATTCTAGCGGCGGCGGGCGGCAAAGCCGTCGTTATTCACGGCAGCTATCCTGAGAAAAACGAATCGCCGGAAAGCCAATTAAAGGCAAACGCTTATCAGGTTGAAGCGTTAAACGCAGGAATGGATGTCTCGGCGGTGCGCGTAGGTCATTTCGTCTGGGACAGAGAAAATCGCCCTGAAATCGCTTTGCTCGGTGCGAGCGGCACAATTCGGATTTTGCAGCGCGGAAACATTGACCGACGCCAATACAGCGAAGAAGAATGGGAAAAACACTGGACGAAGCAGGAAGAACAAGATCAAATTGAGCTTCAACGCCGCAGCGCAGACCCGACAAATCGAGCGCTAGCTGTTCAGACAAATCAAAAACAGCAGCGGCAAACCGCTCAAAAATGGACGGAAGCTGATAGTTTCCAGCTTTCCTCAGGATTAAATCTCAGCGGCGTTTCGTCGGCTTCGGTTTTCACTTCAGCGAGAATGACTACCGAAGGAGTTGACAATTTGATTGTTGCCGATGCGGCAAGCCGGAAAATTAAAGTCTTGCTGCAAAACAACAGCGAGTTAAAAGCTGTTGCCGGAGATTCGAACGAGTTGTCGGCGACCGGAGCGCTGGCGGCAATAGAATTGGACTCTTCGGCGACACCGATGGCGGTGCTGCCGATGCGCCTCGGCGTAATGACGCGTCCGGGTCTGGTGATGGTGGATGAGGAAACGGGAGAAGTTAGTTACTCGCTGGCGGCTCCGGTTGCAACTTTCACGGTTAATACAACTACTGACACGAATGACGGCGTGTGCGACGCAACCTGTTCGCTGCGTGACGCAATTCGCTCGGCTAACAGCGCAGCAGGACCCGATATTGTTTCGGTTCCGGCTGGAACTTACACTTTGACAATCGGTCCGGCTGACGACAGCCCTGCCGATCCGTCTGACCAGGATTCGGGTGATTTGGACGTGCGCGGCGATTTGACCATTACCGGCGCAGGGCAAGCGACGACTATCATTCAAGCCGGAACATCGGCGGCAAACGGCATTGACCGCGTGCTGCACACGCGCCAAACGAGCGTCGGAATTCCCGACATCTCAATTTCAGGCGTAACGATTCGTCACGGCAGATGCAGCACTGCGGGCAGCGTTGCCAATCCCAACGGCGCGCGCTGCAACACCGGTGGTGCTGGTCTGCTGCATAGCGTTGACGACCTCGGCGCGGTAACGATTAACGATTCTACGATTACAACCAACTGGAACGTTGCGACAAATGCCGGAACCGGAGTGTTTTTCCTGAACGGAGCGGGCATTTTCATCGGACGCGGCGATACGGTTTTAACCAATACAACTGTTTCCAACAACGAAAACGGCGCGACAGGCAGCGATAACGGTGGCGATGGCGGCGGCGTGCTGTTCGGTTTTTCATCAGCGACAAACATCAATACGGCTGTGTTGACTAACGTCACGATGACTGGCAACATCGCCAGAATTATCGGCAGCGACACTTTAGGCGGTAACGGCGGCGGTCTTAACCAGGCTTACGATGATGTTGACATCATCGGCGGAACGTATTCAAACAATATAGCTGATTTGGACGGCGGCGCTTTTTATCTGTTGACCAAAACCGATTTGTCTAACAATGCCTCAATCACGGGCAACTCAGCGAAACGCGACGGCGGCGGCATCTGGAGCGATCCGCTCAACACGGATAGCACGCCCGCTACAAATACGGCATCGAGCATTACCGTGCGCGGCAACATCGCCGACAGCGACAACGCAATCCACTCGCAATTTCCGGGCGATCCACGCGGCGCGGGAGGCGGCATTTATCACGACCGCGGAACCCTGACTTTGACGACCGTCACGATTGGCGGGACGGTCGCCGGTCAACCGAATACATCGTATGACGGCGGCGGACTCGGACACCGCTATCGAGCGCAGAATTCCGCAAGTAACGTTTCAACCATCACCATTAACGGCGGCTCAGTCGTCGGCAACATCGCCAACAACGACGGTGGAGGCATTTTACACGATGCAACGCGCACTGCTGGAAACAACAGTACTATCAGCGTTGCCCCGGCAACGGCAGTCACGTTGACGGATAACAAAGCCAAAAACAACGGCGGCGGCGTTTTAAACAGCGGCGGCGGAAGCGCCACGCTAACAAATATGACGCTGCGCTCGAATCAGGCAAACAGCGACAATTCGGGCGGCGGTGACGGCGGCGCGCTTTATCAAGATACTGCTGCAAGCACGACTACCTTCAATGGCAGCTTAACAATCGGCGGTTCGGGCTTTGCCAATTCAGCCGTCAACGGCGGCGGCATCCGCAATAACGCCGGAACAGTAACAATTCCCTCGAATGTGAGCATTACGCACAATACCGCGAGCGGAACGGGCGGCGGTATCTCCAATGCCGGAACTTTGAGCGCTCTGGCGACGCCGACAATTACCAACAACATAGCCAGCGGCAACGGCGGCGGCATTTTTAATACCGGAACGCTCGGCGCGATTACTACTCCGACGCTGAACAATAATTCGGCTTTGAACGGCGGCGGTCTTTTCAGCTCGAACGGCGCTTTGTCAATTTCCAACGGCACGGTCATTAGTAACACTTCAACCGCAGGCAACGGCGGCGGAATCGAACATAGCGGAGCTTCTGCTTCAACTATTACAAGCGTTTCGATTAGTAACAACAACGGAAACGGAATTCATATTTCCGGCACGGGCAGTCTCGATGCCAAAACCAATACGATTACCGGCAACACCGGCGACGGTATTACCAAAACCGGATCAGGAACGGGCAGCCATTTTGATTCAAACATAATCCACTCAAACGGCGAGCTTGGAATTGATTTGGGAGACAACGAAGTCACGGCAAACGACCTGAACGACGCTGACACGGGACCAAACAATCTGCAAAACTTCCCGGTTCTAAATTACGTCCGGCGCGGCACCGGCACGGCGGGCATAGCGAGCGTAACGCTCAACTCGGCTCCCGGCAAATATCGTATTCAGTATTACGCAAATACTGCTTGTGATGCATCGGGACACGGCGAAGGCGAGGTGTTGTTAGCGGCGACGGAAGAAATCACCGTCCCGGCGGGCGGCACTCTGACATATCTCAGCAGTGTTGCTCTTCCTTATGGAACACGCGAACAAATTACGGCGACGGCTACAAGCAATCCGAACGGCGACGCCAATTACGACGACGGCAGCACATCGGAGTTTTCCGCCTGCCGCAAAGTAAACACGCTGCCGACTTTTACTGCGGTGCAAACCCCTTCAAGACAGCAAGGCAGTCCTGCGTCGAACTCGCAAATTGCGACAGTCACAGACCCGGATCAAGCGCTCAACACATTAGTAGTAACGGTTAACGGCGGCGCGTCAGCAACGGTCAACGGCGTCACGGTTTCAAACATCGCGGTTGATGCCAGCGGCAATGTAACGGCTGATGTCGTTGCTTCCTGTAACGCGACAAACGCGAGCTTTACATTGCGGGTAACGGACAGCGCGACGGAATTTAATGAAACAACATTGAATGTCACCGTCACACCGAATACTCCGCCGACACTCGGCAATTACCCGAACACAACGGTTAACGCCGGATCGAGCGGGGGGGTAGTCACGCCCGATGCTGCTCCGACCGACAACGGCACGGTTGCGACATTAACGGCGGCGGCACCCGGTTTTACCGGAACTTTCGTCGGTAACACGACGACTGGAACGGTGACCGTTAATAGCGCGGCTCCTGCCGGAGTTTACACGGTTACCGTAACTGCTACGGATAACTGCGGGGCGATAATTACCAAAACGTTCCAGTTGACGGTCAATGCGATACCGACAATCACGGGAGCAACTTTGTCGCGGCAGCAAGGCAGTCCGTCCGCAAATTCGCAGATTGCCACGGTCAATGACGCCGAGGACGCCGAAAACACATTAGTAGTAACGGTTAACGGCGGCGCGTCAGCAACGGTCAACGGCGTCACGGTTTCAAACATCGCGGTTGATGCCAGCGGCAATGTAACGGCTGATGTCGTTGCTTCCTGTAACGCGACAAACGCGACCTTTACTTTAACCGTCACCGATTCAGTCGGAGCATCGTCTAATGCGACTTTGACTGTTAACGTCACGCCAAACACGCCGCCGACAGTTGGTACTTATTCAGCTACGAATTTGCCTTCCGGCGGCGGAACAACTGTCACGCCGTCTGCCGCGCCCGCCGACAACGGCTCAATTACGGGCGCGTCGGCAACGGCATCCGGCGCCTTCACCGGCACGCTGTCCGTTAATTCAGCCACTGGCGTTGTGACAATTTCAAATGCCAACCCCGGCGGTTCTTTCACGGTTTCTGTGACTTTTACGGATAACTGCGGAGCAACGAGCACCCAACAATTTACTTTGAATGTAACTTATTCGATTTCGGGAACGGTCAGCTACGGTATAATTCAGGTAAACCAAACGCAGAAGAAAGTTCCCGACGTTTTGTTATCCGTAACCGGCGCTCCGACGGTATCCGACACAACCGATTCGATGGGCTTTTATCAGCTCGATAATTTAACGGCAGGCGGAAATTACACCGTGACGCCGACAAAGACGACGGATGTTAACGGCATTTCTCCGTCTGACGCAAGTCTGATTCTTCGCCATGTGGCAGCTGGTGGTGCGGGACCGAACGTTTTATCTCCGGATCAACAAATTGCCGCAGATACAAACGGCGATGGAAACATCACTCCGTTTGATGCAACGCTGATTCTGCGCTATATAGCTGCGGGCACATCAAATGCCAATACCGGAGAAGTCGGTAATTGGAAATTTGATCCGGTTTCTCGTCCGTATCAGCCTTTGAGCAGCAGTGTTTCCGGCGAGAATTACACAGCCATTCTAATTGGAGAAGTTAACGGTAATTGGGCGCCCTGAACTGATTGAAATAAAACAAGTGCAAAAAGGAAAGCATTCTAAATTAGAATGCTTTCCTTTTATTATTTATTATATCAAATGTTTCAAAAAGGGTAATTTTCGACGCAGCTTCAGCGTCGGACGTGTCTTTGATGAATAAGGTATTGCAGCAATACCGAACTAATAGTCGCTTTCCGCTACGTCGGTCAACTTAACATTAAATTTTAAGGCTGAACCGTCACAAACCCAATTACGGATTCATAAATCCCAGATTCGAGCTTGTGAAATTTCCGATGTTTGGGAATATTGCAGGAAGATCGGAATCTGTCACACCAAACCAGCGTGCCAGTGTTCCGGCATACTGCTCAACGCCGGTTGTCGGGAGCCAACGACCTCGCGGACTCGTTCCTGTGTCAATATCATCGGGTCCGCCAAGCTGTAGAGTCGGGAAAATGTCTCCGGTTCCATCCGCTCTCGTGCTGCCGTAAATGTTTCCGCCAAGAACCGAACCGCCGAGAACGAGCATATGATTGCCCCAGGCGTGATCCGAACCAACGCCCGAACCTGATCCGGCAGGATTCAATGTGCGTCCGAAATCGGAAAGCGTGAACGTCGTTACTTTGTCCTGAACACCCTGCGCTCCCATTTCATCATAGAAAGCGCGCATCGCCTGACTGAGTTGGATTAACAGCGAAGTTTGATTGTTCAGACCTTGTATCTGATATTGGTGCGTGTCAAAACCGCTGAGTAAAACAAAGAAAACTTGCCGTTTAATATTCAAATCAGTTCGTTTTTTGATTAGCCGGGCGACTTGTTTAAGCTGGTTGCCTAGATTTGTGTTCGGGAAGGCAGCGGTTACTTCCTCAAATGTGTTCAAGGCAGAGCTGGCAGTTTGCGCTTGATTCATAATATGGCTGGTCACTTCGACCAGCTTTGAATCCAAATCTATCGTTCGCAGTCCGGCTAAAGCAGTATTTCGCTCCGCGGAAGACTGAGCCATACGGGTGCTGTGCAGCACAAGAGTTTTATTTAGCTCGACGCTTGCGTCTCTGATTGAAAGCGGAGCGGTATTTCGCCCAAGCGTAAAAATATGCGTCCCGGCAAGTGAAGTGATCATTGAAATTTGCCCGCCCGGATTGTTGGTCGCATTCGTCAGGTCGGCGATTTTTCCTCCCCATCCAATTGGGATCGGAGAATCGGAACGAGCGGTTTGCTGCTGAGCTATCTGATCGGAGTGAGAGAAAAGCTGATTTGGTCTGAACGCCGGAATTTGCAGGTACTGCGTTTTTGTTATCGGGCGAACCAGATTGCCCGTGTTTGCGACGACAGCCAATTTGCCTTGCGCCCAGAGTTCGTGAATCCCGTTGTTAATTCCGCCCTGCTGTGGCACCGCCCCTAAACTCGGATGTAAACCGTAAGTCAGATCGCCCAGCAGCGGAACGTTAATCGGGAGCAACTGATCTTGCGGAATCGCCAACCCTTGATCCCTGCGTGCTGAAGCGTAATCCTCATAGTTGCTGATTAAGGCATCCGAATGGTTGGGAATGATGAGATTGTTTCCGTCGTTGCCGCCATTCAGCAATATGCAGACTAACGCACGGTAATCCGACGGCGCAGCCGATGAATCCGCCGAAGATCGGTTTTTGATTGTTTGCGCCATCACGCTCATCTTCCCAAAATGCCGAGCTTGAGTCGCCAATGCCAGCATACTTAAGGCGCAAGCCGATTTTTTCAAAAATTCTCTTCTGTTTTCTTTCATCTTTTTTAGTGAGCAGTGAGCAGTGAGCAGTGTAAAGCAGGTTTTTCCGCTCACCGCTCACTGCTCACTGCTCACTATCTTTGTATTTGGTATTGCGACGAACTCGCCACAAGATAGACGGCTTGTTTCGCTCTTAGCTTGAGAGGCACATTAACAGTTATCGCCGTGCGAATTTTATTTTTCATCACTTCGGACATCGTGCCGTGCATCATTTTCGTATTCAGTTCTTCAATCAATTTGTTGCCGCCCGGATCAGACATCACCAAAGCCGTCGCTTCGGAAAGATCAATCGAAGTTCCGCATGGGACGTATGGATATGGCTCGGAGGTCGTCGGTTCGTTGAAAGGCTCTCCTCCACCCATCGTGAAATTGAAAATAATGTTATTTCGCTCGTAAGAAAGTCCGGTGTTGGCGAGAGCGAACTCCGGACCGGTAATATCCGTTCCCGGCACGGCGAAAGTCGGCGGGAAATAATTAAAGACGCTTGGCGGTGCCCAAATATCTTGTTCCATTCCTTTCGTTGCCGATTCTAAAACTCCGTCGCTTCTGTTCTGACAAGACGCGGGCGGCGTCGCCGACTCGCCATAAGAATATGCCCCGGCGCGAACATTAAAGGTGCGCAAAAGGTTTGTTATGAGCTGCATCGGTTCTCGCAGCTTTCCGTAAGCCGGATCGGTTTTCTGACTGCCGCGCGCTTCCGGGTCGAGCAGAATCGCGCGAATGACGGCTTTCATATCGCCGCGAACGCCCGCGCCGTTGTCCTTAAAAGCCGCCGCGACGCGCCCGACATAAGCGGGGCTGGGATTGCTCGTCACGAAATGCTGTATCAGAATCTTTCCGATAAACGGTCCGACGTTCGGATGATAGAAGATATTATCGAGCGTTTTTTCAAGCGAATCGTTAGCATAGGCTAGGCTAGCCTCATCAGTGTCGCAATCGAAACAAGCCTCGATAATCGGATTTGGCGCGCCCGCGTAATCGAATAAAATTTTCTCCGTCTGATCATGATTGTTCGGGAAAGGCAAATACATCGGGTCAATATAATTCCAGGCGCCGCTGGCGGCATTTGGGCAAGCCGGGTCTTCACCATTGTTGCAGCGCGTCCAGCCGGTAAAAATTTTGGTGAACTGCTCAATTTTGTCCTGATCGAAGGTCGGAATCGGTTTTCCCTGCTCATTGAGAACGAGCGTGCCATCCTGATTGAGCATATACAACCCAATGGTGAATAATTGCAAAAGCTCGCGCGGGTAATTTTCGTTTGGATTATGCCGCGTGCTGCGAGTCATATCGAGATATTCGCCCATCGCCGGACTCAAGGTCATTTCTTTCATCAAATCCCGATAATTGCCGAAAGCGTGTTTATCGAGAATTTCGATATATTCCTGCATTCCCCGTTGTTGATTAATACTATTATGCGAAACTACCCAAATCTGATGTAAAGCCCACGAAACGCGCCGCCGCAGTTGATCTTCGCCGTAAAGGGCTTCTTTAAACATCCACTTTTGATTATTGTGATTCCAGTAATGATTGCGGTTGCAAAGCTCTATCTCCTGACTGGTCCCGGAAAATCCGCAACTTTCGGGACCGTTAAACGGTTTGAGAGGGAAATTCGGATAAGGAATTGTTGGATAAGGCATATCAAATTGTTCCTCAATCCAACGTTCGAAACCAACTTTTTGTAGACGAGAATCCAATGCCTGAGTCGGACCAAAAGCAGCTTGTTCCATAAAACGCTTGCGGTCTGCCGCTACGGTTTGTGACGAGCTTCTGGGTTGAATCAAACGAGGCGTCCGAGGAGCGGGAGTCGGAACAGCGCCGGCATCATCCTTGATTTTGCCGCCGGTTCCGCCTAAACCCAAGCGGACGCGATTGCTTGTATTTCCGCGCCACGAAACGCGAATCAAAACATCTCCGTTTGGCTGAGGTTGACCGTCGTATCCGTTCCGGTCGTGTATATGAACCGTCAAACCGTAAATCCAATTTTGTTTAGGAAGCTGTTGAATGTTTTCGACAGTCAAGCCATATTGTTTGCCGCCCGCATCTTCGGCATAAACTCGAAAAGCGTTCGCTCTCTCTTCCGGCAGCAATTTAACATTCGTGACGAAAATTACGACACGCGAGCCGGGCTGAAAAACTTCCGAGTTTCTTTCCGGCAAAGCTAAACGCCCATTATCCGCTTTGATTGCTAAGGCTCTGGTTGAATTTGCCGCGCTAATTAAAATAGGTTTGGGTGATTCAAACGCTTGATCGTTTGCGGCAGCGCTTGTCGAAACCGTGAGAATATAAAACAACAACGCGCTAAAGCAGGCGCTCAAATACTTGAGCCGCGAACTCTTGAAAGTAAGGATTAATCTTTCATTATTCATATTATTCTTTTTTTAAATTAATGGATGAGCTTTAATAAAGGAGTTACGCCGTTTGGTGTTAAAACGCAAAAACATTAAGTTGTTTAGTAGAATACAGGTAAAAACTTCCAACAAAAGATTCGTTTTTACCTTTGATCAATCGGATTGTCAAGTTAAGTTTTCAGTAATGGAATATGTCTGTTTACCAGAGTATCAAATTTGGAGTTTTGTCGAAAAGACTAAATATTCAACCCGTTAATACAAAACTTTTATTTGAAGATCAGGTCTTACGCCTAATGTGTGAAAATTGCCGAACACAGTTTCGGAATTATGACGAAATCCGCTGATTTTTTTTCCGCCATAACTCCGCATTTTCGTAAACGCAAGTCCCTTTGTTTTTGGGCTATACCGGACTGCTTTAAATATAGATTATAATGCTTTACCAATGTGGCAAATTTGGCAATCCATATTAGATTAATTTCTTTTCCCGGCATCGAAATGGTATCAGTTTCCAGTGTACTAGTCATTTTAAGTCTTTTGGGAGCGGTTCAAGGGGTTTTGTTCGGTTTAGCGCTTCTCAATATTAAGCGCGGTAATAGAATTGCTAACCGGTTGTTATCGGCATTAATCTTCGTCCTTTCGATTTTCCTTTTTGGCGCAATAATGCGAACTACCCGTTATGATTTGATTTTGCCGCATTTAAGCCGGATTCACGACCCGTTTACTTTTCTTATTAGTCCGCTGCTTTTTCTTTACTTGAAAGTTCTAACGGGTAAAAATGTATCGTTTTCAAAAAAGAATTATCTTCATTTTATACCGTTCGGAGCTTGCGTTGTTTATTTAATTCCATACTATTTTCAAAGCGCAGGGTCTAAAATAGAGATTTTGCGGGGCGAACACCAACAAGCCGGTTTAGGAGACTGGTACTACGTTCGTTCGGCAATAATTATCGTCTATTCATTTATTTATCTCTTTTTGTCGGTTTTTATGCTTGCCACATATTTTCGCAAAATTAGGCAGGAAGACATCCAACCCAACAAAAGCGTTCTTTTGCAAATTCGTTTTTTAATTGCAGCCGTTTTAACGACTTGGATTGTTGGGGTTCTTCGATACACACTAGATCATACTTCGCAAACAAATTTACTTGTGCCTCTTCTGGCAGCAATTACCATTTATGGACTCGGCTATATCTGGTTAAGAAATCCCGAAATGCTCTCCGGCGATGAACGACAATTGCGTTCTCCTATAAAATATGAAAACTCGACTTTATCGGCAGATAAATCCGACCGCTATCTCAAAAGAGTGCGGCAAATTATGGAGACGGAAAAACCTTATTTGGATGGTGAGCTAACGCTTCAAAAGTTAGCAAACAATCTATCAATTTCGCCCGCTCATCTTTCTCAAATTATTAACGAACGACTCAATCAATCATTTTCCGATTTCGTCAATACCTATCGCGTTGAAGAAGTAAAAAAAATGTTTCTCGATCCTGCAAAAAAACATTATTCGATTTTAGCCATTGCCGAGGAAGCCGGTTTTAATTCAAAATCTTCCTTCAATTCCGTTTTCAAAAAATTCACAAATGTTACTCCCTCCGAATTTAGAAAAAGCCAGAATGCAAACAGAGAGCATTGAATTAACAAACAAATTGTTTTTATAAGTTCAGAATTATACTTCTGCACGTCCACTTTTAGGATAAAGGGCGACTGTTAAAGGAACTTTTCTTCAATATCAAATTGTCGCGAAACCGGTCTCGGCTTTCCCTCGGGTTTAGCGACAATAGTTTGTTTATTAAAAAGGAGAAAAAGTTTCTATGAAAAGATTAATCTTTATAGTGTGTTTGGTTTTCTGCGCCGTTTCCTGGGCATCTGCGCAAATAACGGATGAAAATCCGAAAAACGAGTTTTTTGTCGGTTATTCTTATCACAGCGCCGACATTGACTCATTAACAATCAACCCTCGTCGAACCGGACAAAATGGAGCAAATTTCGCATACACACGAAACATCAATAAAAATATTGGTATCACCGGCGATATTTCGGCGCATTTTAGCCGCCGGACGCAGACTCTAAATGGCGGAGAATTTAAAAGCAAACGCGACCAATATTACTTGCTCGCGGGCGTACAATTCAAAGCCCCGAATAAAAGCCGCGTCACGCCTTTCGCTCACGCTTTGGCAGGCGGCTCGTTTTTCAGAGGATTTACCTCTAATCTAACTCCGGCAGGCAATTTCTATACGTTTGATGACGCAACCTCTTTTGCGGCTGTTTTAGGCGGCGGCTTAGACGTTCGGGTGAACAAACGAATAGCCGTTCGTCTCGTCCAAGCCGATTATGCGCCAACCTTTTTCGGAAGCGGCAGACAGGATAATATCCGGTTATCGTTCGGCGTCGTTTTTAGATAAATTATCGTTTAATAACTCTCCCCATAAACGAAATTTGCTATCGAGATTATTCACCTATGAAGATAATCATTCGTTTAATCGTTATTAGTTTTATCTGTACGAGTCTTTCCAACGGCGCGGCGCGAATTGATCAGGCGCATACAACGATCAGGGTTAAAACCGAGTGGCAAGTTATATCCTCGTTCAAATACGACACATTGTGTTTTCTCAATGTTCTGACGGGTGATTCTTTTTATCAAAAATTTTACGCTGATGAATTTGCCCGTTTTGATCCGCGAAATTCACCTAAAGCTCGTACTGCTCTGGCAAATATCAAGCGCATATTGAAGGATGAAAATAAAAACATTGTTTCGGCATTCTTAAGTCTTCACTTTTCGGCAACCGACGCAGAAACACTTGATGAAATGTCTCGTTCGCTCGACGATAGTAATCGGATAAAAGCCAACTTACAGAACACCGTTTATTACAATAAAGATGCCTGGAAATTATTTAAATCAGTCGAAAAGGACTTGAAGATTGTCTTCCAATATCTTAAAACCGAGCATTTCGACGTTTATTGGCAAGAAGAAATTCTGCCTCGAATCAAGGTGAAAACGGCAGACATCGGCAAATATTTATCCAATTATGATGTTATTCCCGAAATAGAAAAACATCTCGGTTTCAATCTCACTTCAACAAAGATTGTTGTTTATGTTCTTTATTTCTCCCGCCCGCACGGAATGAAATTAACAGGAGCAAGATTTGTGACGGATGTTTCTTATCCTTTTGATGTCGTGTTGAGAATCGCCATACACGAATTACTCCATCCGCCTTACGATTTATCAAAAGACAAAGAATTGCGCAAAGCTCTGGACACTCTACGTACAAACAAAATTTTGACGGATAAAATCCGCAATCATAATCCGTCATTTGGTTATAATTCTTTTGAAAGTTTTGTAGAGGAAGATTGCGTGCGCGCTTTAGACCAAATAATCGGGGAACAATTCGGACTTAAAGCTGATGCTTTGCAACGCTTCAAAGATGAAGACGAAGGAATGCATGTTTTTGCCGCAGCCTTATATAATTTGATGAAACATGAGAAATACGAAGCAGGGCAGGATAATTTCCGTAATTTTTTGTTGAAAATTTTACGTTCAGGAAAGCTATTAAACAATAAATAAACAATACCGAAAAGCAATATTTAGTAACAGTGCCTTATTTGACTACGTTATTTGTTATTTTCCTTCTAAAAGCCATCTCAAAAATCATTTTCTCTGCCGCGCGAGCGGCAATCTGAATTTAGCCGTGTCTTTCAAGGCACGGAAAACAATCATCAAGACCGCGCGTTAAAACGCACGGCTAAATTCAATCAATCGCTACGCGATAAAAACTATCGGCTATTTTTGAGATAGCTTCTAATTACTATCACTTCGAGATAATATAGACGCCAATGATTGAATACACGATTTATTGCGACCTTTGCGGAGAAATGATTGACATTCAATCAGGAAGCGCTCGTCAAGCGAGAAAAAAAGCGAAGGCAAAAGGCTTGCTTATCCGTATCATTCGCAAAGACTATTGCCCGAAATGTGCGGATAAACTTCACAATGAAGGAGAAATTGATCTGAATCAATTAGACAAAAAAATGAAGATGCTTTCAAATTCAAAATAAAAATCGGGAGAAATTAGTAATGAAAAATAATTGGATCTTTGCACTCGCTCTGCTCGTTTTTAGTTGTGTCGTAAATATAAACGCACAATCGGCAAAAGACACAGAAGACCTGAAATACAAACTTCTGGCTACCGTCAAAACATCAACAATGCAGAAAGAGATTGATCAGGTTTCTGCGCAAGGTTATCGAATCTTAGTCGGTTCACCGACCAGCGATGCGGAAATGGCAGTGTTTTTATCGCGCGAGGGAACAGTAGCAGAACCTTACAAATATAAGCTGCTTGCGACAACACGCACGAGCACTATGCAGAAAGAGCTTAATGAAGCGGCGGACGGAGGTTTTCGTCTTATTCCAAGCACGATGATCGCGAAAAAGCAGCTTCTCGGCGGCGTCGAGATCGTCATGATTATGGAGCGCCCGCCGAAGGTTGTTAAAGAATACGAATATAAATTGCTGGCGACATCGAGAACGTCAACTCTTCAAAAAGAAGTGACCGAAGCGCAGGCTGCCGGTTTTGCAATTGTCGGGATGGTCAGTCGAGGCGAGCATATGGTCGTAATGGAACGGTCGAAAGATGCGCGAATACCATAAATTCAGAACTCTCCCTCGGAGATAAAGATATGCAGCATACTCAGAAAAGACATTCGATGAACGGTTTTATCCTTACCGAAACAATATATGCGCCAAGATTGAATCAGCCGCGCCACATACATTCGGAGGCGTCGTTCAGTTTCGTTTTAGCGGGCAATTATATTGAAAAATACGACAGACAAACGCACTCGCGCCGCGCTTCAACAATCGTTATTCATCCTCCGCAGGAGGCGCACGCCGTTGATTTTCAAAGCGGAGCCAGAATTTTAAGCGTTCATTTTAATCAGGAGAGATTTAAATATATCCGCGAACAGTCTCCGATTCTGGACGTTTCAGCAAGCTCTCAAACGAAAACGATTGAGGCGTTGGGACGCAAAATCTATCAGGAATTTCGGCAAATGGACGAGGCTTCGGCATTGGCGATTGAAGGTCTTATTTTTGAGATTTTAGCCGAAGCGGTTCGGGGCAAAGCTGCGACTCCCGAAAAAAAATCCCCACAGTGGCTCGAACAGGTTAAAGAATTTTTGCATGCTAATTTTGCCGAATCAATTGCTCTCGAAACCCTCGCCGAAATTGCCGATGTTCATCCTGTTCACCTGGCGCGCGTTTTTCGCCAAAAATACAATTGTACGATTGGCGAATATGTCCGTCGGCTTCGCGTGGAGTTTGCGCGGCAACGCATTTCAGATTCAAACGACTCGTTTGCCGAGATTGCCTTGATTGCCGGTTTTACGGATCACAGCCATTTTGCCAGAATTTTCAAAAATCATTTGGGGGTCACTCCGGGAGAATATCGAAAAATCTCGCGTTAATGTTAGCTCCGTGCAAAAATGTTTTTTCCATTCAAGACTGCGGCGTTGTTTCGTGCTAAAAGGTTCATTGAAATCATCGCTCCCCGGCGTCCTCAAAATAAAATGGAGAAATTCTATATGCACAGATTTTTAGCTTTTTTGCCGATTCTATTTTTATCCGCAGCTATTCTCGCCCAACCGACCAAAGCGCCTTTGCTGATCGGGCGCGTGGCAATCAATCAAACGCACATCGCTTTCACTTATGCCGGAAAAATCTGGTTAGTCGAAAGAAATGGCGGCGCTGCTAAAAGATTGAACGATGCGGGCGCAGAGAATAATCCGGTTTTCTCGCCCGACGGGAAACAGATTGCGTTTGCTCGCTTTAACGGCGGCGATTTTGACATTTATGTTTCTCCGGCAATGGGCGGCGAGGCGAAGCGTTTGACGTTTCAGGGCGAAGATGATTTTCCCGTTGCCTGGACGCCGGACGGGCAGGCAATAGTTTTTGAAAGCACCCGCGATGAAGAAGGCGTCACTCGTCTTCACAAAGTCAAAGCCGACGGCAGCGGCGCGCTGGCTGAATCGCTGCCGCTGCCGCAAGCGTTTCAAGGCTCGTTTTCGCCGGATGGAAAACAAATCGCTTACAATCCGCGCACGGGTTTCGGCGAATGGCGATATTATCGCGGCGGTTCGACTGCTCCCGTTTGGATTGCGGATTTGCAATCGGGCGCGGTGGAAAAATTGCCGAATCAGAACTACAACGACCGGTTTCCGATGTGGTTAGGAGATAAAATCTACACGGTTTCAGACCGCACCGGAATCTCTAATCTTTTTTCGATTGACCGCAAAACGAAACAGGCGAAACAACTGACGACATTCGACAATCAGGGCATCAGAACGGCTGCGTCAGCGAGCGATGCAATTGTTTTCGTTCAAAACGGACGGCTTCATTTGTTCGATTTGGCGAGCGGTCAAAGCAAACAAATTGACGTTTCGGTTTCCCCGGACACTTCGGAATTAAGACCGAAAACAGTTCCGGCGATGCGTTTTGTCGAATCATATTTTCCGTCGGCAAACGGCGAAAAATTATCCATCGGCGCGCGCGGCGAAGTTTTGATTTTCGACGCGGCAAACGGCGAGGCGAAAAATCTGACAAACACTTCCGGTGTTGCGGAACGCTATCCAACCATCTCGCCAGACAATAAATCTGTCGCTTATTTTTCCGATGAATCGGGCGAATATGCGCTTCATATTCGCTCGCTTGAAAACGATTCGGTTAAGAAAATTGTGATTGAGCCGAAGCCTTCGTTTTATCAAAATCCTGCCTGGTCGCCCGATTCCAAAAAACTCGTTTTTTCCGACCGGCGTTTGAATCTTTGGCTGGCTGATGTCGAGAAAGCGACGACGGCGAAAGTTGATGCTTCGGTTTATTCGGCGCAGGATAATTTTTCGGCGAGATTCTCTCCCGATTCCCGGTTTCTGGCTTACAGTAAACGTCTGAAAAACCGCGCCGGAACGATTTACATATATGATGTGACCGGCAAAAAGAGCGTTCAAATCACTGACGGCGTGGCACACACTCAATCGCCGGTTTTCGACCAAAACGGAAAATATCTTTATTTCCTTTCAAGTCCGAACTCCGGCGCGGGCGAGTTTGATTGGGGCGTTCTAAACGGAATGTTGTCGCGCCCGCTCGTTGTTCGCCGGGTTCACGCTCTTATCTTGGCGAAAGAAACGCCTTCGCCGCTCCTTCCCAATAATCAGCCGAATCCTGATGCGAAACCAAACGAATCCGCCTCGACCACGAAAATTGATTTTGAAAATATTTCGAGGCGAATTGTGGATTTGCCCTTGCCGATGCGCGATTACGACAGGCTGGCGACGGGAAGACCGGGAAAATTATTTTTGATGGTTGACGAATGGAAAGCCGCGCCGGGCGATTTCAATCAGCGTTCGGTGACAACTTCCGTTTATCTTTTCGACGCTGCCAAAGCGGGCGCGATGCAGAAAATCGTCGAGGACATCAATGAGATGGATTTGTCAGCCGACGGCTCGAAACTACTCTATGACAAAGGGCGTGATTGGTTTTTA
This sequence comes from Pyrinomonadaceae bacterium, assembly GCA_036388775.1. Classification (GTDB taxonomy): domain Bacteria; phylum Acidobacteriota; class Blastocatellia; order Pyrinomonadales; family Pyrinomonadaceae; genus JALZCH01. The sequence goes on along the minus strand of DASVRD010000014.1, from coordinate 10,176 downwards.
ATCAACTCCGAAATTGCGCCGAAACCGGACGAAGGAAAACTGAATTTGTCGAAAATGGAAGTCCGCGTCAATCCGGCGGAAGAATGGCGGCAGATGTTCCGCGAATCAATGCGTATTATGCGCGATTGGTTTTACGACCCGAATCATCACGGGCAAAATCTCGCCGCGCTCGAACAGGAATATGCCGCGTATTTGCCGACTACGACCAGACGCGGCGATTTAAACGGGCTAATGCGGCAAATGCTCGGTCACGTTTCAATTTCGCATCTCGGAGTCGGCGGCGGCGACACCGCGCCGCAAGGCGGGACGAGCGGCGGTCGCGTTGCGCTTCTCGGCGCGGATTACGCAATCGAAAATGGAAAAATCAGATTCAAAAAAATATATCGCTCGACTTCGTTCGCTTCGTCAAACGGCTCGTTTTCCGCGCCGCTTGACCAGCCCGGCGTTGACGTTCGCAACGGTGATTACCTTCTTGAAGTAAACGGAAATAAAATCGAAACGAGCAAAAACTTTTACAGCTATTTTGAAAACACAATCGGCAAACCGACAAAAATCGTCGTTAGCCAAACCCCGGACGGTTCAAACCCGCGCACTTTTACGATTTATCCGGCGGCGGGCGAAAATCGTCTGCGGCGGGCGAATTGGGCGGAAGAAAATCGCAAAAAAGTCGAACAAATGTCCGGCGGAAAATTGGGTTATATTTTCATCGAAAATTACGACCCGAACGGAATTATGAACGCGATTCGCGGTTTGACAGGTTATGGCGACCGTCAAGGAATTATTGTTGACCAGCGATTTAACGGCGGCGGCATTACGCCCGATTATTTGATTGAATGGCTGTCAAGAAAGCCGCTTTATTATTATCGTTTTCGCGGCGGGGACGACATCGCCACGCCCGTCAATCCCGCGCCGCCCGTCAAAGTAATGCTCATTAACGAATGGAACGGCTCGGCGGCTGAAACGGGCGCGTTTATGTTTCAGCTTGGAAAGGTCGGAAAAATCGTTGGAAAACGAACATACGGTGCCGGTGTCGGACCTTATTTTTTTACGCCGCAATTGATTGATGGCGGCAATATTCAGCTTCCTAACCGCGCGGCTTATAATCCAGATGCCTCGACCTGGGGAATCGAAAACATAGGCGTAGCGCCGGATTACGACGTTGAAATTACGCCGCAGGATTTTATGGCTGGTCGCGACGCTCAGCTTGAAAAAGCCGTTGAAGTGGCAATGGCTGAAATTGCCAAATTAAAACCGAGCCAGCCAAAACCTCCCGCTTTCCCCGTTCATCCGGCTGGAAAATTGACTGCCGCAAACGATTCATCTGTTTTGCCGCTACCCGGTTCGTCGTTTCCGATTACAGCCGCTACAGTCGAAACACCCAAATCCGTGGCGACGGGAAAATTTGCCGATTACATCGGACAATTTGAAACCGAGATGGGCATAGTCACTTTTCAACAGGAAGGTGATAAATTTATCGGAATTGCCGGCAATAACGAGCGCATTGAACTCGTGCCGGACTCAACCATAAAAGACAAATTCGTCGGACAAACCGCAAGCGTTCAACTTACCTTCGAGCGTGACGCAAGCGGAAAGGTCACGGGGCTAACGATAATTATTCCGAGCGGAAGAGAGATGAAAGGTAAAAGAATTAAATAAAAAGGCAAGGGCGCGATAATCCGTTCCAAGCCAGATAGTATCAATAACATAGGCGAGTCATCTGACTCGCCTATGTTATTTGGTGCGCCCAATTTAGATTCTATTAGAGGAGTAAACAATCACCTTAATTGGAAATCTTTTCCTTGCATCCCTTATTAGCAACGCAATAAACTAGCTTTATCTGAAAAAATTTAAGAGGAGAAAATTATGACTTTATCTTCCACGATTCGTAAATCCTTTGCGGGGTTTATATTGCTGGCGATTTCAGCCGTTGCGTTTGCGCAAAGCAAAGGATTTGATCCTTCCCGAATGGACACTTCGGCTCAGGCATGCACGGACTTTTTTCAATATGCCAACGGAAATTGGATGAAAACGACCGAAATTCCTGCCGACAAATCACGTTTCGGCAGTTTCGACGTTCTTTTAGACCGCAACCGCGATATTATGCGCGAAGTTCTCGAAGCGGCAGCTAAAGATTCTAAAGCCGCTCGCGGCTCCGACTCCCAGATGATCGGCGATTTTTACTCGGCTTGTATGGATGAAGCGGCGATTGAAAAAGCCGACGCGAAACCGCTCCAGCCTTATTTTTCGCTGATAGACAAAACCCGAAATTCACAGGATTTGATCAAAACGATAGCGATGCTTCATCAAAGCGGTTTTCCCGCAGTGTTCGGTTTCGGCGCGGGTCCCGACATCAAAAACAGCTCAATGTATATCGTAAATACCGGGCAAGGCGGATTGAGCTTGCCGAACCGCGATTACTACACAAAAGATGATGCAAAATCGCAGGAAATTCGGACGAAATTCGTCGAACATATGACAAATATGTTCAAGCTGCTGGGCGATGCGCCGGAAAAAGCCGCAGCAAATGCAAGTACGGTGATGCGAATTCAAACTCGTCTGGCAAACGCCTCGAAAACTCCCGTTGAGATGCGCAACCCAGAAAATCGCTACAGCAAAATGCCCGTTGCGCAAGCAAAGGAAATCACGCCGAACATCGGTTGGGACACATATTTTACAACGCGCGGCACGCCCGCTTTCGCTGAAATCAATATCGCTCAGCCCGATTTTTTCCGCGAAGTAAATAAAATGATGACGGACGTTTCCATCGAAGATTGGAAAACGTACTTGCGCTGGATGGTTTTAAACAGCGCCGCTCCGCGCATTTCCAAACGTTTTGTTGACGAAAACTTTAATTTCTTCGGCAGAACTCTGACGGGAACGAAAGAACAGCAACCGCGCTGGCGGCGCTGTATCGCCGCCACCGATAATTACGTCGGCGAAGCGCTTGGACAAGAATTCGTCAAACGCACATTTACGCCTGAAGCCAAAGCGCGAATGAATCAGATGATTGATAATCTGATTGCCGCATTCCGCGAACGAATCCAGCAGCTCGATTGGATGAGTCCCGAAACAAAGCAGCAAGCCATGGTAAAGCTCTCGACGTTCAAACGCAAAATCGGTTACCCGGACAAGCTGCGCGGTTATCAGGGTTTGGCGATTGACCGCAAATCTTTTTTTGAAAACACTGTGCGCGGAAGCGGATTTGAAATCAACCGCAACGTGCGCGACATCGGAAATCCGGTTGACCGCGGGCGTTGGGGCTATAATCCGCCGACAGTTAATGCTTCTTATTCGTCAGTCAACAATGACATCACATTTCCAGCCGGAATCTTACAGCCGCCGTTTTTCAATTTCGCGGCTGATGACGCTATTAACTACGGCGCAATCGGCGCTGTCATCGGTCACGAAGTCACACACGGTTTCGACGATCAAGGCAGCAAATTTGACGCCGAAGGAAATTTCAAAATGTGGTGGACGGCGGAAGATCGCCAGCGATTTGAGGAAAAAGCAACTTGCGTCGCCAACCAATTCGCGAATTACGAAGTTTTGCCGGGTTTGAAAATGAACGGCAGATTAACCTTGGGCGAAAACATCGCTGACCTCGGCGGTTTAACGATGGCTTATTACGCGTTCCAGAAATCGCTCGGAGGCAACAAGTCGCGCCCCGCAAACATTGACGGATTTACTCCCGAACAGCGATTTTTCTTAGGTTGGGCGCAAGTTTGGGCAGCGAAAGCTACGGACGAAGCCACGCGCTCGCAGGTTCTCGGTGACCCGCACGCTTTACCGCGTTGGCGCGTCAACGGACCTTTAGCCAATCTCCCGCAATTTGCGCAAGCCTACGGCTGTAAAGCAGGGGACGCAATGGTGCGCGAAGAGAATTGCCGAATTTGGTAAGAATATAAATTACAACAAGAAAGGCGGCGTTTTTATCAAGCGCCGCCTTTCTATTCGGTATCTGTTGAAATCAGGTGTGAGTTAATGAGCCATTCATAAAATAAAAATAGATACGAATCAAAATTCAATCGTGACTTTGCCGAAATGCGTTCCGCTTTCGAGGTATTTCAAAGCCTCGCGGATTTCATCGAAAGCAAAAGTCTTATCAATCACAGGTTTCAAGTCGTGCGATTCGATAAAGCGGTTCATTTCCTTAAACATCTCGCGCGATCCGGTTTCGATTCCGTGAATCTGCACGTTTTTCGTGACGAATTGGTAAGTGTTAATGGGCGCGCTTAAACCCGCAATCAAACCGATAAAGCTGATTGTCCCGCTTAACTTAATCGCATTCAGCGAACGATTCAAATTCTCTCCGCCGACAGTTTCAATAACGTGGTCAACTCCCTTGCCTCCGGTCAATTCAATAATTTGTTCTTCCCAGGCAGGAAATTTCTTGTAGTTAATTGTGGCTGACGCCCCCAATGTTCGGACTCTTTCCAGTTTCCCGTCGCTGCTCGAAATAACAATCGGCTTTCCGCCAAGCGCGTGAACGAATTGCAGGGCGAAGAGGGAAACTCCGCCCGTCCCTTGAATCAAAACCGTTTCGCCCTGCCGAACTTGGCTGCGGCGCGCGACCGCGTGCCAAGCCGTCAGCGCAGCCACGGGCAGAGTCGCCGTTTCCGCATACGAGAGATTATTTGGAGCTTTGACGACCGCATGTTCATCGAAGAGGACGTATTCCGCCAGTATGCCATCCGCCATCGCGCCGCCCAGAGGTGAAACATATTTCTCAATTGTCAGCTCGCCATCAATCCACTTAGGCAGAAATAAACCAGCAACGCTGTCGCCGATTTTCCAACGCGAAACGCTGTTGCCAACTGAAACCACTTCACCGACGCCATCCGAAATCGGAATGCGAGGAGACATAGGTTTCCAACTTCCGACGCCGTTTACGACCAGCAAATCGCGGTAGTTGAGCGACGCCGCTCGCATCTTTACCAGAATTTCACCGGCTTTTGGTCCCGGCACAGGCAGTTCATTTAATTTCAGCCCGTCAATGCCATCGCCGAGAGTAGTAAATGCGTTCATAATTTTGACTAGCTGATAATATGTGACTGAAGTCATCCAAAATCAAGTTAGGCATCTTCATTTCACGCTGCTAAAGTTCTCCAAAATCCTTTTGACGAACAACCCGAAATGGAGCGCTTCGCCGAGCCGCCACCTGTCGGCAGCAAGCGAATTGCAGTCAGTTGTTCTTCATAGCAGTGAAAATCGTGCGGAGTTCAAATCATAAATTTGAACTCCGCACGATTTATGCTTTCGTCAGAAATTGAAATCCGCTTATTGATTTTCCCACTTTAAGATCGGATCAATCGAGGCGACTGTAATCGGATGGTAACCGGAGCGCGCTTGACGATAAATAGCCATTGCCCGTGTTCTGCCTTCCGGCGTTTTAACCAGTTCGTCAAACAGCGGTTTGACGAATTTGCGCCGCCCAATCGTCGTCAAAAATTCCTCCAATCGCGGAAAAGCCTGAGCGTAATTATTGCGGATGGACATCATCAGCCATTGAAACGCGATTTCCGAATTCCCGCTTCGCGTCAGATTAAAAGCCCGGTCAAGCTCCGCCATTCGGTTTGCCCCCAAATCCTGCGGCAAGCTCTTTAAGAAATGAAGCCATTCCTGTGTTGTCCAGCCATTGGATTGAATCGCGTTTGTTGCGCTCTTTCCGCTGGCATAATTGTTTGCCTGCGCTGCGACTTTTTGGAAAGCATCCGAGACAGGCTGCGGCGCATTTTTCGGCAAACCTGCCTGATAAATCCATTCGTCAACATCGGCGCGGGTGACGAGATTCGGATTTGCGGCAAGCAGATTTTTGTTCAGATAATCAATAAAAGTCTCGGTCGTGATGCTTTGAAAGGCGTGGGCGTCGAAATAGCTGCGGACGAATTTATCGAATTTTTCGCGTCCGACCGTTTCTTCGAGATGCCGCAGAAAAAGAGCGCCTTTTTCATAAGGCACGCCCGTAAAACCTTCGTCTGGGTCGCGCCCTTTGAGGTCAACGTGCAGAATCTGATCCCGCGCTTCCATTCCGGCTAATTCTTCTTCGAGCGAGCGGCGTCCGAGAGTCGCTTCCATTTCGCGTCGCGGCTTTCCGTAAACGGCTTCGATAATGCGGCGTTCGAGATAAGTCGTAAAACCTTCGTTGAGCCAGAAATCGCGCCAAGTTGCATTTGTTACCAGATTGCCTGACCACGAATGCGCCAATTCGTGAGCGACGAGCGAGACGAGACTTTTATCGCCCGCCAGAATCGTCGGCGTGGCAAACGTGAGCATCGGATTTTCCATTCCGCCGAATGGAAAGCTCGGCGGCAGAACGAGCAAATCGTAGCGCCCCCAGCGATAAGAACCATAAAGCTGTTCGGTGGCGGCAATCATCTTCTCGGTGTCAACAAATTCGCGAGCAGCTTTTTCAGCGACAGACGGTTCGGCGTAAACGCCTGTGCGATTTCCGAGCGAGCGAAACTGCAAATCACCGACTGCGATTGCAATCAGATAAGGCGGAATCGCGCGCGTCATTTTGAATTGATAATCGCCGGTACGGGCGGAGGTTTGCGAATTCCCTTCCGCGCTCATCACGGCAAGCAGATTTTTAGGAGTCCGCACGCGCGCCGTGTAAGTCACGCGCACCTGCGGCGAATCTTGCAGCGGAATAAAGCTCCGCGCATGAATCGCCTGCGCCTGCGAGAACATAAACGGCGTTTTCTTGCCCGCCGTTTGCTGCGGCTCAAGCCATTGCAAACCGGAAGCATTCGGGCTGGTCGAATAGTGAATCCGAACGCCGGTTGCTTTTGCAGGTAATTGAATGGTCAGGGGCGCGCCTAGAAATTTGTCTTTGTCACCGACTTTGAACTGTGCGGCGACAAAGGTTTTTCCATCGTTAGATGTTTCAACCCTGGAAATGTTCAAATCGCGCGTGTCCAAAATCAGAGGCGAATTCTGCGCGTTAGGAGAGCGCGCAAAACTTAAAAGCGCCGTTCCCTGTAAAATTTTTTGGTCAAATAAAACATTCCAATCCAAGTCAACATGGCGAACCTTCACCATTTGCGGATTTGAGTAGGAATGAACATCTTCGGCAACCGGCTGCATTGCTGATGATTTTCTCATATCATTCGGGGATGATTTCTGCGCATTACAGATATTCGCCAGATTTATCCCGATAATCAGAGCGCTGCATAAAATTATTGCCAAATTTTTAATTTTAGTCATCGTTCGTAAAACCTCATTTCTGCGCTTTTGCATTTTAAAGGGAGAGCAAACTAAAGATAATAAACCAAGTAAAGAATTTAGATGCTCAAGACCAATAAAATATTACCTATTTGAAGCAACTAAACTAGAAGGAATTAACAAATCAGTTTGGTAATCAAATGGCAGAAGATTCAAGTAAGACAGAAAATCGGTTGCGGGAAAGTTATATAAATCTAAATTTGCAAATCGTCTGTGAAAGCCGCAATCTCCTTAATTTTCCTTTGCGTATAGCGCAATTCCCCAGAAATTTATGTCCGGCGGCATCGCATTCCAGTTATCAAAAGAATGCGAATCATCGGATTTGTAACGCAGCCGATATTTTCCGGCGGGTAAGGCAATTACAACATCAACTTTACGGTTTTTCGGCGCGCCTCCGGCGTGAGTTGTTTCGGAAGATTTCATTTCCCAGACAGGTTTTCCGGTTTCTGCACTTTCAATCCAGCCGTAATCATACATTTGCCCGTTGTCGCCTTCTCCCGCCGCGAAAATGCGAACGCTGCCGCTTTGATTCAGGCTAAACTCAACCGTTTTATCGGCATCATCCGGGACGCTGACGATTTGCGCAAGAGCGGTTTTCCCGGCTAAATCATCAGGCAAGCCTTTTAAAAACAATTCGCCGTATATTTTCATCAGGCGTGAAGATTCGTTTCTCTGCCCGATGCTCTGATTGATCCTGACGCGGGTGTTTAGTTCTTTATTATAAATATCAGCGTAAGATTTACCGAAAGTCTGTTTTACCTGAGTTTTTAATTCTTCATTCGGAGCTTTCCAATTTATTTCGGGCAGAATTTCACCGAATTGTTCGGGGAAAATAAATGTTTTGAGAAAAGCCATTCCGACGGGCGAAGTCAAAGCGTCGCCCGAACCTAAATCAGTTGGACGACTGAGATTATCGGTATTCGCCATAGCGATAAATGTGATATTTTTCTCCGGGATTTTCAAGATAAAGGAGGAGTTTGCCTGCCAGTAGCCGTAATGCCAGAGCATTTTCATTCCCTTATAATTCTGCGTAAACCAGCCCAAACCATACGGCAGCGGTTCGCCTTTCGTTGAAACAAAAGGCGTAAAGGCAAGAGCTTGCGTCTCCTTTGACAGAAATCTGTTCCGGTCAATGGCAATGTCGTATTTCGCCATATCGAGCACTGTCGAGATCAAACCCGCAGATGTGCTGAAATGCGTCGGATAGGTGATTTTGTTGATATTCGATTGATTATCGAGCGCATACGGCTGCGCAATTGTTTTGGAAACTTTTTCAAATCTCTGTTGATGGTTTTCCAAAACAATTCCTTCGGTTAAAAGCGACTCGTGAGCGTGGACGAGCTTCCAACCGCCGTTTTGTTTGTTCCAGACAATAGACATTCTCGATGGTCCGTGATTACGCAAAGGCGCATTCGGACGCGCAATTGTTCCGCGTATAATTGACGTTGTTAACGCGGTGTTTCCAAAAACCGCCGCTTCAAGATTGTAAACCTGAAAATTTAGTTTAAAACCCGCCTTGATTGCTTCGCGCAATTCTGCCGCATTAACGAATGAAGTTAAAAAGCTGCCTTCGATGGGGAAATTGTTTTGCTGCGGCGCGAGAAAACGCTCGATTTGCTCAACATTGCCGGAATTATAACCGCTGAAGAGATTCATAACGGCATTCTTTACTTCCGTTTCAGCCGCCGCGTCAGTTCCGGCGGGCGATTTTGTATGCACAATCGGCGGAACATTCGGCGCGGTTTCGTCCATTCCGAGCGGGTCGAGAATATTTGTGATTAAAAGCTCGGCGAATGATTTTCCCGTCGCTTTTTGAATAACTTTGTCGAGTTCCGCAAAGCGATTTCCGTTATAGCGATAAGCCTCGCCCGGAACGCCTTCCGAAGTGTGCGAGAGCAAATGCTTGACTCTGATAACGCCTTCGCTTTCGAGCGTGATGCCGTATTTTGAAACCGGGTCGTCGAGCTTGATTTTCCCTTCCTGAACAAGCTGCATCACAATTGTCGAGGCAAAAGTCTTGGTCAGCGAAGCCAGATGATAGGCGGTGTTTTCGGTTGCCGGAATTTTATTTTCCAAATCGGCAAATCCAAATCCTTTCGCCCAGATAACCTTTTGATCTTTGACGACAGCAGAAGATAATGCGGGGATTTTCAATTCCTGCCGGAGATTTTCAAGCAATATTTCAAGCTTCGCAAGCCTGCTTGCGTCTGAAGCCGATGCAAGCGGTTTTGCCGCGCCTGATTTCACAATTTGGGCGGTAATTGCTTGAGCAATCAGCGAAATAATTAAAAGGCTAAGTAAAAGATTTCCGGCTTTTAATTTCATTGTAACTTCCTCCGTTTTTAGCTGTTTATCCGCCTTTCATTTGGCAAAATAGTAATTTGCCAAATTACAAGACAATTTCAGAAGACTACAAGATGTAAGACGTTCAAATCTCAATAATGTTAACGCTTTTTGACTTATTATGATTGAGGTTAAATAAGGGTTATTAACTAATCAATATTGATTAGCCGCAATTTTTTCAGCAGTGCGCCTCGCGTCCGATTTTCTCCCGTGATTATTGACGATTTACGAATATACTTGTTTTTATACTGTGCTGCTTTGGTTACGATTTCGCAAAATTGAAAAGCAACAATTTGATCACTGAACACAACCTTTTGAAAAATATTATAGGAAAAATTCAAGCATTTATGTGTTTTCAAAAGATTTATGTTGACAAAAATGCTAAATTTATTTATCTTTCTCAAGACTTAGACGCTAACTTGGTCTCTTTAGAAGAGTGAATAATTTTTTTAGGGATAGAGAATGGATTTAGTCTTTTAAAGAGCAATATGAATGCTGAAATATGATTTATTCGTATTTTTCAGCATTGTCACATAATCATTGGTTCCCGCTTTCGATTGAGTCACAACTCGATTGAAAGTTCGGCAGAGTTTACAGTCAACAGTGTAA
>DASVRD010000013.1:0-3814 GCA_036388775.1 Pyrinomonadaceae bacterium | reverse complement strand
GACGATTTAATGCGAATCGCCGAACGCTCGCAGAAAAGGTGAGTACAGTTTAAATTGAAAACCACAGATTTACACGGATAGACACAGACAAAATCAAAACTTAAATCTGTGTTTATCCGTGTAAATCTGTGGTTTCATTTTCATCGTGAGTGAAAAGCGAGTAAATCCCAGAGACGCAGCGGCGATTGTTTTGTTAAAACAAGGAATGAGCGCGGAAAATCCTCAGATTTGCTGCGTCAAACGCCATGCGAATTTGAGTTTTCTGCCCGGCTGGCACGCTTTTCCCGGCGGTAAGCTCGAAAAATCGGATTATGAAACAGCGGTTGAAAACTGTGCTGACAAAGACCTTGCGGCATTAATTGTTTGCGCCGCGCGCGAAGCGTTTGAAGAAACCGGAGTTCTGCTCTCGAAAGGCGGCGACAAATTAACGAGAGGGCAGCGCGCTTCTTTACACGATGATTTATGTTCGGGCAGAGAAACTTTTGCCGAAATTCTCAAAGGCTGGGATTTGTGGCTCGATGCCGGAGATTTTCAATTTGTCGGCGCCTGGACGACTCCGCCGTTTTCTCCCGTGCGTTTCAAAACGCGCTTTTTTCTCGCCGTTTGCCCGCCGAAACAAACTCCTTTTGCCGCCAGCGGCGAGCTTGAAACGGTCGAATTTATCCACGCCGAAGTTGCTCTGAAAAAATGGCAAAACGGCGAAATTTTGTGCGCACCGCCAATTCTTAATACGTTTCGCGTTTTCGGCGGGGAAATTGAACCGCCGAGACGCAGAGACGCCGAGAAAAACGCGGGAAATAATAGAAGCCAAAATCTCAATGACTCTTTCTTAATCTCGGCGTCTCGGCGTCTGGGCGGTGAAAATCCAGTTGAAAAATTGCTCTCCTTAGCAAAAATCGAAGGCGAGCATCCGCGCAAAATCGAATTCAACCCGCGTTTTACCTGTTTTCCCCTGAGAACAGAAACTCTGCCGCCCGCAACGCACACCAATTGTTTCGTGGTCGGACGCCGTGAATTTGTTGTCATAGATGCTGCCGCACGAGAAGAATCGGAACAAAAGGCGCTGCACGAATTTGTTGATTCGATTGTTGAGCGCGGCGGTGTTTGCAAAGGAATAATTGTTTCGCATTTTCATCGAGACCACACAGGCGGCGAAATTGCTCTGCAAAAACATTTGCGAGAAAAATTCGACCAACAAGCGCCGCTTTTTGCTCACCGCGCGACTGCGGAAAATTTGCCGGAAGTCGAGTTTGACGGGTTTTTGAAAGACGGCGACGAGTTTAATTTAAAAGACGAAAACGGCGCAGTGTTCAAGCTGGAAACGCTTCATGCTCCGGGTCACGCTCGCGGGCATCTTTGTTTTTACGACCGTGAAATCGGATTTTTATTAACAAGCGATAACGTCATCGGCGCAGGTTCGGTTTTGATTGCGCCGCCCGAAGGCAATATGCGCGATTATTTAAATTCGCTGGAGACAATGCGTGATTTGCCGAACCTGCGTTTTTTGTGCGGCTCGCACGGTTCGGCGCTGGCGAATGCGCGTGAAAAAATCGAAAATTATATCCAACATCGGTTGATGCGCGAGCAAAAGATTTTGGAAGCGTGGAAAACAGGCGCGCGAACGCCGCGCGAAATTGTCGAGCGAGTTTATACGGATGTTAAGCCGGAGCTTTGGTTATGGGCGGAAAAATCGGTCGAAGCGCATCTCGAAAAATTGCAGGCGGACGGCTTGTTGATTGTTAACGGTTAATTGTTATTTGTTCCGTTTGTAAAATTGCAATCAACGATTAATTATTAACAATTAACAAATTTATGAAAATTCATTCAATTTCAGTTCCGACTCCGTTTTACGTCGGCGACACCAATGTTTATCTGATTGCTGAAGACCCGTTGACGATTGTTGATGTTGGACCGAAAACCAAAGAAGCCGCCGCGGCTTTGCGCGAAGGCTTGCGAAAACACGGCTTTCGTTTTTCCGACATCCGTCGGATTTTGCTCACCCACGCTCACGAAGACCATTGCGGTCTGGCAAAACAGGTGCGTGACGAAGCGAAAAACGCCGAAATTCTCGTTCACAACTGGGAAACCGGACATCTTTTCGGTCGCACGGGAAGAGCCGAAGACCGAAATTTGATGTTTCGCGCCGGGGTTCCCGGCGAAGTTTCGACCGAGTTGGAACAGCTTTACGGCAGAATCGCGGTTTTGACCGACGCGCTCGAAGATAATGAGTATTCCGAGCTGCAAGACGAAATGGAACTCGAATTTGAAAGCGGCTGCCTGCGCGTTCTGCACACGCCCGGACACACGCCCGGCTCTTGCTCTTTTTTGCGCGAGGCGAATCGCACGATTCTCGCCGGCGACTGCGTTTTAAAACGCATCACGCCAAACCCGATTCTCTCGCCCGATCCTATAAATCCCGAAAAACGGTTTCAATCTCTCGGCGAATTTCTGGTCAGTCTGGCGCGCCTCCGCAGTTTTGCCCCAACTCTGGTTTTGGGCGGACACGGCGAGCCGGTTCACGATTTCGAGGAAATCTTTAACCGCTACGTCCGCGCCATCAATGAACGTCAAACGCGCATTTTAAATTTAATCGGAAAACAAGGCGCAACCGCCTGGGAAATCGCCCAAAAACTTTTTCCCGACGCGATTGACCGCGATGTGCATCGTTTTCTGGCGATTTCCGAATCAATCGCGCATCTCGACTACGCCGAAACTGAAAGCAAAATCACGGTTGAATTAAAAGACGGAGTAGAGTTTTATCGAAAACTATAATTACGAATCCGTGCATTTTCTCTGTTTTGTTAATACAAATAAAGGCTAAAAAAAACAAGGATTTGACGGCAGGGGCAAAAACTCGTTACCTTTTCTTAAATCGAAAAAAGCAGTTTTACAAACAGAATTTTAAAATGGACGCTAATCAACTAGAAAATTACAAAAAACAACTTTTAGAGCAGCGCGACCGGCTTGTCGGGCAGCTTAATGAAAATCAACGGCAGAGCTTTGAATTCGGGTTGGAGGAAATGCCGGACCCGGTTGACGCGGCGGTGCAGGATCGTTCGCAAACGATTTTGCTTTCGATCTCCGAATCCGAGCGAGATTTAATTGATCAGATTGACGAAGCCTTGCAGCGAATTGAACTCGGCAGTTACGGCACTTGCGTAAATTGCGAGCGTGATATTGCCGTCGCCAGAATCGAGGCGGTGCCGTATGCGCGTTATTGTATGAATTGTCAGGAAAAATTGGAGCGCGGCGAGCTTGACGAAGAATAAAACGGGCGAAATCAGTTAAGCAAAGTTAATTGTTTTATCGTTTGCACGAGATTGTCCAAGCCTTTCGGTTTTGTCAGAAATGCCTGAACATCTGCTTCTGATAAGCTGTTTTGAGTTGTTTGCCGGGCATCCGCCGAGTAAATGACGATTGGCGTTTCGCCGTCAAACTGTCGGATGCGCCGAAAAAGCTCGACTTTCTCGTCTTCTCCCTTTAGCCATAAATCGAGCAAATAGAGGTCAAACTTTTCTCCGTGCGCCAATTCCAGAGCTTGGACGCTCGATTGCGCCGAGACTACTTCAAAACCTGCTTGACCTAGAAAAACGCTCAGCATTGTGCAGGTATCTTCGTCGTCGTCAACGCATAAAATACGTTTCGTGACTTGAGACATAAATGAACTGTTTTTAAATGGTAACTTTGCGAGAATCTTATTCAGATTAAAAGCTAAAAAGTTTCGAGTCTGTTTCCCAGCGAACAGAAAAACGTTTTTTTTTAGTGCTAAATGATTACCGCCACATTATTTCCTTGCGGAAAATTTTTTGAGACA
>DASVRD010000012.1:0-31203 GCA_036388775.1 Pyrinomonadaceae bacterium | reverse complement strand
CATTCGTTGCAAAAAGCGATTTACAACGAATGACGAACAACGAACGACGAACTATTTTCCAAGAATATCTTTGCCGGAAAATTTTTGCGCGGCTTGTTTCATCAGGTTTTCTTCCTTTTGGCGCATTTGGGCTTCAGCCATTCGGCGAAGCTGGACAAACTGCATTCGCAAATCGCCCAAAAGTCCGTCGAAAAGTTTTTGCTCCTGCGGATGCAGGTTGCCTTTGGTTTTTTCGTTGAGCATTCCGAGAACGTCGAGCCAATAACGCGACAATTCCAAATCGGCGGAGCGTTTGCCGGTCATCGGATTTTCGGCGAGTCCCATTGCGGCTGCCGCCTGCGAAGCGAGCGAGAGCAGGAAATTGGCAAAGCTCGCCGGGTTTTCCGCGCCCGGAATTTCCGCTTCGTCAAAATCTTCTTCCGTTTCGCCTGCAACTTCGGGCGCTTCCTCAATTTTAGGAATTTCTTCGGTAGTAATTTGCGGTGTTTCCGCCGGTTTTGCCTGCGGTGCGCTTTGCGCCGCGCCTGCAGCCATTGTCGGAGCTTCGGTTTGAGGTTTCGCCGCTTCTAAATTAACGCCTTCTCGCAGAGAGCCGTCGGCGTTAAATTTTCGGCGGTCGGCGATCTTGAAAACAGGTTCTTCGTTTAAATTTTCTTCAGCCATATTGAATTTCCGTTCTAAAAATATTTTTTGATAATTCAAATTTAGCATTTTCCCGAAATCTAGTTCAAAATCGTTTTGTTATGAAAAGTTTTGACGAATTAATTGCAATTATGGCGCGATTGCGCGCGCCGGGCGGCTGCCCCTGGGATAGAGAACAAACTTACGCTTCGCTGGCGCAATATTTATTGGAGGAAACCTACGAAACTTTCGATGCGATTTACGAAGCCGAAGCGGGAAAACCGGAAAATCTGCGCGAGGAATTGGGCGACGTTTTGCTGCAAGTCGTTTTTCATTCGCAGATTGCCGAAGAGCGCGGCGATTTTACGATTGATGATGTAATTCGCGGTGTGGCGGAAAAATTAATTTTGCGGCATCCGCACGTTTTCGGCGAGAAAAAGCTGGAAACCGCTTCGGATGTCGTCAACAATTGGGACGAATTAAAACGCGCGGAACGCGCCGCTTCCGGCAAAGAAGAAAAGGCGAAAGATTCGATTTTAGACGACGTGACGGTTCATTTCCCCGCTCTGCTCGAAGCGCAAAAGCTGACGAAAAAGGCAGCCAAAGTCGGTTTCGATTGGGAAGCGGCGGAACAAATTTTCGACAAGCTGCACGAAGAAATTGATGAGCTGAAAACGGCAATAAAAGAAAAAAAGGAAGCGGAAATTCAGGAAGAAATCGGCGATTTGTTGTTTGTTATCGTCAACCTTGCCAGACATTTGGACGCTGACGCGGAAACGGCTCTAAAACTGACAAATCGCAAATTTAGGCGGCGTTTTTCTTTTATCGAAAACGAATTAAAGCGACGAAACGAAACTCTGGCGGAAACGACGCTCGAAGAAATGGACAGGCTCTGGAACGAGGCAAAAAATTTATCGGCGCGAGAATCTTGAGAAATTTTTGTTAAAAGTTCAAATTTTTATTGACTTCCGGCGCGGCGTTAATTATTGTAACAAACGCGATTGTTTTATAAATCGAAGAACAAGGAATTGAAAAGCCAATGAAAAACATCATCTACCCCCAACGGATTCGCAATTTTGTCGCCACCGGTTTGGCGATTGCAGTATTTACAACTTCATCAATGGTTGCATTGGCAACGTCCGACCGCCAATTGATGGGTGAATTAACAGTTACGGGAGCTTCCACCGTCAGCGTTAACGGCGAACGTGCCGCAACGGGACGAAGCATTTCATCTTCAAGCGTCGTCGCCACTTCGGCAGATTCGAGCGCCGTCATTAATCTCGGCAAAGTCGGAAGAATCGAGGTGGCTCCGAATTCGAGCCTCAGCTTGAATTTCGATGAAAAAACTATTTCCGGTTCGATTAACGAGGGCAGCGTCAAAGTTTCGAGCGCGCCGGGCGTTGAAGTAAAACTGGCAACCAAAGCGGGCGAAATCACCAATGAAGCGTCCCAATTAAACGTTTTTTCGGTTGATACGGCTGGCAAAGTCGTTACCGAAAGCGGTCAGCAGACGGGCGGACAACAAACCGGCGGGCAAACCACCGGTGACATCACAGACAGTGAAGCCTTTATTCCCGTTGCGATTCTTCTTGGTGCGGTAGCCGTCACGGTTGTTTATCTTGCAACTACAGAGGACGACAAGGAATTAACAGTCGTCAGCCCCATTCGATAAAAGTTTCAAATTTACTTCAAAGAAAAAGCGCGCCCTGTTTGGACGCGCTTTTTCTTTGTTCAAAAGTTTTCTCCGATTTCGATTTGAAATGTTTGCCAGCCGCGCAAGGCAAACTTAAAATGAAATACGCGGTTCATTTTGTACGCCTGTGGTTGCGGTTTTAAAAAAACAAGCTCAAAGCTCCGGTTTTGATTTGAACGAATTTCGTCGCCGTTTTCCGGCGACTGTGACTAATTTTGCGTCGCTGCCGAACCGCGAAATGTGGCTGCGCAGAATCAATGAGCTTGACGAGCGCTGGCGAGAATCTTTCGCCGAAAATTCTAACAAAAACAACTGTGAAGTTTTAACCGGCGGCAATCCGCCTGCCGATTTGGAAGTGGAAGCAGAATTTGAAATCATTTACGCCGGAGGCGGTTTAGGCTTGATTCACGCCGCCGTGATGACGGCGAAATTAGGACGCCGCGTTTTGGTTTTCGATGCTCACACGGTCGGTAAAACGCATCGCGATTGGAACGTTTCCGACGAAGAATTGGCGGAATTTACGCGCGCCGGGCTGTTTACCAGAGACGAGATCGAGCGCGCCGTCGTCAATCGTTATCGCACGGGTTTTGTTAAATTTCACGATGAACATTCGCGTTTAAAAACGCCGCCGCTTTTTATGCAGGGCGTTTTGGATGTCGCCGTCGAAGCCGACAAGCTATTGCAGCTTGCAGCCGACAAAATCAAAAATTCTACGACCGATTCGGTTTTAATCAACAATCTCCGCTTTGTCCGCGCTTACATCAAACCGGACAAAGTTTTCGTCGAAACAGAAGACGCGAAAACCGGAAAACGCCGACTTTTCGCGGCGCGCCTTTTTGTAGATGCGACCGGAACTAACTCGCCAGCGTCCAGACAAATCAATAATAATCGCTCGATCACGCACGTTTGCCCGACCGTCGGGACTGTGGCGCGCGGCTTTCGACGCGGCGCGGCAAAGGACGAAGTTGATTTCAATGTCGGCGAGATTTTAGTCAGCACCGAGGACGCGAGCGATTATCGGCAGCTCATCTGGGAAGGTTTTCCGGGCAATCCGCGTCTGGACGAATACACTACTTATCTGTTTTTTTACGATTCGGTCGAATCGAAAGCCGATAAATCTTTGCTCGCCCTGTTTGAAGCCTATTTTGAAAAATTGCCTGCGTATAAACGTCAAACCGCCGGATGGCGAGTCGTCAAACCTGTTTTCGGCTATATTCCGAGCTTTCATCATCACGGCTGGCAAAATCAAAAACAGACGGCAGCCGAACGTGTTTTGCTCGTCGGCGACGCCGCCGGACTTTCCAGCCCGCTGACGTTTTGCGGTTTCGGTTCGCACGTCCGTAATCTTCGCCGTTTGACCGAATTAACCGAAGCCGCGTTGAAAGCCGATTCGCTCGACGCGGCGGCTTTGTCGGAAATCAACGCTTATGAACCGCGCGTGGCGCAAATGGCGAGTCTGGCGGAATTTATGCGCCCGACCGAAAAAAGCAAGCCCGCGGTCGTCAACGAAACGATGAACGCGGTAATGGCGGCGCTCGAAAATCTAGATGAAAACGTGCGGCGCGATTTATTCAAAGACCGGATTTCTTTCGCCTCTTTCAAAACTCTGCTTAAAAAAACGGCAACAATTCACCCGATTGTTTTTCGCCGAATGTTTGAACATCTCGGTTTAAAAGGCTCTTTCTGGTGGCTGGCGAACATTGCCGAATCTGCACTGCACGAATCAAAAACCGAAAGGAAAAAATAGTCTCTAAACTCTAGACTCTAAACTTAATTTGAGGCATACTGCATACAGTTAAGGCTCTCGTGTCTCTCGCGGCAGAAACACCAACGACAGTTGCGACGACATCGGTTCAGTTGGGCAGAGAGTAGGATAGTGGCGGTAAGGAAGAAGTTGGCAATATATTAGTCAGAATATTAGTCGGGATGAACGGGCGCGTCGCATCTGGTCAAAAACCTAAACAAAGTAATATCTAATGGTTAAGTGGCTTCAAAAACGTCCGCTTCGCTTCTTCGTTTTTTGAGATAAACTAGAAAGAAAGTAAGAAAGAAAGAAAATGGGTACAAAACTTTACGTCGGAAATCTGTCTTTCCGTACGACCAGCGAAGATTTGCAGGAATATTTCGGACAAGCCGGAACAGTAACGGCGGCTAATGTGATTACAGACCGTGATTCGGGTTTTTCGCGCGGTTTCGCTTTTGTCGAAATGTCATCGGACGATGAAGCGGCATCGGCGGTTACGATGTTTAACGGACAAGAATTAGACGGTCGCAGTCTGGTCGTCAATGAAGCCCGCCCGCGCGAAGAAGGCGGCGGAGGCGGTCGCGGCGGTGATCGCGGCGGATTTGGCGGCGGCGGAGGCGGTCGCGGTGGAAACCGTGGCGGCGGAGGCGGCGGTGGAGGTCGCGGAGGCTACGGCGGCGGAGGCGGTCGCGGCGGAGGCGGCGGAGACCGTTGGTAATCGAGAGTAAAAAAATAAAAAAGCGAGTGAAAATTCACTCGCTTTTTTATTACTCAACCCAATCGGCAATGAAAATATTGGTGTCGCCGCGCTGCGCGGCGTTGCGATTTGAAGCGAAAACCAGCTTTTTGCCGTCGGGCGAAAACATCGGGAAACCGTCAAATTGTTCGCTGTAAGTGATGCGTTCGAGATTTGTGCCGTCTGTGTTGACGAGATACAAATCGAAATTACGCCCTTTCGGATTTTCCAGATTTGACGAAAAGACGATTCGTTTTCCGTCCGGCGTGAAAAACGGCGCAAACGACGCCGCGCCGAATTTTGTAACTTGACGCTTATTGCTGCCGTCGGCGTTCATCACCCACAATTCAAAAACAGTCGGCTCAATCAGATTTTCCGCCAGCTTTTGTTTGTAGCGCGCAGTTTGTTCGGGCGTTTTCGGGTGATAAGAGCGATAGACGATTTGTTTCCCGTCAGGCGAAAAAAACGCGCCGCCGTCGTAGCCTAATTCGGTCGTCAATCGCCGGACGTTTTTGCCGTCGGCGTCCATCGCGTACAAATCCAAATCGCCGTCGCGCGTCGAGGTGAAAACGATTTGCTTGCCGTTTGGCGAAACGGTCGCTTCGGCGTCGTAACCCGGCGAATTTGTCAGCGCTTTTAAATCCGAACCGTCCGATTTTGCCGTAAAAATGTCGTAGCTCGGATAAATCGCCCATGCGTAGCCTTTGGAATAATCAACCGGCGGCGGACATTCTTTTGCCTTGGCGTGTGTCGAAGCGAAAAGGACGCGCTTGCCGTTTTTGAAAAAATACGAACAGGTCGTTCGTCCTTCGCCGTTTGAAACGCGGCGAATGTTTGAGCCGTCAATGTTCATCGTAAAAATCTGGTCGCATTGATAAGGCTCGCGTTTTGATTGAAAAATCAATCGTTTGCCGTCAAAAGAAAAATACGCTTCGGCATTTTCGCCGCCGAAAGTCAGTTGTCTGACGTTGCGTAAACGCTTTTCCTGCGGCAGCGAGAGAGAGCTTTCCTGTGCAAAAACATTGATTAGAGAAAAGATTGAAAACAGGGAAAAAAGAACAAAACGTTTAATTTTCATAGCGTAATCATAAATTTACTGCCTAATTGAGACAAGCAGCGCTTACGGCAATATTTTGAGCGGAATAAAATTGCCAACCCTCAATTGTCAGTTTTACATTGTCTGACAATTTACAATTGATAATGCACAACTGACAATTTTCGCGCTCTGCCGAAGTTTTGATTGTTTGAATCGCCTTTATCTTCGCACGTAAATTTTGTAGATGTAGCGAATTTCTTTTTCGCCCGGCGGAACAGTCAAATTCCATTTAACGATTGAATTCGGATTGACGGCTTGCAGATTCAAACCTTCGCGGCTGATTGCGCCGCCGTCGGTTGCCGTTAGAACTTCGCCGACGAGGTTGCGAGTCAGGGCAATTTCGACCGCCTGTTTTTTGACGTTTCGGAGCTTGATTGTGCCTTCGATAGTCACCAAATCAAACTCGTAAGTGCTGCCGCTGTATCGCAATTGCTGTCGGGTTCGCTCTTTTTCTTCGAGCCGGTGCGTTCCCGTAATTTCGGTCGCGGGCGTCACGCGTAAAATGTTTTCGCCGCCGATTGGCGTAAAACTGAGCAGATTTTGCCCCATCGGCTTCCATTCGCGGAAACTCAAAGCCGGCGCTGTCGTCCACGGCATTCCGGTTTGATTTTTGAGCCGGAGCGCGTACCAGATTCCGCTCGACAAATCTTGAAGGCGCGGCTGTTGATTCGACGAGCTTTGATAATTTGAATAATCGTTTCCGGTTTGCGGCGGATCGCTGATCGTCCATTCAAAAACTTCGCTTGCGGGAACGGTCAGAGAAAACAGACGCAGGCTCGCCCGTTCGCCTTTTTTGAGTTGGATTTGTTCGGCTTTATAAAGAAAAAGCTGCTCGGCTGAGAGCGAACTCAACTGTTCTTCATTTGGCAAAGTCGGAGCCGGATTATCGGGCGTTTGCCCGTAAGACGAGCTGTCAGTCGTCACGACCTGAGCCGAAATGGAATTTGCGTAAGCGTCACGTCTGTCGCGTCCGCCGGTTTGAAAATAACTCGAAACTCCGGCAAACGCCGTATTCATCGTAAGCGGCGAGATTGTTTCCTGAAACAAAAAGCTCGGCACGCCGACGACGAAATAAATCTCCGAATTGTTTAAATCGGCAAGCTCGTTAATCAGCATCGCTTCGAGTTCGAGCTTGGCTTCCTTTATCGGTTCGCCTTTGACTTCGACGCGATAAGCCGGAATCCAGCGAATCCCGCGCTCCAAAGCCGCGACTCCCAAATTGATTGTTTGCCCGTCTTTCGCGCCTTCGATTTTCAACGCCAGACGATTGCTTTTTTTCATCAGCGAATTTTTCGCCTGTCCAACGACTTCCACGGTTTTAATCGCCGCCGCCGGAAAAACCATCGTCCCGTTTTCGGTTTTGAGCGCAATTGTTAGCTCGTTGAGAGCGTTGGCGGCGTAAGCGTAGCCGTAATTAGGGTTTCTCGTCTGCGCGGAAACCGCCGCGTTGTCCGGCTTGAGAAGCTCATAAGTTCCGGCGAGAAATTTATCGCCTTCGAGAAAAGTCGGGCTGACTCTGATTTGCGCGCCTTCGTTTGCCAGCAAAAATTCGGCAATGTTTGTCACGCGCTCTGCCTTATCACGCTCCCCTTCGGAAGCTAAAAGCTGGACGACGCGAGCATTCGGCGCGGTCGTGTAGCCCCAAACGGTTCCCAAAACTCCGATAGGCGTCCGCGTCGTGTAAGCCCAGCCGTTCGAGGTCGCGGTTTGACCTTCGCGGTAAGTAAAAGCGTAACCGTTTTTGAAAACCGCGACGCGGCGGATTTCGGGCGCAAAATTCGGCATCAGCGCGTTTTCCTGCGAAAAGACGGGCAAAGCGTTTGCTAAAAACGCGGCAAAGAGCAGAAAGGCTTTTTTCATTTTGTTTCGGCGAAAGAAATTCAGAGTAGAAACTACGGTTTTGTGATGAGGCACAATTTTTTATCAGTTGCTTTTATCCGTTTCTTCCGGCGAAATCTTTCATAAATTCAACCAGCACGGCGACTCCGGCTTGCGGCATCGCGTTGTAAATCGAAGCCCGGATTCCGCCGACCGAACGATGACCTTTTAAACCGCTCAGCTTTTCCCGTTCGGCTTCTGCACAAAATTTTTCTTCCAATTCTTCAGACGGGAGACGAAAAGTGACATTCATCAAACTGCGCGCTTCCCTTTCGGCGTGCGGGCGATAAAAACCGTCGCTTTGGTTGAGCGCGTCATACAAAAGTTCGGCTTTGGCTTCGTTTTCACGCTGCATCGCCGGAACGCCGCCTTTCGCTTTGAGCCAATCGCAAACCAGATCGAGCAGATAAACTCCCCAGGTGTTCGGCGTGTTCGGCATCGAGCCGTCTTTGACAAAAACGCGGTAATCGAGCGGCGACGGCAAACCGTCGGGAATTTTTCCGAGCAAATCATCGCGCAAAACGACCAGCGTCACGCCGGAAGGTCCTAAATTTTTCTGCGCTCCGGCGTAAATCAAAGCGTATTTTTCCGCGTCAATTTTTCTGGACATTATATTTGACGAAGCGTCACAAACGACCGGAATTCCGCCCGCGTCCAAATCGTAATGAAACTCTACGCCGTCAATCGTTTCGTTTGAGGTGTAATGAACATAAGCCGCATCCGGCGTGAAATTTAATTCCTCTTGCGTCGGAACTGAACGGAAGCCCGATTGTTCGCCGGAAAAAACGATGTTCACGTTTCCGATTTTCCTAGCCTCCGCAACCGCTTTTTTGCCCCAAACTCCGGTCACAATGTAATCAGCCGTTTGATTCGGCGGCAGAAAATTCATCGGAATCATCGAAAACTGCAAAGACGCGCCGCCCTGCAAAAACAAAATGTGGTAGTTTTCCGGCAAATCGAGCAGCTCTTTTATTTTTTGACGGGCATTTTCCAGAATCGTTTCAAACTGTTTCGAGCGATGGCTGATCTCCATCACCGACATTCCGCTCTCCGTGTGCGATAAAAGCTCGCTTTTCGCTCGCTCCAGAACTTCGGTCGGAAGCGTCGCCGGACCCGCGCTAAAGTTATAAATTCTTTCGGTCATCTCTTAAATAATTCTCAAATAAAATTAAAAACTAAAGAAAAAGCAGACTAACGAGGTTTGAGGTTTGAAGTCAAACGTCGTCGGTCTGCCTTAAAATTTAAAGTTAATTCGGAATTTTCGCGCCGGAAATTCTATTTTATCGAATCAAGCCGCTAAACTTAGAGTCTCAAAATTTAATCTGGAGAGTTTTTTGTCAGGCTGGATAATAAATCAAGAAATTCCTCGCCGGTGCCGAGGTAAACAATGTATTCGTTTTCTCCGACTTGAGCGATTGTTCCTTCCAATTCTTCACCATACTTTGCCGCAACGATTATCAGCGGAGCGTTTGATTTTCCATTTTGGCGAAGCGTCCGCCCGAAGATTAATGTTTCTTCTGCTGATTTTCCGAGGAGATTAACCAAAATTAAATCCGATTTCGACAAACCGTCACTAACTCTTTGGAGAGCATCGTTTTCATCAACCGCCAGGATAACTTTATATCCCTTTTTTATCAGCAGTTCTTTGAAAATGGGGCGAGTATCGTCGTCATTTTCAAGTAGAAAAATTGTTGGTTCAATCATTCCGCAATTTGCCTGGTAAAGCTAAAGTTCATTTATAATTAGTTTAGATATTGGTTAAATATTATTCTGTACTTAATCGAACATTCATTCGATTTTGCTTCTTTTATACTTTTTGCGAATTATTCCGAATGTGAATATCAATATTGACATTAAGTCTGTTTTATATTTTAGTAAGCACATTATTTATGACAGGTCTCTTGTGAAGGAGAGTTGCTAAATGGATTTCGTAACGCAAAAGCAAATCGGAAACCTGATTCTTTCCGCCCTGCCCGAAGAAGAGTACAACCGATTATTGCCCGATCTTGAGCCGATAAAAATGGAACTCGGCGAGCTTATTGATCGCCCGTACGAAATAATAGAATACGTTCATTTTCCACAAAACAGCATTGTTTCATCCGTTACTTATCTGGAGGACGGAACGAGCGTCGAAGCCGGAGTTATCGGGCGAGAAGGAACGACCGGAATTGCCATCGCGCTTTCAAATACAAAATCACCGCTTGAGGTCAGCGTTCAAATACGGGGAGATTGTTTGCGAATCAAAGCCGATAGATTCAAACAGGCTCTGGAAGACAATCCTGTTCTAAAAAGATTAGTGCATCGGCATATCTTTGCTTATATCGCGCAGGTATCTCACGTTAACGCCTGCAATGCTCATCACGTTCTCGAAAAACGTCTGGCGAGATGGCTGCTGATGTGTCTCGATAGAGTAAACAGCGATACTCTTTCATTAACGCAAGACTTTATGGCGCAAATGTTAGGCGTCCATCGTCCCGGTGTAACTTTAGTCGCCCTTAATCTGAAAGAAGCCGGAATTATTAATTATCGCCGCGGCGAAATTACCATTTGTGACAGAGCGAAATTGGAAAAAGCGTCTTGCAAGTGTTACGAAGCAATCAAAAAGGATTATGACGATTATCTCAAACCTGATAATCAAAACAATCTTTGAAAACTTAATTCACTTTTAATCCGGATTTGAGCAAACGAAAAGGCGTTTCCCGTTGAAACGCCTTCTTTCCCCGCCTTGCCTTCCCCGTGACCGAGCTATTCAGTTGTTCTATGAAATTGACTGTACGCGAACGGACTTGAGTTATTCTTAAGTCCGCGTTTTTCGCTCGCAGAGCCTTTTGTCAGGCTGGATAATAAATCAAACAATTCTTTTCCGTATTCAAGATAAACGACGTAATCGTTTTCCCCGATCTGAATGTTTTTGCCGCGCAAATTATCGTGACGCTCTCCGGCAATCGTAACAAGAGGCACATCTAATTTTGCGCTCCGACGAATGCGGCGACCGGTTTTCAACATCTCTGCGGTTGGTTTTCCGACCAGATCAACTAAAACCAAATCAACTGCAAGGTGTCCAAAGCTGACTCTCTCAAGCGCATCCGCTTCATTAATTGCGGGCAATACCTTGTAACCATTTTTTTTTAATATCTCTTTAAAAAGAAGGCGTGTGTCTTCGTCCTCTTCAATCAGAAAAATAATCGGTTCTCTCATTTATCCACCCGCTAAATAGCTCACTCTCCCTTGAAATGTAATAACAATAATATCCGGTTGTTATTGTTGGTTCTGTACGATTGAGAACGTCATTACGGATTGACTTAGTGTAACTTAGCTTCTTATGTTAAGATACATCACGTTTACTTACTGAAGTAAGTCTTTACATTCACATTAGGTTCAGCCCGGAAGACTTTTCCTTTTGATGTTTGTTCGCGTATTAACCGTCAACTACAGAAAGGTGAAAGACTCATGCTGAGCACTTCCCAAAATCGCAATCTTCAACAAACCAAAAAGCTAAAAAGCGAAAATTCACAAATTAATAACGTCATTCTTTCGAGATTGCCTGAAAAAGAATACAAAGAGCTTTTGCCCGACCTTCAATTTTTAGAATTGAAGAGTCACGACGTTATTCATCGCCCGCACGAGCATATCGAATACGTTTATTTTCCCGAAAATAGTCTTATTTCATCCGTCACCGTATTTGAGGACGGAACCAGCGTTGAAACCGGCACTATCGGGAGAGAAGGAATGACGGGAGTTACGATAGCTTTATCAAAAAAACAATCGCCGAGAGAGTCAATTGTGCAAATCCCCGGCGAGGGCTGGCGAATCAAAGCCGACAGATTTCAAGCCGCTTTAAAACGCGAAGGTTTACTGGCGCAATTGGCATCGGAGTTTATCTTTGCTTTTCTAACGGAAGCCGCACAATGCGCCGCCTGCAACTCGCATCACGAGATCACCGCACGTTTGGCAAAATGGCTGCTGATAAGCAGCTACAAAACAGGACGCACTGAATTTCATTTAACGCAGGATTTTCTCGCACAGATGCTCGGAGTTCACCGACCCGGCGTTACATTAGTAGCTATCAATCTGAAAGAAGCGGGACTCATCAATTATCGCAGAGGAATAATCACCATAACTGATAAAGAAGGTTTGGAAGAACAGACGTGCGAATGTTACGAAGCAATCAAAAGCCAATATGAAAGCTACGCAACAGTTTGATTATTTAATCTACATTTGTGCGGAACATTAATTTTGGGACATTTAACCCGCGCTGATTGTTGATTCCTTTTGCTCGACCAATCGAAAGACCGTTTCAGTCAGAATATTAAGATCATTGGGTTTGACCAGAAAGGCTTGCGCTCCCGATTCAAGTATCGCAACACGATCTTTCTCTCGCGCCGAAGCGGTAAAGAAAACTACCGGCACATTTTTATTAAACGTTCTGATTGCGCGGCAAACGTCCATCCCGTCAATCTCCGGCATCAGGTAATCCAAAACTACCGCATCGAAGTCTTCGTAACGCATAAGCCTGATGGCTTCCTGCCCGTCCTGGCAGGTAACAACTTTATAACCATCGCCTTCAAACATTAAACGCACAAGCTCGCACGTATCAATATTGTCGTCAACACAGAGGACAGTATGAGTGTTCTTTTTCATAATTCCGGTCTAAATTTTCCCTCAGTTCGAGCAAGGAAGCCGTCTCTAATGAGAATAAAGTTATGGAGAACTCTTTCCGACAACAGCCTTAATTGCTTATCTTATTTTTTGGAGTGATTCAGAACAACAATTCTGATATGAATGTTTCAACAATAACACAAACTCAACAGCATTTCTGTATGTTTTACTACATTCACTCAAAAAAAGATTTTGTTGCCGGAGCGCTTCCGCATTTTTGCGATTAAACCTTTTTCAAATTTAATCGTGTAATTTCAGGAAGATTTTTATAACCAATTAATCGAATCAGCATTCAGAGTCTCGCGCAATTTCGTCATTCCCATTCGCATCCGGGTTTTAACCGTTCCGAGCGGAACATTTGCACGCGCGGCAATCTCCGTTTGCGAATAGCCGTCGAAATATGCCATCAACAATAAACTGCGTTGATTTTCAGGCAATCCGCTTAAAGCCGTTCGCACCAGCATTTGACGCTTGCGTAGAATCAGGTTTTGCTCGATCTTTGAATCAATATAAAGCGGTTTATTCGCGCCCGCTCGCTCGGCTGCAAGTGTTCGTGTTTTCAGGAAGCGTAATCGGTCAATGGCTCTGCAGCGCGTAATTGTCAGAAGCCAGGTAAAAACCTTGCCCCGTTCCCGGTCAAAGCTCTTTGCCTGTTGCCAGACCTGAACAAAAACCTCTTGTAATATATCTTCGGCTTCCGCCTGATTGTTTAGAATGCGAACTAATAATCCGAAAAGAATTTTTCGATAGCGGTCATAAAACAAGGCTAAAGCGGCTTCATCGTTATTTGATATGCGGCGAATCAAATCAGCATCGCTGGTCTGCTCGGTATCCAAAAATACAGGATCAATTCTCGCCGCCATATGCGCCTTATTTCAATCGTGTTTTACGATTCAAAGGATAGCACCAACCCGAAGGCGAAATTTATTGAAATATGATATTTTAGTGCGGAAAACCTGCAATTATTCCTGATTTATGATGAAATTCCGCAAACTGATACGATATGGATTTATTTGACAAAAAAATCCTTGCTATTGTTCAGCAAAACAACCAGCTCTCGGCAGACAAAATTGCCGAGCAGGTAAACTTGTCTGCATCCGCCGTTCAGCGCCGATTAAAACGACTGCGCAAAGATGGCGTTATCGAAGCCGACGTAGCCATTATCTCGCCGCAGGCAAGCGGCAGATTGTTGACAATTATCGTCGAAGTGACCCTTGAACAGGAACGTTTAATATCTTCGGTTCTCGATGAGTTTAAGAAACTCGTGCTAAATACGCCGGAAGTTATGCAGTGTTATCACGTAACGGGAAACGCCGATTTTATTCTGATTATTGCCGCGAAGGATATGCAGGATTATGAGGCTTTAACGCGCCGGCTCTTTATTGACAATCGAAGTGTCAGACGTTTTCAGACGAGCGTGGTTGTCAGCAGGGTTAAATCGAGATCAACAGTACCGTTTCTTGAAGAACCGAGTGAATAAATAAAAAAGGCGGTCGCAAAACCGCCTTTTTTAGAATTTAAACTTTAAAAGTTTTTAGCGTCTGCCTTTCAAAAGGAAGCCGAGAACGATTCCGGCTGCCGCTGAAATCAAAAGCGCCTGACCGGGTTTGCGGCGGGCGAAATCCTTGGCTTCTTCGGTAATTTGATTCAAATCTTTGTTCTGCAAATCTTTGAATTTATCTCCCGCCTGTCCCAAATATTCCTGCGCGTAACCTTTCGCTTTGTTCAAAGCCTCGGTCGCCTGCTGCCCGTAAACCTGCGCCTGCGCGCGCCAATCTTCCGTCGCGGCTTGCGTTGTCGCGGCGTCTTCGCCGTTTGGCGGCGTCGAGCGAACGAGCGCGCGGTTATCCGATAATTCGGCTGATTCATTGTATTCTGACATTTCAAAATTCTCCTATCTCAAATAAATATTTCAGTCACGATTGCTGATTTTCTCGCCTGTCCGATGCTTTAATGACTGCAAAAGGTTGATACGAAATTAAAATAAACAATGTTCGGCTTTACCGGAATTGATTGCGGATAATGCTGATTTTGAAGATAAAACACAGATTTTTAAAATGTTTATTTATCAGCCGTATTCCCTCAAATCCGCGTTTTCTGCGGTCTATTTATGCTTGACAGCAGATTTATTTTCGGGCAAAGTAAGTAAGTGCTTACTTTGCTTTTAAAGGAGAAGATTTGAACCCTGATTCATGTTTATTAAAAAACGCTTCCGGCAGAATGGCTGCCGACGACAGGCGTTTGCAAATCCTGCAAGTTGCGATGGAATTATTCTCACAGCGCGGATTTGGCGGGACGACTACGCGCGAGATCGCGCTCGCGGCAGGTGTGTCTGAAGCGATTATTTTCCGTCATTTCACAACCAAACAAGAGCTTTACAAAGCGATTCTCGATCATCAGATTTGTCACGGCGGAGGCGGCGATAAAATGTCGGAAATTGCCGAAATTTTCGAGCGGAAAGATGATTACCAGATTTTTTATCAGCTCGGTCTCGGCGCGATGAAACATCATCAGGAAGATGTGGATTTTATGCGTCTGCTCTTTTTTTCGGCGCTCGAAGGTCACGAATTGGCGCAGATGTTTTTTGAAGGTTTTGTCGCCGAAATGTACGACCGACTCGGCGGTTATATCGAACAGCGGCAGCAGGACGGCGCTTTTCGGATTGATGTTCAGCCGCGCGTCGTCGTTCGCGCGTTTGTCGGAATGCTGATTCATCATTCGCTCAATAATATTTTATGGGACAAGAAACGGCGACTTTTAGATATTTCCGACGAAGAAGCCGCGCGCCAGTTTACCGAAATTTTACTTGGCGGCATCAAAATCAAGGATCAGGGATGAAGGCGGAACAATGAAGTTTTCATTTTATAAAATAACGCTATTTATTTTTACACTAGTTTTCGCCGCCGCGCTTGCAGCTTGCAGCGGTTCGCGGGCGGAATCGAACAAAACCGCGAATGCGAACAACGCGCAGCCGACCGTCGTTAATGTCACGACTGCGCCGGCTGTCTTGCGCGAGCTGCCGCAGTTTTTTGAAGCGACCGGAAATCTGGCGAGCGATCAGCAAACGGATGTTGCGCCGACAGTCGGCGGAAAAGTCGTGGCGGTTAATTTCGATGTCGGCGGTTACGTTAATCGCGGCGATGTGTTAGTCAAACTCGACGACCGCGACGCGCGGATTCGGCTTGAACAAGCACAGGCGCAATACGCTCAGGCTCAATCGCAAGTCAATTCCGCTCGCGCAGGCGTTGAACAGGCTCAGGCAAATGTGCGGCAAGTTCGCGCTCAGCTAGGACTCGGCGAGAACCAAACTTTTAACGTCAATAACGTCGCCGAAGTCGGCGCGGCACGCGCGGCGCTCGAATTAGCGGAAAAACAGCTCGTTCGCTTTGAACGCCTGATCGAAACCGGCGACGTTTCCCGCTCGCAGTACGACCAGCAAAAAGCGCAGCGCGACACCGCTCGCTCGCAATACGAAGCGGCTTTGAACGGCGCAAATCAGCGTTTTGCCGCGATTCGCACCGCACAGGCGCAAGTTGATACGGCGCAAGCGCAAGTCGGCGCCGCACAGCGAGCTGCCGAAGCCTCGCAAACGCAAATCGCTTCAGCGCAAAAAGCGATTACCGACACGACGATTTATTCGCCGATTAGCGGGACAATTCAGGAGCGCAACGCCGACGCGGGCGAATTTATCGCCACGAGCGGCAAAATTGCAACGATTGTCCGCACTAATCCTTTGCGGATGAGAATTGACGTTCCCGAACAATCAATCGGACAGGCTCGCGTCGGGCAATCAATTTCGCTGACAACGAGCGCGTACCCGGATCGTCAATTTGCGGGAACGATTGTCAGAATTGTTCCGGGCTTAAACCCGACATCGCGGACGATGACCGCCGAGGCGGAAGTCAACAACATTGACGGGCTGTTGAAACCGGGGCAGTTCGCGAGCGTTAAAATCCTGCTGCCCGAAGCGCGCCGCGCCGTGATGGTCCCGACTTCAGCAGTGCGTCAGGAAGGCACGACCGCTCGCGTTTATGTCGTCAAAGACGGACGCGCGCAGGAAAGAATCGTCACACTCGGCGAAGTCGAAAGCGAAATGGTCGAAGTCAAAAACGGCGTCGCGCCGGACGAAAGAGTTGCGACAAACAATCTCGAACAAATTTACGACGGAGTTCAAGTCGTACAGTAGTTCAAAGTTCCAAGTTCAAGGTTCAAAGTTATTCTTTCCAGCCTTGAACTTGGAACTTTGAAACTTGAACTAAGTTAATGGCAAGAATTGAAAAGTTTGAAGACATTGATTCTTGGAAAGCTGCGCGTGAAGCGACGAAATTGGTTTATAGCGTTAGTTCATTGGGAATGTTCGCTAAGGATTTTGCTTTGTGCAATCAGATTCGCCGAGCCGCAGTTTCCATTCTTTCAAACATTGCCGAAGGCTTTGAACGTGACGGGAACAAGGAATTCTTACAATTTCTTGCGATTGCGAAAGGTTCGTGCGGAGAAGTTCGCGCTCAACTTTACGTAGCTTTAGACCAAAAATATATTGATGAAAAACAATTTGCTGAAATTTCAAACAAACTCGCAGAAACCAGTCGCTTGATTTCCGGTTTTATGAAGTATCTTCAGCAATCCGAGTTGCGAGGAAACAAATTCAAATAACTTTGAACTTTGAACCTTGAACTTTGAACTTTTGAGTTATGCAGTGGTTAGCAGAAATTTGTGTCAAGCGCCCGGTTTTCGCCACGATGCTGGTTTTATCGCTCGTGACGGTCGGGACATTTTCGTTTTTCTCTCTCGGCGTTGATCTTTTTCCGAAGATTGACTTTCCGACGATTACCATAACGGTCATTAATCCGGGCGCGTCGCCGCAGGAAATCGAAACCGAAATTACCGAAAAAGTTGAAGAAGCCGTAAACACGGTGAGCGGAATTGACGAATTGCGCTCGACCTCGATTGAAGGTATCTCGCAGGTTTTCGTCCAGTTTGTACTCGAAAAAGACGTAAACGTCGCCGCGCAGGAAGTCGAAAACCGCGTGCAGACCGTAATTCCCAACTTGCCGGAAACCGCCGAGCAGCCGACCGTGCAAAAGCTCGACACGGACGCCGCGCCGGTTTTGAGAATCGTGGTTTCCGCGCCGACTTCTTTGCGAGATGTCACGCAAGTCGCCGAAAATAAAATTAAAGAGCGGATCGAATCAATCGCCGGAGTCGGACAGATAACGATTATCGGCGGGCGCGAGCGGCAAATCAACGTCTGGGTTGACCCTGATAAAATGCGCTCGTACAGCATCACGCCGGGGGAAGTGACTAATGCGTTAAAAATCCAAAACGCAGAATTTCCGAGCGGTCGTCTTGACGAAGGCGCGAAAGAAACCGCTGTTCGCACGGTCGGCAAAATCAAAAACCCGGAAGAATTTGCGAACGTCGTCGTCGCAACGCGCGGCAATTATCAAGTCAAAGTTAAGGATTTGGGCTATGTCGAAGACGGCGCGGAAGAAGTCCGTACCGAAGCTCGTTTGAACGGTCAGCCTGCCGTAACGTTGATCGTCTCGAAACAATCGGGACAAAACACGGTCGCCGTCGCGCACGGAATCAAGGAAAGATTAAAGGAAATCGAGCCGACGCTACCGAAAAACTATCAAATGCGGATTGTTGGCGACAACTCGATTTTTATCGAAGCCAGCTTGCACGCCATCGAAGAACACTTGGTCGTCGGCGGTTTTTTGGCGGCGATTGTCGTGTTTCTGTTTTTGTGGAGCATCCGCCCGACGTTTATTGCGGCTCTGGCAATCCCGACTTCGATTATCTCGACTTTTGCGTTGATGAAAGTGATGGGCTACACGCTCAACTCGATCACAATGCTTTCGTTGACGTTGATGGTCGGAATCGTGATTGACGACGCGATTGTCGTGCTGGAAAACATTTTCCGTTATATCGAAGAAAAGGGAATGTCGCCGTTTCAGGCGGCAATCGAAGGCACGCGCGAAATCGGTCTCGCGGTTCTGGCAACTACGCTCAGCTTGATGGCGGTTTTCGTCCCAATCGGATTTATGAGCGGAATTGTCGGGCGCTTTATGTCATCGTTCGGTTTGACGGCGGCGTTCGCCGTCGGCGTTTCGCTGATCGTTTCGTTCACTTTAACTCCGATGCTCGCCGCGCGTTTGCTCAAACCGCATAAAATAAAAGAGAAGTCGAAAATTGATGACGACGACGCGATTGAATACAGCGAGGAACGAGCGGCGAAAGAAAAACACGATTCAAAAGAAACCGGTTTTTACCGCTATATTGACAACACTTATACCTGGCTTTTGAGATTTTCGATGTCACATCGCTGGGTAATCATCGGGCTATGCGTACTGGTTTTCTTGAGCATCATTCCGCTGTTTATGTTCGTCGGCAAAAACTTTTTGCCTTCCGACGACCAATCGCAGTTTGAAATTTCGATTCGCGCCCCCGAAGGCAACAGTTTATCCGCAACCAGCGCGTTGTTTGAACGTATCGCGGCGGACGTTCGCAAAATGGAAGGCGTAACCGACACTTTGGTGACGGTCGGCGGCGGACAACAGCAAATCGTCAACAGCGGCTCGGTTTACGTCAAGCTGTCAGACATCCGCGAACGTTCTTTGTCGCAGGAAGGAATAATGGTCAAAGCGCGCGAGCTTTTAAAAAATTATCCTTCCGAGCTGCGAACCAGCGTCCAGCCGGTAGCGGCGTTTTCGGGCGGCGGTTTTCGCAACGCGAACGTGCAGTATTTGATTGCCGGACCGGACTTGAAACAGCTCGAAATCTATTCGGCGAAGCTGCTCGAAAAAATGAAAACGATTCCCGACGCGGTTGACGTTGACTCGACTTTGATCAGCGGCAAACCGGAGCTTCAATTGACGGTTGACCGCGACACGGCGGCTGATTTAGGCGTCCGCGTGGGCGATGTTTCGCAGGCTTTAAACACGCTTGTCGCCGGACAGGAAGCGACAAATTTTAACGAAGGAACCGATCAATACGAGGTGCGCGTTCGCGCTCTTAATAATTACCGCGCGGATGTCGAAGGTTTGAAACGGATGATTGTGCCTTCAACCAAAGTCGGCTGGGTGACGCTCGACCGCGTAGTGAAAGTGTCGGAAGGAACCGGACCGAGCGCGGTTGACCGTCTCAATCGCCAGCGACAGGTCACGCTTTTAGCAAACACCAAACCGGGCGGCTCGGCGGCAAATATTCAAACGGCAATTAATCAGGCTGTTAAAGAATTGAGTCTGCCCGCCGGTTACACGACCGGCTACGTCGGGCAATCGAAGGAAATGAGCAAAGCGGGATTTTATTTTCTCGTCGCCATCGTTCTTTCGTTCGTCTTTATGTACATCGTGCTGGCGGCGCAGTTTGAATCGTTTATTCACCCGATTACCATTTTGCTGACGCTGCCGCTTTCGATTCCGTTCGGAATTTTGAGCTTGTTGATTGCCGGGCAGACCGTCAACATCTTTTCCGGTCTCGGATTGCTGCTCTTGTTCGGCGTGGTCAAGAAAAATGCGATTTTACAGATTGACCATACAAACGGTTTGCGCCAAAAAGGAATGGAACGCTATGACGCGATTATTCAGGCAAACCGCGACCGTCTCAGACCGATTTTAATGACGACAATCGCGCTTGTTGCAGGTATGATTCCGCTTGTGGTTTCGACCGGCGCGGGCGCAGGGACAAACCGTTCAATCGGCGTTCTCGTAGTCGGCGGTCAATCGCTCTGTTTGCTTTTAACATTGCTGGCTGTTCCGGTTTTTTATTCGATTTTCGACGATCTCGCGACCAGCCCGGTTTACGGTCGTATTTCCCGGTTTTTCGGCGGAATGTTCGGCGGTTTGCGGCGGCGTGTTGCCGGTGCGACAAGCGCGTTTTTCAGTACGAAATAAATCGTTTTTAAAACCGATTTTGACCGTTTAGAGGCGGTCTTCGACCGCCGTATTGAATGGCAATGGCGGTCGAAGACCGCCTCTAAACGCTTTTGGAGGAAATTATGGAAACGGATGTGATTATCGTCGGCGCGGGACCAACCGGACTTTCTTTGGCTTGTCAGCTTTTCAGATACGGAATTGATTTCGTTATTCTCGATAAAAACGACGGAATTTCACGGTATTCCAAAGCAATCGGCGTTCAGGCGCGCACGCTTGAGATTTATGAGCAAATCGGCTTGGCTCAGGATTTAGTCGCTCTCGGTGCCAAAGCCGAAAAAGCGCAGCTTGTCGAAGGTGGTGAAGTGCGCGGGAAAATCGAATTATCGGAAATCGGACAAGGTTTAAGCCCCTATCCTTTTCTACTTCTTGTCGAGCAAAACAAACACGAAGAGTTTCTCTTAAATTACTTAAAAACCAACGGAAAAGACGCTCTCTGGCAAACCGAGCTGTTAAGCTTTTCGCAAGATGAAAACGGCGTTACGGCAAATATAAAGACCGGCAACGGTGAGATGAAAACAATTCGCGCGAAATATCTTGTCGGCTGCGACGGCGCAAAAAGTCCTGTGCGTCACGGTTTGGATTTAACTTTTGAAGGCAGCACTTTTGACCGGCTGTTTTACGTCGCCGATGTCGAGATTAATTGGAATTTCAGCCACGATTCGCTTTACGTTTGTCTGGCGCAAAGCACAATCACCGCGTTTTTTCCGCTTCCGGGCGAAAACCGTTTTCGCATCGTCGGCACGTTTCCCGAAAACGAAGAGAGGCGCGAAGGCGAGATTTTATACGAAGAAATCGAGCGCCAAATCGCCGCCGACACAAAATTAAATCTCGACATTCACGACGTAAACTGGTTTTCGGTTTATCGCGTCCACTCGCGCCGCGTCAATAAATTTTCCGAAGGCAGATGCTTTCTCGCCGGAGACTCCGCTCACATTCACACACCAGCGGGCGCTCAAGGAATGAACACGGGAATTCAGGACGGCTACAATCTTGCGTGGAAACTAGCGCACGTTTTGCGCGGCAAGATGGACGCGAAAATTTTGGATTCGTACAACGAAGAACGGCTCGAAAACGCCAAAAATCTGCTCGAAACCACCGACCGCATTTTTGAATTCGGCGCCAGCCCTGAGACGTTTACGTCATATATTCGCACGCATATTTTTCCGTACATCGCAAATTTTGCGTTAAATTTCGGCGCAGTGAAGAATTTTATTTTCCCGCTCATTTCGCAAATCGGAATCAACTATCGCCACAGCTCTTTGAGCGATCATTTTGAAGACGCGAATTTTAAAATCAAATCGGGCGACCGAATGCCTTATTTTTTGATTGAAGGCGAGAGCATTTACGATTGTTTAAAAGCTCCGAAATTTCACCTGCTCACATTCTCCGACGGACAAACGGATTCTCAAGCTTTACGTCAACAAATTGAAAATGAATTTGCCGACTTGTTGGATTACAACGTTTTTCCGCTCTATCCGCGCGTCGCCGAAATTTTCGATGCAAACAAAACTTTTACGGTTCTGCTTCGCCCGGATAATTACATCGCGACAGTTTTTGCAGGCACGGAAGACGACCGGATAAAAGCGTATTTTAATTCGCTTTCGAGAGCAAAGATTTTTGGATAAAAGCGATTCCATTACTGGGAGCGCGGATGTGGACATCCGCGCTCCCAGCTATTTAGTAATTCCGTGCTGTTACTTGATATGATTTTTTGATGCAATATGCCTGGTACGATTTCGTCGGCACAATCGGCACGGCTGTCATTATCGTAACTTACATTTTGCTGCAAACCGAGCGAATCAAAAGCAGCAGTTTGATTTATTCCCTGCTTAACGCCGCCGGTGCGGCGATGATTATCGTTTCGCTCATTTTCAGTTTTAATTTTTCAGCTTTTATCGTCGAATTTTTTTGGCTTTTGATTAGTCTGTTCGGAATTGTTAAATTCTTTTTGCAAAAGTCGGACGCTCAGTAGAATTGAAGATGGCAAAATCAAGCACCAAAACAATCACGACAAAATCCAAATCAAACAATCGAAACGGCAGCAGCAAACCGCTTTCCTGCACAAAAGAAACCACTCTCACGCGCGAGCAAATGCTCGAAATGTACCGCTTTGTAAAAATGACCAGAATGTTTGACGAAATAACCGTCAGACTGAAACGCCAGGCAAAGCTGACGGGCGGAGTTTTTACGAGTCTCGGACAGGAAGCAACCGCAGTAGGAACGGCTTTTGCGCTTTCAGAGCAGGATTTCATCGCGCCTTTAATCCGCGACATCGGCGCGTGTTTCGTCAAAGGCATTTTGCCGCAGACGATTTTCGCGCAATATCTCGGCAAAGCCAACGCGCCGTCGCGCGCGACTGACGTGCAATTTCACTTTGCCGATTTGGAAAAAGGCTTCATCGGTCCGATCTCGCATCTCGGCGATATGATTCCGGTAATGGCGGGCGTCTTGCTTGCCGCTCGAATGAAACGGGAAAACCGCGTTGCAGTCGCTTACATCGGCGAAGGCGCAAGCTCGACCGGCGCTTTTCACGAAGGCGTTAATTTCGCCGCCGTGCAAAAACTGCCGATGATTACAATCATCGAAAACAACGGCTACGCTTATTCGACGCCGAAGCGGAATCAATGCGCCGCCGCGCAGTTTGTTGACAAAGCCGTCGGCTACGGCATTTTGGGTTTGTCGGTTGACGGCAACGACATCGTCGCCTGCTACGAGACGATGAAACGCGCGGTTGAACACGCGCGCAACGGAAACGGCTCGGTTTTAATCGAAGCGCACACTTACCGTCGCAAAGGTCACGCCGAACACGATAATCAGTCTTACGTTCCGGCGGGCGAAATCGAACGATGGGCGACGACAAACGACCCGATTGACCGCTACGAAAGATTTTTGACGACTGAAAAGATCGCTTCGGATGAAGATTTAAAGAAAATCGTCGCCGAAGTTTCCGAATATCTCGAAGCGGAATTAGCCGTTGCCGAAAGCGCGAGCGCGCCTAATCCGGTTTCGGCGGCTTACGATGTTTTCGATAATTCGGTTGTTTCTCCGGCATTTAAAAGAAAAGTTTTGGAGAAATAAACGATGAAATGGCTGCTCGAAAACTCGCGCTATTTATCAATTATCGGCATTCTTTCGCTGCTTTTGGGCGCGCTGGCGGCGCTCGTGCAGGGCGCTTACAAACTTTACAGAACAATCGAGAGTGCGGCTTACGAAGATCCGAAAGGCGATTCGACGCTCGTCGCGCTGTTCGGCTGTCTGGATAATTTTCTCGTAGCAACGGCTTTGATAGTGATTTCCGTCAGCCTTTACGAATTATTTATCGGCAGGCTGGAAGTGCCGGATTGGATGCTCGTCCGTAATCTCGAAGAACTCAAAGCGAAATTCAGCTATGTCGTGATTCCGGTAATGGCGGTCAAATTCGTCCAAAATGTGCTGGAATCGAAAAACGCGCTCGAAACGCTTTATTACGGCGCGGGCGTCGCCCTCGTCATCGCGTCGCTGACTGCTTTTAATTACGTCAGCGAAAAAGAACGCGAAGCCGAATACGAACGCCACCCGGAAGAAGAGGAAACGCGAGCCGCAGATTTGAAAAGCCATGATTAAACAAGAGCAAACTAAAGTGACAATAATCGAAGCGATTCGGCAAGGAATTTGGGAAGAAATGCACCGCGACGAAACGGTTTTCGTCATCGGTGAAGACATCGGCGCTTACGGCGGCGCGTTTAAATTGACCGAAGGTTTTATTGACGAATTCGGCGCGGAAAGAATGATTGACACGCCGATTTCCGAAGCGGCGATTGTCGGCGCGGCTTGCGGGGCGGCTTTGATGGGAATGAAGCCGGTTGCCGAATTTCAGTTTATTGATTTTATTTCGACCGGATTCGATATGCTGACAAACTATGCGGCGAAATCGCGTTATCGCGGCTGCGGTTCGATACCGGCTGTGTTTCGCGGTCCCTGCGGTTCGGGCGTGCGCGGCGGTCCGTTTCACTCTCTCAACGCCGAATCGTTTTTTCTCAACACCGCCGGTCTGAAAATGGTCGAACCCGCAACGGCTTACGACGCGAAAGGTTTAATCAAAGCCGCAATTCGCGATCCCGATCCGGTTTTGTTTTTTGAACACAAAAAACTTTACCGTTTGCCGCGTCTGCGCGAAGAATTGCCCGCAGACGATTACATCATCCCAATCGGCAAAGCTCGCACGGCGCGCGAAGGAAAAGATTTATCAATCATCACCTTCGGCGCGCAGGTTTTGAACGCTTTGGACGCGGCGGAAGAATTGGAAAAATCGGACGGTTTATCAATCGAAGTCATTGATTTACGAACGCTCGCGCCGCTCGACAAGGAAGCGATTTTGGCAACAGTCAAAAAGACAAATCGAGTGATGATTTTGCACGAAGCGTCTCTGACGGGCGGAATCGGCGGCGAGATTGCGGCGATTATCGCCGAAGAAGCGTTTGAATGGCTCGACGCGCCCGTCATCCGCGTCGCTTCGATTGACGCGCCCGTGCCGTTTGCGCCGCAACTGGAAGATTATTATTTGCCGAGTTTGAAGGAAATAATAGAAACGGCGCGGCGTTTAGCGGCTTATTAAAACGTGAAACTGACATAAAGGGCAATTTACCATGATGCCCGCGAAACACACTAAATGAGTGTGTTTCGCGGGCATTTTTATATCAAACTCACCTTTACTCAATTCCGACCCAACGTTTTTTGAATTTTGTTTGAACCTTTTCCGAAGCACTTTGCGCGTTAATAAATGAACCGGAAATTATTCATTCGACATAAAACAAACGGGAGAAATTATAATGTTTAAAATTAATCGAATCTTGGCAATCGTTCTCACCACTTTATCATTGAGCGGCGTGATTTGGTCGCAGGGTGTCGAATCGGCGGCAAATTCAAATTTAACAGGCGTCGCGCTTCCCGCGAACGCGCAGCGCGTCGGCGCGGCGAGCGTTCCGGCGGAAATCAGCGGGACGCTGGAAAAAATCGTGGCTTCAGCCGACGGTAAATTGCGGCAAGGCGATTCGGAAGTTTTGGCTTGGGGCGGCGCGGGTTATCGTAAATCGAACGTCCCGAATATTGTCGGCAAGCTGCGCGGTTCGCTCGAAAGCGCCGGCTGGAAATACGAAGTCGGCGGAACAGCCGACGGCGTGACTCTTTTCCGCGCGCTCAAAGACGGACGCGCGCCGCGCGCCGTTGTCGGATTTTACGCTGCAACCGACGATGCGATGCTGGTTGCCTGGACTGAGATTTTAGCCGCCGATGCCGCCCAAAATTCGATTGAAACCGTTTCGCAACCGATCCAAAATGCGGCGGCAAAATCGAGCAATGGCTCATTGCAGGAAATTGTCGGCAAATGGCACAACGGCAATGTTTCGATGATGGGGGAGAAAAATTTAACGACCGGGC
Organism: Pyrinomonadaceae bacterium; assembly: GCA_036388775.1. Taxonomy (GTDB): domain Bacteria; phylum Acidobacteriota; class Blastocatellia; order Pyrinomonadales; family Pyrinomonadaceae; genus JALZCH01. Next base: position 5,424 of record DASVRD010000012.1, on the reverse strand, counting down.
AAGTCACGTCTTCAAACGGCTCGACGTTTACTTATAAATTCTTCGCTGACGGACGTTTTGAATACGTCGGTTATATCAAATCAACGATGTACGGCTGCATGACCGATTTGTTCAACGACAAACGCGGCAAAGTCGAAATCAGCGGCAATCAAATCACGCTCGTTCCGACTAAAAATTACTGGAAAAACACTTATAGCTGCTCGCCCGCGAGCAACAAAGAGCGCGATTACGTTTTAGAGCGCGAAACTTATACTTTCCGCACGAAAACCGACGAATACGGCAAAACGCTGATTTGTCTGGCAAATGCAAAAGGTGAATCCTGCTACAGACGCGAAGAATAATTGGTCTAATCGTTTGCTCTTCGGGACATCAAGCGGCGCAGGGATTTTGAAAATCCCTGCGCCGCTTGATACGTTTTCCGCTGGTTTGCGCGTTATAAATTGAGAGGAATTTTACCCGCGCTGCCGTTCGGCAATACTTTGAAAATATTATGACTACTAAACCGAGAATTCTTATCATCGGCGCGGGCATCGGGGGTTTGGCAACGGCAATTGCGTTGCAGCAAGCCGGATTTGAAGCTGAGATTTATGAAAACGCTCCCGCGCTGCGCGGAATAGGCGCAGGCATTAGTTTGTGGTCGAATGCAACGGCGGTTCTTGGAAAACTCGGTTTGCTCGACGAAGCCGTTTCAAAAAGCGCGGTTTTTAATTCGGTTAAAATTCAAAACGAGCGCGGCGAATTGCTGCTGCGAACAAACATCGGAAACTATCCGACTCCGGCAATTTGCATTCATCGCGCAGATTTAATTGATTTGCTCCAACAAAACTGCGCGCCCGGAACAATTCACCTGGGCAAAAATTTCGAGCGTTTTGAGGAAACCGAAACAAACGTGATCGCGTTTTTTGCAGACGGAACAAGCGCTTCTGCCGATGTTTTAATCGGAGCGGACGGAATTCACTCATGCGTTCGGGCGCAAATCAAAGGCGACGCAAAACCCATTTATCGCGGCTACGCAGTCTGGCGCAGCACAATCGAATTTGACGCCGCAGGTCTTGACCTTGATTCTCCGAGCGAGACTTTCGGCGCAGGCAAGCGTGTCGGTTTAGTTCCCATCGGAAAAAATCGCTTTTATTGGTATGCGACAAACAATCAACCGGAAAATTCGATTCTTCAACCTGATGAACGCAAAACGCAGCTTTTAGATTTCTTTCACGATTGGCACGCGCCCATTCCCCAAATCATCGCGGCGACGGACGCCGAAGACATTTTACAAAACGATTGTTACGACCGCTTGCCCGAACACGGCTGGTCAACAAACAGAGTTTGTTTAATCGGCGACGCGGCGCATCCGACGACTCCGAATTTGGGACAAGGCGGCTGTATGGCTCTCGAAGACGCAATCGTTTTGACGAAATGTCTGCAAAATTCGGCGGGGGCGAGCGAGGCTTTTCGGGAATTTGAAGCCCGACGTTTCGCGCGAACCAAGTTTATTACCGAACGCTCATTGATGCTCGGTCGCGTCGGGCAATGGCAAAATCCGCTCGCGGTTTTTCTGCGAGACGCTTTGACGCGCTTTACACCGGAAAAATCACTCCAAAAAAGCTTCGAGCAGATTTACGGGTTTCAAGCATAAAATCTCCCGACTGAAAATGAGGTAAAGCGAAATGAACATCAATTTAAATCAATTCATCGAAATCGTTCGCACGCGGCGTTCGACTCGCCATTTTCGCTCCGAACCTGTTGCGCCGGAACTTCTGCGAGAATTACTGGAAGCGGCGCGCTGGTCGCCGAGCGCATTTAATTTGCAGCCGACGCATTTTGTCGTTGTCACAGACCAAAAATTAAAAGAAAAACTTTATCCGGCTTGTATGAATCAGCGACAGATTTTGGAAGCCGGTGCGACTGTGGTGTTCACGGGCGACCGAAGCGTGGTCGAACATAATTTTGAGAGAATCTTGAAATTAGACCGCGAAGCCAAAGCCAACAGCGCGGAATACGAACAGCTATTGCGTAAAAACGTCCCGCTTTCGTTTAATCGCGGATTTTTGGGTTTCGGCTGGTTATGGAAATTTTTGGCGGAGACGATTGCCGGGCGTTTTATTCCGATTCCCAAGCTGCAAGCGGTTCACCGCGATTACTGGCTGGCTAAACAGGCTGCGATTGCCGCGCATACGTTTATGCTCGCCGCGCACATCGCCGGACTCGCCACTTGTCCGATGGAAGGTTTCAGCGAGCGCGCCGTGCAGGAAGCTCTGAACATTCCGTCGGATCAAGCCGTAATTCTCGTCGTGCCGGTCGGATACGCCGACAATTCAGTGCAAACGAAAACGCGGCTTTCGCTCGACGAAATCGTTCACCAGAATTCCTGGTAGCTTTTCGTTATGGAAAAAATTTAAGAAAAAACTCGAACGGAGAAGATTGGGATGGGAAACACGATTTTTAATTTAGCGGTCATCGGAATCAGAATTCTTCTCGGTTTCATTTTCTTTACAGCCGGGATGGGCAAGCTGACGCACGGGCATTATTTTCCGTTGACGATGTTTCCGATGAGCCTGTCGAAAATTCTCGCGCCTTACGGTTTGAGTTTGTGGGGCGAATTCGTCGCCTGGTCGCAAGTGTTAATCGGTTTTTTGCTGATGTCGCAGCGTTTTGCCACCATCGGCGCGATTATGTCTCTGCCGCTGATTTTGAATATTTTCGTCATCACGGTTTCAATCGGATTTGTCGGGACGCCTTATCTCAACGGTTTTCTGATTTTCTTAAATTTATTTCTGCTCGCGGCGGATTATCACAAGCTCAAATTCCTGTTTATGGAAGACGTTTCCGAATTTCGACACATACGTCTGCGGCGCAATTTCTGGCAAGTTGATTTGGTGTGGTTTGCCGGTTTGGTTTTATGTTTAGCGGCGGGCGCTTTTCACGAATCAAATCGCGCAATGACTTTTACTTTGTCATTTGCCGGAATCGCAGTGTTTCTGGCGGGCGGCGTATGGCAGTTTTTTCTGCAAAGAAAGCAAAACCGGACAAGTGACAGGCGCACTGATGTACAAAATGATTTGGTTGTCGGCATTTAGTGACGGCTTTGATGAGACTTTTCCGCCGAGTTTTGCGCGTTATTAAACAGAAGGCATTAAACCCTAAAATAATAATAAGCACTTTCAGGAGATAACAATGTTTAGAAAAACTTTATTAGCGACACTGGCGTTTTCGATTTTCTGTCTCGGCACAAACACCAATGTTTTTGCTCAAGCGCGGGCTTTTGAAAACAATCGGACAATCGGCGTGGAAAAATCCGAAGCGTCATCGAATCAAAAATCTTCAAACCCGGATTTGAAAAAGGCTTTGTTTGAGAAAAAAGATTCTTCAGTTTATAAAGAAAAAAACAATCTCGCCGAGTACGAACGGCAAAAAGCACAAGGCAAAAAATTCTCTACAACAACCAAAGTTTTAATCGGCGTCGGTATTGCCGCAGCGGTTATCGGCATAGTCGTTTTTGCCGCAAGCCGAGATAAAATCGAAACCTTCTAAACCGAACTATGTATTTATTCCGATAATTAAGGTGTGAAAATTATGTCCGAAGATAATTTAAATTTAGTCCGCAGCGTCTATCAAAGCAAAGATATTAACGAAATTGTGGCGGCTTTCACGCCCGCTTTCGAGATACGTCAAACCGAGTCGCTCCCGTGGGGCGGGCATTATCGAGGTCTCGCCGGAGCGCAGCAGTTTTTCACGAAATTGCGCGGAAACGTTGACTCGGCGGTCGAAATAGAAGAAATATTTGCGGTTGAAAATAAAGTCGTCGTCAAAGGGCGAACGCGCGGAACGGTATTGCAAAACGACAAAAAATTCGACGTTTCAATTGTTCACATCTGGACGCTTCGCAAAGGCAAGCTCGCCAAATTCGAGCCTTTTATTGACACTCCGGCGATGCTCGCGGCATTGCAGTAAAATTTTATGCAATCCGAAATTTCTTTTCCCCAACCTACACCGCAACTGCTTACGCCGCCGACGCCGAAAGGTCACTGGTTTTTCGGCAGCGGACCGGAAGCGGCGGCAAATCCGCTCAAATTTTACTGCCGCGTCTGGCAAGAATTGGGCGATGTCGTCAAAATGCGGACGATATTTGGTATTGAATGGTATTTGATTGCCAATCCTGCGGGCGCAGAACAGGTTTTGCAAACGAATCAAGCCAACTACAAAAAACCCGCGATTTTCACCAAATCTCTCGGAATGATAGCTGGAAACGGTCTCGTCACAAGCGAAGGCGATTTCTGGCGTCGTCAGCGCCGTCTCGCGCAGCCCGCTTTTCATCGCCAAAGACTCGCTCTTTTGAGCGAAACGATGACAAGCGCGGCTACTGAAACGGTGGAAAATTGGAAAAGCACTTTTGCCCGCACGGGCGAAGCGTTCGATGTATCGGAAGAAATGACGAAACTAACCGTCCGCATCGCCGCCGGGACGCTTTTTAGCGCCGACATTTCCGAAGACGCCGAAAGATTCGGCGACGCTCTAAAAATCGCGCTCGACCACGTCAGCCACCGAATGCGTTATCCGTTTGCGCTGCCGGAATTTGTTCCGACAAAAAGGAATCGAGAATTTAATCGCGCCCGTAAAACGCTCGATGAAATCGTGATGAAAATCATTCGTCGGCGCAGAATCGAAACCGAAGACAAAGGCGATTTGCTTTCGATGCTGATCGAAGCGCGCGACGAGGACACGGGCGAAATGATGTCCGACCGGCAGTTGAAAGACGAAGTGATGACGCTGTTGATCGCCGGACACGAAACGACCGCCGCCGGATTGTCGTGGGCTTGGTATTTGCTGTCGCGAAATGATTGTGCGCGAGCGCGTCTGCGCGCCGAGCTTGAATTGAATCTGCAAGGCAAAGCTCCGACCGTCGAAGATTTGCCGCGACTGCCTTTTACGCGAATGGTTTTCGAGGAAACAATGCGATTATTTCCGCCCGCATGGGGGCAGCCGAGACAATCAATCGGCGCGGATGAAATCGGTGGCTTTCGCATTGACGCGGGAAAATTGCTCGTCGTTTCGCAATACATCGTCCATCGCCACCTGCAATTTTGGCAGAGACCGGAAGAGTTTTGCCCCGAAAGATTTACGCCCGAAAACTCGAAAAATCGCCCGCGATTCGCCTATTTCCCGTTCGGCGGCGGCGCGCGTCAGTGTATCGGAAATCATTTTGCCCTGATGGAAGCGCAAATCGTTCTGGCAACAATCGCGCAGAATTTTCTGCCGCAGCCGGTTGAAACAAACCAGCCGGAGCTTGATCCGACTTTCGCTCTGCGCCCGAAAAACGGTTTGCTGATGCGGCTCGCTTGACAGAAAAGGCGGCGGACGGTTACGTTTTGATTTGACTCGCGGGGTGTTAGCTCAGTGGATAGAGCATTGGTCTTCGGAACCAAGGGT
>DASVRD010000011.1:0-9594 GCA_036388775.1 Pyrinomonadaceae bacterium | reverse complement strand
CTTCTTTTGACATACTTGATTACAGTCAAAAATCGCCGATAAGACGAAATAAGTATTTTCGTATTTTCGGCGGTCGTTTGTCAACCTTCCGACATTACGCTGCCGTCGCCGCTTCCGCTGTTTGTTGTTTCGATTCGTTTAGCTGATTTTTCTGTTCACGCGTCAGCGTTAAAATTTCCGGTCCGGCTTCCGTCACGGCAACCGTATGTTCACAATGCGCCGAGGGTTTTCTATCTTTCGTGACAACCGTCCAACCGTCAGCCAGAATCTCGGTTTCGTCCGTTCCGACGTTAATCATCGGCTCGATGGCGAAAACATAACCGATGCGAATTTTTTCTTTTGTTCCCGGTTTGCCGTAATTCGGAATTTGTGGGTCTTCGTGCATTTTTCTGCCGATCCCATGACCGCAAAAACCTTTGACGATTCCGTAGCCGAATTTTTCGGCGTGCTGCTGCACCGCATAGCCGATGTCGCCGACATGACGACCGACGCGGCATTGCTCAATGGCAAGCCGCAAACATTCTTCCGTGACGCGAATAAGCTGCGCTTTTTCTTCGTCAACCTGCCCGACCGGAACCGTAACCGCCGTGTCGCCGACAAAACCATCGAGCGTCAGCGCCATATCAACCGAAAAAATATCGCCTTCTTTTAAAATCGTTTCGTTGGACGGAATCCCGTGAACGACCACTTCGTTGATCGAAGCGCAAATCGAGCCGGGATAAGTCCCCAGATAACCTTTAAAGCTTGGAATTGCGCCCGCATCGCGCATCATTTTTTCTGCGGCTTCATCTAACTCCAAAGTTGAAACGCCCGGCTGCACCATTCGCCGAACTGCTTCGCGCACTTCGGCAATCAGCTCGCCTGCGGCTCGCATTTTATCCAACTCTTTGCGCGATTTTCCGATAATCATTCGTTTTCCCAATAAAAGCCGCCCGAAATTTTCGACCTTTGCAATAAAGCTCATTAATCGTTTTTGATTAAACGCTCCAAATCCGTATAAACCAATTCCGTTTCCCGCAGCCCATCAACTTGCTGCAAACGCTCGGTTTTCTCGTAATAATCGAGCAGCGGCTGAGTTTCGCGGCGATAAACTTCCAAACGAGCGCGCACTTTGTCTTCGGTGTCGTCGCTGCGCTGTTTTAATTCGCTAAAAGGCGGCAAATCGCATTTATTGTCGTTTTGCGGCGGTTTGAAATAAACGTTGTAAATCTCGCCGCAATCCGGGCAAGTTCGGCGTCCCGTCAGTCGCTTTTCCAAAACGTCAAAATCAACGTCAAGCAAAATTGCCTGCAAGATTTTGTTTTGCGCAGCGGCTAAATCTTCGAGCTTCTCGGCTTGTCCGGTTGTTCGCGGAAAACCGTCCAGAAGGTAACCGTTCCGGCAATCATCTTGCGAAGTGCGTTCTTCGACAACTCGCACGACCAGTTCATCGGAAACGAGCTGACCGGATGCTAAAACCTCTTTGATTTGACGCGCAAGCGGCGTATCGGCTTTTGACAACGCCCGAAAAATATCGCCTGTCGAAATTTGCGGAATACCGAGCCGCTCCTGTAATAATCTGGCTTGCGTTCCCTTGCCTGCGCCGGGCGCGCCGATTAAAAGAATAATTTTATTCATTCACTCTGAGTTCAAGGTTCAAAGTTCAAGGTTCAAAGCTATTTTTTAACTTTGAACCTTGAACTTTGAACCTTGAACCAACTTTAACTTCTGCGTCCGCGCAATCTCGAACCCGACCCTAAGAAACCTTCGTAATTACGCATTACAAGCTGCGCTTCGACTTGGGCAATGGTGTCCATTGCGACGCCGACTAGAATCAGCAGCGAAGTTCCGCCGAAGAAGAATTGATAACCGAGTCCGCTCGGAATCCAGCTTAAACCGGGCGTCGCGCTTAAAAAGTTTTCCAAGCCCGGACCGAAAAACGGCAAACGTCCGACTTGCAAACCGCTCAACAAAAGCTGCGGAACGAAGGCAACAAAAGCCAGATAAATCGCGCCGACGGTTGTTAATCTCGTCAAAACCCCATTGAGATATTCAGCCGTATTGACGCCCGGACGAATTCCGGGAATGTAGCCGCCATGTTTGCGCAGATTGTCGGAAACGTCTTCGACGTTAAAAATAACCGTGATGTAAAAGAATGTAAACAAAACGATTAAGCCCAAAAAGACGAGTTCGTAATAAGGATCGCCGCCGTGAAATAGCTGAAAGAACCCGTGAACCCGCGCCCAGGCTGATTCCGTATCGCCCTGTGCTGGCGGAAACGCGGTGAAAACGGTTTGCGGCAAAGCCAAAACCGAAGATGCGAAAATCACCGGAATAACGCCGCTCATATTGATTTTCAAAGGCAGCACCGATTGAGTTCCCCCGACGGTTTGCCGCCCGACTTGCCGCCTGGCGTAATTAATCGTAATTTTGCGGCGCGCCGATTCGACATAGACAATCAATGCAATCAACGCGACCATAACGGCAACCATAAAGATAACGCCGAGCGTCTGAACGGTGTCGCCGGTTTTGATGCGGTCTGAAACCTGAGTGATCGCGCGGGGCAGTCCGATGACGATTCCGACAAAAATCAAGAGCGAGATTCCGTTGCCGATTCCGCGCTCGGTAATTTGCTCACCGAGCCACATCACAAAGATTGTTCCGGTCACGAGCGTTATGACTGTTGAAGCCACGTACCACGGCGAATCGGGTAGAATCTGATTATTTCTGAGCCATTGCGCGACGAAAAGCGTTTGAATGGAACACAGAATAACGGTCAGATATCGCGTCCATTGATTGATTTTCTGCCGTCCCATCTCGCCTTCTTCCTGCACCTTTTTAAGCTGCGGCGAGATGACGGTCATGAGCTGCAAAATAATCGAAGCCGTGATGTAAGGCGTGACGCCGAGCGCGAAAACCGAAATCGTGCGGAAGTTTCCGCCTGAAAACAAGTCCAAAACGCCGAGCAGCGTCCCGCTGACCTGACTCCAAACCTGTTCCAGCACTTCTTTGTTAATTCCGGGTGCGGTAACGTGCGCGCCTAAACGATAAACAGCAATCAGTCCCAGCGTAAACAGAATGCGTTTCCGCAATTCCGGGACTTTGAACATATTTTGGACGGCGGCAATAAACTTTTCCATGAAGACCTCTAATTATAAAATTTGTCCTTTGTGACTTGTCCTTAGTTCTCGCCGAGGCAAAAGCTATTTTCAATCGAGAACTTCGATTGTAGAAAAACAAAGGACAAATGACAAAGGACAAAAAGCAGAAATTTAGGCTGCGACAGCTTTTTCTTTGGTGATTTCGGTGATTGAACCGCCGGCTTTTTCGATTTTTTCGCGCGCGGCTTTTGTAAAGCGGTGCGCCGAAATGTTCAAAGCCTTGGTTAATTCGCCGTTGCCCAAAACGACCAAATCGTGTTTGGCTTTTTTGATTAAGCCGCGCTCGTGCAAAACTTCGGGCGTAATTTCTTCTCCGGTATTAAACGCCGCTTCGATTTTCGCCAGAGTGATTTCAATCCACTGCTTTTTGAAAATATTGGTAAAACCGCGTTTCGGCAAACGGCGGTGAAGCGGCATTTGTCCGCCTTCAAAACCGATTTTTTGCGAATAACCCGACCGCGACTTTTGTCCTTTGTGCCCTTTTCCAGAGGTTTTTCCCAAACCCGAACCCGGTCCGCGACCGACTCTTTTCTTTTTATGAGTCGAGCCTGCGGGCTTCTTTAAATTATTTAATGATAAAGCCATTTCTTTAAATACGGTCTTTGGTCTTTGGTCTTTGGTCTTTGTTTATGATAACGAAAACCGAAAGCCGAAGACCGAAGACCGCTTATTCAACAATTCGCAATAAATGCGGAACTTTGGCGACGACGCCGCGAATGGCGGGCGTGTCAACCCGTTCGACAGTTTGGTTCAATTTGGTAATTCCGAGACTTTTCACAGTCGCTTTCTGCGTTTTCGGATAACCGATTGAACTGCGGTAATACTGAATCTTGATTTTTCCGCCCGTGTTTTGCTGTTCTTTTTCAGCCATCTTTTGGAACTGAGAACTGAGAACTGAGAACTGAGAATTAATCGGTTCTCAGTTCTCAGTTCTCAGTTCTACATTTTACAATTCGTGAACTTGTTTGCCGCGCATTCGTGCGACTTCAATCGGGTCTTTCATTCTTTCGAGACCGTCAAATGTGGCGCGGATAACGTTGTGCGGGTTGTCGGAGCCGAGAATTTTAGTGCGCACGTTATGCACGCCCAAAACCTGCATAATCGCGCGAACCGCGCCGCCCGCAATCACGCCCGTTCCTTCCGAAGCGGGTTTCAACAAAACTCTCCCTGCGCCGTAGCCGCCGATCATCTGGTGGGGGAGCGAGCCGTTGATGAGCGGCACTCGAATCAAATTTTTCTTCGCCGCTTCGACCGCTTTTTTAATCGCGTTCGGAACTTCTTTCGCTTTCCCCGTGCCGAAACCGACGTGACCGGCTTCGTCGCCGACGACGACCAGCGCCGCAAACGACATATTTTTACCGCCTTTAACGACTTTCGTCACGCGGTTGATCGAAATCAACTGGTCTTTTAAATTCAAGCCTTGCGCTGAAACTGCTGATTTACTCTTCATTATTTCCCTCTGCTGCCTGTGGCTCTGCGTCATCGTTTGCCGCTTCGCCTTTATTCAAACCGGCTTCGCGCGCCGCATCGGTCAAAGCCTTAACGCGACCGTGATAAACATAACCGCCGCGATCAAAAACGACGTTGGAAATTCCTGCGGCAATGGCGCGTTCCGCGACGGCTTTGCCGACGCGCTGCGCAGCTTCCAAATTGCCGCCCGTCGTTCCGCGCAAATCTTTTTCGGTCGTCGAAGCCGAAATCAAAGTTGTTCCCGCTTCGTCGTCAATCACCTGCGCGTAAATGTGATTCAAACTGCGGAAAATCGCCAATCTCGGGCGTTCCGCCGAGCCGCGCACTTTTTTGCGAATTCGCGTGTGTACGGCGCGTCTTAAATCTGCTCTTCTCGGATTCATTGTTCAGGTTCAAGGTTCAAGGTTCAAGGTTCAAGGTTGGAAAGCAAATAACTTTGAACCTTGAACTTTGAACCTTGAACTGCTATTTGCCGGTTTTTCCGGGTTTCAATTTATAAGTTCTATCGGCGTAGCGAACGCCTTTGCCTTTGTAAGCGTCGGGTTTGCGCAAGCGGTTTAATTCCGCCGCCACCTGACCGAGCTTTTGCTTATCAATTCCGGTTAAAGTCAAAGTCAACTGATATTGCACAATACTGGTTTTCGTAGGGACGCGTTCAGCCGTTGCAGTGATGCCTTCGGGCAGAACGTATTCAATCGGGTGCGAATAACCGAGCGAAAACGCGATTGTTTTGCCTCGCACATCCGCTTTGTATCCGACGCCGACCAAATCCATTTCTTTTTTAAACCCGTCGGTCACACCGACAACCGCATTGTTTGCCAGCGCGCGCGCCAAGCCGTGAAACGCGGCTTGATCGTCGGATTCGCGCTCAAGAAAGAGCGTTCCGTCTTCGACTCTCGCCTGAATTCCAGCCGGAATCGGCGCGCGGAGCGTTCCTTTAGCGCCTTTGACTTCCAGCTCGCCGTTGTTGATTTTTACGTCAACGCCTTTCGGTAAGGTAATCGGTTTTTTTCCAATTCTCGACATTTTAATCAGTGAGCAGTGAGCGGTGAGCAGTGAGCGGTGAAAAACAGATTTACTCTGCTCTCCGCTCACTGCTCACTGCTCACTAATAAATTTCCGCTAAAACTTCGCCGCCGATGTTTTCATGACGAGCGCGTTTGCCGCTCATTAAGCCTTGCGAAGTCGAAACGATGTTGATGCCGTAGCCGCCCAAAACTTTCGGAATTTCAGTTGCGCCTCTAAAAACGCGGCGTCCCGGTCTGGAAACGCGCGAAAGATGCGAAATCGAAGGCGCGCCCTTGGCATCGTAACGCAAAAAGATGCGAATGGATTTTTTGACGCCCTCGCCTTTGATCAGATAGTTATTGATATAACCTTCTTCTTTCAAAATACGGGCGATTTCCAATTTTAATTTTGAAGCCGGAATATCTACGCGCTGGTGTTTTGCCGCAACGGCGTTGCGGATTCGCGTGAGCATATCGGCGATTGGATCAGTCATTTTCTTCTCTTTTAAAGTCGCAAGCGACCAGCAACAGGTTTCAGCCCAAAAGACTGACTGCTGTTACTGACAACTAACCACTAATTTCTTACCAACTTGATTTAACAACTCCGGGAATTTGTCCTTTGAGCGCAAGCTCGCGCAGACCGATGCGCGACATTCCGAATTTACGCAGATAAGCGCGCGGTCTGCCGGTTTGCGAGCAGCGATTGCGAACCCGAATCGGGCTTGCGTCGCGTGGCAGCTTTTGCAACTGCATCACAGCGTTGTCAACTTCTTCCACCGCAGAATTCGGATTATTAATAATCGCTTTCAGCGTCGCGCGTTTGGCGGCGTGTTTCGTCACCATTTTTTTGCGCTGCTCGTTACGGACGATTTTGCTGGTTTTAGCCATTTTCTAAAAAGTTCAAGGTTCCAGGTTCAAAGTTCAAGGTTGAAAGAATTAAAACTTTGAACCTGGAACTTTGAACTTTGAACAGTCTTACTGCCTGAAAGGCATTCCCATAGCTTTTAAAAGGCTCCGGGCTTGTTCGTCGTTTTTCGCGGTCGTGACAATCGAAATGTTCATTCCGCGCGTTTTATCAACTTTATTAAAATCAATTTCCGGGAAAATCAATTGCTCGCGAACGCCGAGCGTGTAATTTCCGCGCCCGTCAAACGCTTTGCCGGAAACGCCGCGAAAATCGCGGACGCGCGGCAGAGCGACCGAAATCAAACGGTCTAAAAATTCGTACATCCGGTCGCCGCGCAAAGTGACCATCGTGCCAATGTTCATTCCCTGACGCAATTTGAAACTGGCGATTGATTTTTTCGCTTTCGTAATTACCGGCTTTTGTCCGGCGATTGCGCGCAGTTCGTCGGTCGCCGTGTCCAAAATCTTCGTGTTGGAAATTGCCTCGCCGACGCCCATATTGACGACGATTTTTTCGATTTTCGGAATCGCCATCGGGTTTTCAATCCCGAATTCTTTGGCGAGCGCCGGAGCGATCTCGTTTCGATAAGTTTCTTTTAATCTTGCTGGCATTGTTTTATTCGTTTGTTTGGGTCTCGCACTTTCAGCGTTACCAAACTTAAAAAATCAGTTATTTAATTTCTTTTCCGCTGCCTACTGCGACGCGCACTTTTGTTTTTGTTCCATCATCGTTAGCCGTGATTTGATAGCGAACGCGCGTCGGTTTGCCGGTTTCCGGGTCGAGCAGAGCGACGTTGGAAATATTTATCCAGCTTTCCATTTCAACGATTCCGCCTTGTTTGTTCAATTGCGGAACAGCGCGCTGGTGTTTTTTGATGATTCCCGCGCCTTCGACTTTTACTTTTCCGTTGCGCGGATCAACGGCAATCACCTTCCCGCGATGCGGAATTCGTTTTCCGTTGGCGTCAAAGCGGTTGTAATCTTTACCTGAAATAAAAACAACCGTGTCGCCTTTTTTAATTTTCGAGCGAACCGTTCCTTTTTTCGCTTGTTTTGTTGCTGCTTTCATTTTTCCTAAATTACCTCCGGCGCGAGCGAAACGATTTTCATATAATTTTTGTCGCGCAGTTCGCGCGCCACCGGACCGAAAACGCGAGTGCCGATTGGTGTTCCGTCGTCTTTAATCAAGACGGCTGCATTTTCGTCAAAGCGAATATAAGTGCCGTCTTTGCGGCGCACTTCTTTGCGGGTGCGAACGATCACGGCGTTATAAACTTTGCCTTTTTTCGCTACGCCGTCCGGCGTGGCTTCTTTGACCGTGACTTTAATCCGGTCGCCGAGCGACGCGATTTTTCCGGTCGAACCGCCAATCGGCATAATCATCACGACGCGCCGCGCGCCCGAATTGTCCGCCACATTCAGTGACGTTTGCATTTGGATCATAACTAAACCTCAAAACCGATTTGATATTTGCCACAAAAGAGGCAAATCAAACAATCGAACGTTACTTAGCTGCTTTCTGAATAATCTCAATCACGCGCCAGCGTTTGCGAGCCGACAGCGGGCGAGTTTCAATGATTCTGACTTTATCGCCGATGGTCGCGCCCTTTTCGTCGTGCGCCATAAATTTGGTTGTGCGGCGAATATAACGACGATATTTCGGGTGCAAAACCTGTCGGTTGACGCTGACGACAACCGTTTTCGTCATTTTGTCCGAAGTCACGATGCCGATTTTTTGCGCGCGATTGCCGCGTTTTGTCGTCGTTTCGGGAGCGCCGTCGCTGGTTACTACGCTGGCAACCGTTTTGGCAGCGGATGTTGCGCCTTCGACAACGGTTTCAACTACCGAAGAAACCGCATTAACGATGCTTCCGACAATTGAAGTCGAGCCTTCGTCCGCCGTTCCGCCAGTGCTTGCCGCTTGAGCGCCTTCCGTGTCTGAAACCGTTTCAGATGCGTGCGAAGCGGCGTCCGGTTGTTCGGCTTCCGTAACTTGAATATTTTCTTCGTTTTCGTCTTGCTTTTTTCTCGCCATTTTTCTTGCCTTAATCCTTACGCCTGCTGGGTTTCCGCAGCTTCAGCGCGCCGGCGAATAAAAGTATTGATTCGTGCCAGCGTTTTCTTTTCGCGTCGAATGTTTTTAACCGCTTCCATATCGCTCAAAGCGTGACGGAATTTCAGCCGAAAGAGCGACTCTTTTAAGCGGTCGGCTTCTTCGCGCAAATCATCGAGCGACATTTCGTTTAATCTTTCGAGTTCTTCTTTGCGTTTCATCTCGTTAGACAATGCCTCCTTCTTGTTCGGCACGGGTCACAAACTTGGTTTTGACCGGCAGTTTTTGGGCGGCGAGGCGCATCGCTTCGCGCGCCACATCTTCCGGCACGCCCTGAATTTCATACAAAACTCTGCCCGGTTTGATAACCGCTACCCAATGATCCGGCGCGCCTTTACCGCTTCCCATACGGGTTTCCGCAGGTTTTTTGGTAATCGGCTTGTCGGGAAACATCCGAATCCAGACTTTGCCGGCACGTTTGATAAAGCGCGTCATCGCAATACGAGCCGCTTCGATCTGACGGTCGGTAATCCAACCGGCTTCCATACTTTTAAGTCCGAAGTCACCGAAGCTGATTGCAGCGCCGCGTTGCGCGACACCGCGATTGCGACCTTTCATTTGCTTACGGTGCTTGACCTTTTTCGGCATCAACATAATTGCTTACCTCTAAACAGTAATAAGTAATAAGTAATAAGTAATAAGTAATAAGTAGCTGATAATCAGATTTTAGTAATTCGTAATATTCAAAACTTATTACTTATTACTTATTACTCTTTTAGCTTCTGTCGCCGCCACCGCGATTTCCGCCTCTGTCACCGCCGACTCCGCCACCGCCACGTCCGCCGCGGTCATTGCGACGGAAATCACCGCCACCGCCTTCGCGTTCACGACGACGCGGGGGACGACCACCGCGATCCATAATTTTCGGCTCGATAATCGGGTCGGTGTTTGTTCCGCGCGCGAGCGAAGCATTAGGATCAAGAATTTCGCCGCGATAAATCCAAACTTTGACTCCGAT
>DASVRD010000010.1:0-9218 GCA_036388775.1 Pyrinomonadaceae bacterium | reverse complement strand
TTTCCCCCTGCAACTTTGACTTCGACTTTTGCGCGGCGCAGAATTTCGACGAGTTCGGCGGCTTTGACCGGGTCTTTGTCCGGGACGATGACGACACGTTTCATCCGGTCGGCGCGCGCTTCTTCGATTGCTGTGCGTTTGAAATCGTAAAAATCGCGCAGACGCGCTTCGCGGTGTCTGGCGGCGGTTTCGAGCGTCGTCATCGAAGTGACGAAATGTTTGGCGATTGACGAGCGAAAAGTAATAATCGTGCCGTCGTCGCGCGTCCAGCGCAATCCTTTAAAACCGCCGCCGTCGGTTTCATAAGTCATCGCCGTCGCCCCTAATAAAGCCGGAAACGAATCCCAGTAACCCGGATAAAACAAATCGAAAACGTCGCGGACGTAATAATCCCAAAGCCTTTGATCAAACTGCGCGGCATTCGCTCGACCGACGGTTTCAAGCCATTTATTTGTAACCGGCTGCGGCAGATTCGGGTTAATCGGCAATGCGTCGGGCGGGAAAAAATACTGCGAAGGCTGACCGTGATGGTCGGCGGAAAATTGCGGATTCCATTCCAAAAACGCTTTTTGCAGATTCTGCGTTTCTTTCTGCGTCGAAGCGATATTGTCGCGGTTTAAATCGAAACGAAAATGCGACAGCCGCCCGTAAACGCTCCAAGGCTCGCGATGTTCAAACGCCGTGCGATTCGCATCGCCGATGGCAACCGAGTTATACCAGGTCGCAAAACGCTCGTGTCCGTCCGGGTTTTCTCCCGTGGCGATTAAAGCGACTGAGTTTTTTAAAATTTCGAGCGTCGCCGGTTCTTCCGACGCGGCGAGCTGATAAACGACCTGCATCATCGTTTCAAACGACGAAGATTCGTTGCCGTGAATTGTATAAGCAAGCCAGACGGCGACGGGCGTGTTTTGAATAATTTGATTTGCCGCCGCTTGGTTGGTTGCGCGCGGATCGCTCAAACGCGCTAGATTTCCTTTGATTTCATCGAGCCTTTGAATATTTTCAGGCGCGGAAATCGCAACTACGTGCATCATTCGATGCTCGTTAGTTTCGCCGATGTCGTAAATGCGAACGCGGTCAGGCGCGGATTTGGCGATTTCTTCAATCACCTTTTCCATTTGCGCGTAAGTAGTATGGTGCTCGCCGACATCGTAACGCAAGGATTTTTGCGGGCGCGGCACGTTTTCGCGGTACGGCGCGCGGGTGTAAAAATCGAATTTCGGCTCTTCGCGCTGGGCGAAAGCCGAAAGTGAAAATAATAAAAGCGAGCAGGCGGCGACAACGCGCAACAGGATTTTTGATTTCATTCCGAAGATAATTTCTGGTTTAATCGAATTCAAAAGGACTTTGCCGAATATAAGATAAAACGGGCGAGTTGAAAAGTACGATGAAAGATTTAAACCGGGAAGCTTGCCCGCATTGCGGGAATCAAAAATTGAAAAGCTGGGACGAATTGACCGACAACGAAAAAATCCTGGTCGAAAAACTTCCGCTTTCGGCTGATTTTACGAAAGAAGAACGTCGCCGCAATCGCTGGTGCGCGCGCTGCCGGCACGAATTCGATTCGGGCAGAGAAGCCACAACCTAAATTAAAAATTGTACGTTGACGTACTGATTGATTTTTCCTTGTTTTTTAACTTGAGAGAAAACGAAAACAAAAAGAACAAGGGGAAAATATGAGCCGAGAACTAGCCGAAAATTTCATCAACGCGCTGCGAAAATTGGAAGAAACGGGCGAACCCGCAGAAATCGCCGCGCTTTACGCCGAAAACGCGGAAATCGTCAACGTCGTTTCGCCAAAGAAATTTACCGGAACTGAAGGCGCACGCGAGTTTTGGACCAGATACCGCGAAACTTTCGGGGAAATGCGTTCGGAATTTCGCAATAAAATTGTTAACGAAACGAGCGCCGCGCTCGAATGGACAACTCGCGGAATTTCCAAAGAAAACCACGAAATTACTTATTCCGGCGTTACGATTTTGGAGTTTAAAGGCGACAAAATCTCTCGCTCGTGCGCTTACTTCAACGCGCACGATTTGGGCAGGCAAATCGAACAGGAAACGCCCGCGAAACCGAATCAAGCCGTTTCTGCTTAGTTTCTGATTAAAAATTAAAACGCGGCGCGGTTTTCGTCAGGGCGTCTCCAATTTGGAATTGCCAAACCGCCCGCGTCTTCGTAAAACTTCATATCGCCGGTAAACATTTTGGCGATGAAAATGATTTGTCCGGCGTGCATCGCAAAATGTTCGGCGACGTGATAAACCGCCCCCAAAACAGTCGTCTCGCGCCCTTGTATCGAGCGTTTTTCGAGCAAATCGTCAGCGTTTAAACTATCCAAAACCGCGCACGCTTCTTCGACCGCGTTTCGCAAAATTGTCAAAAGCTCTTCGCGGCTAATCTGACTGCGCTCGTCAAACTCTCCTTGCCGAAAACGATTATCCGCCGCGCCGCCGATTCCGCTCACAATCCATTGCCGGACGTTTCCCGCCAGATGCAGCAGTAAATTTCCGACGCTGTTCGATTCTTCGTTCGCGCGCCACCAAATCTGTTCGTCGGTCATTTTGTTTACCGCTCTTTCGATTTTCATCAGAAAATCATCGAGCAAAAAAGATTTGGATTGGGCAACAAATTCATGTTCAAATTGATTCATAAAAATAATTTTATCTCTAAATTCTTTGTCGTTCAAAATTAAAATGGTGCAAGAAAAATATTTTAACGGCGTTCATTTTATTGGAAAGCGGCAATCTAAAATATAATTTGCCGCGCCTCAAGGCACTTCAAGTTTTCCGCTCTCCCGGTTTTTTCGAGCGAGGATTAACAAACAATGCTGATCAAAAAATTTACCGTTTGGTTTTTACTTTTTTCCGTATATTTTGGCACAATCGCCCCGTTTGGCTATGAACAAGCATCGGCGCAAAAGCCTGTGCGAGGGCAAAGGAGACCACAAAACGTGAATATTCCCGGAAACGGTTTGGAATTTCGTTTGAGCGAAGGACAGGAAGGCGCGCAAAACCGCCAAATAACTGCGCCCGCAAAAGGCGAGAGTTTATCCGAAAGCGAAACGGCGAATCTGTTAAAACGTTTGCCGCCGGTTAAAGCCGAGAAAGACGATCAACAGGATTTCGCCAAACGCGCCGGAACATTGCCCGCGCCGAAAACCGGTAAAATCGTTCCGGTCAAATTTCCCGCCGACGAAGAACGCGGAACGCCGAAAATCAACGTGCCAGCCACGCTCGAAGTCGTGCGTTTTGCGCCCGAAGGCGAGATTCCGATTGCGCCCGAATTGAGCGTTACGTTTTCGCAGCCGATGGTTTCGGTCACGTCGCAGGAACAAGCCGCGCAGGTTGTTCCCGTGCGTTTGACGCCCGAAGTCAAAGGGAAATGGCGATGGCTCGGAACGAAAACTTTGCTTTTCGACGCCGAACAGCGTTTTCCGATGGCGACGAAATTTACAGCCACCGTTCCGGCGGGAACAAAATCGGCGACCGGCGCGGTTTTGAACAAAGAAGTCGTCTGGACTTTTACGACTCCGCCGCCAAAAGTTTTGCAATTTTTTCCGGGCGATCAAGTCACAAACCGCAACCCGCTGATGTTTGTTTCATTCGATCAGCAAATCAACCCGCAAGCGGTTTTGCAGAAAATAAACGTTTCCGGCGGCAATCGCCGTTTGCCTCTGCGCCTTGCGACTCAGGAAGAAATCAACGCCGATTCGTCAATCAGTTATTACGCGAAAGCGGCGGTACCCGGTCGCTGGCTCGCGTTTCGCGCCGTCACAGCCGAAGGGAAAGCGGAAAACGCTTTGCCCGCAGATTCCGCAATCACAGTCACAATCGAAGCCGGAACGCCGTCAGCCGAGGGACCTTTGACGACGCCGAAACCGCAATCGTTTTCGTTTCGCACTTTCGGCGCGATGAAATTTGTTCGCGCTTATTGCAATTATCAAAACAATCAAAAATGCTCTCCGTTCGATCCCTGGAATTTTGAATTTTCAAACCCGATTGACGCCGCCGCGTTTGAAAAATCGCTCGTCCAAATCGAGCCGAATGTAGAAGGTTTGCAGATTTATCCGAGCGGAAATATCGTTTCGATTCAAGGCTACAAACCCGGACGCCGCGCTTACAAAGTGACAATCGGCGGCGCGCTCAAAGACTCGTTCGGACAAGTTTTGGAAAAACCGGCAACCGCGACTTTCAACGTCGGCGCGGCGCAGCCGAGCCTGACCGCGCAGGGCGGCAGCTTTGTTGTGCTTGATCCGACCGCAAAACCTAATTATTCGGTTTATTCGATCAACCAGCCGAGCCTGAAAGTTCAGGTGCGCGCGGTCACGCCGGAAGATTGGGACGGTTTCCGGCAGTTTATGCGTCACCTCAATTACGATGAGCAAAAACGCCCGCCGCTGCCCGGTCGCGTTGTTTTGGACAAAACCGTTCCGGTTGAAAACAAGCCGGACGAGCTGGTTGAAACCCGAATTGATTTATCTGCGGCTTTAAATGAAGGTTTCGGTCACGCGATTATTTTTGTCGAACCGACCGTCAAGCGGGATCAATACGACCGCGCGAAAATCGTCGTTTGGGCTGAGGCGACGCAAATCGGTTTGGACGCTTTTGTTGACAATCAGGAATTGGTCGGATTTGCCACCGATTTGAAAAGCGGCAAACCGCTCGACAATGTGGAAATGCGGATTTATCCGAACAACGGAACGGTGATTTCTAAGGATGAAGGCGGAAGGATGAAGGATGAAGCCGTTTTACAAAGCTGGTGGGATTGGCTAACCAGCTTTGGAACAAGCGAAGAAAACATAAATGAAGAAAATTCCGGCGACTCGACAAACTCGACGGACTCGATAAACCCGCAAACCGTAAAAAACGGTTTGATGCGGATGGCTTTGCCCGATTCGCAGCCGGGAAAACCGAGTCTTTTGATTGCGCGGCGCGGGCGCGATGTGGCGTTTTTGCCGGAGAACTCCGATTATTACTGGCAGGATCACGGCAGTTGGTACAAAAAACCGCAGACCGATCAATTGCGCTGGTTTGTTTTTAACGACCGCAATTTTTATCGCCCGAAAGAAGAAGTGGCGATCAAAGGCTACGTCCGCGTTTATCAAGCCGGAAAATTCGGCGACATCGCCGCGCTCGGCGACGCTGCAAAGGGAATCAATTACATTGTCCGCGACGAGCGTGGTAATGAATTTGCCAAAGGAACGGCGAATCTGAACGCTTTCGGGGCGTTTGATTTTAAAATAAAATTGCCGGATAACATCAATCTCGGTTACACGAACGTTGAAATTTCCACGTCGAGCAATTTAGCCGGAGCAACGACGAGTCACAGTTTTCAAGTGCAGGAATTTCGCCGACCGGAATTTGAAGTTACGGCAAAAAACGAAACCGAAGCGCCGTATTTTGTCGGCAATTCGGCGAATGTTTCAGTCGAAGCCAAATATTACGCGGGCGGCGCTTTGCAAAATGCCGAAACGAATTGGGCTGTGACGGCAACGCCGACCAATTACACGCCGCCGAACCGCGACGATTTTACTTTCGGCAAATGGTTTCCGTGGTGGCGGCATTACGACGAGCCTTACGGCTCGACGAGCGTGCAAGCGTTTAAAGGCACAACCGGAGCCGACGGAAAGCACGTTTTGAAAATTGATTTTATCAAAGCTAATCCGCCGCGCCCGTACAATGTTCGCGCCGAAGCGCGCGTTTCGGATGTTAATCGTCAAACGTGGGCTTCGGCGACAAATCTGCTCGTTCATCCGGCTGATTTGTACGTCGGAATCCGTACGAACAGAACTTTCGTCAATCGCGGCGAGCCTTTTACGGTCGAATCAATCACGACCGATATTGATGGAAAAGCCGTTGCAAATCGGGATGTCGAAATCAAAGCTGTTTTGAAAGACTGGCAATTCGACAAAGGCTCGTGGCAACAAGTCATCGTTGACGAGCAGACCTGCAATGTGAAATCCGTCGAAAATTCCGTCGAATGTAAATTTACGGCGAAACAGGGCGGCGTTTATACGATTACGGCTTCGGTTTTGGACGACCGCGAGCGCGAAAATGAATCGGAATTGACCCTCTGGGTTTCGGGTGGAAAACAGCCGCCGAAAAGAAACGTCGAGCAGGAAGAAGTGCAGCTCGTTCCCGACAAAAAAGAATACGCGGCGGGTGACGCGGCGGAAATTCTGGTGATGTCGCCGTTTGTTCCGGCGGAAGGCGTGTTGACGCTCGCCCGCAACGGAATCATCAAAACCGAGCGTTTTACGATGAATGAACCGAGCAAAGTTTTGCGCGTCCCGCTCGAAGAACGCTGGTTGCCGAACATCAACGTCCAGGTTGATCTCATCGGTTCAGCCGAACGAACAAACGACGCGGGCGAAATTGACAAAACCGCGCCGCGCCGACCGGCTTTTGCTTCGGGCAGTCTCAATCTGCCGATTTCAGTTGCCACGCGCAAATTAAACGTGACAGCCGAACCGCGTGCGAAAAATCTCGAACCCGGCGGCGAAACTTCGGTTGACGTGACGGTCAAAGACAACGCCGGAAACGCGGTATCAAACAGCGAAGTCGCGATTATCGTGGTTGACGAATCGGTTTTGGCTTTGAGCAATTACAGCATCGCCGATCCGGCTTCGATTTTTTACACGCAGCGCGGCTCTGACGTTTCGACTTTTCATTCGCGCAAAGACGTTTTGCTGGGAAATCAAAAGGATTTACAAAATTTGCCATTAAACGGTCGAAATGTGGCTGGAATTGCAGGGGGCGTTATGGATGCACAAGAATCTGTAGCAGTAATGGCATCACCTGCACCGCCGGCAAAGGCTAGAGCAATGAAAGCCACGGCGCGCTCTGAGGATGATCCAAGAAATACTTCGCCGACAGTTGAAACACCAATAAATGTCCGCGAAAATTTCAATGCTTTGGCTGTTTTCGCAGCTTCGGTGAAAACCGATTCTGCCGGAAAAGTCACGATTCCGGTGAAATTGCCCGACAATCTGACTCGTTATCGCGTGACGGCGGTTTCGGTGACAAACGGCAATCGTTTCGGCAAAGGCGAATCGAATATCACGGCGCGTCAGCCTTTGATGGTGCGCCCGTCCGCGCCGCGTTTCCTGAATTTCGGCGATAAATTCGAGCTGCCCGTCGTCGTCCAAAATCAAACCGATAATCCGCTCACCGTCAATGTCGCGGTGCGCGTAACGAATGCGGAATTGACTGCCGGAAACGGCAAACAAGTCACAGTTCCGCCGAACGACCGTTTGGAAGTTCGTTTTCCGGTTTCGGCTGTGAAAGCGGGAACGGCGCGTTTTCAAATCGGCGTCTCATCCGGGAAATTTGCGGACGCGGCGGAGATTTCTTTGCCCGTCTGGACTCCCGCGACGACCGAAGCGTTTGCGACTTACGGGATGATTGACCAGAACACGGCGACGATTCAGCCCGTCGAAGCGCCGAAAGACGTTTTCCCGCAATTTGGCGGTTTGGAAGTGACGACCGCTTCGACGCAGTTGCAGGAATTGACCGACGCTTTTATATACCTGACAAATTATCCCTATGAAGGCTCGGAGCAAGTCGCTTCGCGGATGATTTCGATTGCCGCTCTGCGCGATGTTTTGCAGGCTTTTAAAGCCGAAGATATGCCTTCGACAGAAGAATTAAACCGGCGTTTTGCCAAAGACGTTGAGATTTTAAAATCGCGCCAGCGCGAAGACGGCAGCTTTGGAATGTGGGGCTTGCAGCGCGAGCGTCACGAATTTCCGTTCGTCACGGTTCACGCCGCACACGCGCTTCAAAGAGCAAAAGAAAAAGGCTATAAAGTGCCGGACGAAATGCTCAATAAAACCAAGCCTTACTTGAAAAATGTCGAAAAATATTACGACAAATTTTACAGTCAGGAAGTACGCTGGACAATTTCGTCTTACGCGCTTTACGTCCGCGCGCGAATGGGCGACAAAGACATCGCCAAAGCAAAGAATATTTTGCAAACCGCGACGCTTCCGAAATTGCCGTTTGAAGCGACGGGTTGGCTGCTGGCGGTTTTGAGCGGTGATAAAAATTCGGTTGCCGAAGTCGAATCAATCCGACGGTTTTTGATGAATCGCACGACCGAAACTGCGGCTGCGGCGAATTTTGTCACGAATTATAAAGACGACGGCTGGGTGATTATGGCTTCAAATCGCCGCGCCGACGGAGTGATTCTCGAAGCGATGATTTCCGATCAGCCAAATTCGGATTTGATTCCGAAACTCGTGCGCGGTCTTTTGGCGCATCGCAAAAAAGGGCATTGGGGAAACACGCAGGAAAACGTATTTATCCTGCTCGCGCTCGATAAATATTTCAACACCTACGAGAAAACAACTCCGAATTTTGTCGCGCAGGTTTGGCTCGGCAACGCTTACGCCGGAGAACAGCCGTTTCGCGGTCGTTCGGTTGATTCAAAGCAGATTGACGTGCCGATGAGTTATCTTTTGGGACAAAACGGAACCTCAAATCTGATTTTGAACAAAGCGGGCGAAGGTCGTCTGTATTATCGAATCGGGATGAAATACGCGCCGAACAATCTAAAGCTCGCGCCTGCCGATTATGGTTTTACCGTTTTGCGCAAATACGAAGCAGTGGACAACGCCGACGACGTAAAACAAAACCCGGACGGTACCTGGACAATCAAATCCGGCGCTCGCGTCCGCGTGCGTTTGACAATGATTGCGCCTTCGCGGCGCTATCACGTCGCGCTCGTTGATCCGTTGCCCGCTGGGCTTGAAAGTTTAAATCCGGCTTTGGCGGTGAGCGAAAGTTTACCGTCTGATAACGTTTCTTCGGATGTTGTGACTTACGGCTCGCAGAGCTTCGGTCGCGGTTATTACTGGTACGGAACGTGGTACGAGCATCAAAACTTGCGCGACGAACGCGCCGAAGCGTTTACTTCGTTGTTGTGGGAAGGCGTCTGGAATTATTCCTACGTCTGCCGCGCGACTACGCCGGGCGAGTTTGTCGTTCCTCCGGCAAAAGCCGAAGAAATGTACACGCCGGAAACTTTCGGGCGCAGCGGAACCGATTTCGTTCGCGTTGAATAATAAGGAAATTTCACCACAGAGACACAGAGCACGGAGATTTTTTATTATTTTCTCCGTGCTCTGTGTCTCTGTGGTGAAATTTTTCTTGTTTAGAGCTAATTTCAATTAGTCGAAATACAAGAAACAGAAAATTAACAGGGATAAAAAGGATAAA
>DASVRD010000009.1:0-69617 GCA_036388775.1 Pyrinomonadaceae bacterium | reverse complement strand
GCTTTGGCAATCGAAACGCGGAACAAAAAGGGGTGAATCGCCCATTTTCCGGGCGGCAGCGTGCGAAGCTGAATGCCTTTGACGCCGCCTTGTTTGATAAAAGCAATCGGGTCTTGGAAATTGTTGTGCGCGTTTTGTGCTCGGTCGGGCGCAAAAATCGAGCCGGTTTGCATCGGTTCGCCGTCCACCGCGTCAATCACACCCATTTCGTCAGCACCGATTTCGACGAGCGGCACTTTGCGAATCACGCGCTCAATCGGGTAAATGACAAAGTGCAAACCGGGTTTTAAAACGTCGGCTTGAATTCCGACTTCGCCTTCGGTAGCGACAACGCGACCTTGAGGCATTCTTCTGCCGAAATAACGGCGTTCTTTAATCGCCACTTCTTCCGCGCCGACGTTGACCAAAAAGCGCGTGACGATGTACCACAAAAAACCCAAAACGATGAGCGCAACAACGCCCAAAATGACATAAGGAATTTGAGATTCCATTTTATTTTCCTCTAATTTCTGCGGACTTTAGTTCTGTGTTAATTCGCGGCGCAAATCCGCCATTTTCTCTTTGATTAGAAAACCCGCGCCGGAAGTTCTTGCCGATTGGGACAGCAGCCAGTAATGGCTTTCAGCAAGCCGGTAAAGCTCGGCGGCTGAAATTTCGGACAATTTGCCGTTTTTAACCGATTGTTCGGCTTCGGTTAAAACGTCCAGAAAAGTATCGGCTTCGTCGGTTTTTGCGGCTAGTCGAAACATTTCGGTTGTTGTCCGCGTGTCGGGCGAGGCTGCCCAAATTTTTTGGAAAGCGTTAAATAAAGTATTGTTTACATTGAATTCGTTATCAAGACAAAACGACGCCAACCGCCGTACATCTTCCTCCGAACGGGCGCGTTCCGTCAAGATGTCAACCGCATCATTCCAATTTTTTGTCCAACTTTTTGCCCAAAGCTTTTCGTCTCCGAGAACCGGACGATTTTCTAAAGCTGAAAAATCAACGAGCGTCGCCCAAGCCAGAACTTTTTCGCGCTGTTCGGCGTGTTGACGATGATGTTTTTCCTGTTCGATTTTCGCTAAATCCTGCGCGGTCGGAGCGAATAGAGCGGCGACGCGCGGCAAACGAAGTTGATTTTGCGATTCGGCTTCGGGCAAAAAAGAATGCTGCTCGCGCCGTCGGCGCGAAGCAGCATAAATCAGTGCCAGAAGGATTAAAAATGAAAGACTGAAGATGACTGTTGACATCTTTTGCGCCTTTTGCGCGTCCTTGACGGAAGCAACTTTTGCCGTCGTTTTCTATTACGATAAGCATTTCCTTCCGGTTTCAAGTTTTTTAATCCTTATAAATTTGCACTACCGGTTTGCCGTTCATATCAATATAAGCGCGGTACATTCCTTCGCTGTTGAACGAAATGCCGATGTTGCCGAATTTATCAATCGCAATCACGCCGCCGTCGGCGTCCTCGTTGTCCATTTTGCCGAGCGCGGGCAGCTTTCGCTGAATTACGGCGTCAACCGCTTGTTGAATCGGCATCGCCTGATACTCCATTATCGCCGAGATGTCGCGCGCAACTCCCAACCGAATAAAATATTCGCCCCAGCCTGTCGCGGAAACGGCGCACGAGTTATTGTTGGCATAAGTTCCCGCGCCGATAATCGGGGCATCGCCGACGCGACCGAACTTTTTGTTCGTCATTCCGCCCGTGGAAGTCGCGGCGGCGAGATTGCCGAATTTATCAACCGCAACTGCGCCGACGGTACCGTGCCGGTTTTCGTCTTTTTTCGATTCGACGAGCGAAACTTTTTTGCCAGCTTTTTCGGCTTCCGCTTTTTTCTTTTCTTCCTCCTGAATCCGTTTCAAAGCGTCAAAACGGCGCTGGGTGAAAAAGTAGCTTTGCGGAACAGTTTCCACGCCGTTTTCGCGGGCGAATTTTTCCGCGCCTTCGCCGATCATCATTACGTGCGGCGATTTCTGCATCACGAGCCTTGCGAGCGAAATCGGATTTTTGATGTGTTTCAGAGTCGCCACCGCTCCGGCTTTTAGAGTTTTCCCATCCATAATCGAAGCGTCCAGCTCGTTTGTGCCTTCGCTGGTAAAAACCGCTCCTTTTCCGGCGTTAAATAGCGGCGAATCTTCCATAATCCGCACAGCGGCTTCGACCGCATCGAGGCTCGTGCCGCCAGCCTGCAAAACTTTATAACCGGCTAAAACGGCTTGTTCTAGCGCGACGCGGTATTCTTTTTCCTGTTCGGGCGTCAAGCTTCCGCGTGTAATCACGCCCGCGCCGCCGTGAATCACGATTCCGAGCGGCGGGTTCTGCGGCGATTGCAGTTGTTTCACTTCGCGTCCGGCGCTTTTTTGCCCGAAAGCTGTTAACGGCAAAATCATCAAAACTCCAATTAAGATCAGCGAAATTGTTTGTCTCATAAATACCTTGTTGAGAATCCTTCGGAAATGTACGGCAAATTATAACAGAATCAAACCGAACTTCGTGGGCTGAGGAGCGTAAAAATTAGGTGAATTTGAGGTAAGAAAATTTTCACCGCCGAGACGCAGAGACGCAGAGTTTTTTAGGAAAAGAAGAAAGAGGTTTCTTCTTTTCACCCGAATTCTTCTCATTTTTTTCTTTAATTTTCTCTGCGTCTTTGCGCCTCGGCGGTTCAACTTTCCTCACTTTGAATTCAAGTTAAAAATAAAGTGTGCCAATTCGGTCGAATATGTTATATGTTTGGCATTTTTCCGCATTCCGAAATTCAAATAAGGAGAAAACTAAAGGTGGAGCTTCGCATCGAAAATCTCTCGAAAACCTACTCGAACGGCGTCAAGGCGCTCGACGATGTTTCTTTAACGATTCCGACCGGAATGTTCGGTTTGCTCGGTCCAAACGGCGCGGGCAAATCAACTCTGATGCGAACGCTTGCCACGCTGCAAGATGCCGACGGCGGCTCGGCGGTTTTGGGCGATTTGGACGTTTTGCGGCAGAAGCACGAAGTTCGCAAAATCCTCGGTTATCTGCCGCAGGAGTTCGGCGTTTATCAAAAAGTTTCGGCAATCGAAATGCTCGATCATCTGGCGCTTTTAAAAGGCGTGCGCGACCGTGCCGAACGTAAACAGCTTGTCGAAGCTCTGCTCAACCGCGTTAACCTTTACCAGCACCGCAAAAAAGCTCTGAGCGGTTTTTCGGGCGGGATGAAACAGCGTTTCGGAATCGCGCAGGCTTTGATCGGCGATCCGCGCTTGATTATCGTTGACGAGCCGACAGCCGGGCTTGATCCGAGCGAGCGCAACCGGTTTTACAATCTGCTCGCGGAAATCGGTGAAAACGTGATCGTCATTCTTTCCACTCACATCGTTGAAGACGTAAAAGAGCTTTGCACGAATATGGCGATTATCAACAACGGCAGGGTTTTGTATGCGGGCGCGCCGAGCGCGGCGCTCGAAACACTTGGGGGCAAAATCTGGCGCAGACAAATCGGCAAAGGCGAAATCGAAGATTATCAACAACAATTTCGCGTTATTTCGAGCAAGCTCGTCGCCGGTCAACCGATTATTCGGATTTTTAGTCCCGTCGCGCCCGGCGACGGTTTTCGCGCGGTCGAACCGGATTTGGAAGACGTTTTCTTCGCGCAAATCAGCGACTCTCAATCAAACGAACGAGATGAGGAGGAAAGCTAAATGTTCACCACGTTTTTTAGCTTTGAAGTTCGCTATTGGATGCGGCGTTTGATGGTTTACGTTTTTCTCGCCGTCGTCACTTTTCTGGTTTATCTGGCAACGTCGAGCGATAACATTCAAATCGGCGGAGGCGCTGACAACACTTTCCGCAACTCGCCGTTTGTGATTCAAAATTTTTACGCGGCGATGTCGTTCGTGACGCTGCTGATGACGACCGCTTTCGTCAATTCGGCGGCGACGCGCGAGTTTACGCAGGATACGGCGGGAATAATTTTCTCCACTCCGATTCGTAAAACAGATTATCTGCTCGGCAGATTTTTAGGCTCGGTGGTTGTTGCGGTCGTTCCAATTTTGGGCGTTAGTCTCGGCATCGTCCTCGCTTCTTTAATCGCCGGAGTGAGCGATCCCGAACGCTACACTTCCTATAATTTTTGGGCGCATCTCAACAGCATTCTCATTTTCGCCGTTCCGAACACCTTTCTCATCGGCGCGATAATTTTCGCCATCGCAATCTGGACGCGCAGCACGATTGCTTCATTCGTCGGCGCTCTTGCTTTGCTCATCGGTTACTCGCTGGCGGGCGAATTGTTGCAGGATTTGGACAATCAAACGCTGGCGATGATGATTGACCCGTTCGGCATCAACACTTACAACCTGGTGACAAAATACTGGACGGCGAGCGACAAAAATAATTTGAGCGTCGGATTGACCGGCTGGATGCTGGCAAATCGCTTGCTGTGGGTCGGAATCGGGACGATTTTTCTCGCGGTGTCGGTCTGGCGTTTTACTTTCACCGAACGCACAAAACGGGGCAAAGCAAAAGATGAAGAAGTTTTGTCGCAAAATTATGCCCGAATTCCATCGGTTCAACTTACGGACACGGCGGCAACAAATCTTTCGCGATATTGGAGCGAAGTAAAAATAAATTTCCGGACGATTGTTAAAAGCACGGTTTTTGTCATGATTGCGCTCTTTGCAATCATTGACGTAATGGTTACTTTGTATCATTCGACCGGCGAAGGTTATGGCATTTCGTCTCTGCCCGTGACCTACAGAATAATTCACATGCTGGTCGGTTCATCTTCGCTTTTTTTGATTGCAATTATCACGTTTTTTTCCGGCGCAATGATTTGGCGCGAGCGCGAGGCGAAATTTGACGAGGTTTACGATGCGCTCGCGTTTCCGACCTGGGTTTCGTTTTGCGCCAAATTCGCCGCGCTGATGGGAATTGTCGCGATTTTGCTCGCGCTCGATGTTTTGTGCGGCGTGGTATTTCAAAGTTTGAAAGGCTTTTATAATTTTCAGCTAGGACTTTACGCGCGCGATTTCTTTCTTTTTCAGCTTTTATTTTTCGGCTTTTGGGCGATTCTGGCGACGCTCTCGCACACGCTCGCGCCGAACAAATACGTCGGCTATTTTATCTTCGTCGTCGTTTTTATGGTCAACGCCTTTACGGCGAATTATTTCGAGTTTGAATCGAAAATGCTTCGTTTTGCGGCGTTTTCAAATTACACCTACTCGGATTTTTACGGAATTGCGCCCTATTTTTCACAAGTTCTCTGGTTCGGTTTGTACTGGTTTTTATTCTGCGGCTTGCTCGCGGCTGGAACGGCTGCGCTGTGGCAGCGCGGGCGCGAAACACATTATAAAAACCGGTTTGGTCAGGCTTTCCGCAGTTTACGCGGAACAATCGGCAACGTCGGAGCGGCATTTTTGTTCGGTTTTCTCTGTATCGGCGGGTGGGTTTATTACAACACGCTCGTCGTCAACAAAGTCGAAGCAAGACCGGAGCGCCATAAAAAAGCCGCCGATTATGAACGAAGCTATAAACAGTACGAGAATTTGCCGCAACCGCGCATCGTGGATGTGAAATACAACATCCAGCTTTTCCCTGAACGCCGCGACCTCATAATGCGCGGCGAAGAAATTTTGCAAAACAAAACCGATGCGCCCGTTGATAAAGTTCATTTAAACCTCGCCGTCAATTTCGAGACCGACATTGAGCTTGAACGCGCCACGCTCGAAATGGACGACAAACGCTTAAACTATCAAATTTACACGCTCTCGCCAGCGCTCCAGCCGAACGAAACAGTAAAATTGAATTTTACTGTGAAATACAACAATCGCGGGTTTGAAAACGATTTGTCGCAGGAACAAATAATGCCGAACGGGACGTTTTTTAACAGCACGATTGCGCCGCAAATCGGTTATCAAGCGGGAAGCGAGCTGCAAGAACGCAGCGACCGGCGACGACATGGCTTGCCGGAAAAAGAATTGATGCCGCGGCTCGAACGCGACTGCACGGCGAATTGTATGAACACATACATCTCAAACAATTCCGATTGGGTAAACGTTGAAACAATTATCAGCACCGCCGCCGACCAAACGGCGATTGCTCCGGGTTCGCTCGTTCGGGAATGGACGGAAAACGGGCGGCGTTATTTCCATTATCGGCTCGACCACAAGGCATTAAATTTTTATTCGTTCTTGTCGGCGCGTTATGAAGTCGCCCGCGAAATCGTCAACGGCGTCAATCTCGAAGTTTATTATCACAAAGGTCACGAATGGAACGTGCCGAAAATGATGAACGCGCTCCGCAGCACTTACGAATACGCGACCGCGAATTTCGGAGAGTATAAACACAAGCAGCTTCGCATTATTGAATTTCCCCGCGTCGGCAGCTTCGCGCAAGCCTTTCCCGGCTCGATGCCTTATTCCGAAAGCATCGGTTTTATTGCAAACTTGGAAACCCCGGACGCTATTGATATGGCGACTTATATTGTCGCGCACGAAATCGGGCATCAATGGTGGGCGCATCAAGTCTGCGGAGCGAATATGCAGGGCGCGACTTTGCTTTCGGAAACGTTGGCGCAATACACGGCGCTGATGGTTATGGAAAGAGAATACGGGCGCGATATGATGCGCAAGTTTTTGCAGTACGAAGCCGACGCTTACCTTCGCGGGCGCGGCGGCGAATTGATGAAAGAACAACCTTTGCAAACGGTCGAAGCCGATCAAGGCTATATTCATTACAACAAAGGCAGTCTCGTGATGTATTACCTCAAAGAAATGATCGGCGAGGACAAAGTAAACGCGGCTTTGCGCGAAATCATTCAAAACCACGCTTACAAAGACGCGCCGTATCCGACTTCTTACGTCTTAACCGACGCGCTCCGAGGACAAACGCCGCCGGAATTTCAATACTTGCTCAAAGATTTGTTTGAAGACATCACGCTGTTCGCCAATCGCACTACCGAAGCGACTGCCAAAAAACACGATGACGGACGTTTCGAAGTGACGATAAAAGTGCTGACGCAAAAATTAAAAGCCGATGAAAAAGGCTTGGAACAGGAAATTCCGATTGATGATTTCATCGAAATCGGCGCATTCGCCGCTCCCGAAAGCGGCAAGCGTTACGGCGAAACGCTCCACCGCGAGCGCGTAAAAGTAAACAAACCGGAAAACGTTTTTACTTTTACTGTTGATGAGCTGCCCGAAAAAGCCGGAATTGATCCGTTCGCGCTGCTTGTGGACAGACAACCGGACGACAATTTGAAATCGGTGTCGGAACAATAATCAGCGCGATTTTGCGGAATTTTGAATTGCCGGCGGCATTCGCCGGGCTTCGCGCCAAATGCCGGGAATTGCGCGGATTTTCTGGAATTTTGTAGTGTGAGCGCGGGCTGCGAAAACGTCGTAATTTTGCCGCTCGATCTCATTTAAAATAGCCGCGTAAATTCTGGCGGCAAGCAAAACGCAAAAACGCGCTTCTTTTTCAAGAAGCGGAATTCCACGCTCGGCTTTTCGGTAATATTCGCGCGCTCGCTCGATTTCAAATTGCATCAAAGCGATAAAATTATCGTCAACTCGCCCGGCGAAAATCTGTTCTTCCGAAACATTAAAAGTCCGCAAATCTTCCTGCGGCAAATAAATTCTATTCATCGCCGCGTCTTCACGAACATCGCGCAAAATGTTCGTCAACTGCATCGCAATTCCGAGCGCTTCGGCGTATTCCAATGTTTCCGGTTTTTCATAACCGAAAATTTCCGAAGACATCAATCCGACCGTCGAAGCCACGCGAAAACAATAAACGTAAAGCTCTCGCCAGCTTTCGTAACGCTTAACGTGCGTGTCCTGAACCACGCCGCACATTAATTCGAGCGGCAGTTCCCGCCGGATTCGATACTTTTTCAACATCTCTCGCCACGCGAGCAAAACCAGAGTTTGATCGTCGTTCGTCGTTCGTCGTTCGTTGTTATTTAATTCCGCATTTTGGTAGATTTCATCGAGCTTTTGTTTCCAGATTTCGACCGCTTTGATTGCTTCGCGCTCGCTTCCGACTTCTATGGCGTCAACTTCGTCGTCAACCAGACGGCAAAGCGCGTAAAGCGCGTAAATCGGCTGGCGCTTTTCTTTTTTTAAGAAACGCGCGCTGAAATAAAAACTTTTGGCGTGTTTTTTGGTGATTTGGCGGCAAAATTCATATGCGCGTTCGAGTTCGGCGCGCGATTCAACCGAAGTTTGCGGAAAGTTTTTAGCGGCGATTGATTCCATCGGTCAAACGCGGCGCTCGGCGACATAATCAGCCATCTCGCACAGCATATTCGCCGGTTCGCGCCTGTCGAACTCGGTCAACAAAACGTCTTTCGCCGTTGAAATTAAATTTCCGACTCTGATTTGCGCTCTCATTGCGCCTCTTGTAAGAGCAAAAGTTTCACGGCGTTCGGTAATTTGCGAAATGCGGGAATCTTCCTGCAAATCGAGCAAATCGTCGCTCGTTTGATAAGCGTCGCCGAGCAATTCGGCAAAACGCGAGAGCGCATTTAACTGATTTTCGTTTGCACCTGAAAGAATCGCGCCCAAACTCAGCGCCATGCGCATCAACGCCGATGTTTTCAAATTTCTGAGCGATTCAAATTTTTCTGCCGCAATACCGTCCGACTTCGCGGCTGCCAAATCAATTGATTGCCCGCCGACCATTCCCGCCGCCCCGATGCAATCGGTCAATTCGCGATGAGCTTTGATTGCCGCCGTCGCGCACATTGCGCAATCGTTTTTCATTCCGGCGAAAACCAGATTATACGAAGCATTGAGCAGAGCGAGCGCGACTAAAACAGCGTTTCCTTCGCCGAATTTCCGGTGCAGACAAGATTTGCCGCGCCGCTCGTCGGCATCGTCCATACACGGCAAATCGTCGAAAATCAAAGAGCTGGTGTGAACAAATTCGACCGCCGCGGCGGCGGACAAAATCTTTTCACGCTCGCCACCGACCAATTCTGCTGCGAGAAGAGTTAAAACGGGGCGCAGACGTTTGCCGCCGGGAAACATTGCATAAGCGAGAGCGTCGTTAAAATCCGTTCCGAGCGCGGCGGGCGCGAGCGGCAGATTTTCGCGCAAAGATGTTTCTATTTCAGGTTTAACCTTCTCAACGTAATGCCATAAATAGGCAGATTTGTTCATAAAACCCCTTGTTCTTTTTGTTTTTTATTTTAAACTTTCACTGTTTTGCCTCCGCATTTTGAGAAACAGCTTGTTGATAAAACTCAAAAGCGCGCTGCGCTAATTCAGTTTGTACCGTTATGTGAAACGGGTGTTTGGCTCTGAACGACGGCAAACGCTGTATTTTTGCTCCGAGATTTTCCAACTCCTGGGCAATTTGCTCGTCAGGCAATTCTTCCGTTTCAAAATGCTCAGCCGCGCGGCGAAAAGCTCCGCGCAGGCGGTCGAGCGGCAATTCTCTTTCGGCTAAAACTTTCCTGCGCGCTTGAAATTCGCCGAGCGCATAAAGTACGAGACGCGCCGCGTCAACGGTTTTAGTCGGAATATCGAAAAGCGACGGTTGATTCATCTCCGGCAATTTTAATCGTTCGGTCGTTTCTCGCGGTTTTGAGGTTTGCCGTCCGCGCCGTACAAAATTCTTTCGCGCGTTATTTGCGGCTTCGGGGTTTCCAATTTGGTTTCAGCGGCGGCTTTCGTCTCGGTTTTAGGCGGATTTGCCGGCTCACTTTTTGGCGTTGCGGCGTTCGGCGTGTTTTGCGATTTTGGTTTCAGGGCTTCTTCTTCAAACGGATCGAGCCGCGAGAAAATATAGAAAACTTCACGGTTGCGGACGCTGCCTAAAAATCGGTAAGAGTCGTAAATTTCTCCGGCTTTTAAATTCGCCGGTTTCGGCGCGTTTTCGGAAAAAAGCAGATGAAACTCGCGTTCGACGATTGCTTCCATTTCCGGCACGTAATCAACCTCGGATTCGCCGGCGAGCTTGATGGCAAACTGGCGCAGCGCGGTGACGCGGTTAAAATTATGTCGAATGTATTCTGCGCTGACTTCGCGCTGGCTTTCGCGCGCGTCCGTCACGGTTAATTCGGTTTCGAGATAATCGAGATAGGCTTGGACGTTCGGACCGAATTTTTTCTGAATTTGTTTTTTCGGTTTCGGCGTTTGCGCAGGCGCGATTAGAGTTGCCGTCAACAGCAAAACAAAGACAACCAAAATTTTCGACACTAATCGCATAACGTCCGACGAGCTTTTAAATAAGACGGTTTCGTCTTCCAAGTTTAGCACAAATCTAGTCGGCACTTGCAAAGAGATTTTGCAGTCGCGGCGGCGTAAATGCTACATTTGCGAACGGTTCGAGCAATGAACGAGAAGAATAAAAAATGGCGCGTCGGATTGGGAGTTGCGGGCGGAATCGCGGCTTACAAAGCGGTCGAGGTTTTGCGCGGGCTGCAAAAGGCGGGCTGCGAAGTACAAGTGGCGATGACGCGCCACGCGACCGAATTCGTTCAGCCTTTAACTTTTCGCGCTCTGACCGAAAAATACGTTTTGGTTGACGATTACGCGCCCGAAAATCCTGACCCGATTGCTCACATCAATTTTTCGCAAAACATTGATTTGCTTTTAATCGCGCCCGCTACCGCCAACATCATCGCCAAATTTGCCAACGGAATTGCTGACGATTTTCTTTCAACGGCTTATCTCGCAGCAACCGCCCCGGTTTTAATCGCTCCGGCAATGAACACGCAAATGCTGCTGCATCCGGCGACGCAGCGCAATTTGGAACAACTCAGAAAAGACGGCGCGCATTTTGTCGAACCGGACACGGGCGAAATGGCTTGCAAAACCGTCGGACCCGGTCGTTTAAGCGAACCGGATGTGATTGTTCGTCGCGCTCTTGAAATTTTAGAAGACGAGAGGAGAAGAGCAGAAGAGGAGAAAATTTCCGAAGACCGAAGACCAAAGACGGAAGACCTTAAATCCGAAAGGATTTTAATAACAGCCGGAGCGACGCGCGAGGAAATTGATCCGATTCGTTTCATCTCAAATTATTCGAGCGGGAAAATGGGCGTTGCGCTGGCGACAGCGGCACGCGAAAGAGGCGCGGAAGTTGTTTTGGTTGCCGGAACTGTCAGCGTCGAATTGCCCGAAAACGTAAAAGTCGTGCGGGGCTTTTCAGCCGAAGAAATGCACCGGGCGGTTTTGAGCGAAATTGAAAATGCAACGATTTTTATTGCGGCTGCGGCGGTTGCCGATTATCGCCCGAAAAAACGCGAAGCTGAGAAAATCAAAAAGAAAAACGCCGCTTTGATTCTCAAACTCGAAAAAACGCCGGACATTTTGGCGGATGTTTCGGCAAAACGCGGCGAGAATTTGCTGGTCATCGGATTTGCCGCCGAAACCGAAAATGTTCTGGAACACGCGGGGCAAAAATTGATTGCGAAAAATTTGGATTTAATTGTCGCCAACGATGTTTCGCGCTCCGATTCCGGTTTCGGCGCGGACGCAAACCAAATCACGATTTTATCGAAAAACGGAACAAAACCTCGTGAATTTCCGCTCGTTTCAAAGTACGAAGCTGCACACAAAATACTCGATGAAGTGATAAAATTGCGGCAGCAAAAGTAGTTTATGACTGAAAGTTTGCGCGAAGATTTTTTGGAATTGCTTGCGGACGTGCGCGAGCATTTAGCGTTTGCTCACGAATTGGGCGTTGCAGGATTGGAAACCGATTTTGTCGCGGAAAAAACGGAAGAAACACAGCCTCAGATTTTAAGAACCGCGCCCCCTGCTTTTCAGGCTTATGTGCCGCCCGTGAACAAAACCGCGCCGCCAAAACCTGTTGCTGCACCCCAAACAAAGCCGCTGCCTCGTTTAAATTCTTTCCGCGATAAATTGGAAGCGACAAAATTGTCGAAAATCTCGCCGTCGGTTGCAGCGCGCGAGGAAGAATTGAACGCGCCGGAAATTCTAAAAAAAATTGCAGAGCCAACAAATCTCGCGCCGCCGCAGAATTTTGCAAATAAATCAGAGGAAACAAAAATGGAAGGTTCACTTTTTGGCGATCTGACGCCGGAATCGGCAACGCTCCCGGAATCGAACGAAACGGTGGAAGAAATCCGCGCCGACATCGGCGACTGCGTGCGCTGCCCGCTTTATCAGGGCAGAACGAAAATCGTCCACACCGAGGGCAATTGGAAAGGGCGGATTCTGTTTGTCGGCGAAGCGCCCGGCGCGAACGAAGACGCCGAAGGACGCCCGTTTGTCGGACGCGCCGGACAGCTTTTGACCAAAATCATCGAAGCCATCGGTTTAAAACGCGAAGAAGTTTTAATCGGCAACGTAAACCGCTGCCGCCCGCCGCAAAACCGCACGCCGACGATTCAGGAAGCCAGAACCTGTCGCCAATTTTTAATGCGCGAAATCTCCATCGCGCGTCCCGAAATTATTGTCGTAATGGGAAACACAGCGACGCAAAATCTGCTCGACACAAAAGAAGGAATCACCAAAATTCGAGGTAAATTTCAAGATTATTACGGCATTAAAGTAATGCCGACTTTTCACCCGGCTTATCTCTTGCGCGATCCGTCGAAAAAGCGCGAAACGTGGGAAGATATGAAAAAAGTACGCGACGAGCTTGCTCGGACACAGAAGTGATTTTCACCGCCGAGACGCCGAGAAAAGATTTTTTATTCTTTTGTCTCAAACTCTTTTTCTTAAACTCGGCGTCTCAGCGTCTCGGCGGTTCAAATTTTTGTTATGCAGAATTTTTTGTTTGCAGATGAAGAAACGCAGCCGACTGAAACGCTCGACGAAGTGAATCAGGAATTGCTCGAAAAGGCGAAAGCGATCCCGGCTTTGCAGAGTCGAATGTTTATTTTCGGCGAAGGCTCGGCGGGTTTGCGCGTGGCGGTTGTTGGCGAATCGCCGGGCGCGCCGGATGCGGCGAGCGGGCGTCCGTTTATGGGACCGGCGGGCGAAATGCTGGTGAAAATCTTGAACTCGATTGGGTTGAAGCGTGAAGATTGTTATCTGACAAATACCGTCAAATATATTTCCGCCGGAGACGAATTGACGCCTGACATTTTAAACTTTTTCATTCCGTATCTGCATCGAGAACTCGCCGTTGTGCGCCCAGAAATAATAATCGCGTTCGGCGCGACTCCGACCAAAGCTCTTTTGAAGACGAAAAAGCCGATTTCGCAAATGCGCGGCGAGTTTCACGATTACGCCGGGTTTGCCCGAATAATGCCGACTTTTAATCCGGCTTATTTGCTGCGCGATCCGACGAAAAAACGCGAAGTCTGGGAAGATATGAAAAAAATCCGCAATGAGTTATCTGCTTCAAAATGAAGCCTTTCAATCCCTTTTGAGCTAACGAGCGCGTCAAATTTGAAACTACTTTGACCGATTTTTTGCAAAATTGACTGACCGATTTTGGAAATTCGGTCGTTATGAATATTTCTCTGGAATAGAAAATAAAAATAAAGTCGCAGTAAGCGCTTTATCGAACAACTAAATTGCACAGCTCATTGGAATTAACTCGATTCCTGCAATTTTAAAAGCGCCCGAATCACGGTCGAATTGTATTTAAATAAGCGTCAGCGAACTCAAATTATTGTCGCTATGTTCGGCTGGAAGTGTATTTAATGGCGCATAACCAAAATCTCTATAACTAATCTCAATTAAAAGGGCAAATAAATGAATCTCATTGAAAGAAAAAAATCCGTACAAGTTAGCGCAATTCGCTTTTTCGCTTTGGTAATCTGCATCGCCGCAATGACAGTCAATTCGACAGCACAAAAGCTCATCAATTTGGCAACGACTCAGGATGCATCACAGCAATTGTCCGCTCCGATGCTGATTCAGAATCCGGGTGGCAACGGTAATATTACCTGCAAGGAATTAAATGATTCCGGCGATTCAATGTTCACCCATATTTTATTGGATAACGAATTAAAACTTGATTTTAATCCGCCGACGGGAATATCGTCTTACCCTTTTATAAACAGCAACGGCAGCAATCAGCAGGTGTCGCCGATTTTAGCGCAAAATCCGAATAGCTCGGTTTCAATAAAAAGAACCAGCAACTCTTTCGATTTTACTTCCGACAAAACTATCACCGCCGTAATAGTCAAAGGCGGCTCTATCGAAAACGGCGGCGGCGTCAACGTTTACACTTTTCCGACGGGAACACAAATGGGCAGCGGATTGACGACAATTAACTCTCAGTTCGGCATCAGCCACATCAGTTTTTGCTTCCAATCGCAAACTGCGCCGACTGCCGCCGAGGTGACAGTAGCCGGACGAGTCACGAACGGCAAGCGCGGAATCGGCAACGCGCAA
Organism: Pyrinomonadaceae bacterium; assembly: GCA_036388775.1. Classification (GTDB taxonomy): domain Bacteria; phylum Acidobacteriota; class Blastocatellia; order Pyrinomonadales; family Pyrinomonadaceae; genus JALZCH01. The sequence goes on along the minus strand of DASVRD010000009.1, from coordinate 55,334 downwards.
GTTTATCTGACCGATCAAAACGGTGAAACGAAAACGGCTCATACCAACAGCTTTGGTTATTATCAATTTTTAGAAGTCGGTGTCGGAAAAACTTATACCATCAATATTCTGAGCAAACGCTATTTGTTCTCGCCACAGGTAATCACTGTCAACGAAGAGCTTGCCGAATTAAACTTTAACGCCGAGCAGTAAAATTTGTTACCAAATAAAACACGAAGCCGATTCAAAAAACGATTTTTGAATCGGCTTTTTCTTTTGTCCTGACTTGCCGCGCAGTTTGGCTTTAGCTATCTTTGGCATTTGATTTGAAACATTCAATGCTCATTGCAGATCAAAATCCGAATGTTCCGGCAAACGAATTTGTCGAAGTCGTGCTGCCGCTGCCGGTTCGACAGACGTTCACTTACCGTTTGCCGAATGGCTTGCGCGCTCGCACGCGCGTCGGTTCGCGTCTGCTCGTTCCGTTTCGCAATCAACAAATGACGGCTTACGCGGTCGCGCTGCACGATGAATTGGACGGAGCGCTCGGTTTGGAAACGGAGAAAATTAAAGACGCCCTTGAATTAATTGATTTAGAGCCGATAATTGCGCCCGAAATTTTACGCTTAACAGCGTGGATTGCCGATTATTACAGTTGTTCGTGGGGCGAGATTATCAAAGCCGCGCTGCCCGCCGGAGTCAACGCGACGATTGAGCAAATCTGCGTCGCAACTCCGTTTGGCAAAGACGAGATTTTGCGACTCTCGGAAAAACAATTAAAAACCGCGAAAGCTCAGATTTTGCGCCTTGTTGCAGAAAAGGGTGAAGTTTCGCTCCGCGATTTGGGAAAAAGTTTTGGCGAAACGGCGGCGAAACGAAATATTCGTGAGCTTGAGGCAAAAAATTGGATTAAAATTTTTCACCGCGTTTTGACGACACAAGCGAAACCCAAACGCCGCAAAGCCGTTCGGCTGTTGCCGCCGGAAAACCATAGCGAAAACGGCAATGGCGCTAAAAAGCTAACCGAAGGGCAAAATCGAGTTATTGAGTTTTTACTTGAAAATGAAGGCGAATTCGGTTTCGCCGAATTGCTCGAAGCCGCCGAAGTTTCCGCTTCGGCGATCAACACGCTCGAAAAACGCGGCGTCGTCGAAACTTTCGTCCGCGAAGTTCGGCGCGATCCGCTCGCGCACGCCAAATTGCCGAAGAAAAACGATTTGGTTTTGACTGCGGAGCAATCCGCCGTTTTGTCGGAAATTATTCACGCCGCTTCGGAAAATGAGTATCGAGCGTTTCTTCTGCACGGCGTCACGGGCAGCGGCAAAACCGAAATTTATATTCGCGCGATGCAGTTTGCCTTACAGCAGGGAAAAACCTCGTTGATGCTCGTCCCGGAAATCGCTTTGACGCCGGTTTTTTCGCGCCGCTTGCGTGTAATTTTCGGCGAAGCGGTGGCGATTTTGCATTCGTCGCTCTCGGTCGGGGAGCGTTTCGACGAATGGCGCAGAATCAAGGCAGGCGAAGCGCGAGTTGTCATCGGGACGCGCTCGGCGGTTTTCGCGCCGCTTGAAAATCTGGGCGTTGTCGTCGTTGACGAAGAACACGATGGCTCTTATCGCCAGCAGGAATCGCCGTTTTATCACGCCCGCGATGTCGCCGTCGTCCGCGCCAATTTTGCAAAGGCGGTCGTGATTTTGGGTTCGGCGACTCCGGCGCTCGAATCATTTTATAATGCCGAACGCGAAAAATATCGCCGCCTCACGCTGCCCGCGCGCATCGGCAATCGTCCGATGGCTGAAGCGGAAATAGTTGATATGCGCGAGGTTTTTAAAGCGACTGGAAAAGATGAAACGTTGTCGCCGTTGCTGCTCGCCGCAATCGAAGAAACTCACGAGCGAGGCGAGCAATCAATTGTTTTGCTTAATCGGCGTGGTTATTCGCAATTTGTTTTGTGCCGCGCGTGCGGCGAAACCGTGCGCTGTCCGAATTGCGACGTAACGCTTACGTTTCACCGCAAAGAGAATGCGCTGGTTTGTCATTACTGCAATTTTCGCCAAAAGACGCCGCGCGTTTGTCCGGCTTGTCAAAGCAAATATATTAATTTCCTGGGCGAAGGAACGGAACAAATCGAAGACCGCCTGCGCCGCAAATTTTCCGATTTGCGAATCGCGCGCGTTGATCGCGACACGACCGTCAAAAAACATTTGTTGGAAGACACTCTGCACGATTTCGCCGAAGGCAAAATTGATATGCTCGTCGGAACGCAGATGCTCGCTAAAGGTCACGATTTTCCGAATGTGACGCTGGTCGGCGTGGTTTCGGTTGACGCAGGTCTGGGATTGCCGGATTTTCGCGCCGCCGAACGAACGTTTCAGCTAATCACGCAAGTTGCCGGGCGAGCAGGGCGCGGCGAGCGCGCGGGGAGAGTTTTGATTCAAACTTTTTACCCGGAACACTACGCTTTAAAACACGCCTGCGCACAGGATTACGCGGCTTTTTACAAAACCGAGCGCGCTTTTCGCCAAAAACTCGGTTATCCGCCGTTTTCCGCGCTCGCGTCTTTGCTGATTCATCACCCGGATTACGTTCACGCGCTCGAAACCGGCGAGATTTTGCGCGCTTGTCTGGAAAATGCCAATCGGGAAAACGCTTGCCGCATTTTAGGCGTCGCGCCCGCGCCGCTCGCCCGATTGAAAAACGAATTTCGGATGCAGATTTTGGTAAAAGCGAAAAATCGCCGCGCGCTGCGCGAGACTCTGGATTTGGCTTGGGCGGAAGCCGAAGAAAAAAATTGCGATTTACGCGCGGTTAATCTGGAAATTGACCCGGTAAATCTGCTATAAATCAAATCTTAGCTGAAAGTAACTGCAATAATCACAACCAAGAGCGCAGAGAATAAAAAATTATGTGAATTTGCGCGATTTTGTGATTAAATTTGTTTGAATTTTATTAATGAGCGAAGCAACAGCATTTTTAAAAGCATTTCTGGAAAATCCTTTGACCGTCGGCTCGGTTTTCCCAAGCTCGCCGGCGACCGCCAAGCGAATGGTTAAAGGCATTAAGCCGAATGAAAACGCCATCGTTTTGGAACTCGGCTGCGGCACCGGACCTTTTACCGAAGCGATTGAAAAGATTTTGCCTTCGCCGGACGCATATCTCGGAATTGAGCTAAACGAAGAGTTAGCGCAAATTCTGCACGAAAAATTTCCGCATCTGAACATCGTTTGCGATGACGCGAGTCGTGCTGTGGAGATTCATCAAAAATCGGGTTTAGGCGCGGTGAAATATATTATTTCCGGTTTGCCGTTTGCGTCTTTGCCAGAAGAGGTGAGCGAAGCGGTTTTGGCGGAAGCCGATAAATTTATGCAGCGCGGCGGATGCGAATTTCGGACGATTCAATACGCCACCTCAACACCTTTGCCGCCCGCCAAAAAGTTTCGCCGAATGATGAACAAAAAATACGGCAAAGCTCATCGCAGCAAACTTGTCTGGCGAAATCTGCCGCCGACTTATATTTTCACCTGGCGAACTTGAAACTTTTTCGCTTTGCGGGCAGTATAAATTCAACAACTTTCAAGCTAAACCAAACACAGCTCGATTCTGTTATAAAATTTAGGAGCTTCTAAAAATGTTAAGACAAAAAATCGCTGCCGCAGTGATGCTTTCCTCATTGCTCGCTGCGCCCAATTACGCAATTTTCGCGCAAACCGGCTCGACTAATAATGGCGGAGGTACTGCCGCTGCGCCCGCAAAATCCGTTTATCGCGCGCCAGACGATGTTCTCGCCAAAATCAAAGAAGAAGGTACGAAAAACTCAAAAGTGATGGACACTTTGAGTTATTTGACAGACGTAATCGGACCGCGCCTGACCAATTCGCCGCAAATGAAACGCGCCAACGAATGGACGCGTGACACGATGGCGAAATGGGGAATGCAAAACGCGCATCTCGAACCTTTCGGACCGTTCGGACGCGGCTGGTCGCTAAAGAGCTTTTCGGCTCAAGTCGCCGAGCCGCAAGCGTTTCCGGTTATCGCTTATCCGAAAGCCTGGTCGCCGGGAACAAACGGTGCGGTCACGGCTGAAGTGGTTTATCTCGATGCTAAGGACGACGCAGCGCTCGAAAAATACAAAGGACAGCTTCGAGGCAAAATTGTTCTCGTCTCTGATGCCCGCCCGCTCGAAGCCGCTTTTAAAGGACTCGGAGGGCGTTATACGGACGAAGATTTGGCGAAGCTGGCTGCGCCGCAGCCAGCCCAACCGGCGCGTACAGGCGCTCCAAATCCCGAACAGCTACAGCGTTTTATGCAGCAGCGTTTGTTTTCGCTCAAACGATTGAATCTTTTAGTGCAGGAAGGCGCAGCCGTGATGATTGACAACAGTTCGCGAGGCGACGGCGGCACGATTTTCGTTTCCGGCGCGGCGGTCGCGCAGGAAATTCCCGCCGACCCGCAAGCTGCGATGCAGCGTCGCGGCGGAATTTCGCCTCAACAAAAAGAAGCCGAAGGCAAAATGATTCCGCAAATTACGATGGCGAGCGAGCATTACAATCGTCTCGTGCGGATGATTAAACACGGCGAAAAACCGAAAATGACCGTAGAGCTTGCCGTTCAATATCAGGATCAGGATTTAATGGGCTACAACACGATTGCCGAAATTCCGGGAACAGACCCGAAATTGAAAGACGAAATCGTAATGCTCGGCGGACATATGGATTCGTGGCATTCAGGCACGGGCGCGACAGACAACGCTGCCGGAGTCGCGGTGGCAATGGAAGCCGCGCGGATTATTCAAACACTCGGTCTGAAACCGCGCCGCACTATTCGCGTCGCCCTTTGGAGCGGCGAAGAACAAGGGCTTCTCGGCTCGCGCGCTTACGTTAAAGAGCATTTCGGCGAAATGCAGAGCGCCGCAGGACAAGGTGCTCCGGGAGCTTTGACGAAAAAGCCGAAATACGAAAACCTGTCGGCGTATTTTAATCTCGATAACGGAACCGGCAAAATTCGCGGCGTTTATATGCAGGGAAATGCGAGCGTGAGACCAATTTTTGAAACCTGGCTCGCTCCGTTCAAAGAAATGGGCGCGGCGACTTTAACGATGTCGAACACGGGTGGCACAGACCATCTCGCGTTTGATGCCATCGGTTTGCCGGGTTTCCAATTCATTCAAGACGAAATCGAATACGACACGCGCACTCATCATTCGAATCAGGACGTTTACGACCGGATTCAGGCGGACGATATGAAACAGGCGGCGACGATTATGGCTGCTTTCGTTTATCAAACCGCAATGATGGACGAAAAAATGCCGCGCAAAACTCTCCCGGCGCCAACTGCTTCGGCTGCGAGATAATTGCGGCTGAAATTTAAAATAAAAAAGGCGTTCAACCGAACGCCTTTTTTATTTCCAGATTAGAATTTTGCCTCTTATTTGCCGCTCAGCGATGATTTGACGCCGATGAGAAAATCAGCGATATAGCGACGCAGCTTGTCGCGGTTGTTTTTCCGATATTCCTCATAATCTTCGGCAATTTCATCATTGATGCGCGGAAATAAAACATAAGCTTCGAGTAATCCGGCGTCGGAGATTTTGATCAAATTTGCCAGATTTTCGTCGAGTTTTTTGATTTTGCCGGCTTTTAAATCGCTTTTCGTCGTTTCGGCGACGATTCGCAGCGCGGCGGCTTCTTCGCGCAAGGTGTGGCGATACGTTTTTGCGGCGGGAAATTCTTTTTTAAACAATTGCTGCCTCCACTGTTCGCGCATTTGATCGTAACGCTGCCAGTTTATTGTGCCGTCTTCGGCTTTGAGCAAAGTCCGGTCAAACGTGACCGCGCCGAAAGGTTTGCCGCCCGGCGGGGTAATGCCCGTCGGATTCCAGCCGTTGCCGCTCGCCTCAGCCCAGTTTCTTATTTTTTCCCACGAGAGACGCGAAAAAGGCTCGGCAATCAGAGCGTCAATATATTTATCGCGCGCCGCTTCCACTTTTCCCTGCGCCATCAGCGCATCGCCCCAGAAGCGAAAAGCAAGCTCGCGGTCAGGCTCCAAAGCAACGGCTTTGGCAAACCACATTTCGGATTCGGCAAACTTTTTTCTGGCGTAAAAAGTATCGCCCGCAAACGCAATCGCTTCGTAGTTTTTTGGGTCGAGCTTGTGCGCGCGCTCGTAAGCGGCAAGCGCTTTTTCGTATTCGCCGCGCCCGAAATATGCTTCGCCTTCGCGCAGCGCTTCATCAACTTTCGGGTTTTCGGTAAATTTGTCGTCCGCGCCGCCGTCATCGGGAATCGTTTCGATTAGTTCCAGAACGAGCGATTTTCTCGAACCTAAATCCCAAGCCTTTTGTGCGGCGTTTTTTGCCGCCAATCGCGTGCGGCGGCGATCTTCGGGCGTCGGCAAGGTTTGCGCGCGTGCGTACAAAGCAAAACTGTAATTTGCCCAAAAATCGGAGCTGTTCGGATTTGTCGGCACCAGTTTTTCCAACAGCGGGAGAGCTTCCACAAATTTATTCTGTTGAATTAGCTCTAAAGCCTTTTGATATTCCAAATTGGGCGGAGCGGTCTCCTGCGCCGGAGAGACGATGAATGTCGTGAGAATTACAAAGCACAACGTCAAAGTTACTTTCAAAAATTTATTGAGCATTGATTTTCCTTTCGGTTTCGATTCTGATGCTTGGAGCTTGAGGGGAGTTTTACAATTGTAAAAATACCACATTTTAGCAGTTAAGAGCCTGATAAAACCGTGCGCGGCTGAACAACCGATTTTTCCGCGTCAAAAATGCCGACGGCAATGAGATTTTCAAATCGGTCGGCGAGCCGGACAAAAGATTTATCCGCGAGATTCGGCGCGCGTTCGGGCGCGACGGCGATCATTCTGCCGTTTTTGGTTTGTTCGGTTTCCGAATCGGAAAGGACAATTTCCGGCAGATGCGCGAGCGCGCGATGAGGCGAAATTAAAATCTGTTCGGCTTTGTTCTCAACAGCTAATTTTTCAAGCTCTTCGAGGTTCACGGCTTGTCGCAAATCGAAACTTCCGGCTCGCGTCCGGCGAAGCTCAGCCAGATGCGCGCCCGTTCCTAACTCTTTTCCAATATCTTCCGCCAAAACGCGGATGTAAGTTCCGGCTGAACACGCAACCCTCACAATTGCGGATTGCGGATTGCCGATTGCGGATTGATTTTCAGAATTTTCGACAATTTCCAATTCCGAGATTTTGATTTTGACCGGCTGGCGTTCGATTTCTACGCCTTTTCTAGCCAATTCGTAAAGTTTTTTCCCTCCAACCTTTTTTGCCGAATACATTGGCGGAGTTTGCAGTGTTTCTCCTCGAAACTTAACTAAGGCTTTTTCAACATTGCTCGCAGTTATTCGCGCCGCGATTTCTTCAATCCGCAATCCGCAATCCGCAATCCGCAATCCAGTCCTATCGCCCGTGTCGGTTGAATATCCGAATTGGATTGTCGCCAGATATTCTTTTTCGGATTTGTCGAGAAATTGCGCGAGTCTGGTCGCTTTGCCGATTAAAACGACCAGAACTCCGGTGGCAAACGGGTCGAGCGTGCCGGTGTGCCCGACGCTGCGCGTTTTTAAAATGCGCCGCACTCTGCCGACGACATCGTGCGACGTTAAGCCTTCCGGTTTGTCTATGATTAAAATTCCGTTCATCAAAAAAAACAGAAGCCCGCGCGTAAGCAAGGGCGGAAACTCAACAGAGTTAGATGCAGCACAGTGGCTTAATCAAATTCAGGTATTTCATCCCCTTGACCAAATAAAACATAATCAACCGCAATTTCAACGTGCCTTCGTTTCCAAAGATATTTGCCGCTTTTGCCGCGCGCCCAAACGGTTCTACTTTTGTCAATCAAATTTGCACATCTTAAATTTCGTGTAGCGTAAAATTTAAAATCATTGACAATTTTTTCGGGTTGAACCTGTCCAGAAACAACTGCGTGAAGATGATTTGTTCTGATATTTACGGCGTGAAGTTCGTAGCCTCGAAAATCGCAAACTTCTTTAATGGATTTAAGGACGCAAACTCTTTCCTCTTTATTTAAATAAAATGGCGGTTCTTTCATTTCTTGCTTCATAAAGTTTTTAAGTTTTTCGTTGTGAGACATTCGCGACGCGCCGTAAGTGTTAAAACCATGCCGATCAACCGAGCCTTTTTCATCGCCATGAAGCCAAGTGCCGTATGTCCGAATTGTAATTAAATACGCAAGCGGAAAACCGCTTTCGGGCTGTTCGTTCATATGATGAACTCCTCCGCCATTGCTCTCACGCGCGCTTCCTTAACACAGAAACCCGACTGTAAGGGACGGTGAATAACGAACTGAAAAATCCGCCCTTGCTGACGCGCGGGCTTCTGTCATAATTTCGGATACAAAAATTTTAAAACATCGCCGAAACGCGCTGCCCAAGCCTGTTCGTTGTGGCGCGCTTCGGGAATTTCCTGATAAGCGAAATCAGCGCCCAATTGCCAGCCCTGCGCGAGCAGCATTTCTTTTAAAGCGCGGACTTGATGTTTGATTTGCCCGCCTTCTTTTTTGCCGATGTCGAGCCAGATTCGCAAAGGAATTCGCTCGGTCAGCTTCGCAGCTTCGCGGATAATTTGATTGTTCGCCCACCAGATGGCGGGCGAGATTGCCGCCACGCGCGAGAAAACGTCCGGTCGTTTAAAACCGAGGTGAAGCGAAACCAGACCGCCGAGGCTCGAACCGCCGAGACCGGTAAATTCGCGTTCGGTGCGGGTCAGATATGTTTTATCAATAAATGGCTTTAATTCTTCGATAATCATTCGCCCGTATTGATCCGCCTGTCCGCCGTGTCCTTTCATTCTGCCGCGTTCGGCTTTGACGGGCGTGTACTCGTCAATCCGTTTTCCGCCCGTATTATAAATTCCGACAATAATCAGCGGCGAGATTTCGCCCGTCAAAATCAATTTTTGCGCCGTTTCGTCCGCGCCCCAGGCGACGCCGCCAAAAGCGTCTTCAGGATTCATCAGATTTTGCCCGTCGTGCATATACAAAACCGGATAACGCTCTTCCGGGTTTACGCCGTAACCGGGCGGCAAATAAACCAAAACATTGCGCGGATGGTTTAAAAACTGCGAGCCGAAATTCTCGTGCATTTTTATCTGTTCAGCAATCATATTGTGAATATTTTAACTTGACGACGCCAAAATATTTTGTGCGAAACGCACGTTTAGATTTTAATTGCGAAAGAGTTAAAATTTATAGATGTTTAGAAAGAAGTGGAGTCCGAAAACCGAATCCGACGAGCCGGTTGAAATCAAAGACGTGGAAAAAGCGCGCAAGCGGACGATGGAGCGCGCCGTCCGGCTTCTAGCCGCTAAACCGCGCTCAATCGGCGAATTGCGCGAGCGCCTGTTGGAAAAAAACTGGACGAATGCCGAAATCGTCGAAACGGTTTTGCAAAAATTAGAAGAATATAAATTCGTCAACGACGAACAATTCGCTCACGATTTCGCCGCTTCAAAGCTCCGGCAAAAGCCGGTCGGAAAACGCAAACTCCAGCAATCTCTTCAGCAAAAACAGCTCGATAAAGAAACCGTCGAACATGCGCTCGAACAAGTTTACGAAGAGACGCCCGAAGCCGATTTGGTCGAAGAAGCGATTAAAAAACGCATTCGCTTAAAAGGCTTGCCTGAGAATCGCGACGAGACGAAAAAGTTTTACGATTATCTGATGCGGCAGGGCTTTTCTTACGGGCTGATCAGCGATAAAATGCGCGAAATTGCTCGCGAGGATTTTGACGAAAATGAGTGAAATTTTAAATCTGCAAAAATTTGTTTGGACGGAAAGTGATTTTGAACAAATGAATTGGCGTGAAGCGAGAGTTTATGCATTTGCATTTCTCCCCAAACGAACGGAATTTCTGCTTGATATTGATTATATTCTTCAACGAATTTATCAACCAGAAAATGCAGATTCGCAAAGGTTTCTGGTCGCAGCGGCGACGCTCGTTTTTGAAAACGTCGGCGATCTTAGAATTGAGCTTGAGCCGAATCAGGAAATCGAAATTATAAATATTGAACGCAGCGCACATCGAAAATCTAAAAATTCGGAACTGATAAATCGTAAAACCGAATGGAAATGGATTATTAAAACAAATCAGGGCGACATCGGCTTTCGCGCCGTCGGCTATAAGCAGCATTTCAAAGGTATGCCGATTTTGGGTCAGGAACAGGCTTTGGATTTGGATTTACGCGGCGGCTTTTCTTTTTCCCGCGTTAATGAGTGAAACCAATTACGGCAAACGCATTTCCAATCCATTTTTAACTCTCCAATTTAATCTGCAATTAAACGTGCGGATTGCCAAAAATTCGTTTGAAAACGAAATCAATTGAGTGAACTTTTGTTTGATTTTTGCCGTAAAGTGTTAGGAAATCTTCCGTTAAATAAACAGAATCTCGGATTATACGTTAAAAAAAAGGGGCTTTAACTTAAATGCGGATTTGGACACAATTAACTTTTCAGGTCATTCAAACCAAAACTCTTTTATTCTTAATCATTTTATTTACCTGCCCGGCATTCGGTCAGTCAGCCGTTGATGTTAATCAGCGGTTTACGCCCGAACAGCTAATTGAAGATGTGGATTTCTACATCAAAAATCTGGAAGAGTCACACGTTAATCCTTACGCTCATATTTCAGCCAAAGAATTTCAGGCGCGCGCAAACCAAATAAAATCTCGTATCCGCGAGCACGGAGCGATGACTCAAAAGGAATTCTGGCTGCTTTTTACGCCGCTCGTCAGCGCCGTTCAGGATTCTCATAGTTATGTGGTTGAACCGCGCTTTTTTATTAAAGCGGAAAAAGATGCGACGAAATATTTTCCGATTCGCACGGTGTATGTTGATGGCAAAATTGTGGTTGAAAAGTCGTTTGCCGATGAAAAGATTGAAAAGGGAGCTGTTATTACCAGCATCAACGGCTTCAAGAGCGACGAGATTATCCAGAAGCTCAGCGAGCATCTCTTCGGTATTGAACGGGAAAGAGTCGAAAGCGCCGCGCTCTGGCTCTGGGTCGGCGCTGCCGAAGTTTTCGGGCGACCGGATGAATTTGCCGTTTCTTTCTCGGACGGCAAAAAGGCTCGGATAAAAGGCATTCATTTGCCGGAAATAATTCAAAGAGAAAATGCTTTGAGGGCGGCAAATTCCCCGACACCGCAAACAAACGAATCTCCGCTTGAGCTAAAGCTGCTCGGAAATGGTGTGGCATATCTTAATTCGACAACTTTTGATTACGATTTGGAAAAATATAAATCAATTCTGAAGGATGCGTTTACACAGATTAAATCAGCCGGAGCGAAGACTTTGATTATTGATGTCAGAAACAACCGGGGCGGCAATTCGGCGCTCGGAGACGCGCTGATTAATATGTTCAACGCAAAGCCGTACAGACATTATTCGATGAAGTGGAAACGGAGCGATCAGTATGTCGAATTTCTCAAGAGCAAAAATTTACCCGTGCCGGATAATTATATGGCGTTGCGTCCGGGCGAATTTATCTCGACTCAGCCGCCGACGGTCAATCCCGGCAGTAATCCGCTTCGATTCGACGGGAAGGTGTTTGTTCTCGGTTCAAAGGAAACATTTTCCAGCGCTCAAATGTTTTTGGCGGTGATAAAAGATAACGGGCTTGCAAAGATTATCGGCGAGGAAACCAAAGCGCCTGTCTGCAATTTCGGCGAAATTTACTTTTTTAATCTGCCGAATTCCAGACTACGGACATCTCTTTCCGTCAGAAACTGGATGCCGCCCGCCGGTTGTAAAGACGCCAGGGGAGTTGTGCCGGATTTGCCGGTAACGAGACAAGTTGCCGATTATGTGAGCGGCAGAGACGCGATTTTGGAAACCGCTTTAAATTTAATCAAAAAAGAATCCTGATAAGGTTTTGGGCGGCGTTTAATTTATTTCGATTTATCTTTCGCGGCATCGAAAATTGTTTTCGAGAGCGAAATCATTCGGTCGCGCATTTCGTTGTACTCTTTGTCCCGGGCAAAAATCTCTCTTTTCGCGAAAAGCATTTTGACGAGCTTTTCATTGGCGAAATAAAACCGCGTCGGGACGATTTTCAGGACTTTCCCGAACGGCTTTTCATAACGAAATTCGCGCTCGTAAATGAAAATCGGCTTTTCGTCTTTGTAGAAAAGCTCGATTATCGAATAACCCATTTCGCCGTAGATTTGGGCGCTGATTTTTTTGATTTGATTCTTTTCTCGAAAAACCGTCAGCTCGGCTCCTTCGGTTGAAATTCCGTCTAATTTAACAGTAGCTTGTTTGAGCTTCGCCGAGTTTTTGTTGATGCTTTCAACATCGCTGCGGATTGCGGAAACATCAATTTCGCGTTGAGCATTTGCGAAAACGGAAAATAGACACAAAGTTATAAACGCCAAAAGAAATTTCGTCATTGTCATCTCGCTTTAATTTCTTCGACAATCATTAAAACATTCGTAAAATGATGCTGCGTGTGCGCGCCGAAAAGCGTGCCGCCGGCTTCGATTTTTTTGTTTAAATTCGCGCGATATTTTTTGAACTGTTCGGTTGAAAGAACAAGCTGAACATCAGTCAGACGCTTGACCGCGACGTTAAATTCGTTTCCCGCATCGGCTTTGACGCAAATCGGCGCATCCAGCTTGAGCGTCCAAATTGTTTCTTTTTGATTCGAGGCGTTAACAACGCTTTTTCGCAAAAGCTGACCGCGCAGGCTGACTTTTTCAGGTTCGTAATTTAGACATTTTGCCGTCTGCGCATTTGCGGCGGCAATCGAAACGGTGCAGATAAAAACAAAAAGAAGCAATTTTATAAAACGCATAAATTTAATTTCCTTTTTATCAATTTTATTCGGGGTTTAAAACCTAAATTTTAAAAATCGGAAAACTATCCGATCAGTCTTTTAGCGATTATCGTTCCCGCCGCTTCGTAATAGCATTTTTCAACTTTCATTTTCAACCCGCATTTGCCTACCGCTCAATCCTAAAAGAATGCTTTCATAGCCGGTTTGAAACGACTCGTCACAATCTGGTTTTAGTCTTTAACGTAAAAGGCTTTTATAGCAAACGAGAATGTTAGCTACTGCTGCAATAAGGAAAAAATCATGAAAACAATCCTGCTCGTTCTATTTATCGTCACACTCGTTTCAACCGCTTACGCGCAAGAAGAAAACAAGCGAAATCCTTCGTCCCTTCACTCGTATGAAGAAAATAAGCGAAATCCGAATGTCAATTCGGAAAACCAATTCACCTGGCTTCCTCCCGAAACCGGCGGCGCTTCGTCAATCGGTGATGTTAAAGCTGTTGACTTTAATAATCGGGGCGTCAAATTAGCTCTCGAAAAACATTACAGCGAAGCCATCGAAATGTTCCAAAAAGCTGTCTCAATGGCGCCGAAATCAGCTCCGATTAATTTCAACCTGGCAATGGCTCTTAATTATGCGGGGCGTTATGATGACGCGGTGCAGGAATTTAATCATATAATCGAAAACAAACCTGATTTTGCTAATGCATACGCCGGATTAGGCAACACGCTTTACAAGGCTGGTCGTTACGAAGAATGCGTTTCGGCTTTTCGCCGTTCCATCCAGTTCGAGGCGCACGATTACAGGGTGCTGAGACAATTAGGAATGGCGCTTTACCAAATTAAAAATTACGAGCAATCGCTTGAAACATTAGATGCTGCAATTAAGCTGAAACCCGATTTGGCTGAGCTTCATAACGACAAGGGAGTTGTCCTAATCGTCGCCGGGCGCAGCCAGGAGGCTCTCGAAACCCTGAGGCGCGCCATTAAATTGAAGCCCACATTAGCCGATGCTCACAGTAATCTCGGAGTCGTGCTTGCCAAGTCAGGCAGGAAAAAGCAGGCGCACAAAAGCTATTTAGAGGCAGCCAGACTTCGTCCCGATTGGAGCTACGCGCAATTTAATCTCGCCGTCAGTTTTCTGGCGATGAATAATCGCGAGGAAGCTCTAAAGCATTTTAGTATTCTCAAGAAGCTGGATGTCGAGCTTTCCGAACAACTCAGAAAACAAATATACGGAGGCTACATTCTCGATGCGTCGAAAATGACAAATTAACAGCCATTGAATTCAGTCTGTTTTAGGGAAAGACGGCTTTTATCGCGTCGGTTAAATTTTGCCGAATTTAACGCGGAATAAAAGCCGTCTTTGCTTTTTTCGTATCTGTATCTAAAAATTTATCTATCATTCATTTACACGGTCTGCTTTTGAGAAGCCGGACTTATCTGAGTTTCGGCTCGAAACAATTCAAAAAATCGGTTTAATTTGATGCTTTGAGCCTTTTATGGACGGGTTCGGGAAATTTGGCGCTTACCGGCTTGACATCACAGTCAAATGCGTTAAAACAATATGGCAACTAAAACCGCAACAATAAGGAGTTACATAATGATTAAAAGTCTTACCTGCCTGATTTTTCTTCTCTTTTCTTTTACTTTAACGGCGACCGCTCAAACGGAGCGCAACAGCACAAGCCGTTGGAATCATTCGGACGGATCAACGGAATTGAGCGTGACGATGCGAAATGATGTCCGATTCAATGATAATTATACGGACGTTTCGAGCATTAACGGCGACGGCTCTCTGGAAGTCATTGAACGTCGAGGCGGCTTTAAGCGTCAATTGAAAATTGCGGCTGGGGCAAACGGGCAGCTTGTCAGGACTTATATGGTAAACGGGCAGGAGCGCTCATTTGATGCCGAAGGACAGGACTGGCTGGCGAAAATAATGGCTGAGGCTGTTGGAAAAGGCTTTGATGCCAAATCCAGAGCCAAACAAATTATTCGAGAACGCGGAGCCGCCGCTCTGCTCAATGAAATCCCGCGCCTAACGGGCGATTACACTAAACGAGTTTATTTGGAAGAGGCGGTTAAAAGCGGGAATCTTGATGCGAACGCTTTGAATGAGGTTCTAAAGCAGACGGAGACGGGGATTTCTTCTGATTACGAGAAGGCGACTCTTCTTATTAACACCGTAAGCACGTCTCCGATCAATCGCAAGACACTGGATGCGTACTTTGCGGCAACCGGAACTATTAAGAGCGACTACGAACGAGGGCGCGTACTAAAAGCCGTCTTAAAAGCAAATGCCGCGAACAAAGACATTCTGCTACAAACTCTCGCCTCCGCCGCGAAAATAAATTCAGATTACGAAAAGGCAAACGTTCTTATTCAGGTAGCCAACGCTAAAGCGCAGGACGAGGGCGTTCGCAGCGCGCTTCTCAATGCCGTTAAAACAATTACTTCGGATCACGAACGCGGGCGCGTTTTGAATGCGGTTTATCTGAACGAACCCAAGTGACGGGTTAAAATTCCGCTTTTGTCCGGTAAATTTACAAGAAATTGCTGAAAAAGAATCTTTTAGAAATTCCGTATAAATTTTTATGCGGAATTTAATTCCGTATAATACAAAGTTGTGCGTTTCTTGTTAAATTAAAACGATGTGCTTATTCACATCTACAAGATAAAGAATTGAGGTTTATTTGAAAGACTATGCATGAAAACGACATCATTAACTTTTTGAGCGACTATTTACAAGGCAAAGGCAACGAGTTCAACGTTTATTTTAACGTCGTCGATGAGGAAGGAAATCTCCCTTCCGGCGCGACCGCAAAACACATTGAGACCGCCGCTTCCGAAAGCGGGTTTGACGTTGTCCGCAAAGGCGAAACTTCAATTCGCTTGCGGAAGAAACCGCGCTCGTTTGCCGTTGCCTAAACGGTCAGCTTGACTTTTGTTATTGTCAGACACGCACAACAAATCAATGGACGCGAGGCGGAAACAGCGACTTTGTTTGGAACGTCGTCCGTTACTTTTTATGTTGTCGCTAGCGGTTTCCGCCCACGTCATCTCAATCGTTGGGCGGCTAACCATAAACAACATATATGTTAGTGCTGGAAACAGAACGATTATTTTTAAGACACTTTCATATTCTGGATAGCAAGCCAATGTATAGTGTCTTTGGCGATGCGGACGTGATGCGCTTTGGCGATGGCGTGCAGACGGAAGAATGGGTGCGTTCCTGGCTGCGAACTTGTTTGGAACACTATTATGCAACATGGGGTTTTGGACCCTATGCTGTCGTTGAGCGGCGAGAGAAAGGCGTTATCGGATATTGCGGCTTATTCTTCTTCCCGGATGTGAGCGGGCAGCCGGAAATTGAGATTGGTTATCGCTTGGCGCGATCAAGCTGGGGACAGGGATATGCCACCGAAGCTGCAAGTGCCGTGCGCGACTTTGCCTTTGGCACGCTCGGCATCAAGCGATTAATTGCCATGATTGATCCGGCTAATACGGCATCTGTTCGGATAGCTGAAAAACTTGGTATGCGGTACGAAAAGGATGTCATGTTCAAGGGCTATACCCATCCTGACCACGTTTATGTAATTGAAGCCACGTAACGTCCTTTCAGTATCGTTTTTTACTAATGTTTAGAAACGCGAAGCAAAAGCGGCGTGTTTTCAAATAACGCGCCGCCCAACAAGTCAATGGACGTGAGGGCAAAACACGGACGTTGTTTCATTTGCCAAGTTGCTCGGTGTTTTGCCCCACGTCATCTCAATCGTTCGACATCTTGCTTTGTGGTTTGCAGAAAATCAAATTAAAGGTATGAATGAACCCGAATCTTACGAGAAACGTATCCGCGAAATTTGCCCGGAACTTGTGATTGAAAATGTCAGTCTCAACAACGCAGGATTGTTGAATGATGTTGTGATTGTTAATGATGAATTTGTGTTTCGCTTCGTGAAACGTGATTTCGGTTACAAAGACCCGCGAGAGGAAGCAAATCTTCTCAATTTTTTGAGCAAATACATTACGCTGCCGATTCCAAAGCCTTTTTATCAAAGTGCAGATGCTTTAGCTTATTGTTTGATTCGCGGAGAAACTCTGCGACGAGACGTTTTGATGCGACTGTCGGAAGATGATCGGCAAGCCGTCGCCGACCAGCTTGCTCAATTCTTCAAAGAATTACATAACGTTCCGGTTGATGAAGTTTCGGGTTTCGAGCTGCCGAAGGCGGACGCGCTGATGAAATATGACGGTTGGGTGAACGCTTACGAGCGAATCCGAGAAAAAGTTTTTCCCTTTTTGATGCCGCACGTCCGCGATTGGGCGACCGAGCATTTTGAATCTCATTTGTCGGAGAGGAGCAATTTCGAGTATGAGCTTAAAATGGTTGATACCGATATTCCGCCGTATCACATTATTTTTGACGGGCAGAAGAAACGAATCAGCGGCATAATTGATTTCGGCTGCGCCGGATTGGGCGACCCGGCGATTGATTTCGGTGTAATTATTTACAATTACGGCGAGTCATTGATGAGCCGTTTTTACAAAATTTACCCTGAAGCCGAAACCTATGTGAAGCGAGCGCGATTTTATGCCGGAGCGATTGAGGTCAGATGGCTCTTGACGGGGATCGAGAAAAACGATGTGTGGTGGTTTGCGGTTCACGTCGGAAGCGCGAAAGACGTGAAATACACCGCTGTCTGAATCCGACGGCGATACCCAACAATTCAATGCTCGCGCCAGCGCATAGACAATAGAAATAATAGCCCATCTGTTACCACTGCTTTCAAGTTGCTTCAATCTGCAAACCGATTGGTTAATAGAGAGAAAACTTTAAGCGGAAATTTCCAGCAATTTATCGGCAATCTCAAAAGCGGCGTTTGGGTGCGCCATTCGAAGCGCGTTTTCGCGCATTAAATTCATCTTTTTGGAGTCATTCAAAAGCCTTTCGATTTTGTACCCGATTGTTGCGGGATTATTGCAGCGTATAGCCGCCCAATTTTCCAGCAAGTGATCCGAATTTCGCTCCTCCTGTCCGGGAATCGGATTGACCACAACAAAGACCAGACCTTTGGCTAACGCTTCGCAGGTAGTTAAACCGCCGGGCTTTCCGACCACTAAATCCGAGGCGCTCATATATTCGTCCATTTCGGTTGTATATCCGACGGGGATGACCTGAAGGTTTCTTTGGCGGGGTATTCCGCGAGCTTTTTTTTCAATTCCTCATTGCGACCGGACATCGCCAGAACTTGAACGGGCTGTTCGATTGTCTCCAAAGATTTCAGCAAAATTTCAATGCGCCCGACGCCAAAACCGCCCGCGGATAAAATAATCGTCGGCGTGTTTTTATCCAGCCCGAATTTTTCGCGCATTGCGGTTTTATCTTTCTTCTCAGCGAATACCGGGTCAATCGGAATACCGCTGACCGTGATTTTTTCAGGAGCGAAATGCAGCTTTTGAAGATATTCTTTGGTTTCATCCAAAGCGACGAAATAGTGTTCGTAATTGCGGCACAGCCACATTGCGTGCATATCGAAATCGGTGACGACAATCGCCTGCGGACAATCAAGTTTCCCCTTGGCTTTCAAATCCGAAATTATTTCGGCGGGAAGAAAATGCGTGCAGACGATCCAATCCGGCTGATACGCACGTACCATTTTGACGAATCGCTGCGTGTTGAGCTTATCGAAAAAAAGGCGTCGTTTTTCGTTTTTCCACGGTTCGTCCAATTGGTCGTACATCCAGCCCAACACTTCCGGCGCATTGTTGACCAAATCAATATAAGCGTTTGAATAAAGACGCCGGAAAATCGGATTAGTGAAATTTAAAACGTCTTCGTGGCGAATTTCGCGCGCAAATTTCTTTAGTCGAAACGCCTTCTCCAGCGATTGTGCCGCCCTGGTATGTCCGTTGCCGACTGTAGCCGACAGAATCAAGACTTTATTAAACATAAAAACAAATTACTCGGAAAAGCTGTTTTCGCGGTAGCAAAACATACAACCTATTTATGAAATTAGCCGGCTAGTTTCCGGGCTTATATTTTTCATAATGAGTACGATAGCCAAGCAGACGTGCCGTTGGACTAATTACAAAGAATACAGCCCTCTGTAGAGGAACGGGCGGGCTGGCGAGCCAGAGTTCGTACTTGGGGCTGAAACGTGACATCTGCAGCAAAACCTTCGGCGGTTGGCTGTTGGACTCCGATTCGTCGAAGAAACCGTAAGCCTGCGTCAGAAAGACTGTGAACTGTTCGGGCAGCGCGTATTCAGGCGTTAGAGGAGGTTTGACGATCACGCGGGAATCCGTCTCATTGAAAGGCTTGTGGGGAGTTCCGGGATTTACCAGCAGTGAATCCCCCGGGCGCAGGAGTTTCTTTTCGCCATTGACGAGAAGGCTCAATGTTCCTTCGGTGACTATGAAATTTTCGGGAAGATAGGTATGGATATGCTCCGGCGGTCCCGGCGCATAAGGCTCCAGCATTAGTTCCATCCAAACAAGACCGTTCTCGCGTTTAAGAATAGTCTGATGGAAACCTTCGCTCTTGCTGATAAACACCTGACCTTCGCGCGGATAATAATCCGCGCCGGGTTCTGCTTCCGGGAAGATAACCTTGTCGAGCAGAGCGCCGATAAGAACATACGCCAGAACAAATCCTAAAATCCCTAAAAGCTTCTTCTTCATCTTACCTCCATAGTTAGACAAGTTTGACAAAGCGGAATAACGTTTGAGTTGACGCGGGCGCAGGCTTCTTAAAGTTTAATAAAGCGGCTGATTGCGCCTCGCGATTGATGATTTGTCGGGCAAGACTTTAATATAAACAACCGTCTCTACTTTATGCTTTTAACCGATCTCTCTCATATTTTCAGGAATTGACTTTAGTTCTGTTCTCTCAACCTCTATCATCTTCTTGCCGTTCAAGCGATATTTGATTGTGTAAAATCGTGTCGGAATGTAATCATTGTCGTCTTCAAGGGCAACAGCCTGGTCAATAATGAGAACATTATTTTCAACTCTGAAATTGCTCCCAAGACTTCCTATACTAAGAATGTAATCGCCGCGTTTCCTGCCTTCAAAATTTGTAAGCAAGGCGGCTCTCTTATTTTTCAGACTGTAAATAAATACCTCGTCAAGAATACGGCTAGCGGGAGTATTCCGTCCTCTTAAGAGAACAACAGCTTCCTCATTTCCGTCGCCCGTCAGGTCACCGTAAGCGATTCTCATCAGATCGTATTTGTGATTGTTATCGCCGACATACTTGCCATCACGAAACTGTATCGCTTCCTCGCCTTTCTGTCTTGTGAATGTGAAATTCTTAAAATCAATTTGCCGAATATCGTTTGCAGAGCTATCGGCAGGAGTTCGACGTTGAGAGATTTCTTGACCAAAAGCGATGCTTAAGAAACACAACAATATGAGCGGCAATACAGTAAATCTGATGTTATTCATAGATTCGTCTCCTTTCGATATAGATAGCGCCCCACAATGATTAAACGCCCGCAAACTTGCTGTATCAAACTCAACGCAGGAGTGTTATCGGGTTACAGCTTATTAATCTTATAACGCGCCGGATTCTATCTCAAAAATGAAAAGAGCGTCAATCGGGAGGATTAATCAAAGTAAGTGGTGCGCCTCGTATCCAATGATTTATTGGGGTGTCTATTTAGCGGATTCCAGAATCATCAAACGACGTGAATAATCAAATACAACTTTGAAGCGGCGCAAGATATCGTTCCCGATGTTGCCGTCGAATTCTTCATTAGCCAGCATTCCGTCCGTCGCCTGAGAGAAAAATGCGCTCACGTTTTCGACTCCGCTGCGTCCGAGTTGCAAATTTTCTACTGTTCCCGCGACGGCACGCGACGAACCGGCAATACCACCCAATAAAACGACATTTGCTTTTTGAGCGGCGGTCAAAAGATTATTTCGCTCAACAAATGGACTGTTCAGAATAAGAGCGTGCCCACCCCCGCTATCAATCTCAAACAAGCCTTTGATCGGCGCACGGTTTGCCAGTTTGAGCGTGGCGCGGGCGAAGATAAGTCCGCTGTCGGCATCTGCGATAAGCGGAACGCGCTCGCCTTTGCCTCTGTAGCTGTAACTTTTGGGAGAATAAAGATTGATAGTTTTAGAGACATAATCAATCTCGACGACGAAACGGCGAAGAAAACTATCACCGAGAATACCGTCAACTTGTCGTCCTAAAGATTTTTGCAAATCTTCTAAAGCGACAACGGCAATTTTTTGTCTGGAAAGAGTCGCGCCGGAAAAATCCAATAAAACTCCTTCAACGAAGGAAGCCTCTACCGCATTTTCGCCTACGCCGAAGCCCTGCTCTTTACCGCTAAACTTTAAACCCAAAGATGCCGCTCGTTTGCGGCTAATAACAGATGAAGCTCCTGTGTCCAAAATAAATGAGAGCGGTTCGGAATTGTTGGCTTTGACTTGAAGATAGATATGATTATTGTGCAGCTCAAACGGAATGTTACGAGCCGAATTGCCGGAATCGAAACGAACTTCCGAACCGACGGGCATTTTCCGCGATTGCTGCGCCTCTGTTTGAATGAAAAAGCCACAGCAAACAATTAGAACAAGAAGATTGATAAATTTGTTGCCGTACAAAGGAGGAATCATAATATTTGAATTTTAGTCAATCCGCGCTGATATACAAGAGAGCAGCATAACTACTGATTATGACGCATCGCGAGCTATCACACGCCCGATTTGCAGTGTTATCAATCTCGCTTTCTGAGTGCGCCGAATCTACCTCAAGGATTCAGAACATCTAATTCGATTTTATCGTCTCCAAGCGTATGCCTTCGGTGGTTAGAAACATTTTGTATGTCCTGGTTTTTTCGTCCAGGACAAACTCGAAAATATCATCCGTCTGCGGGTCGGTGAAAAATACGGTTTCGCTTTCGGGAAACAATTCGGTTTTCGTGCCGTCGTCTTGTGTGAAATACAATTTGCCGTTTTCCAATTTCAACTCGAATTTCTGCTTCTCGTCAATCTTGAGAACGTACCGTCCGACGTATCTTTTGAGAATGTCTTCATTCAATTCCGCGGCGATTTTATTAACTTTTGTTGGAATTTTGTAAGGCTTGCCCGCAACAATATCGGGAATGTCTGTGGTCATTTGAACGAAAGGAATCTGGCTGTAATTGCTCAAAAAAATATACGTCAAACCCGTTTTCGTGTTTTTGTAAAAATACGATTTGTAGCCGTCTATCGCTCCGGCGTGTGTTACTTCTCCCTTATCATTGAGCATTTGCTCGGACGTTGATTTTGATGTCAGGCGCGGATCGAAAATACCGCGACTAAATTTATACATATCGTCAATCGTCGAATAATAGCGCCCGGATTCAAATTTTTTCAGCTCGCTTGCGTCGGCAGACATAATCTTTTTGTTCTCAAACCCGAAACCTGACGAGAAATTTTTCGGATTTTTATAGTTGTATTCGTAAGTATTCGACATCGCAAAAGGTTTGAGCAGATTTTTCTTCATAAAATTTTCATAACCGCCTGGCGCTGCTTTTGAAAGAATATAAAGAAGCATTTGATAGCCGATGTTTGAATAAAGCGTGTCGGCTCCCGGCTCAAGTTGAAGCTTTTCTTTTTTTGCCAGTTCGACTATTTTTTCGAGCGTTACGTCTTTTAATTTTTCTCTGTCGGTCAACTCTCTGGGCAGTCCAGATTTATGATTTACCAGATGGCGGATGGTTATTTTATCGCCGTTCGGAAAATCGGGAAGGAATTTATTCAGCGTATCGTCAAGTTTTATCTTGCCCTGTTCCTCCAATTTCAAGAAAGCGAATTTGACGAAAAGTTTGGCGACCGATGCAATCATTAATTGCTTGTCCAGAGAAGTTTTTAGACCGGCAATATTGGCGGGAATGTTGTAGCTTTTCTTCAAAACGATTTTATCTCCGAGTGCTACCAGAACGTTTCCGTTAAATTTTTCCTGTTTTGCGAGTTCCGAGAAATACTCGTTGATTTTGACGGCGGTTTGATTTTCAGTAAGGAAAATTTCCTGCCCTAAAACGGCTGCTTGAATTGAAAAAAATAGAATAATAAAGAGTCCGATTTTTTTCATATAGTTTTAAACACTCCTTTTTATTGCGCCGGCAAAGGAAATAATTTTAATGGAAAAGCTCATAATTACTCCGCTAAAACAGTATTTCCATTGATTGAATTTAAGAGAAATAATACGCTGTAACGAATAATACCGAAATTCGTTTCAACCTATCTGCTAAGACGTGAGGGAATCGTTTTTTGTTAACGAATCTACGATTGAGGCAGCAAAAAAAAGCCACTGACGAAATATGATTTAACGCGCATTACTAAAATAAAGTGCCTTAAACATATTCGCTTTTGTTTAATGCGAAAGCGTTGAACGACTGAATTCGCGCGGAGTAAACCGGCAATAAGCAACGCAGAATTTAACGCACAAGCTAAATAAGACCAGCTATTTGCGCCGCACGTTCAATAACTTGTTCGATACGCCTTTACTTCTTTAGCTTTTGTTTGCCGAGCCATTTATAAAGATTAGGATCTGAAAAAGCTTTTAGCAAAGCATCATTATGGTCGGTCTTTGGATACTCCGTATAATTGACGTTTTTATTGCCATTCCGCTTCAAAGCCGCAACTATATTTCTCGATTCTTTGACAGAAATAGATTCATCATCTGCGCCGTGAAAGACCCATACCGGAGTGACACCAATCTTTTTGGCAAGTTCGTCATACGGATTCGGCGCATTCAAAATGTCAGCTATCTGTTTGGGAAAAAGCAGTTTTGCCATCGGCGGCAATTCAAATGGAGGCACGATTCCGCCAGCGACCGGAACGAGCGCGGCAAACTTTTGAGGATGCAAAACAGCAGATGTCCAGGTTCCGTAACCGCCAAGCGAATGTCCCGCCAGATATATCCTTTGCGCATCGGCGTTAAATTCTGCAATCGTCTGGTCGAGAGCTTTGACGGCTTGTTCGATTTGCTTGCCTATCCAAAAAGAATTAGGACGGGCTTGCGGAAAGACGATGATAAAATTAAATAATTTAGGCTGAAGATTGATAAACTTATCAAAATTATTGATTTGTTTTTCGTTGTCCGTCCCGTTCGCTCCGTTGTTATGCAGATAGAGCATAACGGGCAGTTTCTTTTTCGGATTACGGTCTTTCGGCAGATAAACGCGATAACCGTAAGTTTCCGCTTCGAGTTTGACTTCGCGTTTGAGAAACAGCGAATTGTCTTGTGCATGGACAAAGCTGCCGCAGAGCAACAAAGCAATAAACAGAATACAATTCGAATATGCTTTTGCTGTTTTTGAAATTTCTTTTCCGCAATTCGGACAGCTTATTAACGCCATGCGCGGCACTATACAGCAAAACTAAAAAAGCGAGAAATCAGCCTCCTTTTGCTTTTTTTTAGTATGTATCTAAAAATGTATCTATCACTTGCTCACACCGAGTACCATCGAGTAAATGAAGTGTTTCAAAAAACTAATCAAAGCAGCCCTTTGATAATCGGTGTGATTCAGTGATTTTAACCATAGATGAACGGACACGAAATCAGACGCAAATTTTTAGAATATTTTGAGCGCAACGGACACAAAATCGTCCATTCCGCGCCGCTCTTACCGGCAAACGACCCGACTTTGCTATTTACAAACGCGGGAATGAATCAATTCAAAGACGTTTTCCTCGGCAACGAAAAACGCGATTACACGCGCGCCACATCGAGCCAAAAATGCATTCGCGCCGGCGGCAAGCATAACGATTTGGACGAAGTAGGGAAAACCGCCAGACATCACACGTTTTTTGAAATGTTGGGAAATTTCTCGTTCGGCGATTATTTCAAACGCGACGCGATTCATTTTGCGTGGAATTTTCTCGTCAACGAATTGAAATTAGAACCCGCGCGTCTCTGGTTTTCGATTTTTGAAGGCGACGATGAAGTTCCGGCAGACGACGAAGCGCGCCGTCTGTGGGAAGAAGTCGGCGCAAAACCCGAACGCATTCTGGGCTTCGGGCGCAAAGACAATTTCTGGCAAATGGGCGACGAAGGACCTTGCGGACCGTGTTCGGAAATCCATTATTATATGGGCGACGAACCCGAAAACCCGGAAAAAAATCATCCGAAATGGGTCAACGGCGAAGGCGACACGACGATGGAATTCTGGAATCTCGTGTTTATGCAGTTCAACCGCGCGGGCGTCGGCGAAAAAGATGCAAACGGCAAATTCACGCAATTCGATCTAACGCCGTTGCCCGCGCCTTCGGTTGACACGGGAATGGGTTTGGAAAGAACGGCGGCGATTTTGCAGGGCGTTTCGACCAATTACGACACCGATTTGATTTTGCCGATTATCCAATACACGGCTGGTCTGGCGGGCAAAACTTACGAATACGAAAACACGGAAGGTTTTGCAATGCGCGTCGTTGCCGACCACGCGCGAGCGACCGCATTTGCCATCGCCGACGGAATTTTGCCCGGCAACGAAGGGCGCAACTATGTTTTGCGGAAAATTATGCGCCGCGCCATTTATCACGGGCGCGAACATCTCGGATTTTCAGGTTTATTTTTTAATCAAGTCTGCGATTTTGTCATTGAGCAAATGCGAGACGCTTATCCAGAACTTGAAGCACAGCGCGATTTTATCGGCAAAATGGTGCGGCTTGAAGAAGAACGCTTTGGTGCAACTTTAACTATTGGTTTGAAAAAACTAGAAGAGGTTTTGTCTTTCAACTCAATAGAACGGTATTTTGATGCCTCAAATGAAACTGCCGAAAAGTTAAAAGAAGGCGAAAATTTCGGACAAGAATTTAGCAAAACATTGTCAGAAAAAGAGCAACAATTTAATGCCGATCATTTTCTAGAAGAATTAAAGGACATCGATTTTTTTGAAAAGATTGTTCAAGTTTATGATACTTATGGTGTTCCAAAAGACCTTATTCGTGTTGTTTTAGAAGAAAAGGGATATTGGAAGCAAGGTGAGTTTTTGTTTGATGAGATATTTGATCAAACTTTAAAAGACCTTCAAAATCGTAGTGGAATTGGCAAAACTCAGCAGAAAGAAAAAATCAACCCACTTTACGCCGGACTTGCCGAAACGATTGATTCAAGCGAATTTCGCGGTTATGAAGTTACGGCTATTGAAAATGCCAAAATTGTTGCTTTGATTAAAGACGATGAGCGGGTTGAAGTTTTGAACGAAGGCGATGAAGGTTTGATTGTTTTGAACGAAACGCCTTTTTACGCCGAATCGGGCGGGCAGGTCGGCGACACGGGAATTTTGTTCCATCAAAACGCGCACGCCAAAGTTTTCGATTGTTTCGCGCCGATGGGCGGAATTATTTTGCACAAATCAAAAGTCGAGCGCGGCTCGGTGCGAGTCGGCGACACCGTAACAGCGCAGGTTGACGCGGAAAAACGCGATGCGACGAGACGCAATCACACGGCGACGCATTTGGTTCACGCCGCTTTGCGCGAGGTTTTGGGAACGCACGTCAAACAAGCCGGTTCGGTTGTCGCGCCGAATTATCTGCGTTTTGATTTCACGCATTATCAAGCGTTGACCGAAAGCGAAATCAAGGAAATCGAAACAATTGTTAACCGCGAAATTTTGAAAAACGACGCGGTGAATACCGATTTGATGTCAATCGAAGAAGCGATGCAGACGGGAGCGATGGCTTTGTTCGGGGAAAAATACGGCTCGACCGTGCGCGTTTTGCGGGTTGGCGAAGGCACTTTTTCCAAAGAATTATGCGGCGGAACTCACGTTCGCGCGACCGGCGACATCGGCTCGTTTAAAATCGTCGCGGACGAAGCCATTGCGTCGGGCGTGCGTCGAATCCGCGCAATTACGGGCTTTGACGCTTTTGAGCGTTTCCGTGAAGACGAAAAACTGATTGAAAAATCTCTCGGCGTTTTGCGGACGCAGCGCGACCAATTGCCGACGGCAATCGAACGCCTTCAGGAAGAATTAAAACGCACTCGGCGCGAAGTCGAAGATTTGAAAATGAAGATTGCCACCGGAGCAATCGGAAACGGCTCGGCAAACGGCGATGAAGCCCGCGAAATAAACGGCGTCAAAGTTCTGGCAAAAGCCGTCGAGGGTCTTGATTCTTCGGCGATGCGAAATCTTTCGGACACTTTATTGTCGAAATTAAAATCCGGCGTCGTCGTTTTGGGGCGCAAAGACGATGCGAAAGTATCGTTTATTGTGCGCTCGTCCGAAGACGTTAAAAATAAAATTCCCGCCGGGCAGATTATCAAAGAAATCGCGCCGATTGTCGGCGGGCGCGGCGGCGGCAAACCCGATATGGCTGAAGGCGGCGGCAATCAGCCGGAAAAATTGGACGAGGCTTTGCAGGCAAGCTACGGCGTTATCGAAAGATTGTCGCAAAATTAATAATCGGTTTGAACGAATAATTCCGCTTATTTTTTGATAAGGATTGACGATAATCGTCAATCCTTATTTTTTTGTCGTTTCGGTCGGCAGTTTGTTTAAAACAAGCGGCGAGCCTGAAAATCAATCGAAAATTGTCGTCAGAACTCGCCGTTTGCCGGAAGCCGGTTGACGAATATCTATTTTTTATCCGCGACTCGGCGCAGTTCGTATTCGTAAAACCAGAAATCATTGTTCGGCTGATTGATTTTCAACTCGTCCGTCTTGCCGTTTTGGTCAATCGTGAAAACGACGAATCCGCGCGGGAAATTATAAGCGGTCGTCGGTCTCCATTTGATTTCAAAAGTGTCGAAATGCCAATGCGTTAAATCCGCTGTCAGATTTGCCGCGTGCGGAAAACGCAAAACGAGCTTGCCGTTTTCTTCGGCGATAACCGCGTCGCCGAGCTGACTCGAATACGTCCCGGCGTAATCTTTTAAAGCCAGACTAGGTTTTGTATTCGCCGTGCGCGAAGCCATCACTTTTTTATCTTCTTCGGCTTGAGCGACTTTCCCTTGTTTCGTTCGTTCCAGCGCTTCGCCGCTCCAATCGCGTTTCGGGGCGTTCACAAAAACATCGAAAATCTTGTTTTGCATAATATTGTTCACGGGCGTTTCGCTGTTTGTCAGCACGACCAAGCCGAGATTTTCTTCCGGCATCATCGCGGTTTGCGAAATCATTCCGTCCAGCCCGCCGCCGTGCGAGACGACTTTGCGACCTTGATAATCGTTTAAAAACCAGCCCAAACCGTAGCCGTAAAAATGCCGCGTCGGATTGTTTTTCCAGCTCGTTTCGCCAATCGGAATCGCCAGATATTGCTGCCACATCGTCCACGATTGCTGCGGCGTGAAAATCTGTTTGCCCTCGAATTTCCCGCGTCCAAGTTGAAGCCGAAGCCATTTCGCAACGTCCGCCACCGATGAATTTAAAGCCGCTGCGGCAGCCGCGCCGTCAACGTTTCCGTAATGAATCACCCGAAGCCCAGCGCCGCCCGATTCGTTGTGCGGCATCGCGATGTTGTCGCCAGCTTTGAATTCTTTAATGCTCGTTTTCGTATTGTTCATTCCGAGCGGCGCGAGAATTCTTTCGCGGACAAATTCGCTCCACGATTTGCCGGAAACTTTTTCGGCGATTCGCCCGGCGGCGGCAAACATTAGATTCTGATAACCGTAAGCCGAGCGAAAGCTCGAAGTCGGTTTGAGAAAACGCACGCGGCGCAAAATTTCATCGGTCGAAAAATTCGATTCGTACCAGAGCAGATCGCCGCTGAAAGTTCCGAGTCCGCTGCGGTGCGAAACCAAATCTCGAATCGTCAATTCGCGCGTGACATAAGCGTCAGGCATCTGAAATTCCGGCAGATATTGCGAAACTTTGTCGTCCCAGCGGATCTTCTTTTCGTCAACTAAAATGGCGAGCGCGGCGGTCGTAAATGCTTTTGAGTTTGAAGCGATGGCGAAAATCGTGTTTTCGTCCACTTTTTCCGGCTTTCCAAGCTCGCGCACGCCGTAGCCTTTGGCGAAAACAACACGGTCGTCTTTGACAATCGCCACGGCAAAACCGGGAACGTTCCAATCTTTTTGAGCTTTTTCGGCGTAAGAGTCAATTTCCGCCAGCTTTGCGGCTAAATCCGCGCCGCTCGTTTGTCCGAAAACGAAAAGCGGCGCAAAGGTCAATAAGCAGAGCAGCAGATAAAAGCGTATCGAGTTTTGATTCATCATATTTTTATTTGTCGGAGCTTAAGAACGCCACAATATTAGCCGAGTTTAAGCAAAAAGAAAAAGGTTGAAATTATTAATCCGTTCCTCGTTTTTCACCTCTTGCGCGCGGCAAGTCGAAAACATTCGCAAATATTTATTTACATTTTTAATGCCGGAAAACGATTGATTGATGTAAAATTTATTTTGAAAATCGAGACAGAATTCTGTCCGCATATTTTCGGAAAAACCTCACCGACATAAAAATAACTCTCGGATTATTGGAGAATAGCAATGCAATCCTTTCTTTCGCCTCGTTTAATTTCTTCGTTTTTCACCGCTTTTTTAAGCATCGTTTGTTTGCTCGACATAACAGCCAGGGCGCAAACCGACCAGGTAATTTACACAGACTCGCTGCAAAACAATTGGCAGAACTATAGCTGGGCGACGGTGAATTTAAACAATGCAAATCCGGTTCATGACGGTTCCGCTTCAATCAGCGTCAACGCCGCAGCGTGGCAGGCTCTTTATCTGCATCACGATGCGCAGCAAAGCGACAATTTTACGAATCTCGTTTTTTGGATTCACGGCGGCGCGAGCGGCGGACAGCGTTTGCAAGTGCAGGCAACAATCGGCGGCGTGGCGCAAACGGCAGTCGCTTTACAGCCGCTCCAGTCAAATTCATGGCAGCAAATAACGATTTCGCTTGCCGCGCTCGGCGTCGGCTCGACGCCGAATTTCGACGGCTTTTGGATTCAGGACACAAGCGGCACAACGCAGCCGACGTTTTATGTTGACGATGTTCGGCTCATCGGCGGAATTCCGCCTCCGCCGCAGACCGTCACGATTAACGTAAACGCCGCGCTTAATCGCCGTTCGATAAACCCGCAAATTTACGGCGTCGCGCACGCGACGACGGCGCAGCTCGCCGAATTGAACGCGCCTTTAAATCGTTCGGGCGGCAACAACACGAGCCGCTACAATTGGCAGCAAAACGCCGACAATCGCGGCAACGATTGGTATTTTCAAAGCATTCCGTTTGCCAATACGCCGGGCGAAGTCGGCGACACATTTATTCAAAACTCGCGCGCCGCAAACGCCGAGCCGATGCTGACCGTGCCGATTATTGATTGGATTGCAAAGGTCGGCGCAAACCGCGAAAAGCTGTCGAGTTATTCGATTTCAAAATACGGCGCGCAAACCGACCGCGATTGGCAATATTTTCAGGACGCCGGAAACGGCGTTTGCGCGGCGGGAAATACAACGCAATATTGTCCGAACGGCGCGGGCAGTTCGGTTGTCGGCAACAATCCGAATGATGCGAATGTCCCGAATTCTACTACGTTTCAACAAAACTGGATTCAACATATTGTCGGACGTTGGGGATTGGCGGCAAATGGAGGCTTGCGTTATTACATCCTCGATAATGAGCATTCGATTTGGCATTCGACGCACCGCGACGTGCAGCCTGTGGGCGCAACAATGGAGCAGGTTTTCGCCAGAATGCGGAATTACGCGGCGATGGTTAAATCAATTGATCCGGGAGCTAAAATCGTCGGACCGGAAGAATGGGGCTGGTCTGGTTTTCTTTATTCGGGCTACGACCAGCAATACGCGCCGTCTCACAATTGGACTTTTCCAGACCGCGCCGCGCACGGCAATATGGATTACGTCGCGTGGCTTTTGCAGCAATTCAGACTCGATGAACAAACGCGGGGCGTGCGTCTGCTCGACATTTTTACGCTCCATTATTATCCGCAGGGCGGCGAATTCAGCAACGACGTTTCCGCCGCAATGCAGGCGCGACGCAATCGCTCGACGCGCTCGCTTTGGGACCCGAATTACACTGATGAAACTTGGATTAACGACAAAGTGCAGCTCATTCCGCGAATGAAAAATTGGACGGCGCAATATTATCCGGGAACGATAACGGGTTTGACCGAGTACAATTGGGGCGCGGAAAATCACATCAACGGCGCGACCGCGCAAGCCGATATTTACGGCATTTTCGGACGCGAAGGCTTGGATATGGCAGCGCGTTGGACTACGCCGGAGTCTTCGACGCCGACGTTTAAAGCGATGAAAATGTATCGCAACTACGACGGCAGCAACTCCGGCTTCGGCGAAACGAGCGTTTCCGCAATCGTCCCGAATCCAGATAACGTCTCGGCTTTCGCCGCGCAGCGCACGTCCGATGGCGCGTTGACCGTAATGGTTATCAATAAAATCGCTACAAATGCGCCCGCGACAATCAATTTATCGAATTTTAGGTCTTATCGCACCGCGCAGATTTGGCAATTGACGGGAGTTACCAATCAAATCAATCGCTTAACGGACGTGACTCTTACAAACGGAACAATTACCGCGACTTTACCGGCACAAAGCATTACGCTGTTTGTCGTTCCTGCGCGCACGCCGACAGCCGCTTTCGTAACTGTTTCCGGTCGAGTTATGAATGCGGCGGGCAGAGGTTTGCGCGGAGTCAGAGTCGCTCTGACCGGAGCAAGCGGTGAACAAAGAACCGTTCTCACTAATTCATTCGGCTATTATCATTTCGCCGATGTCGCGGCGGGCGGCACTTACATTATTAACGTTTTCTCCAAAAAACACACTTTCAACCAACCGACGCAGACGCATTTAATTCAAGGAGAAACAACGAATGTTGATTTTATCGCCAACGATTGATCAATAACGAATAGAGCGTAGATTCGATTGCTCTAATGCTTTTTAATTTCACAGTTGAATGTTCCGGTCATGTTACGCTTGACGTTCGGAAAGCTGGAGAATGAGAAATGAATTGTCAAACGAAATTGTAAAAATTCGGCGTTATTGTGCCGACGACGTTCCTTTGCTCTTTGAAGCTGCGCGCGAATCTACAAATGAGATGTTTGCCTGGATGCCGTGGTGTCACCCGAATTATACTGTGGAAGAAAGTCGGTCTTTTATTTTGTCCAGTGAAACTGTCTGGGATCAAAAGACCGCGTATGAATTTGCAGTTTTTGACGCTGGCAGCAATTTGTTTCTCGGAGGAGTCAGCATAAATCAAATCAGGCGTACGAACAATTTTGCTAATCTCGGTTATTGGGTGCGAAGCAGCCAAAACGGTCGCGGCGTTGCGACGGCGGCAGCGCTTTTAGCCGCTGAATTCGGTTTTGAGGATTTAGGATTGAATCGAATAGAAATCCTGGTTGCTGTAGGAAACGCGGCAAGCCGGCGAGTTGCCGAGAAAGCAGGGGCTAAAAAAGAAGGGATTTTGCGTAGTCGCCTTTTATTACATAATTGCCCTCACGATGCAGTTATGTATTCGTTGATTGCCGCCGATAAAAATATTTAACTCCATCGTTAAATGCTTAAATTGCACTATTTTGCCTGAAAAGCCAGAGCCGCTTCGACTGCTTTTCGCGGGTCAACGACGCCCCAGCCCTGTCGGTCAACTTCGTAGCCGGGCAAGCGTTCGGAGGTCGAAATCAAAATTCTTTTGACGGCTTGCGGCGTTAATTTGGGATTGGCTTCGAGCATACAAGCGACGAGCGAAGAAACAACCGGAGCCGAGAAAGATGTGCCGTCAACGTATTTGTAATGGCGGGTGATAACGTTTTCCTCGCGCATTTTTAATGCTATAACCTGGCGAATCGCATAAGCCGGGCTGTCGAGCGCATTTTCCAGAGTTTCGTCAATTCCCAGATTCTCCCGAATAATGTTGTGCAGTTCTTCGTCTCGCGCTTTGTCCAGAGTTTCGAGCAAAGCAGCTTGTTTGGCGGTCGGCGTGTTCGGCAAAATCGGCGCGGGAACCCAAATCGAAGGCGCGATTATTTCGGGTTTTTGAAAACCGTCAACCGTCGGACCAAAGCTCGAACGATACATTCCGCGATGTGCGCGGTTGATCGAATTGCGGTCGTCCAAACCGCCGACGGCGATTGCCGATGGACTCGCAGCGGGCGGAAAAACCGGATGATTCGGCAAATGTCCGGCGTTTCCGACCGCGCAAACCACTGTTATTCCGAGCGAAACCGCTTTTTCGACTTTTTGACACAAAGAATCGTGCAGATAAGGCGTTTCATCGTCGCCGCCCGCCGAAATGTTGACGACTTGAATGTTGTATTTCTCGCGGTTCTGCAAAACCCATTCGAGTCCGTCTTCGATATTTTGGGATGTGATGCGTCCAGATTTGGCGAGTTTTACTAAAACGACGGTTGATTCGGGCGCTAGTCCTCGATAAAAACCGTTTGAGAGCGAGCCGTTTCCGGCGGCGACGACCGAAGTCATCATTCCGTGCCAGCTTGCCACGTCGGGCTGAAAAAGCGAGGCAATATCGCCGCCCGGAGCAAGCAGACTGTGATAAGCGGCGATTCGATTGTGCGGCGAAGTCAAATCAACGTGCGGGTAAAAACCGGAATCGAGAAACGCGATGCAGACGCCTTTGCCGGTAAACGAAAAATCGGCGTCCAGACGCAGCGGCGTTGAAAGAACGTGCGAGCCGTCTTTCTGCATCGCGGCGTCGCGGACAATTTGATCTTTCGCGCGCTCAAACAGCTTGACGCAGCGCGGGCAGGCGGCTTCGACGAAATTTGTCTCCGGTGAGTTGGCGCGAATCAAACGCTGCAAATCTACGGCGAGAGCCGACAGCGGAACCAAGCCTTCGCGCACTTCGCGCGAGCAAACGGCGCAAGCAGCGCCGCCGCCTGCCACATCAGCTCCGGTTTGCGCTCGATTTAAAAACGAATTTTCGTAATATAAAGCCAAAAAAGATTGCTCATTTCAAATAAAATTGTGCCGCCGAAAATTGTTGTCTTTTTTTACAGACAGCTTTCGACGGCACAAAATGTATTTTAGCGGATAAACCGCGCTATTCGCTAATTTCCGCGAGCGGCGCAATCGCCGGAGGATTAATAACGTGACCGTCAATGCCGAAACGAGAGCCGTGACACGGACAATCCCAACTCTTTTCCGAACTGTTCCAACTGACAATGCAGTGCATATGCGGGCAAACGGCGGAACGCTGATGCAATTCGCCTTGCTCGTCCCGATAAGCTGCGATTTTCTGCAAACCTTTGCTGATGACTGCGCCTTGTCCCGGTTTTAAATCTTCGACCGATTCGACATCGCCTTTTGTAATCCAATCCTTGTACTGCGCGAAAGTCGTCGAAAGCTCGGTTGCGGTTTCGGTCAAAGACTGCGTGAAAACGCGCGACGGATTGTAAAGCTCCGTCCAAGGGTTTTCGCGCCCCATAATCAAATCGGAAATCAGCATTCCGGCAATCGTCCCATGTGTCATTCCCATTCCCGAATCGCCTGTGACCATATAAACATTCGGTTCGCCGACAGACCAGCGACCGATATAGGCGAGATAATCGCCCGATTCCTGAACCTCGCCCGACCAGCGAAACAAAGCTTCTCCGGCGACTGGAAAATGCTCGCGCGTCCAGCTTTCAAGGCGCTCGTAACGCTCTTCAAAATCATCGGCTTGCCCGACGCGGTGGTCTTCGCCGCCCGAAATCAAAACGTCGTAATCCGCTTCTTCCTGAATTCGGACGTAGTGATACATTTCCTCTGTGTCCCAAAACAGAGCTTTTTCGACCGAGCCTTTTGGAATTTTTAAACCGACGACGTAAGTGCGATAAGCGGCTTGTTTGACGTGAACGCCGCTTTTCAAAGGGTAATTTGTAGCCAAAACCAGAGAATTTGCGCGAATCCGGTTTCCGCTCAAAAGCTCGACTTCCGGCTCATCGCCGCCCGTCCAATCAATCACTTTTGTTTGCGAAAAAACTTGCCCGCCGTTCGCTTCAATCACTCGCACCAAACCGGCTAGATATTTAATGACGTGAAACTGCCCTTGATTCGGAAAACGTAAGGTAGCGCCGGTTTCAAAACCCGGAAGCGGCGCGCTTTCAATTTGTTCGACAGCGGTCAAACCGGCGCGATGCGCCGCTTTTAATTCTTCGTTTAAATCGTCTTTGCCATCTGGCGCGGGAAACAGAAAACCGTTGACGCGCGAGAAATCGCAGTCAATTCCTTCGAGCCGGGAAATTTCCTCGATTTTATCAATCGCTGCCGTGTGGCTTTCGGCTGCGAGTTTGGATTTTTCCTCGCCGTGAAGTTTTTCCAGCTCGTAATAACGGTCGTCAATCGCGTTTGAAAGATGCGCCGTCGTTCGGCTAGTCTCGCCGCCCGTGATTATTCCGTCGTCAACCACGACAACTTTTCGTCCCGCTTTCGCCAGCAAATAAGCGGTCGTCAAACCCGAAATTCCCGCGCCGACAATGCAAACGTCAGTCTGCAAATCGGTATTCAAACTGCCAGGTTCCTGAATTTCTCCGGTGGCTTCCCAAATCGAAACGCTTTGACCTTCGTCGCTTTTTATCATAGTTTTCCTTCCCGTATTCAAAGTAAATAACAATGTGTTTAATTATAAAACTTTTTCATCTGCGATTCCTACGCCATTTTGCCGTCGCAATTTCTCGCCTGCTCATAACATTCCTTAGGCAAATTTATTAAATGCCCCATTCGTTCGCGTTTTGTTTTTAAATAACGTCGCAAGTTTTGATGAAACTCAATGCGAAGAGAAACGCGCTCTACAACTTCCAACCCGCAATTTTTCAGGGCGCGAATTTTTTCGGGATTGTTCGACATCAAACGCACGCGACGCAAACCCAAGTCGAGCAAAATCTCGGCGCACTGTTCATAGCGCCGCAAATCTACTGCCAAGCCCAGGCGTTGATTTGCCTCAATCGTGTCCGCGCCCGCATCTTGCAACGCGTAAGCGCGGATTTTGTTGATGATTCCGATACCGCGTCCTTCCTGCTGCTGATAAATTATTGCTCCGCAGTTTTCTTCCGCGATGAGTTTCATCGCCGTTTGGAGCTGCTGTCCGCAATCGCATTTTGTCGAACCGAAAACATCGCCGGTCAAACACTGTGAGTGAATCCGCGCGAGCGTCGGCTTTTCGGCGCGCAAATCTCCGCGCGTTAAAACAACAAATTCCTCGCCCGAAACGAGCGAGCGGTAGCCGATGAGCCGAAATTCGCCTAAATCGGTCGGCAAGCGCGCTTCGGCAACTCGTTCGACAGTTTTTCTTCGAGCGTCATTTGGCGGGTTTTCCCGAACGCTTGACGAAGCGCGGGACGAACATTGTAAATTATCGAGCATTTTTATTCGTCCTTACTCTTAAATAAGCCTGATAACTTGGGCGACTCAAAGCATTTTCCCCGTTTATTGAAGCCGCTAATCCCGTGTTTGCTTCGTTAATAACCTGTGCCATTTTTCGTTTTCTCCCAATTTGTTTTCTTCTCATTCAAGAGAGCAAATTTTGTTTTTCAAAGATATATTTCTTTTTCTAAAATAAGTCAAGGAGTTTTTTGACTTATTGTGTTTTCTCGTGCAGATAGCTATACTCAAGACGAAAAGCGATGAAAGGTACTAAGTTCGGACGCAATTTTTTTGAAAGCACGCGGGGGCGGATTCTTGATTTGCTGCGCGGCGGAATCGGTACGGTGGACGAGCTTTCACGTCGCCTGGAATTGACGGATAACGCCGTGCGAGCGCATCTGGCGACGCTCGAACGCGACGGTTTGGTCGAGCAGCGCGGGTTGCAGCGCGGGCTGCGTAAGCCGCATTTCGCTTACCGGCTGACCGATGAAGCCGAGCGGCTTTTTCCGAAAGCCTATCACGCCTTGCTCAATCAATTGCTTGTTGTTTTGAAACTGCGCCTCCAGCCGGAAGAACTGGAATCTATTCTGCGCGAAGTGGCGGGCGCGCTCGTCGCCGGTCAAAGCGTAAGTTCGAGCGATGAAACCGTTGAGCGCAAAGCGCAGAGAGCCGTCGCCGTGCTGGAAGAATTGGGCGGCGCGTCAAGAATCGAAAAAGAAGACGACAAACTGTTGATCCGCAGCAATAGCGGTTGCCCTTTCTCCGAAGTCGTCTCGGAGCATCCTGAAATTTGCCGACTTGCTGAAGTTTTACTGTCGGAGATTACAGGTTCGGAAGTGCGCGAAACATGCGAGCGAGGAACATCGCCGCAATGCGCGTTTGAAGTTATGGCGAGCAAATAAATTCAAGAGCTTTGTTTTTAATATTGCGGCTCCTGAAATCCGCTTTCGCTAGGTATTTGCCAATAATGATTATTGGTCATTTATACGAAACAACTACCAGTTTGTCATTGTAGATTGCAGCGTAAAGTCTTTGCGCCAAGGTTAAGCTCATCAACTTAATTTTCTGATACTGCGCCAGAGCCGCTTGTTTGTCTTTCGTCAAAAGATAAACGTTCCCCAAAAGAAACTGCACTTCGCCGTCGCTTGGATTTAAATTAGCTGCCTGCCGAATTTCGACAATCGCTTCCGAATAGCGTTTTCGCTTGGCGTATGCAAAACCGAGATTGACCAAAATTTCGACATTGTTTTCATCGAACCGTTTCGCCTGTTCGAGCGATTCGA
This sequence comes from Pyrinomonadaceae bacterium, assembly GCA_036388775.1. Taxonomy (GTDB): domain Bacteria; phylum Acidobacteriota; class Blastocatellia; order Pyrinomonadales; family Pyrinomonadaceae; genus JALZCH01. The sequence continues at coordinate 17,980 of DASVRD010000009.1, read as the reverse complement.
CGGCTTCTTTATATTTTTCTCGACGGATATATAAACAGCCCAAATTATAAAAAGCAATTGCGTCGTTTGGTTTCAAACGAATCGCTTCTTTGAATTTGTTCAAGGCTTGCGGGTATTGCGCCGTTTCCAGATAAACCGCGCCGAGTTGATTGAACGCTTCGGCGTAACGGGGAAAAAACTCAATCGCCTTTTGAAAGGCATCGGCGGCTTTGGCGTAATGTTTCAAATGAAAATACGCCGTTCCGAGATTGTAAAAAGCCGTCGCGTAATTCGGCTGCAAATTTATAGCCTGATTAAACGATTCGATTGCCGCTTCGTATTGTTCGGCTTTTATTTTTGCGACGCCTTGATTATTGAGAGCCACTGCCGTCTTAAGTTTTTCTTGTCCTTGAACAAAGCCCGATAAAAATACGATTGTCAAAATAATTATCAAGCAAGTTTGCAATATTATTTTTGTCATTTCACAGTTCCTTTAACTACGAAAGATTTCGTATTGAGGCTATACGAAGATTTTCGTAGTTGTCAAGATAAATATCAATAGCGGTTTCGGATTGTGTGGCTTACGCTCAATGTCAATATCGCCTGCCATACTGACTTTTTAATTCAATCCAACACCTACTTATAAAACGCTCCAAACACGGATTTCTTTACGACAATTCAAAATTTATTCATAAACGAGTCTGTTGTAATGACGTATCGGTGACTTTACGATGACTTTATTATTCTTCCGCAAATTTCGCCGATTTAATGTAATAAGAGACGGTTTGGCGGTGTTACTATTATGAAAAAACGCGCGCCGTAATTAGCAAGTGAACCCTGCTGCCCCGACAAAAGAAAATCTATATTGTTTCGACGACGTAACGGTTGACGGAGAAAATTTCCGCGTGTGGAAAAACGGGCGCGAAGTTATCCTGACGCCGCGCGCTTTTGATGTTTTGATTTTTTTGCTCCAAAGCGGCGGTCGAGTTGTCGAGAAAAAAGAGCTTTTTGACTCGGTTTGGAAGAACACTTTTGTCAGCGATAATGCTTTGACGAAAATTATCCGGGAAATTCGGCAGGCGATTAATGACGATGCGAGTAAGCCGCGCTATATTGAAACCGTTCCTAAACGCGGTTATCGCTTTATCTGCGAAGTCGAAGAAAAATCCAATCAAGTTGCTCTGGAAATCGAAGAAACTCGCGGCGAGCAAATCGCAGTAGAAGAAGAGGATAAACCAGGCGAAAAAACTGTGGGCTTGAAACGCCAAATATCTTCGCCTCGTTTCGCTTTTTCAAAAACCGCTTTAGCTTTGTCAATTGCCGCGTTGATTTCAATTTCGGCTCTCGCCGCGTGGCTGCTGTTTAGTCAAAAACCGGCGAAAACACCGCGTTCACCGATTCGTTCAATCGCCGTTCTGCCGTTTAAGCCTTTGAACGCCGATAGCCGGGACGAATCGCTTGAGATGGGAATGGCTGAAACGCTAACCACCAGACTGAGCAACCTCCGGCAATTAGTCGTGCGACCGATCAGCGCAGTACGTAAATACGCTGATCTTCAGCAAGACCCGGTTAAAGCAGGTCAGGAGATACAAGTTGAAGCCGTCCTGGACGGCAGCATTCAGAAAGCCGGCGAGCGCGTCAGAGTAACCGTGCGATTGCTCGACGTTCGCAGCGGCGCGCCCTTATGGGCTGAACAGTTTGACGAAAATTTTACCGACATTTTTAAGGTTCAGGACTCGATTGCGGAACGCATAACAAATGCGCTGACGCTCCAGCTAAGCAGACAGGAGAGAGAACAGTTAGCCAAGCATTACACGGATAACCCGGAAGCCTACGAGCTTTATTTGCAAGGTCAGTATCTATATCACAGGAGACCGGAGAACTGGCTCAGGAAAAGTCTTTCGTATTATCAGCAAGCACTGGAAAAAGACCCGAATTTCGCTCTTGCTCACGTCTGGAGCGCGGAATGTTACATAACGCTCAGTCAAAACAAAATTCTGGCACCGGAAGTCGTCCCGAAAGCGAAAGAGAGCGTGACGAAAGCTTTAGCATTAGACGATAATCTGGCTGAGGCGCATAACGTGCTGGCTGAGATAAAATACCAATTTGAATATGACTGGACGGGAGCAGAGAAAGATTTTCAAAGGGCAATCGAATTGAACCCGAACGTCGTGGCGATACGAATGGGCTACGGCTGGTTTCTGATGACCGCCGGACGTTTTGACGAGGCAAGAACCGAGATGGAAAAAGCGCAGGAACTCGACCCGAACTCGCTCTTCATCCGCCGTGTCAGAGCGCAGCTTTTATACTTCGCGCGGCAGAATGATCAAGCCATCGAAGACTTCCAAAAAATTATCGCCGTCGAGCCAAAATTCAGTCTCGCTTATTTGCATCTGGCTTATCTCTACGAACAAAAACAGATGTATGCCGAAGCCATCGAAGCGTGGCTAAAAACACAGAGCCTTGAGGGTGCGCCGCCCGAAAAAATAGAAGAGATGCGCGAGATTTTCAGAACATCGGGATGGCAGGGCTTTCTTCGCAAACTGCTCGAAGGTGCTGAAGAGAGAAATAAAACCAAGCCCGTATCGCCCTTAACATTTGCCGGTATCTACGTACGGCTGGGACAAAAAGATATAGCTTTTGCCTGTCTGGAAAACGCTTTCAACGAACGCGACCCTTCCATCGTCCAGCTTAAAATCGAGCCGATCTACGACACTCTGCGCGACGACCCGCGATACGCCGATTTACTGCGCCGCATCGGGTTGCAGCCGTAAAATAAAGAGATTGATGATTGACATTTATAATGATTCGTTTAGCGGCGCTGGACATAACTGCTCGCCAAGGTTTTTACTGCTAAATCAATTATAAATTTATGAACGAATCAAAAAACAATCGTCTTGATATTTGGTTTAGCCCGCTAGCCATTGGCGCGTATTTCGCCGTTCTCAAACTTCTCTTACATTTTATCTTTAATTCAAATTACGGCTATTTCCGCGACGAGCTTTATTATATCGCGTGCGGCGAGCATCTCGCGTTCGGTTACCCGGATCACGCGCCGTTAATCGCGCTAATGGCGAAAACGAGCCGCGTTTTGTTCGGCGATTCTTTGTTTGCGATTCGATTTTTCTCCGCTGTCGCGGGCGCGTTCAAGATTTTTTTGACAGCGCTTCTTGTCAAAGAGTTCGGCGGTAAACGCTTTGCAGCCTTTCTCGCCTGTTTATGTGTTTTGTGCGCTCCGGTTTATCTGGCGATTGATAATCTTCTTTCGATGAACTCGCTTGAACCGGTTTTCTGGATGCTATCTGTTTATTTTGCCGTTTTAGCCGTAAAGGACGAAAGCCCGCGCGTGAAGGACGGCGCAGAAAACATTTCCGATAAAATTAAGGTTAATAATCGGAATTCTCATTATTGGCTTCTTTTCGGCGCATTTGCCGGACTCGGTTTGATGAACAAGCACTCGACGCTGTTTTTCGGTTTCGCGCTCGCCGTCGGTTTGCTTTTGACGAAGGAGAGAAAAGTTTTCCTCAATAAATACTTTTGGCTCGGTGGGGCAATCGCTTTTTTATTTTTTTTGCCAAACATCATCTGGCAAATAAACAACAATTTCGCCACGCTCGAATTGCTGCAAAACGTCCAGAAATCCGGCAAGAACGTCGTCCTTTCGCCGCTTGCATTCGTCGCGTCGCAGATTATGTCTATGCTGCCGACAACCTTCCCCGTCTGGCTGGCTGGCGTCTGGTATTTTCTCGCCGACAAAAACGGAAAACGATTTCGCTTTCTCGGAATTGCTTATCTCGTTCTGCTCGCGTTGATGATTTATCTTAAAGCCAAAGATTATTATCTCGTTCCAATTTACCCGATGCTGTTTGCAGCGGGCGCAGTTTGGTGGGAACAGATTGCGGAGAAAGTTCGCGCTTTGCGCTTTATCAGATACGTTTTGCCCATTTTGATTATCGGTCTTTTTTTATTTGTTTTGCCGATTGCTCTGCCGGTTCTACCTGCCGAAACTCTCATTCGCTATCAAGAAACAATCGGCTTCAAACCGCCAAAAGCCGAAGTCGGACACGAAGGCGCGTTGCAGCAGGTTTACGGCGACCAATTCGGTTGGCAGGAAATGGTCGCCAAAGTCGCCGATGTGTTTCACAATCTTCCGCCGGAAGAACAGGTGAAAGCCGGAATTTACGCTTCAAATTACGGCGAAGCGGGCGCGATTGATTTCTTCGGAGCGAAATACAATTTGCCGAAAGCCGTCAGCGGACACCAAAGCTATTTCCTCTGGGGACATCGCGGCTACACGGGCGAAGTGCTGATTTTGTTGGGTTCAAAAAAAGAAGACGCAGAGAAAAACTGCAATTCCGTCGAGGAAAAAACAGAAGTTAATCACCCATACTCAATGGCGGAGGAAAAATACAAAATTCTCGTTTGCCGTCAAACCAAAAAGCCTTTGCCCGAAATCTGGCAGAGTTTGAAGCATTGGAATTAATTTCAAAATATTATGAGTGAAAATTACGATGTCGCAGTCGTCGGAGGCGGACATAACGGGTTGACGCGCGCTTGTTATCTGGCGAAAGCCGGTTTAAAAGTCGTGGTTTCGGAGCGCCGACACATAATTTAGTTTATGTATTTAAGACAAATTTAAGGTTCAATTTTATTTCCATTACAAAAATCATAAATATCCTGACTTACCCTAGAAAATATGTGAGATATACCTATTTGACTTCTTGTTGTTTCTTGAGGATTGCGACGGGAAAGCTAACACTCCTCCTCTGTAAAATTATTATGAGGTCCTTACAAATATACTTGCTATTGCTGTTGCTTTTATCATCAGGTTCTGTGAAGGCACAGAGCAAAAGAGTACCAAAACAACAGGAATCAGATATTGCTCTTCAAGCGCAGAAATTAGCCAGAATTTCATCTTTGAATCAGGAAGTAAAAATGGTTGACAGCGTAACCTTAAGAGCTTTTCTTCGAGTTAAATTATCGGATTTCATTTGGAAAAATAAATTTATAGACGGACAAAGTTTGGCGGAGAAAATAATTCAGGAATCGGTTGATGATTTTCAAAATAACATCACGGAAGTACCCGGTTTTTATAAAAACTTGATTCAAGCCGATATTCTTTCCATATTGAGAACGAACTCGCCGGAGCTTTATAAAAAGATTTCGGATAATTTTGATTCGACGAGCAATTCTCTACAAAGCTATAAGTTAGCAGGTGAATATGGAAAATCAGGAGTTTTTAATGCTGTCGAAGATGTAAAAAATCGGTTATTGCCTTCAGCAGACCCGACAGATCGAGCTACTGTAATATTTATAGTAAAAAAACTTTTGTCACAAAATAAATTGGCAGAAGTAAACTCGATTTTAGAAGCTATTATCGAACGTCAAGAGCAATCCTTCCTTGAAGATTCTAAATTACTATTTTTTTTAAGCCCGGACTTCCTGGCTCAAACAACGCCAATTAGTGTGCGGAAAAAGTTTTTGGCAGTAACCATTAATAATGGACAGAAATTATTGCAAAAACTTAATTCCGGCAGTGCTGAGCGGGAAATTTATCAGAATGTTTATAATACATTAAGAAACAATTTACCTGAGATTGAAAAACTCTTACCGTCTGACTATCCGCAAGCGCTTACGATTACTGCCGCTTTGCAGAATAAATCATCGCAAAGCGATAAAGTTAGACGAGAAATTACAGAACGAATAGAGCAAAGTAAAGACAAATTAGAGCAAACAATTTCCGAAGCCAAACAAGCAGAGGACAAAAAAATAAAAAATGATCTTTGGGGTCAAGCGGCTGAACTCGCTTTAGCTCAGAAAAAATATCAATTATCCGTTGATTGCGCGATGGAAATAGAGTTAGAAGATTCAAATCCTACTTTATGGCGCGACCAATTTTTGGATGATGACGTGGCTAAAGCTGCATTAGAGAACAACGATGTCGAATCTGCTGAATATAGTATTTCAAAGATTGAATCGAAATTAAAAAATGCGACAGCGCTCTTACGAATCGTTAAATACCATTATAAGAACAAAAATACAGTTCAATCTCAACTCGACTTGACTGAAGCCGTCAAAAAACTTAAAGCGGTTAATAATGATTCACACAAAGTTAGAGGCTTATCCGAAGCGCTTGACATTGCCCTACTGACGGATAACACACAGGTTTATGAAATCGGACAAGCGATTGTCAAAACTATAAACTCGCTGCCATCTCCGAATTTGGAAGATAAACCCGACAGCGAAGCTCGAAAATCATTTATCAAAGATGTTCAAATGATTGCCATTACCAATCTTCTTTTAGCCTTTCAACGTCTTGCCGGAAAGGACTCTTCGCTCGCTCAAAGTCTTGCGCTTGACCTTCCACGGAATTACAGAATAGCCGCTCAGCTTGGCGCGGAAATAGGGACAAATTTAGCAAGCGTTAATTCAAAATCTATGACTATTGAAAAAACAACTCCTAAAAACTGATTACTGAAAACATTTCTAACATGAAAATTGCATTCCTCAAGCTCGTTTAAAACAAATTGGTATTTGTGGCTGTTTCTGGCTGCGCTGACAGTAGTAAATATTCTCCTCTTGCAGCAAAATATACAATTACGAGCACGAATAGAAAAATACAATCCTCAGCCATTGAAAATTGGAGAAAAAGTTGAGGCTTTTTCAGGCAAAGGCTTAAATGGCGAGCTAATTAAAATCAATTATTCCGAAAGTACAAAAAAAAGACTTTTTTTGTACTTCACGCCCTCTTGTAAATACTGCCATCAACAATTTCCTGATTGGAAGGAATTATTAACGCGGACGGACACCGACAAAATAGAAATTTTCGGACTCGTCGGTGATAAATTATCGAGCGAAGAAATTGAAAATTATTTGCGCTCATTTGATTGTAATTCAAATTCAAAAACACCTTTGCCAGTGATCTTTGTGCCTCGAGAAATGCTCGAAGCATATAAATTGGTTTCCACACCAACAACTCTTTTAGTTTCCTCGGAGGGTGATGTTGAGAAAGTTTTGGTAGGTAAATGGAATGATAAAGAAAAAGCAGTTACATTTGCATCGTTGAAATAACACAATTTATTTGTTTCATATTTATTTTAAAAGACTGTCATCTTAGAATGACAGTCTTTTATTTTGTTACAGTAAGATCAATGTCTAAACAGTCGAAAAATTATGATGTCGCCGTCATTGGAGGCGGACATAACGGCTTAACGTGCGCTTGTTATCTGGCAAAAGCCGGTTTAAAAGTCGTGGTTTTGGAACGGCGGCACATTATCGGCGGGGCGGTTTGCACCGAGGACGATTTGATTCCGGGCTATAAAATTGATGTCGGCTCGTCGGCGCACATTATGATTCACTTGACGCCCGTTGTCAGAGAGTTGGAACTTGAAAAATTCGGTTTGAAATACATTGATTGTGACCCGTTCGCGTTTGCGCCGATGCCGGACGGAAAAGGCGCGATTTATTTCTGGAAAGACGTTGATAAAACCTGCGAATCAATTGCCCGCATTTCGCCGGAAGACGCTGACCGTTATAAAAAATTTGTGACTGAGTGGGAAAAATTAAACGAAGGCGTTTTTGAAGCGTTTTTGAAACCGCCGAGCGTTTTAAATCTCGGTCGGCATATGATTTTCGGGACAAAATCGAAAAATCCGGCGGATATGGTTCGCAAACTGATGACGAGCTACGGCGCGCTTGTTCGTCAAACTTTCCGACACGAAGGCTTGCGCGCGGCAATGGCTTGGCTTGCGGCGCAATCCGGTCCGCCGCCGACAGCAATGGCGAGCGGCGATTTTCTCGGCTGGCATTCGATGATTCATAAAAGCGGAGTCAAACGTCCCGAAGGCGGTTCGGGCGCTTTGACTCAAGCAATGGCGCGATGTCTGGAACATCTCGGCGGCGAGATTCGATTAAACGCCGAAGTCGCGCAAATAGAAGTCGCAAACAATGAAACCGGCGGAATAATTCTGCAAAACGGCGAACGCATCGAAGCCCGGCGCATCGTCTCAAACGCGCACGTTCATACGCTCTTTTTAAAATTGATCGGAAAAGAAAACCTGCCAAATGGTTTGGCTGAAAGAATCGAAAACGTCCGCATCGGCAACGGGTTCGGAATGATTGTCCGCTGCGCCGTTTCGGAGTTGCCCGATTATTTAAGCGCGCCAAACGGCGGTCTTTCGAGCGATTGCCATCACGGTTTGCAACTGATGTGTCCTTCGATGGATTATCTCGAAAAATCTTACGCCGATTATCTCAACGGCATTCCGTCAAAAAATCCCGGCGCGCTGGCAATGACTTTTTCGAGCGTTGACCCGACGCTCGCGCCCGCAGGCAAACACACGCTTTTTATCTGGGGGCAATATTACCCTTATAAACTGGCAAACGGCGAGAGTTGGGAAAACATTCAGGAACGCGAAGCCGATAAATTGATTGAAGTTGTAAATTCTTACGCGCCCAACGTCAAAAATTCAATCATTGACCGCTTCGTCCAATCGCCGCTCGATTTGGAGCAGCGTCTCGGATTGCTGCGCGGCAACGTGATGCACGTCGAAATGGATTTCGATCAGATGTTCCTTTTTCGCCCGCTGCCGGAAATGTCGCAATACAAAACACCGATTAAAAATCTCTATCTGACAGGCGCTTCGACACATCCGGGCGGCGGAGTTTTCGCCGCTTCGGGCTATAATACGGCGAAAGTCGTTTTACGGGATGTAAAGGGCGGTTGGTTTTAATTTTTATACTTTTGAAGACAAAACAATATTCTTTTCGCGAATTAGTAAATTTTTGTCACTTATGAATATTCTTGTCGCGCGCACTGCCGATGAAATTGCGGTTGCTTACGAAAAACTTTCTGCCGCGACGGAATTAGGCTGCGACACCGAGACTTCGGGCTTGAGCGCGCGGCGCGGTCGGATGCTTTCGGTGCAATTTTCAGACGGCGCATTTTCGGTTCTCGTTCCGACAAGCGAAGGCGTCGGGCTTGGTAAACTCGCAGACATTTTGGAGAATCCGGCAATCACGAAAATCTTTCATAACGCCAAATTCGATCTCGAATTTTTGCGCGAAAACGGTTTTTATACGCAAAACGTTTTCGACACGATGCTTGCCGAAAAAGTCCTGACGCGCGGGGCAGACCAATCCTGTTCTTTAGCCGAAACTCTGTATCGCTATTTCGCGGTTGATTTGGACAAATCGCACCGCGCGACATTTACAAATAAATCGTGGAACGGCGTTTGGACGCCGGAACTGGTCGAATACGCTCTGAGCGATGTCGTTTATTTGCCGGAACTAAAACGCCGACAGCAGCTTTGGCTCGAACGCTTAAACCTCGGTGCTAATTACGAAAAAATGATTGCCCGGCTTTTTTAGATTGTTGAATATGCAGGCTTTTAAATTATTAATCGAATATGAAGGTACGCGCTACAGAGGCTGGCAAAAACAGCCGAATGCCAGAACCGTGCAGGGCGAATTGCTAAAAGCGGCTGGAACGGTTTTTCAGGGAAAAGTCGAAATCGGCGGTTCGGGAAGAACCGATGCGGGCGTTCACGCCCTAGCCCAAGTCGCGCATTTGAAAGCTGTTTCAGCGGGCAAACCGTTTCCGCCGAGAATCGTCCGGAAACAATTAAACGAGCTTTTGCCGAGCGATATAAACATTCTGCAAGTGCAAAATGAATATCCTCAGTTTCACGCCCGCCACGATGCGGTCGCGCGATATTATCTTTATCAAATCTGCACCAGAAGAACGGCGTTCGGAAAGCCTTATGTCTGGTGGGTGCGAGACAAACTCGACGTTGTGCTGATGTCGCAAGCCTGCCGGATGTTGATCGGCAGAGGCAATTTTCGCTCTTTTTGCGAGGAAGAAGACCGGCAGAAATCAACGATTGTGCAAGTTGACGCGGCGGAGCTTGCTGTGTCGGGCAGCCTGATTTTATTCAGAATCGGCGCAAGTCATTTTTTGTGGAAAATGGTTCGCCGAATTGTCGGAGTGCTGGTCGAAGTCGGGCGGGGCAACATCACCGTTCCTCATTTTCAAAAACTTCTGACCGAACATTCAAACGAACCCGCCGCACTGACAGCTCCGCCTTCGGGTTTATTTCTCGAACACGTTCTTTACAAAAACGACGCTCCGCCAAAAGAGCTTAAACCGTTTTTCCCGATTAGCTAAAATCAGAAAGCAGTTTTAAAAGTATTCAATCGCAACTTTCAAAACATTTTCGATAAATTCAGTTTTGCCTTCGGTGTATGCTTCGCGGTTTTCGCGGTGCGTGTGCGCCAGTTCGCGTTTGAGGTTTTCGTATTGGGCGGCGATTTGCGGATGGGCGCGCAGGTAATCTCGAAATAAGAGATGATTTCGCCAGAAATCGCTTTCGTATTGGACGACGTGAAGATGATGCGTGCGGCGCGGCGAGCCTTTTCTGAAATAATGGCGGTCGGGGATGCCGTTTTCGCCTCGATAAACATAGCCTAGGTTTTCAAACGGCTGGATGATTTGTTCGACATCAGTGATTTCCCGCACGGCGAGCGCGATGTCAATTATCGGTTTGGCGGCTATGCCGCAGATGGCAGTGCTGCCGATGTGTTCGATGGCGAGCGCGTATTTGCCGGCGGCTGATATTAATTGACGTGCTTCGGCGGCAAAAAGCTCGTGCCATTCTTCGCGGTGCGGCGAGAGCTTGACTGCGCCTTTTTCTAATCCGAGCATCTTATTCTAAAACCGCCGGACCCCAGGAGTTGTCCAGAACAATTCGCCATCCGCCGTCGGTTTGTTTACGCAAAACAACTGAAGCGTAAGATTCTCTGGAGGCTGACGCGCCATCGAGAGTTGAGCCGGTAAACGCCCATTTTGAGGTGAATAAGGCAATGTCGCCGGATTCGATAACGTGCGTTTTTTCCTGTTTCGCCGTTCCTTTGATGTTGGTCAGAATCCATTTGTAAGCGCGCCGCAACTCTTCTTTTCCGGTTGCGAGCCTGCCCGGTTCGATTACCATTGTTGCGTCGTTTTCATAAAAATCCAGAATCGTTTCGAGGTCGCCGCGATTAAAGGCTTCGTCGAGCAATTCTATGACTTGGAGGGGTGTCTGCGCGTTCATCGGTTTTTATGTTTTAAACGGTGATGATTGGATTTTGTTCCGCCAAGCTAGCAACTTCTGCCGCTAATTTATCCGGGTCAACGGGTTTGGGAATATGAGTTTGAAAACCTGCGTCGAGCGCGCGAAGCCGATCTTCTTCTCTGACATACGCGGTTAGAGCCGCTGCGGGAACGCCGCCTTCTTCCGGTTTTAAGGCGCGAATTTTGCGAATCAGCGAATAACCGTCTTCGTTGGGCATTCCCAAATCCGAAATCAGCACGTTTGGTTTCCAGACAAGAAAAGTTTCGAGCGCGAGGGAAGCGGATATGGCGGTTCGGACATTTGCTCCGTAGCTTGTTAAAGCGGCTCGTAAAATTTCGAGAGTATCCGGTTCGTCGTCAACTACCAGCACTCTTAACCCGGTTAAATCGGTTTTCTTTACTGAACTATTCGTTTCTTTATTTTTGCCGCTTAAACCGTTTGCAGGAAGAGTTGGCGTGGCGGGTTCGGCGGCAATCGGCAAAACAATTGTAAATGTCGCGCCTTTTCCGATGCCCGGGCTTTCAGCGCGGACTTCGCCGCCGTGCAGCTCGACCAGATAACGGACAATTGCCAATCCGAGACCGAGACCGCTGTGAACGCGCGTCGTTGACGAATCCGCCTGACGAAATCTTTCAAAAACGTGCGGCAGAAATTCCGGCTCGATCCCGATTCCGTTGTCGCACACGGTAATTTCCAGATGAGAATTGTCTCGTTTTAAATCTACTTCGATGCGTCCTTTTTCGGGCGTGAACTTAATGGCGTTTGAGAGCAGATTCCAGATAATTTGCTGCAAACGGTCTGCATCGCCGGAAACAAAACCGGCATTTTCGGCGTGTGAAACCTGCAAATCAATCGCTTTGGCGTCAATTGCCGGACGCAGCGTTTCGATTGCCGCTTCGATGATCTGCGCCGGTTCAATCGGCTCGGCTTTGATTCGCAGCTTTCCAGTGATAATGCGCGAAACGTCGAGAATATCGCTGATAATTTCGGCTTGCGCTTTGGCGTTGCGCTCGATAACTTCAAGCGCGGTTATTTTGGCTTCTTCTTCGAGATTGCCGCGATTGAGCAGCGCCGACCAGCCGAGAATCGCGTTCAAAGGCGTTCGTAATTCGTGCGAAACGGTGGCGAGGAATTCGTCTTTTAGACGGTTGGCGGATTCGGCTTCGGAACGGGCATGGCGCTCGCTTTCGAGCAATCTTTCACGTTCTCTTGCCGCGCGTCTGCGCTCGCTGACATCGTGGAAAACGACTATGACGCCGATAATTTTTCCGTGGGCGTCTTTAATCGGCGAACCGCTGTTCTCAATCGGAATCGTTCTGTTGTCCTTTGTTTTCAAAGAAACGTGATTCGATAATTCGATCACATTTTCCAGACGCATCACGGTTGCAAACGGGCTTTCAACCGGCTCGTTCGTGTCTTCGTTGATAATTTTGAAAACGCCGTCGAATGATTTTTTTTCGGCTTCGGCGGAAGACCAGCCGGTTAATGTTTCGGCGGTCGGGTTGATGAAGTTAACACAGCCGTTAACGTCGGTTGCAATTACGGCGTCGCCGATGCTGGCGAGCGAAACACGCAGCCATTCGCGCTGCTCGCGCAAATGTTTTTCGGCTTGACGGCGCGAGCTGGCAAATAAAACCAGAGTGACGAAAAGAACCAGGCGGTTGAAAGTGATAAACGCTGATTTCGCAGTGTAAGGCGCGGTGGCAAAATAGATGAGAGTTATTTCAAATACGATTGCGACGATTAAGCCGGGACCCCTGCCGAGATACCATGCGCTCGCGATCATCACTGCGATAATCAGCGAGGTCAGGTCGAGACTGAATGAAAAAAGCCGCGAAATCGTAATTGTAGTCAGCAAAACGAGGGCGAACGCCCCTAATGCCAATCCGTAACGACCCGCGACTGATAAAATCTCTTTTAACATTCTTGCCCGTTTGGGTTTGAGCTTAGTACGGCTTGATATACTACACTCTCAACATTTATAAGCAAAATTATTCGGTAATAAAAACAACGACATTACCAGCGATGATAAGCGGGATGTCCCGGTTTGACAGCAACGAATGTCCCTCGACAAGTGGCGCAGATTTCGCCGCCCGCTTCGAGTTCGGATTCGACGATTGCTTTTCGCTCAGACGATTCGACGACGCGGGCGCGCAAAGTGATTGCACCGTCAGTCGGAATCGGGCGCAAAAGTTTAACCGCGTATTCAGCTGTGACGGTGCAATCGGGCGCGTCTTTGTTGTTCTTTTTCATCAAATGATAGGCGGCAGCCCAGTTTGAATGACAGTCGAGTAATGTTCCCGTGATTCCGCCGGAAAGCATTCCGGGAAACGCTTCGTGATGTTTTTCGGCGCGCCATTTTGCAACGGTTTCCGCGTCGCTCGCGGCAAAACTGCGAATTTGCAAGCCTTTTTCATTGGAAACACCGCAACCGAAGCAAACGCCTGCGGGCGCGTAAGTTTCCTGCAAACTTTTTCCATCCGTCATAGCGGCAAATATTAACACAAATAAAAAAACCTTTCGGAATATTCCAAAAGGTTTTTTGCGGGTGAGGACAATTGTAAAATGTTTAAATTACCATGACAAAGCTAATTTCGGCGCGCTTTTCTTTTGCAAAAGTTTTCGCATTTTAAGACGCGCTTTGTGCAATTGCGATTTGGAAGTTCCCACCGAACAACCTAAAATTCTCGCCACTTCTTCGTGTTCGTAACCTTCGATGTCATGCAGCACGAAAACGTTGCGATAACCCGGAGGAAGCTGCTTGATTGCATTATCAAGTGCGATTTTGTCAACCACCGGCATTTTTTGCGCGTTCTCCGTGCCGTGAACGATTTGCACCGGAGTTTCGCCTTCTTCCGTCGTTTTTTCGTATTTAACCGAGCGTTTGCGGAAATGCATCAACACCTGGTTAACCGTCATTCTATGAAGCCAAGTCGTAAAAGCAGAATCACCGCGGAAACTGCCGATTTTGCGATAAAGCTGAATAAAGACTTCCTGCGTTAAATCTTCAGCCTCGGTCGGGTTTTGCAGCATTCTGAGGCAAACGCTGTAAACGCGCCGATGATGTCTTGAGTAAATTTCTTCAAAAGCAGTCAGGTCGCCGTTTGAAGCACGCTGCGCCAAGGTGAAATCGGTGCTGGCGTCATAATTAATTTCTTCGGTTTCTTGAGTTTCTCGTTCGATTTTTTCCACATCGCCGCCCACGGCGGGCGTCGCATCTTGTAAAACCGGAAATGTTAATGTATTCATCATTTTTCGTATTCCCCTTGCTGGTTCTTGTAGTAGCAATATTTATGCCACATTGTAAATTACGTTCCAGACACAAAACTGGTTTTAAATTACACGCCCTAACCCCGAATTAGTTCCAGCGAACTTTAACGAAAGTCTTTCATCTAAACCAAAGCGTATAACGCCTGACTTATTTGACACGCGGGGAACTTTTTTGTTCCAGCCGCGTCAAAATATATCAATGTCCCGTGTTTGATTGTTCCAGATGGGAGACACACAAGAAACGTGAGAAAATTTTTACTGTCGCTGATTGTTTTAACTTTGCTTTCTATCGCTGCTTTGGCGCAGAACCAAAGTGTCGAAATTTCATCTCCGCAGACGACGAAAGTCGAATTGGCTGACGACGGCATTCCGGTTTTAGTCAAGCATTTGCCCGATTGGGAAACGGCGCAAAAACGCGCCCGGTTTGCGACAAATTTGCCGGAATTGCAGAGCGCGGCGGGAAATCGTCCGATTTTGGAAACCACCGATTTTATAGGCGGAGTCGAAGCGGTCGCGGCAAGCTACGATGAGGGAAAACTGGTTATTGTGGAATATCCGACGGCGCAGGGCGCGGTTGAGGCGGACGCCGAAATAAAAGAAAAATTAAATGATTCGCCGCAAACAATTTATCGAAAAGTCGGAAATTACTCTGTGTTTGTTTTCGATGCGGCGGATGAACGCGCGGCAAACAGTCTGATTGACAAGGTTGCATACGAAAAACAAGTTCAATGGCTCAGCGACAACCCGATTCCACTGCTGAAAGCGCAGCGCGCATACGCCGTTACCACGTCCGATATTATCCTGGTTACGTTTAAAGCAATCGGAATTGCGGTTGTCGCGGCTTTCTTTATCGGCGGAATTTTCGGAGCTGTTATATTCCGCCATCGCAGACGCGGGCAAGATTCAGCCGACATCTTTACGGATGCGGGCGGAATGATGCGTCTGAATTTAGACGAATTAACCCCGCAAACAAATCCTGCTCGCTTAATCGGAGACGGGCAATAGTCTAAAGAATTATTGAAACGCAGAGACGCAGAGAAAAATAAAACGGAGATTTTAGGAATCTTTTAATCGTTTTCTCTGCGTCTCGGCGTTAAAATTGTAGTCAATGCAAAGCGGCAATTAGTTTTTCGATTTCTTCGCGCGTGTTGTAAATATGCGGCGCGATACGCAGACGGTCGCCGCGCGGTGCGACGATAATGTTTTGGCGCTGGAGATGTTTGTAAAGCTGCATCGCTTCGATGCCGTTTCGATTGCGGATACAGACAATCGGCGATTTTTCGTTTTCCCGGCGCGAGCTGACTAATTCATATTTTTCTTCGTCCAAACTTTCGCATAGAAAATCGCCCAGACCGAGCAAATATTTATTTATTCCCGCAACGCCCAATTCGGTAAACAATTTCAGATTCGCTTCGAGCGCGTAAAAAAGCGCGGAGGCAAAAGTTCCGGTTTCCCAGGCGAGCGCGCCCAATTTAAACTGCTGTTCAAAGTTTGAATAATCTTCCGGCTGCTCGACGCTGATCCAGCCGACGAGCGTCGGTTCGATTCGCGCTCGCGCGCGGTCGGAAAGATAAATGTAACCGATTCCTTCGGGTGCCATCAGCCATTTGTGGCTGGCTCCGGCAGCAGCGTCAATCAAATCCGCCTCGACATCAATCGGCACAACGCCCGCCGCTTGAATTGCGTCAACGACTAATAAAGCGTCAACTGCTCGCGCCGCTTCGCCGATTCTTTTTAAATCCGCTCGAAAACCCGAAGCGTATTGAACCGCGCTGATTGCGACGACGCGGGTTTTTTCGTCTATCAAAGAAACGAATTCGTCCAAATCAATGCGCCCGTTTTCGCGTTCCGGGCAAAAACGCAGCTCAATGTTTTCGGTGTCGCGAATTCGCCGCCAGGCGTAAACATTTGAAGGGAATTCGTTTTGAAAAGTAACGATGTTTTCGCCCGCGTTCCATTTTAAACCGTTGGCGATTGTCGAAAGCGCGTCGGAAGTGTTTCGCAGAAAAGCGATTTCTTCCGGTCGCGCATTGATTAAACCGGCGAGCAAACGTCTACAGCTTTCTTTACGTCCGACCCATTGACGATAGTTGCGCGAGCCATACATTTGAACGTCTCGAAGCTGTTCGTTGATCGCCTCGATTGCGATTGTCGGCGGAGGCGTGATCGCGGCGCTGTTTAAATAGATGTATTCTTTGGTAATCGGAAACAACCGACGTATTTCTTCGTTCATCTGAAACGTGCCGAAGGGTGAAAATCTGTTAAAATAATCTTTTGACAAGTTGGCACGAAAATCGCTAATTTGGCAAACTGAAAGAGGTGGCGAATCGAGTTTAAACGCCCGTTTTTTAAGATTATAAAAGTTTTATGTTTAATAACCCAAAAGACCGGGTTCCTCAATTCGGTTTAATGCTGGCGGAAGACGACCAGATTATTGATGTTCAGCAATTGCGTCGTGAAACCAGACGCGGTTTGTGGTCTGAAGTCGGAGTTTTCGTCCGCGATATTTTGTTTGCGCTCTGCGTGATGATTTTAATCGGCGTGTTTATCGTCCAGCCCGTCGCGGTCGAAGGCACTTCGATGCTGCCGGAACTGCACAACGGCGAACGTCTGCTGGTTAATAAATTGATTTATTACAAATCCGATGCGCTCAAAGAATACGGTTTTCCCGCGCTCGAACGCGGTGATGTCGTCGTTTTCTGGTTTCCGAATAATCCCGATCAAAGTTTCGTCAAGCGTGTCATAGGTTTGCCGGGCGAAACCGTCGAGATGAGGAGCGGCGTGTTTTATATTGACGGAAAAGAATTAAAAGAGCCGTATTTAGACCCCGAACACAACACGGCGCACATCAATATGCCGCCGAAAAGGGTTGATGCGCATTATTATTTTGTTGTCGGCGACAACCGCGATAATTCTTACGATTCGCGCAATTGGGGACTTGTGCCGGAAAAATACATTTACGGAAAAGCGATGTTTCGCTATTATCCGCTCAACGGATTCGGGTTTATCACGCACGGCAAAACCGAGTTCAACGGGGCAGCGGCTTCCGGCAATCCGAGTTCTTTCGCGGACTCGCCAAACGAATACATTTCAAGATAATTTAAAAAAAACAACGCCGACCGAAACAGTCGGCGTTTTTAGTAAAAATGAATTTATCAAAAACTGCTTTGCTTGTTTTAGAAGACGGACGCGCCTTTCGCGGTCGCTCATTCGGTTTTGACGGCGAGATGTGTGGCGAAATCGTTTTTAACACTTCGATGAGCGGTTATCAGGAAGTTTTAACCGATCCTTCGTACGCCGGACAAATCGTTTGTATGACTTATCCGCTAATCGGCAATTACGGTGTTAATGCCGAGGACGCAGAATCGGCTCGCCCTTGGGTTTCCGGTTTCGTCGTCCGCGAAGCGAGCCGCATCGCTTCAAATTGGCGCGCGGAAGAAACGCTCGATTCGTATTTAAAACGCTGGAACATCGTCGGCATCGAACACATTGACACTCGCGCTCTCGTTCGTCATATCCGCGACAAAGGCGCAATGCGCGCCTGCATTTCTTCGATTGATTTAGATGAGTCAAGCTTGCTCGAAAAAGCCAAGAACTCCATTCCAATGACTAATCGAGAT
>DASVRD010000008.1:0-22308 GCA_036388775.1 Pyrinomonadaceae bacterium | reverse complement strand
GTCGTTACGCCGAACGACCGCAGCCATTCAATCAATTTTTCCTCCGGGTTGTAGGCATCAATCGCGCGCAGTTCCGGCTGCATCGGCGCAGAAGTTTCGACCTGCATCTGGTCGTGCGGCTGACTGAGATAACCGGAAATTCCCACAACCGTGCGAGCGTCAATCAAACCGGGCGTCACGACTTTTGCGTTTATGACTCGATAACTCGCCGGAATCTGAATCGAACCAGCCGCGCCGATGCGCTCGATTTTGCCGTTGTTGATCAAAATAACGCCGTCGCGAATCGGTTCATTGGCGGTCATCGTCCAAACCTGCTCGCCGCGCACCGCAATCTGCGCCTCCGCGCTCAAAATACAAACGGAAAAAATAAACGCAGAGACGCAGAGACGCAGAGAGAGACGAATTCGATTAGTAAGAAGAGTTTTGTTTTTTCTTAATTTGTACTCTCTGCGTCTCTGCGTCTCTGCGTTGAAAATATTGTTTGCCATTAGCGGTTACCTCCAGAGATGTCGTCGAAACAAGCTATGTGCGTGGTTTGTTCGCTGACGCCGGAACCACCAACCGCAATTTCGTAATCTTTCGGATTTGAGCGGTCGAAAACTTTGACGCCTTCGACGAAGGTTTGCAAAACATGCGTGTAAACGCTCAGCGGATCGCCTGAAAGCACTATGAAATCGGCGTCTTTGCCTCGTTCCAAAGAACCGATGCGGTCTTGCAGATCGAGCATTCGCGCGCCAGCCATCGTCATTGCGTAAAGAGCTTTTTCGCGCGACAAACCGCCGCGCACGCCCAAAGCGGCGGAGCGTAGAAAGACGCGCGAATCGGTAATGTAATCGTCGGTGTGAAAACCGAACAGCGCTCCGGCTTTATCCAGAATCGCGCCGGTTTCATAACGCAAATCAACGGCTTCGAGCTTTCCGCCGGGGGAGTCAATCACAATTATCGAAGCCGGAACGTTCGCTTTCGCTATTTCGTCAGCGACTTTCCAGCCTTCGGTGACGTGCTGCAAAACGAGGCGGAAACCGAATTCTTTTTGCAAACGCAAAGCGGTCATAATGTCGTCGTGCCGGTGCGTGTGAAAATGCACGACGCGCAGCCCGTCCAAAACTTCTACGAGCGTTTCCATCGCCAAATCTCGCGCGGGAAGTTTTGATTTATCGTTTCCCGCGCGGCGAATCTTTTCACGGTAATCCTGCGCTCGAACAAAAACTTCGCGGACGAGCGACGCCGAGCGGGCGCGGGTTCCGGGAAACGGTCCGGTCGAACCGGGACGCAACGGGTTTGTGCCGTTGGCGAATTTTATTCCGCCCATATATTTTCCGTTTTTGTCGAGAATCAAAAGATCATCAATCGTTCGCCCGTCTTTGACTTTCAGATAAAGCGTTTGACCGGAGTCGAGATGTCCCGATCCGGGCATTACGTTGACAGTCGTAATTCCGCCCGCTTGGGCGCGCTGAATTCCGTTGTCCAAAACGTTGACCGAATCAAGCACGCGGACTTCCGGCTGAATCGGAGCCGAGCCGTCCGCTCCGGCGACTTGTCCGACATGGCTGTGTGAATCAACGAGTCCGGGCATAATCGTTTTGCCGGTAACGTCAATTTGTTCGGCATTTGCCGGAATGCGAACAGCGTTTCGCGCGCCGACAGCCGCGATTTTTCCGCGTTCGACGACTAAAACACCGTTGTCAATCGGCTGCCCGACAATCGGAATTATCCGTGCGCCGACGTATGCCTGCGGTCTTTCCTGCGCCGCGGCGGGAAACGCAATGCACAGCAGGGCAAAAATACATTTTGCAAAATTTTTCATTTCAGAATTTCCTCAAAAATTTACTAGAAAGAAGTTTCGACTTTCGCGTAAATTGCCTTGAAAAAACTTTTCTGTCAAGAGACGCATTTTCGGTTTGAAAAGCAGGACAGACAATTTTCCACAAAATTAGAAATCAAAAATCAACACTCTAAACTTCGATTTCCTGAGGCGGAAGAGGGAGCGAAATGACGAATCTCGTGCCGCTTCCGTTGTTTGGCGCGACTTCGATTTTTCCGTCGTGTGCCGTAATTATTCCGTAGCAAACCGCTAAACCTAAACCAGTCCCTTTTCCGGTCGGTTTGGTGGTAAAAAACGGATCGAAAATCTGTTTTATGTTTTCCGCCGCGATGCCTGTTCCGGTGTCCGAGATTTCAATTGTAATCTCTTCATCGCCGGATTCGGTTTTTATCTCCAGCTTGCCGCCATCGCTCATTGCGTCGCACGCATTTAAGAGCAAATTCAGAAAAACCTGCTGCAACTGGTCGGCATCGGCTACAATTTTCGGCAGGCTTTCAGCAAAAATCTTAATTAACCGCAGGTTTTGAAACGATTTATCAAAACTCGCTAAACGCAGTGTTGTTTCTAGAACTGCATTTATATCAACCAAACTGCGGGCTGCGGGACGGGCTTTGGAAAAATTGAGCATATCGCGCGTAACACCTGTGATGCGGCTGATTTGAGTTTGGACGAGGCGCAGCATTTCTTTGGTCTCGTCATCCAGATTTTGTTTTGTTTGCAGCATTTGGACGAGCGAGGAAATCGAAGCCAGCGGATTGTTGATTTCGTGCGCGACGCCCGCTGAGAGCGTTCCCATCGCGGCGAGCTTTTCGGTGCGGACAAGCTGCTCGTTTAATTTTTTTAGCTTTTCAATATCCGCCGCCATTTTCCGGCTCATTTCGTTAAAAGACGCGGCAAGCAAGCCGATTTCGTCGTTGCTGTCCTCTTCTACCGTTGTTCCATACCGCCCGCCCGCGACTTCCACCGCCGCGAGCGTAATTCGGCGAAGCGGGCGCGAGATTGTGCGGACAATCAGCAGAACGAGAAGCAAATTCGGGACGAGCGCGCTGATTACGCTGAAAGTCAGATAGCGCCGCCAGCCTTCCGCCGTTAAACCGTCTTGAAAAGCCCAAT
Source organism: Pyrinomonadaceae bacterium (assembly GCA_036388775.1). Taxonomy (GTDB): domain Bacteria; phylum Acidobacteriota; class Blastocatellia; order Pyrinomonadales; family Pyrinomonadaceae; genus JALZCH01. The sequence continues at coordinate 19,370 of DASVRD010000008.1, read as the reverse complement.
AAACAATCGGAATTTGAAAAGCCGCGAAACTGACTACCGCGACGACGGCAATCGTCAAAGCGATTTTATAAATAATCGGAAAAAGCCGGAATTGATCAAGCGTGGTTTGAAACGAAAAAAGCTTGAAATTTGAAATCGCGTAAGCGTAAATCAAAACTCCCGGCACTGAAAACGCGGCAGCGACCGGCAGCAAATTGTAAAAGCCGAAAAACGGCAGAACGATATTCGCCGAAGTCATTAAAACGGTCGTGATTCCGAGTCCCCACAGAATCGCGGCGATTTGCTGCCCGCGCTGCGTTCGGCGATAAAGCCGGAATTTCTGAAAAAGCAGAAAAGCGCCGTAAGCGAAAATCGCGTAAACGTAAGCGACAAAAGCGAAAGCGAGCGGCGCAAGATCAATTTGAAATCTGCCGTCCGAAGTGAAACCTGCTTTATGCCACAATAGACTAAGAGCCGCAGCCGGAATCAGCACCGCGCCGGGCGCAAACAAAACGGCGGCTTTTTTGCGCGGCGTGCGCAGATTTTCGGGAAAAACCCAGGCGAAAACGACGAGCGAATACTGCAAAAAAAGCGCCAGCACAAAGCTCGCCGCCGCCCACCACGCGGCGTTTCCGCGTGGGGCTTGAAATTCCCAGAAAACAATGTCTTTAACCGTCCAGAGCGCGAGACAAATAATAAATGCGGCAAAAGTTTGGTGAGCGCGACTGCGCGGCGCGGCGACGAAAACATAAAAGCCGAGCGAAACCAGCACGAACAAAGATAGGAGAAGTAAAATCAGCAGCATTGTTAATCGTTAATTGTTAATAGATATAACTAACAATTAACGATTAACAATTAACCACTAACCACTTTCAAAGTCCAAGAATAAAAGCGGAAATTGCGGTCGAGATTCCAAATGCAATCGGCAGAAAATGCTTCCATTCGATTTCCGTGCCGCGTTCAAGTTGGCGATGAATTACGGCAAAAATCGGAAACGCCGCCGCGCCCACCGGAATGGCGCAAATCGCTCCGAAAATCGCTCCGAAACCGAAAAATATTGCGCCGCCCGCCGCGCCCGTAATTATCGCCCAGCAAAATCCTAGCAGAGACGATAAAAGAATCATTTTCGTCCAAGATTTACGCTCAATATTGATGAAATGACGGGCGAAAGCTTCCGCGATAAATTTGCCGACGAAAGCGCAGGTTAAATTCATCAACAGACAAAACGCGAAAACTGCGGCGGCGTTTTCGTTGAAACCGTATTTAACGGCTTTTCCGAAGATTGCGGCGGGCGGCAGCAAGCCTAAAAGCAAACCGAAATATCCGTAGGCTTCTTTTGCCGACACCGGCGAGCGTATCAATGCCGCTTCCGTCTCGTGTTTTTCGAGCCTGAATGCTTGTTTTTGACGGGCGATTTCCGCGTTTGCGGCGAGCAGTGCGTCTAATCTTGTGTCTTCATCGCCAGATTCAAAGTCGAAGATTGTGTTTGCAAAACGGGGATTTGTTCGGGCGGCGGCGTGTTCCATAATTCCTCCTGCTTTTTCGATGACGAAACAAAGCTCGGATTTTGTCTTTCGATTTCGCTTTTGATGCGAATTAAATGATTGCGGGTTTCATTGTCAGCCAACAGAATGGCGAGTTGTTCGGCGGCAGGAAAAAGGCTTTGGCGGGAATTTACGCTTGCAGGTTGATCGAGTTTTTCAAAAATTCGTAAAAAATCCTGACCGGCTTGGATTTGATGAGCTTTTAAACGCAGCAGATTTTTGCGCTGCAAACAGCGATTGGCGAGCTGCAAATCCTGATTTTTCATACCCGAAACAACGAACAGCTCGTTTTGAAATTCGGTTGATTCCCTCGAATCGTACAAAGCGGAAGTCAGTCCCGCATAACGCTCGACGATTTCGCGGAATTGAAAAAACGAAACGTTCTTTTCGTTCGGCGTGATTTCCGAATAAGCTGCGAACAGTTTTCTCATAATTTTTTCGATCTCGTTTTCGCCAATCGAATCCGAAGTTAAATTCGCTTCGTAAATATTCTGTGAGCGGCGGAAAATTAAATAAACAGCGTAAAAACACCAGCCGAAAACGATGCAGACGGTTTTTAACAAAAACGTCGAATTCCAATTGATCGGACGACGGCTGAGAAAAAAATAAACGCCGAATGGAGCGCCGATTGAAAGATAAATAATGAGAAATTCGGTAAAAGTCATCTCGGCTGAAACAAGTCGCAATGATTGTGCCAATTTTTTTCTGAAAATTTTTTGATTCGAGATGATACTTTTTTCCACGCTTTCTCGCGTTCTAGTATGAGCAGGGAACTTTTTCAAAAGAAAAGCGTTGAAAATAACAGTTGGCAAAAGGCATTAAAAAGCAAAAAGGCTTTGGCATTATGCAAACCGATTGCGAAGAAAGCTCGATGCAACTTTTTATTTTAAAAAAATATCTAACGCAAACCTTGTTCGCTCAAACGCAAGATTGAAAAAATAAATCATTCTAAATTCGGCAAAAGCCGGAAACCGAATGCGTCAGTCGAAAAGCCGCCGCAAGCGCAATTATAAAAAGCAACAGGAACTGTGAATATGGATACGAAAGCAAAAATCAAGGTCATCAAAAAAGAATCGGCAGCCGAGTTTAAATCCGGCAGATCCGTTCAAGCTAAACCCCAAACCGCGAATGCCGCCGCGCGCGATATGGTTTCGACCGTGACCGGCTGGGTCAGCGAATTTCAACAAAAACGCCGCGTAGAAACCAAAGAAGCCATCAAGATGCTGTTTGAAGTGCGACAGCCGAATAATTGCGCTAATTGTTAATCACACAGTTTTTAATTTGCTGCGAAAAAGACGACTTTTTAAAAAGTCGTCTTTTTTTTTTGTCGTCAAACGGTTAAACTGCTGTCCGATTAACGGATGGAAGAGTTAAAAGAAAAAACAGCAATCGTCACGGGCGCGACTTCCGGCATCGGGCGCGCCGTCGCCGTTAAATTTGCCGCCGCAGGCGCGCGCGTTGCCGCCATCGGACGCAACCGGGAAAATCTCTACGCTCTGCAAAACGAAATCGAGCGAACGGGCGGAATTGTCAAAACAATTCGCGCTGATGTCACCGATGAATCGGATGCGCAAAAAATTGTCGAAACGACGGTCGAGAATTTCGGGCAAATTGATATTTTAATAAACGCAGCCGGAATTATCGGTAACGGGACTATTGAAAATACAGCCTTAAACGATTGGGACGAAATGATGAACGTCAACTTGCGCTCGGTTTTCGTCCTGATGCAAAAGACAATTCCGTTTTTGGAAAAAACAAAAGGAAACGTCGTCAATGTTTCGAGCGTCGCCGGGCTGCGTTCGTTTCCCGGAGTTTTGGCGTATTGCGTTTCAAAAGCCGGGATTGACCAGCTCACTCGCTGCGCGTCGCTTGAGCTGGCGCCGAAGCAGATTCGCGTTAACGCCGTTAATCCGGGAGTCGTTGTCACCGAGCTTCACAAACGCAGCGGAATGAACGAGGAAAATTACGCCGCGTTTTTGGAAAAATCAAAGCAAACGCATCCTCTCGGTCGCGCCGGAAGCCCGGACGAAATTGCCGATTTGATTTTATTTTTAGCTTCGGAAAAAGCCGGTTGGATTACCGGCGTGACTTATTCGATTGACGGCGGACGCGCTAACACCGCAGCCAGATAGTGAACGGTAAGCGGTGAGCAGTGAGCAGTAAAAAAACTGCTTTTATCTGCCACTGCTCACCGCTCACCGCTCACTGATGAAAATTCAGCTTTTATCCAGCACGTTTGACGAAAAAGGCTGCGCTTCACGGCGGCAGCATTTGGCTTGTTTCGTGCTGAATGATTGTCTGGCGATTGACGCGGGAAGTCTTGCGTTTGCAGTTTCGGACGAGCAAAGAAAATCAATTCGAGACATCGTTATCACTCACGCGCATCTTGACCACATCGCCGGTTTGCCGCTTTTTGTTGACGATTTGTTTTCAACGCTCGAAGCTCCGCTCAGGATTTACGGTTCGGAAAAAACGATTGAGGCGCTCGAAAGGCATATTTTTAATTGGGAAATTTATCCGCGTTTTTCCGAATTGAAAAACGATCACGGCGCGGTTATGGAATACGTTCGATTTTCGCCGCTTGAAAAAATCGGCGTCGCAAATCTTGAAATAATTGCCGTTCCGGTCAATCATCAAGTTGAAACCGTCGGTTTTGTAATTTCTGAAGGCGAAAAACAGATCGCTTTTACTTCCGATACGGCGGAAACTTCCGGTTTTTGGCAGTTCATCAACGAATTACCGGAATTAAACGCGCTTTTTATCGAATGCGCTTTTCCGAACCGGATGTCGGAGCTTGCCGCCGCATCGCATCATTTAACGCCGCAAAAGCTCGAAATTGAGCTGCAAAAATTCAAACATTCCTGCGACGTTTTTGTCATCAATCTCAAACCAACATTCCGCGAAGAGATTTGCGCAGAATTGGCGGCTTTAAAAATGCCGAATTTAAAAGTAATGCTGCCCGGCGCGATTTACGAAATTTAAAATTATTCTTCGATTATTTCCGGTTTTTTATGTTTGATTTTGCGCCCTGCCGGGCGCGATTTTTCTTCGGACTTTCGATTGCCGATTGTTTTGCTCGGCGGCGCGGTCGGTTTTCTGAGCGAGTCGAAAATCGGACGCGCGACATCTTTTTTGGGTTTTTTCTTCTTTGCTGTCACAATATAAAAAGTCTTTTGCCGCGGCTTATGATAAATATTTGGTTGACAGATTGACACCTGCGGCGAAAAAATTATTATCGTAGAACGTTTTAAGGTTTTTAATCAAAACGATAAAATCATAAACCGTCCTGAATTACAAAACAGTCTTTCTCAATAAAAACGCGGATTCGTCAACAAAAAGTGCAAAGAGTTCGTTCCAATTTAACAATCAAAACCGAGGCTGTCGGCGGCAGTAAACAAGTTTATGTGCGTCCGTTTTGGCTCTCAAACTGGGCTTATTTCGGCAGCGCGGCGGCGGTTTCGCTCATTTTATTTTTCATTCTGTGGAGCATTTTAGCCGAGGACGGCGATGCTCACGACGGAACCTGGTTTCCGGCATTTCTTGTGGGAACGGTTTTTTTCGCTTTCGCGGCGGCGCTGCACGGCGTTTTATTACGCCGGGTGAAAAATAAATATTTGCTCCGGCGCGAGCAAATGAAATTTCCGGGACGCGGCGCTGCAAATCTCGAACCCGGCAAGCTCACTTTGGAAAGACACGTAGCCGCGCTCAAGAAAATACAAAGCAAATCCGAAGCTGCGGAAATCTCCAAAACGCCAAACGGCGAAGCGCATCTGGAAGTTTATCGCGCCTGCGGCGATTACCTCGAGCAAGTCGAGGCGGCAATGCCGACCGTACACGCCGGAAGCCCGCGGCTGGCGGCGTTTCGCAGCGGTCAGGAGCGCGTGCGCGGTTTGCAGAAACATCATCTTTTGGCGTGGGCTGAAGAAGAATCTCGTCAGCTTCTGCGCGAAGCTCAAATTCGCGTCACGACCAGCGAAAAAGTGGAAACGGCGCAGCGCGCGCTCGAAGTTTTGGATGCGGCTTTGCAGATTTACCCGCAAGAACGGCAGCTCGCCGAATCAAGCGCTGCGGTGCAGGAATTTATTGCCGCTTCGTATGTCGCGCACTGGGTCGAATTAGCCGAGCGCTCGGCTTTTAAAGAAAATTACGAGCAAGCCGTTGACCATTACCGTGATGCGCTTTTTTATCTTTCGCGCGAAGCGGTCAATGAAACGCAGCGGCAGGTGACAGCAATCGAAATCGAAACTGAGATAAACAGATTGCAGATTTTAATAAATCAACAAGGGGGAAACGATAAATCATTGAAATCCGGTAAATCGGAAGAATTAAACTTGGAGGCGGAAAATTGATCTTTTCAAAATGTCCCCGTTGCGACAGCAACCGGATTCGCCGCGGTTATCGCCGCTCGCCGATTTGGTGGAGAATTTTCGGCAGGTATCATCTGCTTTGCAACGCTTGTAATTGGGAATTTGCGGGATGGGCGATTCCGGGAACGGTCGAAGCGGCTGCGACGCGCCGACGAAAAAAACGAGCCGCCGAAAAAAAACAGCAAGCGCCGGATACGTTTGAGGAATCAAAAGAATCCGTCGAAAATGTTGAAAAAGCCGAAGATAATATTCAAACTACTGAAAATAATACTCAAACGATTGAAGATAATATTGAAACGGCTGAAGATGCTGCGGAAAATCTCAATCGAGTTAAGGTTAGAAAAAGAGTTAAGGTAAAATTGAAGAAATGAGGTTTGGCTTTTTAATTTTAAAATTATCGTGCGCCGTTCTGTTTCTCGTGACGGCAAGCGCGAGCGCGGAAATTTTCGCGCAAAAAGTCGAACCGACTCCGGTTATCAATCAAGCTTCAGCTCAACTAGCTGAAGAAAAAGCCGCCAAGCAGGAAAACGCCGAAAACAAATCGAACGAAAAAGCGGCGGCTGTGAATTCGAGCGTTCAACTCGAAGAATTGATTCATCTCGGTGACATAATTGATATTGACGTTTTGGGTAGTCTCGAATACGACTGGCGCGGGCAGCTCGATGCGGAAGGTTTTTTATCGGCGATTCCTTACACCAAAGAACCGATTTTCGGGCTTTGCCGCACTGAAGGAGAGCTTGCGGCAAATCTTTCCGAAGCATATTCAAAATTTTTGAAAAAGCCGGAAATCGTCGTTCGGGTTGTTGACCGCACCGCGCGCCAGCAAGCCAGAATTTTCGGCGCAGTGCGAACGCCTATGCGTTTTCAAATCGAGCGCCCGGTTCGTTTGAACGAAATTTTAGTGTTAACTGGCGGAATCGGCGAACGCGCAAGCGGCGAAATCAAAATCTTTCGTCCGGCATATTTAAGCTGCAATTCGCCGCAAGCCGCACAATCCGAATCGCAAACGATGACGGTTAAAATCTCGGAGCTTCTGGCGGGAAAATCCGAATCAAATCCGTTTGTCCGCACAGGCGATATTGTAACTGTCGAAGAAGCAAAACCGATTTTCGTTGCCGGTGGCGTCGTTTCGCCGCAAACAATTTTCCTGCGCGACAATCAAACGATGACTTTAACCCGCGCGGTTGCGAGCGCCGGCGGCGCAATCAAAAACGCCGCCAAAGTTACAATATTTCGCCGCTCTTCGGACGGAGCATCACAGCTAATAGAAGCCGATTTGGAGAAAATCGGCAAAAAACAATCGGAAGACGTTTCGCTCGAAGCGTTCGATATTGTTGAAGTGGCAGGCACGCCGCGCGCCGACAAAACCAAACCTCCGGTCATTGCCGGGTTTGACGCCAATCAATCGAGCCAGCCGAATCCGCCTTTGCGCATCCTCAATTAAAATTTCCTAGTTCCGGATTTTCAAATTAAGTTCCTGCAATGTTTCATTGCCAAAGAAATCGGCGGCGAAAACGCGGATTTTGTAATCGCCGTTCGGCAGTTTTGTAGTATCGAAAAAATCTTCGACCGCCGCGCCGTCTTTGATGCGATTTGAAACGATGTAATTAAAAACGGTTTCGGGCGTGTAGCCGGATTGCGAACCGACTGCGTAAACCAGATTTGCCGCTTCCGAATCGGGAAGCCGCTCGAAAGAAATGGTTTCCAGCTTGTCCGAAATTGGAGAATTGTCCGCCTTTAAAACCTGATAGCCGAGCCGGTAAATTCCGAGTTTTCGGCGCGACGAGCCGCCGTCCATCTGGTCGAAGCCGCGCGCCGCAATTCTAATTCGCCCGTGCAGAGGTTCGTTCGCTTTAATTTCATTCCAGTTTTCGCCGAAAAATGTAATCTTTTCGATTTTCGGAGCAATCGTGTCACGCGCGCCGGGAAGAACGAGCGCGTCCAAAGCGTTCATTTCCGCGCCGGTTTCTCCGGCAATCAAATGAACGTGATTAAAAGGATTAAGTGTTCCAAGTGCTTCGCCCGCTTTAAATTTTGCGCCGCGCGGAACGCGCAAATCGGTCAATTTTCCGTTTTCGGTTTGAAAAAGAAATCGCCCGTCGCCGAAAGGTTTATTGCTCGCGTCTCTGCCCAAGCGAACGTGGATGTAGCCGATGGTCGGCATTCGCAGGCGTTCGCGGTTATTCTTCTTGTCGAAATCTTCAACCGCAATCGGGCGCAGCACTTTTTCATCGCGGATAAAAACGGCGGTTTCGCCGAGCGCTCCCGTGATGTCCAAACCGTTGTGAAACCAAGCCGAATCGCCCGGTTTGCGAATCGCGCCGCGCAATTCGCCGAATGTTCCCGCAATGTCGCGCGGACGTTCGGGCGGATTGTAAGTCCAGCGCGCCTCTCCTCGCTCGCGCATTTGCGCGGGCGAGAGAAACAACGATTTGCCGGTTTCCGCAGGAATCTGAGCGCCGAGATTTGAGTTTTCCGGCTGAACAATCCGAATTAATTTGTTGGCGGAATCGGTGACCAACAAATTTCCGCCGTTATCAATCGCCAGATTCGTCGGGCGATTAAATTTCGCATTCTCTAAAACATCGTCCGCAGTTCCACGTCCATTGCCAGCGGCTGTTTCCCAAAACGGCGTCAAGCGGCGATTAAAAACGCGAATGCTGTTCGCGCCCGCGTCGGCGACGTAAATCGCGCCGGTTTGGTCAAACAGAATCCCCGTCGGTTCGACAAACGACGCTTCATCGGAAAAACCGTTGTTCGACTCGGCTTCGCCCGTTCCGGCAAAAGTCGAAACTGCGCCGTCGGGTTCGATTTTTCTGATTCGGCGATTTCCAGTGTCTGCGACGAGAATTGAATTATCGGGCAAAACTGCGACGCCGCACGGCGTATCGAATTTTGCGGCTAAACCATCAGCAAAACCATTTTCGCCGCCAGCCAGTGTTTTCACCGTTCCGTTTTCAATCACGCGAATCCGGTCGTTGTAAGTGTCGGCGACATAGATTTTGTTTTCGGCAACTGCAATTCCGATTGGCGCATGAAAGAGCGCTTGATTTGCCGCGCCGTCAGCAAAACCGCTGCGATTTTCGATTCCGGCGAGAACGGATGTTTCGCCGTTTGTCGGATTGATTCGTTTGATTGTGTGCGAGCCGGAATCGGCGACGATGAGTGAATCGTCTTTGTCAATAACTAATGCCGAAGGCGTATCGAGCTTGTCGGTGACGAGCGATGTTTCTCCGCTTTTTTCAACTCGCCAGATTTTTCCGTTTGCGCCGTCGGAAATAAAAATCGCCCCTTTGCTGTTAATCGCAATGCCGAAAACTTCGCCAAAGCGGATTTCGCCTGCACCGGCGAGCGTTTGGACTTTGGTTAAAGGCTCGCGCAAAGACGATTGATTGCTTTGCGAACACGAAAAATTAAGGCTGGCAATTAAAAGCAGAAGTAAGATTTTGCCCAACGATTTGAAATTAAAAATTCGGCGATTCATTGAAAGTAAATAAAAAGTTAATTGTTGTGCGGTCAATAAATCTTGTCAATCAAGCCATCCACTCGTTACTATCTTCTCAAAAGCAAAATTTATTTTTTTAAGGAGAGAAAAAGAAAATGTTTTCTTTACAGGATTTATTGGGACAGCAGCAGGGCAGCGATGCGGTAGGGCAAATCAGCCAGCAAATCGGGGCTGACCCATCCGCTGTTCAAAGTGCGATTCAGATGGCGCTTCCGGCGATTCTCGGTGGATTGGCGCAAAAAGCGCAGCAGCCGGAAACCGCGCCGATGATTGCCAGCGCAATCGAGCAGGAACAAGGCGGTCTTCTCGATAACCTCGGCGGGCTGTTCGGAGGCGGCGGAGCGGTCAATCCGATGATGAGCGCCGGAATTTTAAGCACGATTTTCGGCAACAATCAAACGCAGGTCGCCGATCAAATCGGACAAAAGAGCGGTTTGAATACGGGGCAGGTCGCCAGTATTTTGATGATGCTCGCGCCGATTGTTTTGGGTTATCTGGGGCGTCGGCAAACTCAGCAAGGTCTTGACCAAGGCGGAATCGTTGATATGCTCGGCGGTTACGGACAACAGGCGCAACAGCAGCCGCAGGCTGGAGGCTGGCTGTCGGGAATGCTCGATTCAAACCGCAACGGCAGCTCGCTCGACGAGCTGGCGTCAATGGCAATGCAATATATGGGGCGGCGGTAAATCACTAGGACTTTTTCAAAAATGAAAAAGCAAACTATCAACTATAAACTGTCAACTTTCAACTGTTTTGCAGAAGATCATTGTTTATTGCAAGACAGTTTATAGTTGACAGTTGACAGTTTATAGTTACTTCTGATTACCGCTATTTTGAAAAACAAATCTAAGACATAACTCCTTGCGCGTTGAGCTAACATTAGCCCAAAAGTTTAATCGCAACGGACGCAATTTAAATTTCCGGCGAGCAAACTTTCTTTCGTTTGCTCCGTAGAATAATTGTCATTAAAATCTCGCGAAGTTACGAGAAAATATTAATCAAAAAAGGAAAAGTATGAAAAATAAGCTGCCTCGTTTTCTGGCATCGTTTGTATCGTTAGGTTTGATTTTCAGTCTGAACATAAATCTGGTCGCTGCTTCCGACCCGGTTGAAGATTTGCGGGAAAAGTTCGTGCAGGAAGCGGCGAAGAAAAAGCCTCTACCGCCGGTTCGCTATATTCCGAGCCGCGAGTATGATTTGCGCCACGTCGCGCTCGATTTAAAATTCGATTGGAACGCCGAACAAGCCTTCGGCACGGCAACTTTGACGTTCGCGCCGCTTCTGGCAAACACGAAAACCGTTACTTTCAACGCTGCTCTGTCGGCGATTAATTCGGTCAAACTATCGGATGGTAAAGCCTTGCAGTACAAATCCGACGCCGACAAAGGAACGCTCGTTATCAATCTCGACCGCGCTTATCAACCGAATCAACCAGTTACGATTGTGATTGATTACAGATCAGGCAAACCGAAAGGTGAGAGTGTTGTCGGCACTTCAGGACTGGTTTTTGTCAAACCGAATGACGTCGACCCGACTCGCCCGCGCCAAATATGGTCGCAGGGAGAAGCCGAATTTAACCGCTACTGGTTTCCCAGTTTCGATCATCCCTCGGATTTTCGCACCTCAGAGCTGCGAGCGACGGTCGAAAAGCCTTTAATGGTAATCAGCAACGGCAAACTCATTTCGACCACAGAAAATAAAGACAACACGCGCACTTTTCATTGGAAAATGGACGTGCCGTATGCGAATTATCTGACTTCGATTATCGTTGGCGAATACTCCGCAATCGAAGGTAAATACGAAAACACGCCGGTAACTTCCTACGTTTATACGAACGAAGTTGCCGAAGGACGCGCGACGACCGCTAAGCTTCCCGAAATGGTCGCCACTTTTTCCAACGTCACGGGCGTGAAATATCCTTACAACAAATATGTCCAAACGATGGTCAGAGGTTTGGGCGGCGCGATGGAAAACATCACGGCGACGACTATGACCGATACAATTATTCAGGACGAGCGCAGTTTGCTTTCGGGTGATTCGGAAGGTATTCAGGCACACGAATTGGCGCATCAATGGTTCGGCGATTACGTGACTTGCCGCGATTGGTCGGAAATCTGGCTTAACGAAAGCTGGGCGACGATGATGGAGGTCGTCTGGAGAGAAAAATCCTCAGGGCGCGACGACGCTTTGCTTCAAAACAAAGGCAATCAGGATGCATATTTCGGCACGTGGCGACAAGGCGTGCGTCGTCCGATTGTGACGAAAAATTATAGTGACCCGGACGCCGTTTTCGACACTTACGCTTATCCGCGCGGAGGCGCGACGCTCTTTATGCTCCGCGCGCAGCTCGGCGAGGATAATTTCTGGCGTGCTGTCAATTACTATCTCAACAAACACGCGCATCAACCCGTCACAACCGACGATTTCCGCGCCGCGATTGAAGAATCAACCGGGCAGTCAATGGACGTTTTCTTCGACCAATGGGTTTATAAAATGGGGCATCCCGTTTTTGAAGTGACAAAATCATACGATGCCGGTGCAAGAACTCTGAAACTTAATGTCAAGCAAACTCAAAAACGCGATGAAACTTCGGATTATCCGCAAGTCGAATTGTTCCAAACTCCGGTTGACATTGAAATCGGAACAGCTTCCGGCACGCGCGTCGAGCGCATCAATCTCGCAGCTTTGCCCGAACAAACCGTTACAATTCCGGCTGATTCGGAACCGACTCTTGTCAATTGGGATTATCAAAACGCTTTGATTGACGAAGTTAAATTCGACAAATCCGTTGACGAGCTTGCATATCAACTCAAAAACGACCCGGACGTGATGGGCAGAATGTGGGCTTTGGGCGAATTGAGAACCAAATCGCGCGCGGCAAACGCCTCCGACGCCGACAAACAAACGGCTCTGACAGCTATGCAGGCGGCAATTGCGGGCGACAAAGTTTGGCAAGTTCGCCGCGATGCGATTAATGGGCTGGTGCCTCCCGGACCGCAGGGAGCAGCGGCAATTCTGGCTTCGATGGCGGGCACTTTGCCGAAACCGAATTTTTCGCCCGAAACCATCAATCTTTTGATGACGGCTACCAAAGACCAGCGAGGCAACGTTCGCTCTGCGGCAATTTCCCAGCTAGGACGCCTTCGGGATGCCAAATATGCCGACACCTTTGCGGCTGCTTTAAATGATCGAAGCTATGCAGTAATTGAAGCGGCTGCCAATGCGTTAGGCGCAACTAAAACGCCGACAGCCTACGACCAACTTTCCAAGCTGCTCGACCAGAATTCATGGCGCGACCGCGTTCGCGTCGCCGCTCTCAGCGGTTTAACCGGGACGGGCGACAAACGCGCAATGGAAATTGGCTTTAGATACAACGATAAATCCTTTGCCCCAAATGTTCGCACCGCCGCTCTCGGAGTTTTGGCGGAAACCGGAAAAGGCGACCAGCGCATTTTCCCGCTGGTTTTTGATAGCTTCAAGAAATCGCTCGAATCAAGCGATTTTAACGGCATTTTCACCGGCTTAGTCAGCTTAATCAAACTCGGCGACCCGCGCGGGCAGGAAGCTTTTGATTTAGCCAAAGAGAAATTCAAAACCAATCAAGGTTTGATGGGCTTTATCTCTCAACTTGAAGGCGCTTTCAAACAAGCAACCGGCGGAGCAAACAAAGCACCTGCAACAAATCCGCAGTAAAATTTGTTTTTGCTGTTATTCGTCAAGCCGATTAAATGTTTAGTCGGCTTGACGTTTTTGACGAGCGGTGTACAATTTGTTTTGACAATTAAGAGTGGTGAGTTAAGGCGACTTGCGACCACTTTAAAAAACAGCTAAACAGCCCGACAGACTTTTCAAATTGAATTTTTAAAGAAAAGCCTCGCGTTGTTTGGACGCGAGGCTTTTCTTTATTGGAAACAGCGGGGCGAACGGTAAATGAACATTAATGAGTCAAATTCCGGTTTGGAAACGATCGTCGTCACACGGACGCGCGAAATCGTTGATGGTTTCAGCGTCCGCCGCGCTTTACCAACTGCGCGAAGACGGATGGTCGGACCTTTTATCTTTTTTGATCAAATGGGACCGGAAATATTGCAAGCCGGGCGAGGCTTGGATGTCGCTCCGCATCCGCACATCGGGCTTGCCACGTTGACTTATCTTTTTAAAGGCGAGCTGCTGCATCGCGACAGCCTCGGAACAATTCAGGAAATTCGCGCCGGTGAAATCAATTGGATGACCGCCGGGCGCGGAATTGCTCATTCCGAGCGAACTCCCGATGAGATGAGAAGCGGCGGAGCGCAGCTTTTCGGCATTCAATCCTGGATTGCTCTGCCGAGGATAAACGAAGAAACCGAACCGAGCTTTTCGCATCACGAAGCGAGCGAGCTGCCGATTATCGAAGGCGAGGGAAAGCGCGTTTGCCTGATCGCGGGTTCGCTTTTCGGAGCGCAATCGCCGGTGCAAACTTTTTCGGAAATGTTTTACGCCGACGCAATGCTTGAAAGGGGCGCTCAAATACCGATTGCCGCAGAACACGAAGAACGCGCGATTTACGTTGTCGAAGGCTCGATTGAGATTATCTCCGAAGACGGTCAATTCGACGCCGGACAATTGCTGATTTTAAAACCGGGAGCGGAAATTACAATCAAAGCTCCTGATTCTTCAAATGCTCGCGTGATGCTGCTCGGCGGCGAACCGATGGACGGGCAGCGGCATATCTGGTGGAATTTTGTTTCAAGCTCGAAGGAGCGCATCGAGCAGGCAAAAGAAGATTGGAAAGCGGGGCGTTTTTTACCCGTTCCCGATGAAGATGAATTTATCCCGCTGCCGGATTCAAATCCCAAACCTGTGCGTTATCCTTAACCGGAGGCTTCGAGAAAATTCTTCTTCAAACGGTGTATTCCAATAAAATAAGGGTTTTATGGATTTTTTAGATTTACTTAAAGAAAAAATAATAGTTTTCGACGGCGCGATGGGCAGCAATCTGCAATCGCAGAATCTGACGATTGACGATTGGGGCGGAGCGAATTTTGAAAACTGTTCGGAAAATCTGCTTTACACAAAGCCGGAAGCGATTGAAAAAGTGCATTTGAGCTTTTTAGAAATCGGCTGCGACGTGATCGAAACCAACTCGTTCGGCGGCAGCGAAGTCGTTTTAGCCGAATTCGGAATTGCGGATAAAGCCTACGATGTCAATAAAAAAGCGGCTGAGTTGGCAAAACGTCTGACCAATGATTTTTCGACCAAAGAAAAACCGCGTTTTGTCGCCGGTTCAATCGGACCCGGAACGAAATTGCCGACGCTCGGACACATCACTTATCGAGATTTAAAACGTGCTTACGAAGAACAGGTGCGCGGGCTGTACGACGGCGGCGTTGATTTGTTTATCGTCGAAACCTGTCAGGATTTGCTCCAAACAAAGGCGACGCTTGCCGCTATTTTTGAGTTTTTCGAGAAACAGAAAATTAAAATTCCGGTTATCGCACAGGTCACAATCGAAGCATTCGGCACGATGCTAAACGGAACGGAAATATCCGCCGCTCTGACCGCGCTCGAACCGTTTCCGATTGATGTAATCGGGATGAACTGCGGGACGGGACCGAAAAATATGGGCGAAAACGTCAAATATTTGTGCGAAAACTCGCCGGTTCCGGTTTCGGTTTTGCCGAACGCCGGAATGCCCGAAGTCAAAGACGGCGCGCAGCATTATGACGAAACGCCCGAAAGCTTCGCCGCGCAGGTCGAACATTTTGCTAAAGATTTTGGCTGTAACATCGTCGGCGGCTGTTGCGGCACGACACCCGAACATTTGCGCCTCGTCGTCGAAAAAATGGCGAATGTGACGCCAAAGCAGCGCGAAGCCAAATTAATTCCAGCCGCTTCTTCGATTTATTTCCAGCAGCCTTATTCGCAGGACGCTTCGTTTTTAATCATCGGCGAGCGGGTTAATGCTTCCGGCTCGAAAAAAATGCGCGATCTTTTGAATGCGGAAGATTGGGACGGTCTGATTTCGCTGGCAAAAGAACAGGAACGCGAAGGCGCGCATATTTTAGACGTGAACGTTGATTTTGTCGGGCGTGACGGCGTTGCGGATATGCATGAATTGGTTTCGCGGCTGGTCACAAACGTCAAAATTCCGATAATGCTCGATTCGACCGAATGGCAAAAGATGGAAGCGGGTTTGGAACACGCGGGCGGAAAATGCATTTTAAATTCGACCAATTACGAGGACGGCGAAGAGCGTTATTTCAAAGTTTTGGAGCTTGCCAGAGAACACGCTGCGGCGATTGTGGTCGGGACGATTGACGAAAGAGGAATGGCGCGAACCGCTGAAGATAAAATCAGAATCGCGCGCCGCGCCTTTAAAGACGCTGTCGAATTCGGCATCGAAGCTCACGATATTTTCTTTGATCCGCTCGCGTTGCCGATTTCGACCGGAATTGAAGAAGACCGCCAAAACGCAGCCGAAACTATCAAAGGGATTCGCCAAATCCGCGAAGAAATGCCCGAAACAAATATTCTTTTGGGCGTTTCAAACATTTCGTTCGGTCTGAATCCGGCGGCGCGCGTTGTCTTAAATTCAGTCTTTTTGCACGAATGCACCGAAGCCGGAATGAACGCGGCAATTGTCAACGCCTCGAAAATTCTGCCTTTAAATCGTTTCAACGAACGCGAAATTGAAGTCGCGCTCGATTTGATTTACGACCGCCGACAGTTTGAAGGCGATATTTGCATTTACGATCCGCTCGGCGAATTTTCCACAATGTTTGAGGGCAAATCCGCCAAGTCAATCAAAGTTGATGTCTCGAATCTGTCGGTCGAAGAACAGCTCAAACATCACATCATTGACGGCGAAAAAATCGGGCTTGAAGACAATTTGAAAATCGCGCTCGAAAAATATTCGGCGCTCGACATTATCAACAATATTTTGCTCGACGGAATGAAAGTCGTCGGCGATCTTTTCGGTTCGGGGCAAATGCAATTGCCGTTCGTGCTGCAATCGGCGGAAGTTATGAAAACCGCCGTCAAATTCCTCGAACCGTTTATGGAAAAAGTCGAAGGCGAGCAATCAAAAGGCGTGATGGTTTTGGCGACCGTCAAAGGCGATGTTCACGACATTGGCAAAAACCTGGTGGATATTATTTTGACCAACAACGGCTATCGCGTCGTCAATCTCGGCATTAAACAGCAGATTGACGACATTTTAAAAGCCGCCGCAGAACACAAAGCCGACGCAGTCGGAATGAGCGGTCTGCTGGTCAAATCCACGCTCGTGATGCGCGATAATCTCGAAATTATGAATGAGCGCGCCATCAATGTTCCGGTGGTTTTGGGCGGCGCGGCATTAAACCGCCGCTACGTTGACGCCGATTTGATTCCGCTCTACAAAGGCAAGCTTTTCTACGCGCAGGACGCTTTCGACGGTTTGCGCGCAATGGATTTGGTGACCGGAAAAACCGAAGCGCCCCCCGCTAAAACAAACGGCAAAGCTGTTTCAAATCAAACCAGCGCCGACACCGTTCAAACCGTCGCAGACGCCGAAGATTTAGTCGGTGAAGACGCCAAACTCGGTACTGTTGCCGCTCGCGCCCGCGTTCGCAGCTCCGGCGACACCGCGCATACAAAACGCTCGGACATTTCGCAAAACGTGGAAATTCCGAACGCGCCGTTTTACGGCTCGCGCGTCGTCGAAGACATTGATTTGGACGAGGTGTTTGCCTTCATCAATGAAACCGCGTTGTTTAAAGGTCAATGGCAATACAAACAGGGGCGCAAAACCAAAGAAGAATACGAAAAGATTGTGCGCGAAACCGTTTTGCCGAAATTCGCCGCGCTCAAAGAAAAAGCTAAAAAAGAAAAGCTCTTAACGCCGAAAGTCGTCTATGGCTATTTTTCGTGTCAATCGGACGGCAACGATTTGATTATCTACGGCGAAGACAAACAAACCGAAATCCAGCGTTTTACGTTTCCGCGCCAGCCGCAGGAACAGCGCGGCGGAAAAAATCTGTGTCTCGCCGATTATTTTGCTTCCGTTCAATCGGGCAAAATGGACGTTGTTGCGTTTGATTTGGTGACAATGGGACGTCGCGCCAGCGAATATGCCGCCGAATTATTCAAAGCCGATAATTACACAGATTATTTGCTTTTCCACGGCTTGTCCGTCGAATCGGCGGAAGCTCTGGCGGAATTGTGGCACAAGCGAATCCGTCAGGAATTAGGTATCGCTGACAAGGACGCGCCCGAATTAACCAAACTTTTCCATCAAGGCTATCAAGGCTCGCGTTACAGCTTCGGCTATCCGGCTTGCCCGAATCTCGAAGACCAGACGAAAATCTTTGAATTAATTCAACCGGAAAGAATCGGCGTCGAATTGTCGGAAGAATTTCAACTAGAACCGGAACAATCAACTTCGGCGATTATCATTCATCACCCCGAAGCCAAGTATTTCAATATTGAATAGACCGTAAATAAGAAATGCGCTTTTCGCTTTGATGAGCGAAAAGCGCATTTGTCGCTTTGTAAAACGTCTTTGTCCCAAAACTTTTGACTTTTTCGCAAACTTGCTTAGTCTTAACTAAAGCAATTGCGAGGCGAAGATGTTTCAAAATCGTTGGCTGAATTTATCCTTGCTGATATTTTTGTGCGTTTACTTGCGGCAACTGTTATTTACTTGATTGGAGTATTTGGCTTAACCGTTTTCGGCAATGTTCCTTTAAATAACACGCTCGACCGTTTTAATTTAGAATCGGTTTCCGAAAAAGAAACAGCTTTGCAACGAACGAATTTTGAAAGGTGCTGGAACAATTTGAATACAATCCGCATCATTTCTTCAACTCTTTCCGTAATTTTCATTGTCATTGCTTGTTTAAATTAATTGCCTTCCTTCTGATTTAAATCCTTATTTATCTCGAAAAAATATATTCGGCGATACCGTTCCGCGCAGAAATGCGCGTTTTAAGTTGGAGGTTAATTTATATGGCAATTAATACAAGTTTAATACGGCGACCTTCGGATCGTGGATTGTTTCTGGCGGCGGCAATCGGTTTTCCGCTGATTGTTTTTATCGGTTATTTTAAATCTTATTATTTCAGCTCCCTGTTTGCCGACGCGCGCCCGATTGCAAACTCCCTTGTTCACTTGCACGGCATCGTGATGTCGGTTTGGGTGGCTTATTTTGTGGCGCAGGTCGCTCTGATTCGTACCAAAAATATCAAATTACACATGACAATGGGAATGGGGGGAATTGCGCTTGCCGCGCTGGTCGTCATTGTCGGGCTGGCGACGGCATATGATGCGCAGCTCGTTAGAAGCTCCGCGCCGCCGGGAAGCGATCCGCACGAGTTTTTCATTCTTCCGCTCGGCGATATGCTTTTGTTTGCAATTTATTTTGCGGGCGCAATTTATTACCGCAAACGTCCGCGCGAACATAAATCGTTGATGTTAATGACGGCGATCAATTTTATGCCCGCCGCACTTTTCAGAATTTCATTTGTACCGGAAAGTTATACGCTGCTGTTTACATTCGGAGTGCCGGGATTGATTGCAATTCTTTGTTTTGCGTGGCTTCGGATGAAACACGGCAAATTCAACCGCGTTTTTGCCGCTGCTTTGGTGCTTTATTTTATTGCATTACCTTTCCCGTTTAGAATGGTTTTGGCTCAAACGACCGTTTGGCACAGCATTGTCAACTGGATAGCTCCATAATGATTCAACTAAAAAGGGCGCGAAAACTCGTTTGAGCAATCGCGCCTTTGCATCTAAAGTAAAAGTGAAATTTACGGAACGAATGCCGAAGCGATTGGTACGTCGCTGCTCAAACCGAACTGAAAAGCGGTGAATTGATTATCGCCGCTGCGAAGCACGAAATAAGTGCCGTTCCGCCAAACTGCAAAATCGGCTCGCCCGTCTCCGTCGTAATCGCCCGGAACCGGAATATCGTTCGGCAATCCCCAATTTTGGTAAAGCGGCTGATTGTTTGAC
>DASVRD010000007.1:0-6871 GCA_036388775.1 Pyrinomonadaceae bacterium | reverse complement strand
CGTAATTTGAGGCTTCGTAGCGGGCAAAGAAAATCACGCGACGAGCCTTTTCCGTGTATCGTTCAAACATAAAAGTTTAGATGCCGACCGCCCTTCTTACGATTAGGTAATGCCGACGATTATATTGAAGTGCGTCATTAGAAGCCAGAAGTTTCTTCTGCGGTTGGCTTGCCTTCAAAAAAGAACGAATCGGGTTCAATTTTTAAGATTTTCTAGCGGACGCATTCGCGCTGCCGCCCGCGCCGGAATCGCGCTTGCCGGAAAACTCAAAAACAAAACCATTGCGGCAATCAACAAAACTTCTCCGGCATTTACCTGTAAAGAAATGCTCCCGACCTCGTAAACATCTGCGGGAAGGTGAATTAAATCGAATTGATTGGCAAGAAAACAAACCGAAATTCCGAGCAAAACGCCCGCAATCAAACCGATTGAAGCCAGCATCAAGCCTTCAATCAGAAAGATTGAAACGATTTTTCGCGCGCCCGCGCCGCAAGCTCTGAGAACGGCGATGTCAAAACGGCGTTCGCTAACCGACAAAGCGAGCGTCGTTGTAATGTTTAAAGCCGCGACGAAAATTATTAAACCGATAATTAGCAGCGCGATTCGCCTTTCGAGAGCAAGCGCCGCAAAAAGCGGGCGATTCGCTTCTCGCCAGTCGAGAATTTTAAAACCCGCGCCGATTTGTTCGGATATTTTTCTCGCCGTTTCGTTTGATTTATAAATGTCTGAAGTCTCAACGGCAATTGTCGAAACCGTCGAAAGATTTTTTCCTGTCAGCCTCATCGCGTCTGCAAGCGAAAGCCTAATCCAAGTCGAATCATATTCGTAAAGTCCGGTTTCAAAAACCCCCGCTACTTCGATTTTGTTCGACACGGGAGCAAAATTTTCGCCAATCTGCCCGCTTCCAGAAACGATTTCCGCCGCGTCGCCCGTTTTTAATCCGGTCTTTTCAGCCAAAATCCTGCCCAGTTCGATTTTGATTTGGTTCGTTGTTCCGGTCTGTTCGTTGTTCGTTGTTCGTCGTTCGTTGCTGTTTGGAATTTGAGATTTCAAATTTGAAATATTCGATTTTTCCCGCGAGCCGCGCAAAACCGCGAACGCGGAATCTGTTTTTCCGATTAACAAAGCGTTGTTAAAGCTTTGCGCCGAAACCTTTTTAACTCCTTCGATTTGTTGAATCTTTTCGTTTAATTCATTCCAATCTCTGATTTCGCCGCCGTCGGTGCGAAAAACCGTGAGGTGCGGAGCGTTAGCGAAAATTTTTTCCTGAATCGCCAGCCGGAAACCGTTTGACAAGCCGAGCGCCGCAATCATCGCCGCCGTGCCGAAAGCGATTCCGATGATTGCCGCCCACGCGGTTAAACGCGCAAGAAAGTTTCGGCGCGGCTGGCGAAAATAACGAAAGGCGAGAAAAAATGCGAAACGCACTTGTTCAAAGTAATGACAGGCAAAGGAAATTGCAAAACAGAAATCGTTTTGACAAAAACAACAAAATTAGGGTTGATTTCTTTAATTCAGAATATTATTCTAGTAATGGGTGAATTAAGAGAATGATTGACGAAATAGACCAGACAATATTGAATATTGTTCAGCAAGATGCTCGAATTTCCAATGTTGAAATCGCGCGTCAGGTTAATCTTGCGCCGTCGGCAGTTTTGGAGCGTTTGCGAAAGCTCGAAGAGCGCGGTTACGTGCGCGGTTTTTTTGCCGAATTGGATGCGCGAAAACTGGGTTTCGGGTTGACGGCTTTTGTTTTGGTGCGAACCGACGACCGGCATGGCGAAACGGCGGAAACTCTGGCGCGAATGCCCGAAGTTTTGGAAGTGCATCACGTAGCCGGAGAAGATTGTTATTTATTAAAAGTTAAAACGCACGACGCTGAGGAATTGGGAGTTTTATTGCGCGAGAAAATCGGCGATTTGGAGCACGTTCATTCGACGAAAACGACGGTTGTTTTGCAAACCGTCAAGGAAACGACCGCGCTTCCGCTCAAACAAAGCAAACAGGAGCTTGCCGTCAAACGAACGCGCAAAAAAGAATAAAGGGTTAAACAAGGAGGGAAAAAGATGCAATCGGAAATTGCTTTGGAAAATAGAAAACCTGCGGAACGCAGCCTTTTGCTGCTCGTCGCGGCATTTGCGGCGATTTATTTGATTTGGGGTTCGACTTATATCGCCATCAAATACGCGATTGAAACTTTGCCGCCGTTTTTAATGGCTGGCACGCGGTTTTTAGTTGCGGGCGCGGCGCTCTACGCGATTGCGCGGTTTTTGGGCGAGTACGAAAAACCGAGTTGGCAACATTGGCGAACCAGCCTGATTGTCGGAATTTTGCTGCTTTTGGGCGGCAACGGCGGCGTTGTCTGGGCGCAGCATTATATTCCGTCCGGCTTGGCGGCTTTGCTCGTCGCGGTCGAACCGCTCTGGATCGTTTTATTAAATTGGCTTTATTTAAAAGCCGAGCGTCCGAATTTTAAAGTCATTTTAGGTTTGGTTTTAGGTTTCGTCGGACTTTGGCTGTTGATTGGAAACGGCGTTACGACAAACGATTCGACAAACGGCTGGATGCAGATTTTTGGCGCTTTGCTGGTCGTCGGAGCGGCATTTTCGTGGGCTTGCGGTTCGCTTTACGGATTAAAAGCTCCGTCGCCGAAATCGCCGGTTCTGGCTTCCGGGATGCAAATGCTTTCGGGCGGCGCGGTTTTGCTTTTATTCGGCAGCGCGAACGGGGAATGGTCGCGATTTAATCCAGACGCGGTTTCGCAAAACTCGATTCTGGCGCTTTCCTATTTAATCGTATTCGGCTCGATTATCGCGTTTACGGCTTATAGCTGGCTGCTCAAAAACGCCTCGCCCTCGATTGTTTCGACCTACGCTTACGTCAATCCGGTTGTCGCCGTTTTGCTGGGCTGGGCTTTGGCGAACGAAGCTTTGTCTCTGCAAATGCTTGTTGGTGCAGCAATTATCATCGGTTCGGTGGCTTTAATCACTTCAAATCAAACTTCAAAACATTCTCCCGCTGAAGAGCAGTAAAATTTGCTGCACTTTTTATTTTCCCTTTCAAAATTCATTGTGGCTAAACAGAAGCGTTTTCGGCTAACATAAACGGCGATGCTGGTAGGAATCGAAGAAGCCGCCGCCGATATTGCGGCTGGCAAAATGATTATCATCGTTGACGATGAAGACCGCGAGAACGAAGGCGATCTGGTTTGCGCGGCGGATAAAGTCACGCCGGAAATCATCAATTTTATGGCGACGCACGGGCGCGGGCTGATTTGTTTGCCGCTGACGGAAGAACGCTGCGATGAATTAAAGCTGCCGCCGCAGGTTTCGGAAAATACTTCGAGCTTCGGCACGGCGTTTACGGTTTCAATCGAAGCGCGCGAAGGCGTGACGACCGGAATTTCGGCGGCAGACCGCGCGCGCACGATTCAAGCCGCCGTCGCTCACGACACAAAAGCGGAAGATTTAGCGCGTCCGGGTCACATTTTTCCGCTCCGCGCGAAAAGCGGCGGCGTTCTCGTGCGTCCCGGACAAACCGAAGCGAGCGTTGACATTGCCAGAATCGCGGGCTGTTATCCGGCGGGCGTGATCTGCGAAATAATGAACGAAGACGGGACGATGGCGCGGATGCCGGATTTGGAAAAATTTGCCGCCAAACACGATTTGAAAATTATTTCGGTCGCAGAGCTTGTTCGCTGGCGAATGGAAAAAGAGCAGCTCATCGAGCGCATTGTCGAAACCGTTTTGCCCACCAGTTTCGGCGAGTTTCGTGCTATTGCGTACAGAAACGTTATCAATGATGACATACACTTGGCGCTCGTCAAGGGCGATGTTTCCGTCACAGACGAACCTGTTCTGGTGCGTGTTCAAACGGAAAATGTGACTTTTTCACTGTTCGGCGTCAAAGTCGGCGGAACGGCTTTGCAAATGCATTCGGCTCTGCGCAAAATCGCCGAAAACGACAAAGGCGTGATTCTTTACCTGCGCCAGCGCGAAAATAATTTAGGATTGGTCAAACAGCTTGAAACTTATAAATTGATGCAGGAAAAAGCGATGACATTTTCCGCAGCCGCGCGCATCACAGGTTACGGCGCAAACCGCGATTACGGCATCGGAGCGCAGATTCTTCACGATTTGGGCTTGCGAAAAATTCGGCTTTTGTCGAATCATCCGCCGCGCGTCAACGCGCTCGAAGGTTTCGAGCTTGAAGTTGTCGAAAACGTGCCTCTTTAGTGGTAAATAGTTAATGGTAAATGGTAAATTAAAAACCTCTCCTATTTACCGTTTACAGCTTACAATTTACGATTTACGGATTTATGGCTGACGAAGAAAACCGCGCGCCTGAAGAAGAAATTCGGGACGAAAGAGTCGAGCAGGAAACAAATGACGGCGACACCATTGCGCCGCGCGGCTGGTTTTCGCGCCGAAACGTTTTAATTCTCGCTCTGATTCCGCTCGCCTTGATTGTGGCGGCGATAATTGCCGGTTTTCTCGCCGTTCGCACCGGCTATGTCGCTCGCTATATCGAACGGCAATTCGTCGTGCAAATGGACAACATGGGCATCAGGGCGGAAATCGGACAATTTGAGCAGACTTTCGCGCCGCTCGGCATCCTGATGCACGACGTTAATCTTTACGATAAAGAAACCGGCGAAAAGCTCGCCTTCGTCAAATATCTCAAGCTCGACGCGACCGTTACAGATTTATACGCCTTAAATTTAAACCGCACTGTCCGGCTCGATTCGACCGAAGTTGACGGACTCGAAGCGTGGGTGACTTTTGATGAAGAAGGGCGCTCTAATTTTCATCGTATAAAAATTCCCGAACAGGAAGAATCGAATCTGCGGTTTAACTTCAACACGATGAAATTCAGCGTGCGGAATTCCGTCGTGCATTACGGCGACCGCCGCTACGATTTAACGGGCGACGCGCGCAATGTCGCGCTTCTTTTAGAAACGGAAGCGGGCGTTTCCGAATCAGAGCGCGAGGTCGAAAATCGCCGATTCCGATTCGATTTAACGGCGACCGATTCAACGTTGACTTATCAAAGCGGAAAACCCGTCGAGCCGATTGACATCCGTTTGCGCGGAGTCGCCACGGAAACTTACGCCAATATCGAGGAATTAAATTTAAAATCGCCGGTTGCGAACACAACTTTAACCGGCAGGCTCGAAGATTGGGAAAATCTCAAATATCGTCTTGATGTTCAACAGGCGAATATTGATTTGCAGCAGGCAGGCGAAATTATCAAATCCGAAGCCGCTTTGCGCGGAATCGGAAATTTCGTCGGCACAATCGAAGGCGGAAGCGAAAACGGAAACGATAAATATGCGATTAACGGCGAAATTCAATCCGACGCAATCGCTGTTGACAACATTCGGCTCAGAGGCTTGCGCGCCGACGCATCCATTGTCGGCGCAAACGAAACTTACGAAGCGAATGGTAAAGCCGTCGCCGAACTGCTGACTTTCGGCGATTTTCAATTAAATTTAATGCAAATCGCCGGAAAAGTAATGGGAACCGGCATGGATTTTCGCTGGCTCGGCGAGCTGCAAGCAGCGTCCGCGCGTTTTCCCGACGGCAACGTCACGACGCTGATTTTAAACGACGCGGTTGCCGAATACAGCGACGGGCAATTGGACGCCACAATCGGTTCGGCTTCGACGGGAACGCTCGAAGCGTTTGACGCGAGAGTGCGGGGCGGGCGCGCTTCAAATGTGAAAATCAGAAACTCCGATGCCGGAACCGACGCGACAATCGGCAGCTTGCGCGCTGATTCTGTTGTTAGAGAAGATTTAAATTTGCGCGGCGTTCGCGCGGCTAATGTCCGCGTTCGCGACCGCGAAAACACAAATGTCGAAATCGGTAATTTGCAGGCGCAAAATCTGCAAACCGATCAGGCAAATATACGGAATTTAAACGCGAGCGGTGTTTCGATAAACTCGCGCGGCAACGCAGTGACGGCAAACGCCGAAACAGTGGCGGCGGCAAATGTTACGGCGGAAGGCGCAAACATTCAAAATTTGCGCGCTCGCAATGTTGATGTCGAAAACGTCGGCAATACAACGAACGTCATCGCCGCAAATCTGCAAATCGGCGGTTTGCAAACCGCGCAGGCTACTCTCGGCAGCTTGAATATCGCGGGCGTTCGTTTGCGAGTTGTCGGCGAAAGAATCGAAGGCTCGTCCGGCGACATCAACGCCGGGAACGTGACTCTGGCGCGCAGCGCGAGCATGCCCGAAGGCGGGACTTTAAGCAACGTGCGGCTCATTCGTCCGGTTTTTGTCGTTGAACCGTCGGGGCGTTATCGCGCGAGTATGGATTTGAGTTTGGGCGGCGGCGCTGTCGGCAGCTTAAACGTCGGCGCGGCGCGCGCTTCGGTTGTCGCTTCGAGTTCGGGAATTGAGCTTTCAAATTTGAATGCCCAGCTCGTCGGCGGCGACGTGCGCGGCGACATAAATCTAGCGCTGGGAAATAGCGGGACTTCGAGAATCAATGCGAATTTTGAAAACCTCGATGTCGCCAAAATTTTAACTCTCGCGGGCGGTCAAGTCGTTCCCATCGCCGGAACTGCAACGGGCAGAGCCGACTTAACTTTTCCGGGAACGGATTTCCGCCGTGCTTCAGGCACTTTAAACGCTGATTTTACCGCCGAAGCCGGGCGCGATTCTGCGAACCGCGTGCCGCTTACCGGGACGCTCGCCGTGCGCGCGACGAATGGTTTGTTCGACATCGAAACCGCGCGTTTTAATACGGAAAATACCGAACTTACAGCTTCAGGACGTTTTGATTTGGAAGGCGCGAACTCGAATCTGCAAGTCGCGCTCAATTCGACGGACGCCAAAGAATTGCAGCGGCTGGTTGCGGCT
>DASVRD010000006.1:0-37289 GCA_036388775.1 Pyrinomonadaceae bacterium | reverse complement strand
CAAGATTTTCAAACAATTACAGATGACATCAAAACTTTTACTATTTTTCAAGTAAATCTTTGACTTTTTCTTTCAGTTCTTCATCTGTTTTGACATCATCTTTCAAGATTTCCAGACAACTAGAGATGACTTCAGGTTCTTTACTATTTTCAAGTAAATCTTTTGCTAATTGAGTTCTTTCATGTTTGTCTAATGCTTTGAGCTTGGGAATGATGACGTGCCGGGATAACGCCCCTAAATTATTGAGTTCTGTAAGCTTTAGTAATAGTTGTGGTTTATTATTTGCGAATATGCGATTGAGCCATAAAACGCAATATATTTGGAAGAAGTTATTATTACTTGCAAAAGAAAGATATTGTTTTACCCATTCCCATATTTGCTCATGACTAAAATTATACTGGGAATATAGAAAGATTTTAGTATAGGCGTGATGGCTGTTTTCTGTATCTAATAGTTTTTGGACTATATTTGCAGCTTTAACGGCAAGAGTATTTTCACGACTACAAAAATAAAATGCTAAATAAGAGGAGGAGGTCTGGCTTCCTTTCTCGATTATAAATTCTGCTATTGTTGCTTTGTATTCATCAGTATATTCGGCAACAGTATTATAGTTTTCAAAAACGTAAGCTTGCAGAATTGCTTCAATAAAATCATCTTTATTGAAAGAAAGTAGCTCCGGGGAATCATCCCGTCTAGCAAACAGACTCTTTTCCGCAAATAAATATTGTCCTATTATTTCCCAGTTCTCCACAATTTTATCCTGATAAACCTTTTTCAAAGAGAAGTTAGGATTTGTTTCTGAAAACTCATTGGCAAGAGTTAGAAAAGAATTCTTACTAATGTTTGCTTGATGTGTTTTTTGTAAATAAGCGAGAAACCCAAGTGCAGTCACAAACCCCTTTCGCTCAGAGTTACGATAAAGCATGGAAAGATCGTATTGAACAATTTCTTTGAAATAACTTTCCGCGCTTTTGGAGCTGAGACTCAGTTGTTGAAGAAGTTCTTCATTATTTCCAACTCGCATCAAAACGTACAAAAGAAAGAAAGGTTTTGCTACAGATAATTCGGATTGAGTAAATAATCTTTCGGATAAGTCTTGATATTTTCTACCTAAAGTCGCAAAAACTTTTTGTAAAATTGCATTATTATCGGCTTTAAGTTCGTACCGATTATCAAAAGAAGAAGGATTGGAAATTAGAAATGCCCGATTTATCCTAGAATCAAATTGTCTATCAGTAATGATAAACTTCAAAGCCCCTCCTTCTCTATTCAATTTCCCAAAGAAGCGTTTAAATTTTTCTTGAATTTGATAGTTTAATTTTCCCCAATCATCAATAACACAAATTGTTGGATTTCGGCTTTCCAGAATTGTATCAAGTCGCGTTATAGCCAAATTTTCTTCATCGTTGAAATTTTGGCAGTCAATCCACAAACAATCGTATTTCTTTTCGATTTTGATAAAATCAACCACTAACTGACGAGCAAGAGTTGTTTTACCTACACCGCCTGAACCTTTAAAAAAAGCAACAATAGGACAATTGCCATATAGATTAGCGTTAATCTCACTTTTGGCTCTTGAGAAAATACTAATCTTTTCATCTAGGTTATTAAGAATTCCCCACCATTGAGCGTGGTAGTTGGCAAGATAAAAATTAACAGGTGTAAAACCCGTTGTGAGATTCTGTTGAGTATTTAGAAATTCTAGATCTATTTTTGTAAAGCCTTCAATTTCGTTATTTTCAGAAGCTTTGATTTGCTTTTCAACATAATCCTCAATCTTGCCGACTGAAATTTTTACCTGATTTAAGGTTATGCCTTGTTCTCTTTGAAATGTTTCGATTTGCTTAGTAATTGTAAGAATATCAACTTGCAGACCCTTTATATTACTAACTTCAGACAACAGCAATTCAGCAAATGCTTTTCCCTCCTCCTTAAAATCCGATAAAAAAGCATCTTTTAACGCCAAAGGAAATTTTTCTACTAATCTTTCAGAAATTTGATTGAGTGTTTCATCTGTCAATTTATCTGAATTTCGCAGAGAAAGCCAAAGTAGAAGTTTTTTCCAGGCATTTTGTGTAATCGGCGACTTTAATTTTGAAAAATCTATTTCGGTAGCAGAAAACAACTTTGAAACCTCATCAAAAGAAACAACGTCAAAATTCTCTGCTTGGAGAATTTGAACTAAATCCCATGTGGAATTCTCGATTTGAGTAATTTTCTTAAGTGCATTTTGTTGTTCTTCATCTGAAATTTGAGGGATTTCTATCTCGATAATATTGGAAACCGCCTTTTTTATAGCTTTGCGCAGATTAGCGTTTTCCAATAAGTCTAATTCATTAAATTTGCCTCTTAGACTGTTACACCATTGTGGAAATTCTCCCCCAAAAAACTCTACTCCGACATTTTGAGCAAGATTAATGAAATTAAGTAGAGCTGGAAACCAAAGAGTCTTGTCCGCGTTTTCAGGTGAGAATATGGAAGTTGCATAACCGATAAACATTAGTGGTAAAGAAAGATAAAGAAGGGCATTATATTGTTTGGGAGATTCAGCCATAGCATAGCCTAAGATTTTAGTTAGGGTATATTACTCTAAGATAGAAAGTTTTTGAATATTATCTGGGAAAGTTTTATCTCTTACTGATCGGTAATTTTCATAATTTCCGCATAACTCATTTTTGTATGTAAAACCGTCCTCAACAGACTGTGTGACAGTAATCTTTAAAACAAAAATCAATAAGCCTAGCTTTGAATCTTTTTGTTAGGGGGTTTATAACCTGTAATCGCTATGAACGAAAAAGAGGATAAAAAACTATACTGCCCCTCTTACAATTTCGAGGTTTGCATTTGTTTCAGCTATATAAGAATTAAGGCGAGTTGCCACCTTTCGAGCTGTTTCAGGTGTAATGTTTAAATAACGCAGAAATGTTTTTAACTGCGTGTGCCCGGTAATCTTCATAACCTCAGTGTGAGATGAGCCGCTAGAAATCATTCGCGTTGTTGCAGTATGACGGCAATCGTGAAGTCTAAAATTTTTAATATCAGCTTTATCACAAGCCGTTTTCCAAGCGGTTTTGATTGTGTTTGCAATTCCAAAAACTAAGCCATTTGCATCTTTGGGAGATTTTTCCCAAAGTTTTTCAAATTCTGTTCTTAATCGTGGTGTTATACCGACTGTCCGAATCTGCATCTGTCTTTGTATTGGTTTGTGGAATATAGATTTCATCCGTAACAAAATTTACATCGGACCAACGCATCTTAAACATTTCGCCGCGCCGCATTCCTGTATCAAGCGCACAAATCAAAAGCGGTTTGATATGCGCCCGCTGATCAACACAAGCCGCAAGTAATTTACTTTCTTCATTGAATGAAAGAACTCGATCACGTTGAACTTCAGCAGAGTTAGAAACGATGCCGGGAGACTTTGTAAAAGGAGATTTGATTAGCCAATCATTTTGAATTGCAAAATTGAGAATGTTTCTCATCAAAGCTAGTTCGCGGTTAACAGTAGCGACTTGACGCGGACGGGTTTTAATTTCCTTTGTTACAGTGTTTTTCATTCTGCCCGTTTCCGGGTTTTTCTGTTTTGTCTTGACGTTAGTTTCGGTTTCAACAGGCGTTGCAAGCCTTTTGCTTTTATAAGCCTCTAAATCATTTGGGCGTATGCTGCGAATGAATTTCCGTCCGAAATATTCAACTAAGGGTTTTAATGCTGATTTGACGGGAGCTATTGAACGCTTACCGGAAACCTTTACACCGTTTGAATAGACGGCAGAAACCAGCTTTGTCTTTTCATATTTATCAGCAAGGTCTTTGAACATCATCTTGTCAGACTTCAAAATTTCCGCGCCGTGATGTTCAAGCTCTCGGCGCATTTTCTCGACAACTGTTTGTGCCGTGCGTTTGTCATCAATACGCTGGAGTTTTTCTTTCCACTTTCCGCTTTCGTCTTTGTATTGAAGGCGCACATAAACAGTTCCGTTTATCTCTTTCCAATATCGCTTTGACGCTCGCTTCTTTTTCGCTTTAGGGAGTTCTAATTCTAATGTGCTTTGCATAGACTTATAAAGTTTTCCTAAAAGTTTCCCTACCGCTTAGATGACAATCTATGATTAGTGTTGATAACAAATGAAAAGGAGCGATAAAAGAAATGCTGGGAATAAAGGGTTTAATGGCTGGTTTGTTGGTGCGCTGAAACTTGTTGAAACAGGATGATAGAATGACCTTTCGATTACGAATCGAAAGGTCATCGGTTCGACTCCGACAGGTGGCTCCATAAAACCTTAGTACAATTAACGACTTACAGTAGACCTGTGAAATGCGCTGTAGGTCGTTTTTGTATTTAGTCGCACTTTCAGTTCCACATTCAAGTTTTAAGTCACATCTTTACTCCAATCCTAAGTTTGTTTCTGAGCAGGCTCTTTACACAAATAAAGCTTTCAGATGCAGTCAGTGTGGGTACCGCTAAACACAAAATCATTGTTTTGTGTTCGTTTGCGCACTATCGTTTTCGTTCGGTTTCACGCTTCATCATCCTCTGATATTCGCCATAATCCTGATTGGTTTTTTCGATGATCGCGAGCAAAATATACGAAATTCTTCCCATTTCCTTAATTAACACATAAAAGCGGTATGCTAATTTTGTTTGAAATTGGCACTTGTCGGAAGTCCGATTAGCTGTAAAATAATTCATAATTTAATCATCACTTTAAGAAATTACATGTATGTTTTGTCTTCTAAAATATGGCTTTCAGCAGACGTACGGCTGAATTTCAGTAATGGGCGTTCTAATTTTTAAAGACGATGAACTACAAATTAATCCTATGAATACCCTGAAATACATACTGTTATTTCTTATAGTCGCCGTTATTCCGATTACATCATTTTCTCAACCAAAAAATACCGTGCCAAATCTAAACGCCAATCAAAATATTAAAGTCCTCGAACTGCGTAATTACCTCGTCAGGAACGGACGGCGCGATGAATTTATCAATTTGTTTGAAGAAAACTTCGTTCAATCGCAAAACATACTTGGCGGATATATTTTGGGTCAGTACAGGATAAAAGGCGCGGACGATAATTTCTTTTGGATTCGCGGTTTTCGTGATATGCCTGCCAGATATAAATTCTTAAATGATTTTTATTTCGGCTCACCTGCCTGGAAGCAGCATAAAAGCGAAGCCAATTCGATGATTCTGAATAATGACAATGTTTATCTTTTGCAGCCGTTAAATTTAAAGGATGGCTCAACCGACGCTGAATCGAGTTTTAATACTAATTGGTTCGGGCAGGAGAAAGGCATTGCCGTTGTTGATTTTTATACTTCAAATACGAAGCGAGATAAGTTGATAGATTTTGTCAAAAAGAAATACGCCGCGATTTTAAACGCTTCAAAAATAGAAAACGCATCATTCTGGACGAGCGAAACGGCTCCGAATGACTTTACGGGTTTGCCCGTTTTTCAGGATAAAAACCTTCTGGTTCAGATAACTTTTTATAAAAATGAATTGGAATACCAAAACAAGCTGAAGGAAGTTGATTCCAAAATGAATGATGAAATAAAAAGCGAGTGGGCTGATCTGGTAACGATTAAAAACACGCTCGTCATTTATCCGACCGAGAAATCCTTTTTGCTGCAGAAAAAATAGGAAGGTTACCGGGACAATTCAAAACAATTGATTATGAAAAAAACAATTTTATCAAAGACTTCGTTTCCGTTGCTGGCTGGTATTCTGGCGGTTATTTTATTGCCCTGTGGCGCAATCGCCCAGCAAAAATCAGACGTATCAAAAAATACAACTCAAATTTCAAACTCATCGAGGGACGGACAACGTGATTTCGATTTTGAAATCGGGACTTGGAAAACGAGCTTAAAGCGTCTGCTGAATCCTTTGACCGGCTCGACTAAATGGGTCGAATATGAAGGAACTACTGTTGTCAGGAAGGTATGGGATGGAAACGCCAATCTGGTGGAACTCGATGTTTCCGGTTCGGCGGGCAATATCAAAGCCTTGAGTCTACGTTTATACAATCCCGAATCTCGCCAGTGGAGTCTTAATTTTGCCAACATCAAAGGCGGCGTGATGGCTGTGCCGACAATCGGTGAGTTCAAAAACGGGCGCGGCGAGTTTTACAATCAGGAAACATTAAACGGACGAGCCATTTTCGTTCGATTCGTTATCTCTGACATCACTCCAAATTCCTGCCGTTTTGAACAGGCTTTCTCAGACGACGGCGGCAAAACCTGGGAAGTGAACTGGATTGCGACAGACACGCGCGTGAAAGAATAATCCGGTAAAAACGCACGAAAATTCTCTTCGATTATGCAAGCCCGCAAAGATAATTGAAGCGCGAATCAATTGATCCATAGCGGAGAATATTATCCTATGTATAAAGCAATTTTTCAGTTATTTTTATTCTGCCTAATAGTGACAGCCGCGTTTAGCGCAGCCCAGGCGCAATCGTTAGTGCTTGACCTGCCGCTACGCAGCCAATACGCAGAGGTTACACAAAGGATTGGAGTCACCAGTATTACAATCAAGTATTCCCGACCGCTCGTAAATGAGCGTAAGATTTGGGACGGCTTGGTTCCCTATGGAAAGGTGTGGCGAACGGGCGCAAATACCAACACGACGATTTCGTTCAGCGACCCGGTAACAATCGAAGGCAAGCCGCTTGAACGAGGAACTTACGGATTGCACACAATCCCGAATGCCGGTGAGTGGACTATTATTTTCTCGAAGAATTCAACATCCTGGGGGTCTTTCACTTACGATCAGGCGGAAGACGCACTCCGCGTAAACGTGAAGCCCAAACCAGCGGACGCGCATAACGCGCTTACCTTTGAATTTGACGACCTTCAACCAAATCGGGCAACAGTTGCGCTGAAATGGGAGAAATTTGAAGTTCCTTTCACTGTTGCGGTAGATGTCCACGAAGCGGTACGAGCGAGCCTCAGGAAACAGTTTCGCACGCTTTCACGCTATACTTGGATAAGCTGGAACGATGCGGCTAATTATCTGCTCGCGGAAAAAATTGACCTCAATGACGCGCTGGCGTATGCAGAAAAGTCAATCGAAAATGAAGACCGTTTTGAGAACGAAATAACGAAGTCGAAAGTCTTGACGGCGCTCAATCGCCAGAGCGAAGCCACCGCTGTGCAGAAAAAAGCGTTAGACCTCGGCACGCCGCTTCAAGTTCATCAATTTGCCCGCGAGCTGATCGCTGCAAAACGCAACGATGAGGCGTTCGCGATTTTCCGCGAAAACGCTAAAAAACATCCAGACCAGTGGTTCGTGCATGAAGGACTCGCACGGATGTACAGCGCGCAGGGCAGATTCGATGACGCAAAAAAGGAAATCAGAGCGGCGCTCGCAATCGCTCCGGTTAATCAGAAAAGCGATCTAAATGAGTCGCTGAAGGAGCTTGAAGCCGGGCGGGACATAAATCAGTAATTTGCTTCTTTTAGGCGTAAAGCAAACAACGGTTTTTAGCATCTCGCGAAATCAAACGCGGCGAAAAATCCGAATTTTATTTTTTATTTCAAACGAAAGCGAAGACAGCAATTTTTTCCCGTTGTTTATTCAAGCGTCTTCAGAAATTCTTCAACGACTCGGTTAAACTCTACCGGATTTTCCAGATTCGGCAGATGCCCCGCGCCTTCGATCACCGCCATTTTTGAGCCGCGAATCCTACCGCGCATAAATTCGGCATCCGCAATTGGCGTAAATTCGTCGCAACTTCCGACGACGATGAGCGTCGGAACATTTATCTCCGAAAGCAGAGGTGTGTAATCAGGTCGCTCGGTTCGCCCGCGCAAGGCGGCTGCCGCGCCTTTAGGCGACGTGCCGCGCATCATCGAAAGCACGTGCGCGGCGACTTCGGGCTGCTCTTGGATAGTTTCCGGCGCAATCATTTTCGGCAAAACCTCTTTCGCGTAATCATCCATTCCGTCGCGCAAAAGCCGTTCCGCCGTATCGTAACGCGCTTGTTTTCGCTCCGCGTCGTCAAGTTGGGCGAAGGTGTCGGCGAGAACGAGCGCGCGAACTCGCCGCGCGAACAACTTGTAAAACTCGAACAAAATCTGCCCGCCCATTGAAAGACCGCACAAAACGATGTTATCCGCTTTTAATTCATCGAGCAGCGCCGCAACGTCGCGGGCAAACTCTTCGAGCATCGTCTTATCAGCGACGGCTTCGCTTTCACCGTAACCTCGCAAATCTGGCGCGATAGTTCGATATTTCGGATTAAAAAATGCTATCTGCTCGCGCCACATGGAACGGTCGAACGGATGCCCGTGAATGAAAACAAGCGGAACACCTTCACCGCCCGTATCTTCATAGCCCATTTTAATCCCGCGAATTTGTTTGGTTGGCATAAAAAGAATTTCCTATAAATAAAAATCAAATGACACGCTTGAAAGCGAGCGCACAGCAAAGGACTGACAAATCAGCACCGGCGAGAGCGCGTTAGTTTCTCGTTTTGGCTAAAGACTTTCGCTTCTTTCGTTTTCAATTGATAAAACGATGATAAAGAGAAACGAAATGCAAACAAGTGCCACTTTAAGTTTTTCTTAGCAGCCCATTTATAATATTAAAGATAGTCCTGAAGAAACTCATTTTCCCGGTATAAATGCAGAATCAAAAAAGAACTCGTCTAAGTTAAACTTAGACGAGTTCAAAGCCGTTGAGCTAATTCTTCTAATTAGAAGAGTAGCCGAAAACCGAAACGAACCGCGCGCGGCTCTTGAAAAGCGTTTGGTTGTTTGTAACGCGAATCCTTCCGGTTAAGGACAGTTGGCGTTCCATTCAAATAAGTGTTTATTTGAGTTAGCAACGACCCGGAAGTCAAAGCATTGGTAAATGTTGCTGCATTATCAGGGAAACCGAAGGTCGGACCCGTAATAACGCTTTGCGGCGTTGAAATAGCGGTAAAAAGCCCCGTTACGGTGTCCTGGTCGAAGAGGTTGAGAATATTCAAATCACCCGCTAAAGTAAAGCGATTGTCCCGACCGAAACGATAGCGATGAGTGATATTGAAATCCGTCTGGCTGAATGTCGGCGTTCGCCCCAAATCGCCGCGTTTCGTAAAGATTGTCGGCGTAATGTTGGAAACGACATAGAATCTCGTCGTTTGCGGCGTGCCGGATGTAATGGTTTGGAAAACAGACAATTCGGTCGAATTGGTTTTGCTTCCTCCCCAGTCGAGAATATAAGCGCCGTAAGCGTTAAAGACGTGCGGACGATCCGTTTCCAAACGCCCGTTATCGGGTTCGCCGGTGGCGGTAAATCCGATATACGGTAAATCGAAGAAACGATTTACGCCCGGCGAAGTGCGCCCGGCTTCGTCCGAACTCGCAAGTCCCGAATAGTTACCGTATAAACGGCTGTAAGTGTAATTGACGTTGAAATAATAGTTATTCGACAAACGTTTTTCCACGACGAATTCGGCGGCATCGTACCGACGTTGCGGTTCGATTGATTTGGCGTAGCCGAGCTGTTTCAAAAAGTCGAGGTGCAAGCCCGACCCCGGATTTCCGATGATATAGGCTTCGCTGTCGGATGAATTTCTAATTCCGGCATCTTCAACCGCACTGTCGATATTCTTAAATGTATAGCGCGCGCGGAAAACGTAATCGCGGCTGAGCTGCCGTTCCACACCAGCGGTAAATTCCGTTTGACGGAAAGGTTTTAGATTAGGGTCAACCTTGCCGCCTTCAAAAATTGATGTGTTCGGGTCGTTTGACGCGACTCTCAAGTTCTGTTGGCAACGGCTGCGCGCGCCGCCGGTAATAAATCCGCTGGATGGGCAGACGCTGCGCCCGTTAAACCCGCCGACGATATTCTGAAGCGTAAATTGCGTGTAAGTTTCGCCCGGGAAAATTTCAAAGAAATCCTGGTAGAAAATTTCGCCGCCGAATGAACCGCGCGGCAGTTCGAATTTCAGACGGTCGTAAAATTGCCCGTAACTGGCGAAAATCTTGGTCTTGCCGTCTCCTAAAATGTCATAAGCAAAACCGAGGCGCGGAGCGATTTTGTCGCCGAAGCCGAAGTTAATCGGCGGGGCGAAACCGTTAAACGAAGGCAAATCCTCTTTTTCAAAACGAACCCCGGCGTTAATCGTCAGATTTCTGAACGGCTGGTATTTATCCTGAATATAAAAGGATTGATTGAGATTTTGAGCTTTTCCCAATGTACCGACGCGAACGAGAATACCCGTGCCGATTGCTCCCGGTGTCGAGACGACTCCTGTGGCTCCGGCATCACTGATTGAAACTCCGTATTCAAAATCAATTCTACCTTTGGTCGAATATCCGCGCGCCGCATCATTAAAGATTTTGAAGCGTTGATAACCGCCTTTAAGTTCGTGTCTGCCGCCGAAATTGCCAATGATATAAGTCGCGTCCGCTTCGTAATTTGTGCGAATTGAGACATCTCTGATTGTTTCCGTATTAGGGGATGTCAAAAGACCCTGCGGGCAAGCGCCTGCAATCGGGTTGGAGACTGTCGAGCCGAAAATGCAATTTATTCTAACTCCACCCGGAACGGCATAATTGCCCAATTTTTCGTTCAAGAACCCGCGCGAGAAACGTCCGCTGATGACCAAATTGCTGGTCGGCGTGTAAACTCCCTGAAAAGTTACGTTATTGGAATTTTGGCGACCGCCTTGAAGGTTGGTTAATTGCCGTCCGGTCACGCGCCCGATAGATCCACCTAAATCTACCAATGGGATGACGCCGCCAAACGACGGCGGAGCCGAGCCGACGCCAAAGGTTGCAAACGGGATTGCGCCCTGGTCAACAATCGGATTCCAAGTGTATGTGCCGCTCAAACGCAGATTATTAAATGGCGTCGCGTCGAGACGCGCAAAGGCATATTCATATGTGCGCTTTAACCTAAAAGTTTCGGTCGCGGTCAGCGTTCTAGTCGCCGCCGGAGTGTTGGTAAAGAAATTAGTGGTTGTTTGGACATCGAATATCTGCGGCGTATAGCTTCCGAAAAAGAAGAGTTTATTTTTGATAATTGGACCGCCCAGATTAGCCGTCGGAAAATTATTTAATCCGCTGACTTTCGGCGGGTTGATATACTCGGTCGGCTGCACGAAGCCGGCACCCGATCCGCTCGTGAAGCGTTGCAGAATAGGACGCGGATTGCCGCTGAATTTCGGCGTGCCGAACTGCATCCCGAATTCGCCGCGAAAATCATTGCTCCCGCCTTTGGTCACGACGCTGATAACGCCGCCGGTCGCGCCGCCGAATTCGGCATCGAAACCGCTCGATTTCACCTGCACTTCCTGCACGAACTGCGTCGGAATGGCATTGTTGCGGTTCAAAGTTCCGGTGCGGAAATTGGTGACTTCCTGACCGTCTATCACAAAAACGTTTTCCGAGCCAGAAGCGCCGTCTACTGAAAAACCGCCTGACATTCCTTCCTGTCGAACTCCCGGAACGGTTTTTAAGACACTCGTAAAATCAACGCCTTTCGGAACTAATTCAATTTTTTGGGCATTAATGCTGGTCGAAATAGCATTATTTGTTGTATCAACAGGCGGCGCGTCAGAAACGGAAACATCAACCGTCGTCGCCGTCGTTCCCGGATTTACGGTTACATCCAACTGCGTGTTTTGCCCGATTGCGACGGTGACGTTTTCATATCTCGCCTCTCCAAATCCGCTCGTGGCTGCTGTGATTACATCATATGCGCCGGGCGGAATTTGCAGTACGCGGAAAAAACCGTCATTGTCGGTCGTAATCGTGCGTCTGAATCCGGTAGTTATACCGGTTGTCGTCGTGCCGCTTGCCGCTCCTTTAGCACTGGTAATCGTTATCGAGACGTTAGGCACGACCGCGCCGGTCGAATCCTTAACAGTTCCCTCGATGCTACCCGTCGTTTCCTGCCCGAACGCTGTGAGCGCGGGCAAACAAACGATCAAGGACAGCAGCGTTATCAATCTAAATATACTTTTCATTTTTTGCTCCTTATTTTATTTTTTCCAAGGCGATGAATTAGCCGCTTCAAGCGACTTGATGTATCCGGCGCAGAAATGCGAATTCGGGAACTTATGAAACGGTTTGCGTCCGGGAATTCATAACGGCTAAAAAACCGAAATTCATTTCGTTGAATAAACTTCAAAGCCTTGAAAAATAAAATTTGCCGATTCATAGTCCCGCCCTTAAAAATGCAAAAGACGTTCCTCCTGGTATTACAAAACGCCGATTTTTACTGGGTTATATTGATTTGCAGGAGAATTTCGGGTGTGGTCTGAAAAACTAAAAAGCCGGATTTTTAGATTTGCTCAAGCTATTTCGGGCAAAATCTAAAAATTTGGATAAATCTGTTTTTCAAGCAAAATCAACACGTTGGTTTTTCTTCACGAGCTTGGTTTTATTATGTTTATATTGAGAATCGCCCGATGAAATCAGACCTGAGAATATTTAAAGCGCCCCGCTCTTTACACCTGTTTTGGAGATTAAATCGCAGGCAAAAAATTTAAAATTTTCCAGACTAGCGGTCAGACGGGGAAAGAAGGAGTTGCCGGATGAGCGTAGACACCTGCCGGATTAGGAGTTTCCGGCATCAATCGGCAACGGTTGTAATACTTAAAGCTCAAATCATTTTGCTCAAATCAATTTTGTAACGTTTAATTTTCATATTCAGCGTCGTGACTTTCAGTCCGAGCAGCGCGGCGGCTTTATTTTGTTTTCCCATTGAGCGAATCAGCGCGCAGCGAATCATATTGGCTTCAAAACGCTCAATTTCCTTGAGCAGGCAAATCGGCTTTTCGCTTTCGATTTGCTTTTCGAGCGCCGTCTGCGTCTCATCTAATGAATTGATTTCCCTGACGAGAAGTAATGACAACGATTTGAGGGCTTCGAGTTGATTTTGTTTTAAAATATCTTCGGTACTGCCAGAATTATAAAACTGCATAATCGCAAATCCATTGAATTAGATTTATCGAAATGTTCGATATTATTTTTATAATGTCCGGTAATGGCGTTAAAACAATATCCAATTACTGTATTTTCTATAATACCGATTTGAAATCTTTAATTGTTCTCAGGCAAATGCGGTGTAACCGCCCAAATGTTTTTCAACGGTTAAATATTAATGCGGTCGCCGACATTAAAATCAGAATCCTAAATGAAGACGCATGAGAAATTTCCGGTCTGCTGTTTTTTCACAATTGGACTGTTTGATATTTCTCACATTGGCTCTTTATTCGTTTTATTTAATGTCTATCATTTAATGTCTATTATTGAAAGAACGAATGAAACGGTTTTGAAGCCGCGATTTTTACTAGCGGGGACGCTATATATTGGCGCACGACCGCTCTGATTATTTGAGAAAAATAGTGCGTTTAAGCGGAATAACACAAAGGCAATTAAATGCGAAAACATCTATAGTCATAACTATGTGGAAAACAAGTTTAATGATAGTCATATAGATTTTGAAACCGGCAGAAAACCAGTTCTGCTTTTGTTTTGAAAGGAGATTATTTATGTTGATTCATTCTTTTAGATTTCTTTCGGT
This sequence comes from Pyrinomonadaceae bacterium, assembly GCA_036388775.1. Lineage (GTDB taxonomy): Bacteria > Acidobacteriota > Blastocatellia > Pyrinomonadales > Pyrinomonadaceae > JALZCH01. The sequence continues at coordinate 23,763 of DASVRD010000006.1, read as the reverse complement.
TCTAATTTTGGGAGGAGTTGCGCTGGTAGCCTGCGGCGGTGTGAATAATCCCGTAAAAACTATTTCCGCGCAGCCGAACGCGGACGGCATCGCAGCCTCAAAACCAGCTTCAAGTCCGACACCGCAGGCGGCTGCCAAAGGCGAACAGAACGCCGTTTTTGCGGGAGGCTGTTTTTGGGGTGTGGAAGCCGTTTTTGAACACGTTAAAGGAGTCAGCGACGTAACCAGCGGATTCTCGTACGCAAGGGCAACAATGGCTGATAACGACATGGTGAAAGAGACTAAAAACAGATACGCCGAAGCCGTAAAAGTCACTTATGATCCGTCCAAAATCACTTACGAACAGCTACTCAAAATTTTCTTTTTGGTGGCGCACGACCCAACCGAACTCAATCGGCAAGGACCAGATGTCGGAACGGAATATCGTTCGGCAATTTTTTACGCTAGCGACGAGCAAAAACGGCTTGCCGAAAATTATGTCGCGGAATTAACAAAGGCAAAAACTTTTGCACGTCCAATCGTCACTCAAATCATCGCGCTCGATAAATTTAATCAAGCCGGAGACGATCATCAGGATTATATGGCTAAACATCCCGATGATGCGTATATCGTCATCAATGACAAGCCAAAACTGGAAAACCTGCGCAAACAGTTTCCCGATTTATATGTTTCAAAATAGTTTTGGGAAACAGTTTTATAAAACGACCGTAAATCAAAGTGATGAGTTTTAAAGCAGAGCAATCGTGATTGCTGTCTGAAAAGACAGCCTTTCAATTATAGGAGAATTAATAATTGTGAATTCTGTATGAAGTGAATTCCAGTCAGTTTCCCGAATGAGTAAAGATTACAAATCTTTGTTGTATTTTTTCCGGTAATCAATCGGAGTCATTCCAGTGATTTTTTTAAACACGCTTCGGAAAGCCTTTGTATCCGAGTAACCTACGTGATACATCACATCGGTAATACTTGTGCGGCTGGTTTCAAACCGCTTTTTCGCGGCTTCTACTTTTACTCGCTGAACGTATTCAGCCACGGTGTTGTTGGTCGCTTCCTTGAATCTGCGTTCCAGACTGCGGCGACCAAGCGCGACTTGTGAAGATAATTCGTCAATCGTGATTTTATTCTGCAAGTTATTTTGGATAAAATCCTGTGCTTTTTTTACTTCTTCGTCCGAATGTTGATTTTGACCCTTAAAGATAATGAAAGAGGATTGACTGTCGCGCTCGAAATCTATGGCAAAGACTTTAGCCGTGCGAATCGCCGTTTCCCGATTAGTGAATTTTTCAACTAAATAAATCAGCAAATTATAGTAAGAAGTCGCGCCGCCGCTCGTATAAATGCCGTTTTCTTCGGTGATTATTTTGTCCGTCACCAGATCAACGCCGGGAAATGTTCGTCTGAATTCGTCAGCCGCCCGCCAGTGCGTCGAGCATTGTTTTCCGTCGAGCAGTCCGGTCTTTGCCAGAAGAAACGCGCCGACGCAAAGACTGACGATTTCAGCGCCCCTTTCACGCTGTTTGATGAGCCAAGGAATAAAATCCTTATTCATTTCAACAGCGGCTTTCAAATCGCCGACAAACGCCGGTATGAAAATTAAATCAGTCTTTTCTACTTCATCCAATAGAAAATCCGCGTGGACGGTGAACGCGCTGTCGTGTAGTTTGACTTCCCTTTTCAAGCCGACGAATTTTATATCGAAAACCGCAAAGTTTCCGGCTTGTTTGTAAAAGCTGTTGACCTGCGAAAAAACGTGGCGAGGGTCGTCAATCGCCGCTAAAACCGCCGCTTCCGGCACGAGTATCGAAACGTGTTTCATAAATTAAAATAAATCGAAAATTTTGTCGCAAACAGCCCTTAAAAATGTCATTTATACACCGCGCATTATCTCATTTCAGAGGGTATAGTGTAAAGACGATAAGAAATTGTCTTATTCGTGAAACATAAATTAAGGAGATCAAAAACGATGTCAATAATCAATATTTATCTGCATTCAGAGGGAAAAACGGAAGAAGCGTTTAATTTTTACAAATCAATTTTCGGCGGTGAATTCTGTACTTTTCTACGTTACAGCGATATGCCCGACCAGTCCGGTTTCGGCAAGGTTTCGGAAAGCGAAAAAGCGAAAATTATGCACGTCGCGCTGCCCATCGGCAACGGCAACACTTTGATGGGCGCCGACACCCTGGAATCTATGCGGCACGAGATAAAACCCGGCAATAATTTTTCCATTTCCATCAGCACCGATAGCCGAGAAGAAACAGAAAGGATTTTCAACGGGCTTTCAACGGACGGCAAAGTTACGATGCCGCTCGCCAAAACTTTTTGGAGCGAGTATTTCGGAATGTGCAGCGATAAATTCGGCATTCTGTGGATGGTTAATTTCGACGGCAAATAAAACTTTTTTTATAAGGAGAGATAACAATGATAAAAACAGTTTGGCTCAACCTGCCGGTCAAAGATTTAAATAAATCGAAAGAATTCTTTCGCAAGCTCGGTTTTTCTTTCGACACCGAACACGGAAACAGCGAGCATTCGGCTTGCTTCGTCGTCGCAGAAGATAAATTTAACGTGCTGCTTTTTCCCGAAAAAACCTTTAAAGGTTTTACTCAAAACGAAATCGCCGACACCGGAAAAGGTACGGAAGTTTTGATTTCGATAGGCGTTGAAACTCATGAAGAAGTAGATGAATTGGCAAGAAAAGCGTTCGAGGCGGGCGGCAGAATCTTCGGCGAACCCGGAGAAAAACAGGGCTGGATGTATGGCTGCGGTTTCGCCGATTTGGACGGGCATCGCTGGAACGTGCTGTATATGGATTTCGGCAAAATGCCTAATCAATAAAATACTCTTGTGATAAGGCAAACTTTTACAACGGTTGGGGAGAATAAAAAATGAGAAAAGTAAAATTATCAATGCAAATGACCATAAACGGATATGTTGCCGGACCAAATGGAGAAAATGACTGGATGACCTGGAATCCTGATGACGAGTTTTTGCAGTTTATCAATTCTCATTTTGATTCTTCAGACACCATGTTACTTGGCAGAAAACTGGCAGACGGCTTTATCGAGCATTGGGAGAGTGTTGCGAGTAGCAATCCAGATCATCCTTTTGCAAAAAAAATAGTTGATATGCCAAAAGTTGTTTTTACCAGAACACTCGACAAGTCAACATGGAACAACACCACTTTGGCAAAAGGAAATCTTGCAGAAGAGATTGCCGACTTAAAAAAACAAAACGGTAAAGACATTATTGTTTTTGGCGGCGCAGGTTTTGTTTCATCACTAATAAAAGAAGGGCTGATTGACGAGTATCACCTTATTATAAATCCGACAGCTATGGGCAGCGGTATGACTATTTTTAATTCGCTTGACAGAATACAGAAATTTTCACCCATAGAATGCAAGCTCTATTCCGGCGGCAAAACTGTTTTGAGTTACAAACCAAAAAATGATTAACCATAATCGCTTCGCAGAAAGCGCGCGGGAACTTCATTGAAAACAAATTTGACGGTTGGGGAAGTTGGGCGTGGTGAAAATAAACACGCGCCCAACAAATCAATGGACGTGAGGGCGAAACATCTACTTTGTTATTCACGTTACCCGTTACCCTTAGACGGGCTTGGCGCCAAAATTTAGTGAAAACAAACATTATGAAAACCGCAGTAATTATCGTTCGTATATTAATCGGATTGATGTTTCTTTTTTCATCGTTAACTTATTTTCTGAATCTCATTCCGCAGCCCGATTTAACCGGCAACATCAAAACTTTTATGGATGGAATTGCAGCTTCGGGCTATATTATGCCCATCGCAAAAGTCTTTGAATTTCTTTGCGGTTTGGCTTTCATTTCGGGCAGATTCGTGTCTTTAGCGGTTGTTTTAATATTTCCGATTGCGCTCAATATTTTATTAATCAACATCTTTTTAATGCCGAGCGGTTTGCCGATTGCGATACTGCTTTTTCTCGGGATTCTGTTTCTGGCTTACGCGCACCGGGAAAATTATAAATCGCTTTTAGTCGCAAAATCCTCTTGGTAACAGACATTTAAAGTTTATATGCAGAACGAAATAAGGCAAACGAAAGAAATTCAAGCCGAATTCGACACAGCTTTTACGGAATTGTTAAATCTTCTTTCATCATTTGACCAAAAGCAATTCAACAATAAACCGGGCAAAGAAAAATGATCGGCGGGACAAGTTTCTCGGCATTTGATTAAAGAATTTTCATATACAAAGACACAATTTTCAGTTAAGGGGAATTCTCGAAAAAGTTTAAACCCGAATCCAAGTATTACAGATTTGAAGCGGCGGCTTCGAGAAACGCGCGGACAAGCGGGTGCGCAGCAGACGAATTAGTAAGCGAGGAGCGTTCAGGCTGAAAGAGCGTGGAGATAAAAAACGGATGTGATTTTATCTCCAGAACGCGCGGGTCGCCGTTTTCGTCCACGCCGGTTATTTCCATTTCGCTTTGTTCAAGAATTGATTTGTATCGCGGATTAAAGCCGTAACTGCAATGGTAACTTTCATATATTTCGCGGCAGCCATAGATTCGGTTAATTCTGGAATCTTCTTTGAGTTTGATAACGCCTTCGGCTTCGACTAAAGAACAGGCGAGCGGCGCAATTAGCGGCATTTCCGTTTGCGGATTCGATTCGCCGTGGTCGGCTTTTTTAAGATTAAGCACGTTTCTGGCATATTCAATCAAAGCGTGCTGAAAGCCGCCGCACGTGCCCAGGAAAGGGACTTCGCGCTCTCTGGCATATCGAATTGCGGACAGCGCACCATCCATATTTTTGTAAGGACTTGCGGGAACGCACCACAAAGCGTCAAATTCGGAAAGCTCGTTAATTTTTTCGGCAACTGTTTCAGTTCCGAGCCAAACAGCGTTGACCTCATCTTTGATTACTTCAGCAGCTAACGAAAGAGCCTTTGGAATCGCGATGTGCGCCGTGACATCCGGCGAATAATCACCGATCAATCCAATTTTAATAGCCATTTACAAACTTTGCTCCTTTTCCAAACCCTAACTTTGAATTCAAAAAGACAATTATATAAGCGTTAAATTTCCCGACAAGTGCCACTTTTATTATTCTTTCGCCAGCCAATTGAATGGATAAACCAATCGTGCGATTATCTTTTCTCAATTTCAGTAATGTGGAAAAAACAAGTCAAATATCCGCCCCGAATTATTTATTCTTTGCCGATGCCCATATTTGAATAGATTTTCCAAGCGCCGCGCTTCGACTGCCTTTTCCAAACGGTAAAATATCGCCGCTCCATCTTTTGGGGCTGATTTTCAACGGTAAATTCATAAACCGACGTGCCGGTTTCGTAGGCAGTATTGCCGTCGAGCCAAACGTCCGTCGTCGTAACCGTGAGTTTCGCACTTCCTCCGCGCTTTTGCATTACCTCGCGTATCAGGGCGAAAATCTGGTTGCGACCTTTATAAATCTTGCCGCCCGGCAGAAGCTCCATTCCGTCGGCGGTAAACGTCGCGGGTAACGTTGCAGCATCGCCTTTTGCCCAGGCTTCGACCCAGAGAGAGTTTCCGGCATCAATCGCTCGTCGCAAGCGGTTCATTTCGGAATTCGAGTATTGCGGCGCGGCGTTCGGCAACGATTTGCCGGAGTTTTGTGAAGAGCCGGACAATATTATTATCTCCGCTGCGCCGATTTGTATCGGGTAAGTCAGCAGCGCAGGCTCGGACGTGAATCGAACTTCGACGCGCTGGTTTAATTCGAGCGCGTCAATTTTGAGCGGAGCGCGTTTGTCTTTATCCGTTTGAACGAAAATGCGAGTCTCCTTAGTAATTTTGACATCGGCTTTATCGTGATCGCCGCCTCCATTCCGGTCGCGTTCAACTAAGATTGACCCCAGTAATTTATTCGATTGCGCTTCGGAATCGAAACGGCTCAACTTTATTATCGTACCGCGTATATCTGGATTGCTTTGGGCTTGGGCGCTTATCGTGCCGCAAACGCAAAATAAAATGAGCAAAACGAGAAGCATTTTATTTGATTTAAAGGCGGTCATAGCATTTCTCTTTTAATTGATTTGAGTTTTATCGGATTATTCCGGCAAATTTCGCCGTAAAATCCGAAGGCGAGATTCAACTTCAAAGCGACTTTATCTCTTCCCCGTTGTTATTCTTCTGAATGAAACTTCTATTTCTTATAGAACAGAGTAAATAAAATCGGCTCCTGAACAAGAGCCGGTTTTAGACAAGACGCATAGACCAATTTATAATCATCGGATATGCCGCATCCGCCGTTTATAATTCTCGACGTAAAATCCAAAGTTCCGCTTTATCGCCAGATTTACGAAACAATCCGGCGTTCGATTTTGACCGGCGAATTTTATTCGGGGAAACAGTTGCCCGCTTCGCGCCATCTCGCAAAGCAATTGGGCGTGTCGAGAATGACTGTTCTTAACGCTTTCGACCAGCTTCTGGCGGAAGGCTACCTTGAAGGGAAAACGGGCGCGGGAACTTTCGTCGCGCGGCATCTGCCCGAAGAATTTCTGCAAACTGCGCCCGTTAAGGGGCAAAAAAGCGGCGGAAAAATTTCAGATCGTCAGCTAATACTTTCAAGATACGGAAAAAACATTCTGCGCGAAAATCGCACGATTTTACAGTTTAACCAGACCACGCCGCCCGTTCCTTTCCAGCACGGGCTTCCGGCGATAGACCAATTCCCGTTCGATGTCTGGACAAAAATAGCGAACAAAAAATATAGAACGCTTGAGCGTGAGGCGTTCGGCTACGGTCAACCGTCTGGCTTTACTCACCTGCGCGAAGCAATATCGGCGCATCTGAAATCGGTTCGGGGCGTGGTCTGCGCGCCGGAACAGGTTATTATCACCGGCGGAGCGCAGCAGGCGCTGGATTTAATCGGCAGGATTTTTATCGAGCCGAGATCGAAAGTTTTAATTGAAAATCCAGGCTATTTCGGCGCAAAACAGATATTGCAAACTTTTGACGCTAAATTTGTTCCGGTTCCGGTTGATGAAGAAGGTTTCAACTTGAATGCGGTTTTAAGGCAAAGCCGCAATGCGCGCCTCGCCTACGTTACGCCGTCGCACCAATTCCCGCTTGGAGCAACGATGAGTTTAGCGCGTCGCTTGCACTTGCTTGAATGGGCGAAAAAAAACGACTGCTGGATCGTTGAAGACGATTACGACAGCGAATTTCGCTACGAAGGTCGCCCGCTTCCATCTTTGCAGGGACTCGACCGCGACGGGCGCGTTCTTTATATCGGGACGTTCAGCAAAACTCTTTTTCCGGCTCTCAGGCTCGGCTGTCTGGTTGTGCCGACTGATTTGATCGAGACGTTTACGGCGGCTCGTTCGCTTTCCGGCTCACAATCTCCTTTAATTGATCAGGCGACGCTTGCCGAATTTATCGCGGAAGGACATTTCGGGCGACATATCCGCCGAATGCGCCGTTTATATGAAGAGAGACAGGAAATTTTAGTATCGGAGATTGAAAAGCACCTGGCGGGCAAACTCGATGTTAAAAATTCGACTTCGGGAATGCACGTCATCGGCTGGCTGCCCGACGGCGTTGATGATAGATACATCGCCAAACAAGCCGCTTTGTCCGGCATTAAAACGGCAGCCCTTTCCGCGCATTCACTCACAAAATGGCAGCGCGGCGGTTTGATTCTCGGCTACACGGCAGTCAATGAAAAACAAATCAAAAATGGAGTCAAGCAATTAGCCAAAGTATTGGAAAATTCGTTTTAAAAATAAATCCCTGACTTCAAACACCATTTTATTTTCGGAATAAAAATGTCGCTTTCCCGGCTATTTTTTAACCGGCGGTTTAAACAAAGTCCGAAAAGCTTTGAGCGCGGCTGGGTGATAAATCGTCGAATGTTTTTCGTCCGGCATTTTCTCGAAATGCCATTGAACACTGGCAGGCGCGTTTTTGCCGAGAACATCCGCAAATTTCTGCGCGACTCCTTCAACCGCATCGCTGCTATTGGCAAAATAAAACGTCTTATTCAGTTTCGGATTCGCTCGCAAACGCTCGGCGGCATCATTAACCAGTTTTTGATTGTTCCAATAAAGGCTTGGATCAAAGGCGATATAAGTATCAAATAAATCAGGTTCAAGCAGAAAAGTCTCGACTACAAACAAACCGGCAAGCGACTCGCCGACAATCGCCGTTTCGTCGGTTGTGCGATAGCGCGTTTTTATTTGCGGCATCAACTCATTGCGAATGAACTTTCTAAACGGGGCAGAACCGCCGACACGCTTGGCAATTTTTTTATCGTTCTCATTTTCGGTCGGACCGGTCATATCGCGCCGCCGTTCTGTATTTTCAATTCCGACCAGCAAAAACGGGCGCATCGTTTCGTTGCCGACCGATACCTGAACAAGACCGGCAACGTGCAGAAAATCTTCGGCTATTCCTCCGTCAGGCATATAGAGAACCGGAACGCGGGAGTTTGGAGATTCCTTATAGCCGGGCGGCAGATAAACATTAATGACTCTTCTCTCACTTAGAATTTTGGAATCAATCGTAAAAGTATCGCCAATGATTAACGGCGAAGTTGTATTTTGAGCAATTGCCGTCGCGCATAATGCGGAAAATACCAGAAGAGTCCAAATAACTGCTTTTTGTAATCCAACCATTTTCTCGTCCCCCATTAAATTGCCGCCAATCAAATACCCGGAACTTTATACACACTTTCCGGCTGTGCTTCTTCATCTGCGCTTTAAAGAAACTTGATTAATGCTTTTGATTTTGAATTGATTGATTAGCGGATTGATTTAGTTATTTTAATGGAAAATGCTATCCGAACAAGTGCCAATTTTGCCTTTTAAGGTTAGACCAATTCGAGAAGTTAAGACTTTAACCCGGAACCTCAACAATAGAGTGGTCTTGAAAGTCGGTTGAAAATTGGCACTTGTTAGATTCTGATTTTCTTTTAAAATAATTATTTAGCTCAATTCATTTGAGAGAATAAAGGTAGGTCAGTTGTTTAAACGTTAAGGCGTAAATCGAAATTAAAAAGCAAATTATGATTACTCAAACGGAAAAGGCAAAAGCATTCAAGGCACTGCACGAACGGGCGGGCGCATTCGTTATTCCTAATCCCTGGGATTCGGGTTCGGCGCGGCTGCTTTCGGGTTTGGGATTTGAAGCGCTGGCGACGACGAGCGGCGGTTTTGCTCAAACTCTCGGACGCATTGACGGAGAGGCTACTCTCGACGAAACAATCGAACACTGCCGCCTTCTCTGCGCTTCAACAGATTTGCCCGTCAGCGCGGATTTGGAAAATTGTTTTGCCGACGAACCGGAAAAAGCTGCGGCGACAATTCTGCTGGCAGCGCAGGCTGGCGTGGTCGGCTGTTCAATCGAAGATTACACGAAGAATCCGGCAACTCCGATTTATGCATTCGATTTAGCGGTCGAGCGCGTTCACGCCGCAGCGGAAGCGGCGCGGTCGCTTGATTTTCCTTTTACGCTGACTGCCAGAGCCGAAAATCTGCTTCACGGCAGAAATGATCTCGACGATACGATTCGCCGGCTGCAAGCGTTTGAAGCGGCAGGCGCGGATGTTCTTTACGCGCCCGCTCTTAAAACAATTGAAGAAGTTCGGATGGTAACGGGCGCGTTAAATAAACCGGTTAATGTTCTCGCGCCGTCTATCAAAGATGCGACCGTCGCCGAGCTTGCAGAGGCTGGCGCGAAACGCATCAGCGTCGGCGGAGCATTGGCGCGCGCAGCATTAAGCACTATGATTCGCGCCGGATTGGAAATGATAAATAAAGGCAGCTTCGAGTGGACAAAAAACTCAATATCGAGCGGCGATGTGCGAAAATTGTTGAGCTGACCGGACGGCACAGCTTTTTATTTCAGGGAAAGCGAAAAATAATGCGCTTCGATAATCATTCGTTTGTTCAGGTAAAATCGGTGCGCCGCGAATCTTTTGACGTGCGAAACTAATTTGATTTGTTCACAATTTTCGCGATTTGCATATTCAACAATCCAATCAAACAGCGCGCCGCCGTAACCTTTTGAGCGCATCCCGCTTTTTACCGCCAAATCTTCGATTTCCAGATATTTTCCGCCCGCGAGCCATTCGGCAATTCTAAAGCCGCCGACGGCTTTAACTCCTTCATCGTCCAAATAAACGAGTTTGAAATTCGATTCATTCATCTGTCTTTTAACTTGCGCCAGAAATTCGTCTGAAGCGAGATGCGGTCTGAGTTCAGCCATTACCGGATAACAGTTTTGAATTTCTTCATCGGTTCGAGTCAGATTTATTTTTCTATAGACGGACATAATCGGCTTTAGGAATCTAAATTCAAACTATTTTTGACAGGCGGCTGAAGATAATTCTCTTCGATAATTTTAAGATGATGAATCTGATGACCGATGATGGCAAACCCTAAAGCCAGAATTGATATTTCGTGTTTCCAGTTTGTTCCCCTGTCGAGCAGCGTTTCTTCGTCGAAACTATCAAACAGCGCTTTAGAAGCATTGCGGACGGCTTTTAATTCCGCAATCAAACCGTCAATCGAACGCTTTTCGGCATTCATGTTTGCCACCAGACGGTCTTGGTCAACGTTCTGCGGAATTGAACCTTCCCGTCTGGCAAACAGCATTGCGCGGTAAGTCAAAATCCGCTCCCAGTCAATGACATGCTGCAATATTTCTTTCGCCGTCCATTTACCCGTAGCGTTTTCGTTATCGCTTATTTTCTCCAAAAGATTCGCGTCTAAATCATCCAACTGCCTGATACTGTCGTCAAAAGCCTTTGCGAGTTCGACATCAGCCACAAGATTAATGTAGCGGTCGTAATAATCGGGCATCGGGTTTATGTCTGATTTTTTCATCCTTTTTTTTACTAATCGTGCGGCTCAGGGACTTTTAAATTTGGATTTTCATTTTTCTTCTCGCCTCCGGCTGACGATAACGCCTAACATTCGATTTGCCAAAAATTCGGATAGCTTGTAACAAAGCCTGTTTCGTTGACTTTGAGATCGACGACGAATCGTCCTCCGGCGCTTTCGTAACGATAAGTCGTCGCGTCAATTCGGTAATAGCTTTGTTCGAGCGCCTCGATTTGAAAGCTCGGAAACTTGAGCCACGCCGCCCGGACTTCGGCTTTCTCTCCGATATTAAGGTTTAAGCGACGAATCGGAAGCGTATTGGTGAGAGGACTGAAATTTAAATCGAGGTCAATGCAATCAGCCGCTTGAGCGGATTCTTGACCGTTTATCCGCCAACGGCGATTCTGCTCAACTGATATTTCAATTTCGATTTCCTTTTCTCCAACCCAGCCCGAAACTCGCCCCGATAAAGTCTCCCATTCGGAATTGCATTTTAGCCGGTAATCAAGACGACAAGGCTTTTTGTCTTGAACAAAAATCGCCGTTCCGTTCAAGTGCCAGCAGAAATTATCGAAAAACAGCCGTGCAAATTCGTGTCCCGGTATATCCAGTCGTCGCCAGAGGACGGATTTTTCTAACATTGTTTCCCCAAAAAAACCGCTTACGGATTGGATTTTATTGCCTGCCTGGTCAACCCTTGAGCTTCGAGCCAGTAATAGAACTCGTCAATCCAGTGGTCGCTCGTGGTGCCTTGCTTTTTTATGCCGAAACCGTGACCGCCCGAACTGAAAATGTGAACTTCGGGTTTGTGACCGGCAGTTTTTAACGCCTCATAAAATCTATTAATCGCAGGACTTGCTAAATCGTCGTCCTGCGCCCACGCCATAAAAATTGGCGGAAGTTTCGCAGGAATTTCCGGCATCTTGCCGAACGGTGCGCCGTAAATCGGCGCTGCAAAGTTCGGGCGAGCTGCGGCGTCCTGCTGAAGCAAAGCTCCGCTTGCGACCATCCCTCCCGCCGAAAAACCCATAAAACCGATTCTATCGGGTGAAACATTCCATTCCGCCGCGTGCTGGCGAACTACCTTAAGAGCTTGTATTCCGTCTGCGATGCCGTATTTACAGGCTTCGTCCATGTTAATATTCTTCGGAGCGCCTTCTTCTTTCTTTTCTATAATCCGGTATTTGAGAACAAAAGCGGCGATGCCTTTGCTTTGCAGCCAGCGCGCCGCGTCGCCTTCCTGACTGATAGCCAGCGCCACACAATATCCGCCCGGAGCAATAATAACGCCGGTTCCCGTCGCCTTGCTTTTTTCCGGCAGATAAGCTGTCAGAGTCGGCGTAACGACATTCAAAACAACTGTTCCGACAGGAGTGTTTTCGATAACTTTTTCTTTCTGCGTCCAATTCTCCGTGCCCGGCGGCGTGCCCGACCAAATATTAACGACTTGCTGCGAATTGGCTGAACAAGCCATCAGAAACGTAAAGGCGATAGCGCCCAAGGTATATACTGCGTTTCGTATCATATTCTCTGTTTCTCGTATCATATTTTTGACGTTTGATTCGCCTTCGGTTTCTTACTTTTAAAAAACAGCAACTAAAGCCCGAATTAGCCGTAACTTTATTTTTTCAGCATTTGCTTGCCGCGATAGGTAATCGTTTCGCCCGGCTTCATTTCGTAAAAAGGTATTTTTAGCCGTTTAAGTTCGGCGGCGAAGCCGTCGGCGTTCGCGCTGATGCCGGGAAACGTCGCGTAGTGCTGCGGAATCGCCAGACGCCCGCCCACCGATTGCGCGGCTTTTGCAGCCATTCGCGGTTCCATTCCGAAATGTCCACCGATGTTAAGAAGCGCTACATCAACCTTGTATTGCTCGCCGATGGTTTCCATATCTTTGAAATACGCCGTGTCGCCCGAATGATAAATGGTCGGACCGTCTTTGATTATCACAACGAAGCCAGCCGGATTTCCGCCGTAAGCACGTTCGGCTTCGGTCGCGCCCGCCTTCGGATTAAAAACACTGCTTGAATGAACAGCCGGCGTCATCGCTACGGTTACTTCGCCGTCGGCGATGTTTATTTCGCCGCCGATGCCCATAATCGCGTCCGTCTGAGCCTGCTTTTCGGGAAAGTCAGCCAGCTTGACTAAGTTTCCGGCAAGCTCCGGGTTGCAAATCAAAGCCGCGCCGGTCTTTTTCGCAATCTCAACCGCGTCGCCCAAGTGATCGCGGTGTCCGTGCGTCAGAAGAATGTAGTCAACTTTCGGAACGGCGGTTAAAGAGTCTTTGCCGTCTTTGGCTTCCGGGTTCAAAGGATTATTGAGCCACGGGTCAATCAATAAAACTTTGCCTTTCGGCGTCGTAATCGAAAAAGCCGCGTGTCCGAACCACTTTATTTTAGTCTCCTGCGCCGAAACCTGGTAAACAGTCCCGAGCATAAATAAAACTGTCAGAAATCCGAATAAGTTCATACTTATCTCCTCAAAAAATCACCAGCCGCGTTTTTATTTTTATTTCCGTAAATTCTTTCAATTCTTCCTGATATTATCGGGAGCATGATCCGCTGAGAGATTCAACTCGATATTGTGTTCAAGAAATGCCTTTAATCCGCTTAGCAAAAACGTAAAACCTGCTTGCGAATTAAGCGCTTTTTGGACGACTTCATCGCCATCTCCGCTAAAGCCGGATTCCGTAATCGTAACGAATGTCGTGTCGTCCGCTCGCGGAGAAAAAAGCCATTCGACCGCCGTCGGATTGCCGCCAGACGATGACCATTCGATGAGTATTCGTTTATTCGCCTCGATTGCTTTAACGCCGACTTCTGCGGAAACCCCGAACATTTCCCAATCCCATCGAATCTGCTTGCCGGAATCTAACCGCCCGCTGCCTTTCGTGAACCAGAATCTGGATGTGACGGCAGGATCAATAAAAGCCTTAAACACTTCGGCGACCGGTTTGCGAATCAGCATTTCCGCTTTGGCAACCGGAATATGTTCAATTTTCATAGCAATCTCCATTCTTTTACGCGAGCATATCGGGTGAGGTAACGCGGGACAAAATCAGCCGTACGCAGCGTGAGAAAAACGAAAAACCGCGTTAACAAAGTCGCAGTTAACGAAACTGCCAGCAAATTTCCAATTCTAAAAGAGATGAGAAATGACACAAGTGCCAATTTTAAAGTAAGGTTACAGTCCAATTGACAAAGGCGATTGATAATTCTTTGAAAGGAACATTCCGGTTAACTTCGCTTCATTAAATCGGACTAGAGTTCTGATTAGAAATTGGCTCTTGAATTGATTTTAAGCTCTGGTATATTTCAAAAATTTATGTCGCAAATTGTTGAAAAAATTTATCGCCGTATTGATTCCGTAGATTTCCTGCGCGGTCTGGTAATGGTCATAATGCTGATAGACCACACGCGCGAATACGTTCACGCGGACGCTTTTCGTTTCACCCCGACCGATTTAACCAAAACGAACGTCGCATTGTTCTTTACGCGCTGGATTACGCATTTCTGCGCGCCGACGTTTGTTTTTCTCGCCGGAACGAGCATTTATCTGCAAAAAATGCGCGGCAAATCTACGGCTGAATTATCGAAATTTTTGCTCACGCGCGGGCTGTGGCTGATTGTGCTGGAATTTACCGTCGTCAGGTTCAGTTTGTTTTTCAATTTTGATTACAGCTTTTTCGGTCTGGCGGAAGTGATTTGGATTTTCGGCGTTTCGATGATTGTTCTCGCCGCGCTCATCCGCTTGCCGGCTCGCGTCGTTGCCGCTCTCGGAATCGCCGCGATTGCCCTGCACAATTTGTTAGACCGATTCACTGTTCCGCCAGCCATCTCGATGGCTGGAATGCCCGCGCCGGACGCCTTGCAAAAGTTGTGGATGTTCTTGCACCAGCCGGGATTCGTGCCACTCGCGCCGGATGTAAAAATGTTTGTCGCATATCCTTTAATTCCCTGGGTCGGTGTAATGGCTGCCGGGTACGCGCTCGGGGTGGTTTATACCTGGGAAGCGGAGCGCCGCCGAAAATTTCTGCTCAAACTCGGACTCATACTGACAGCTCTTTTCGTGATGATTCGCGCGACAAATCTCTACGGCGACCCGGAAATCTGGACTGCGCAGCCAAGCCCGCTATTTACCGTTCTTTCGTTTCTTAATACGACAAAATATCCTGCGTCCTTGCTCTTTCTGCTAATGACGATTGGACCGGCGCTGATGATTCTGTCCTTGACTGATAAAATAAACGCTCCAAACGCCCCAAACGAGCAAGGCGAAAACAACTTTTTGAGCCGCATATTGATCACATTCGGGCGCGTGCCGCTTTTCTACTTCATTCTGCAAATGTTTGTCGCGCACCTTTTCGGGATTCTGCTGAGCCTTTTGGTGGGTAAAAGCATCGGCTTTTATTTCCTGAATTTCCCGAATTCATCTACCGACGCCCCGCCGAACGCGGGATTTCCGTTGTGGGTGGTTTACGCGACATGGCTTGCCGGATTAATCGTTCTCTACCCGCTCTGCCGCTGGTACGGCAAAATCAAACAAGGCAGGCGAGGTTTTCCTTTCAGCTACCTTTAAAGAGAGGTTACGTCCAAAATTTGGAATTTTATTGTGCTGCCTTCGTCGATTAGTCTTTTATATACTTCGGAACTTGCTCTCTTATACTTGCGCCGCCATAAATTCGCTGCGAAGGATAATACTCGGCTTCGAGCTGTACACATCCTGCGGCTTCTTCGCCCGCTCGATGCGAGACAAAGGCGAGCGCCATATCAATTCCGGCTGAGACTCCGGCGGCAGTCCAAATTTTGTTGCCGTCATTGCAGACAAAACGCTCTTCAACGGTTTCAACACCGGTTTCGCATAATGCCTGCGCGACGCTCCAATGCGTCGTCGCACGCAAACCGTTTAGTAAGCCTGCCGCCTGCAAAATAAACGCGCCGGAGCAAACAGATAAAACGGCTTGCGCGTTTGCTGCTTGCTCTCTGACAAACTGCAAAAGCTTCTCATTTTTCGCAGCCGATTTTCGCCCGTCGCCGCCTGGAATGAGCAGCGCGTCAAACTGCGGACAGCTTGCAAAATCCGTATCCGCAACAATACGCAAGCCTTTTTTGCAGCGCACCGTTCCGCCCGTTTCGCTAACTGTCAAACAATTTTCCGGCTCTCCGGTTTGGTCGCGCCAAAGGGAAAATATCTCCCACGGTCCGACTAAATCGAGTTCTTCCAAATCGGGGAAAAGCAAAAACCCAAAGTTCTTTATTTTTTTGTTCATAATCTAAATCTGGCTGTATTCATAAAATAAATTCGATTTTTATTAAGTTCTCGCAGCTATCGGCGTTGATAATCTGATATGTAATGAGCCGGAGTAATTTCCTGATTTATCTGCGGATCCGGCAATGGTTTGCCGGCTTTTATTTCAAGCGGAATCACGCCCGCCCAAACGTCGAGCGCGTAGTCTTCAGAATCGTCAACCGGATAGCCCGCGCGTATTTTCGCCGACGCTTCCGTCAGAGGCAGAGATAAAACCGTTGTTGCTTTTAATTCATTTGTCGTCGGAAGTCGAACCTCCCGCCAGCGACCGGGAACGATGTGTTCGGTAAAGAGGCGAAGGGCTTCGATTTTTTCGTTTTCATCTTTGATGATTTTCGCTGCGCCGAAAGCGACGACCGAGCGATAATTCATCGAATGGTGAAACGCCGAGCGCGCCAAAACCAGACCGTCAATCAAAGTCACGGTCACGCAAACTTCAATTTCTTCCGCCATCGCTCGCATCATCCGGCTCGCGCTTGATCCGTGAATCAAAAGCTCGCCGCCGCGTCTGGCGTAGCCGGTTGGAATGACGAAAGTTTGCCCGTCCGCGCCTTTAAAACCGACGTGGGCGATGAAACCTTCGTCCAGGATTTTATAGATTGTTTCAACGTCGTATGAGCCGCGTTTAGGAATGCGGCGTAATTTGGTTTTGCCGGTTACTGCTAATTGTTCGCTCACAATAATAAAGAACTCCCGCATTAAATATAAAATCAATAATAATTGTAAATGGCATACATTCAAGTACCATTTCGAAGATTTTTTTATAGTCCATTAAAACTATGTCGTAACTCTCTAATATAAGATTGACGGTTACAGATTTGTATATTATTCTAAATTTTGAATTTAATCGTTTAGTAATTGGTATCAATCGGAATCTTTAAACTGTGACTTTTACTATGCCAATTCAATAAGCTATCAATACATATGAAAAAGCAAACATCTGCGTTCCCGTTTGTTTCCCTGTCCGATAGAACCGCGTCCGGTGTCCCGATGCACCGCCAGATTTACGAAAAAATGCGACAGGCGATTCTTTCCGGTGAACTTCCGCCAAAATCGCGCGTTCCGGCTTCGCGGACGCTCGCCGCGCAGCTCGGCGTATCAAGAATGACAATCGTCAACGCTTACGACCAGCTTTTCGCCGAAGGTTATCTCGAAGGCAAAATTGGCGCGGGAACGTTTGTCGCTCAGGATTTGCCCGAAGAACTTTTGCAGGCTCCGAAAATAAGAACCGTGAAACCCGCCGCCTTTTCGCGCGAGTTGAATTTATCCAGACAAGGCAGTCAAATGGCGCGAGGCTTGGGCGACCTTTTGCGCGAGCATTCGGCGAACAAATTCGTGCCTTTTCAAAACGGGCTGACGGCGATTGATTCATTCCCCTTTGAGATTTGGGCGCGCATTGCGTCGCGCTGGAATCGGCACGCGCCGCCGACCACCCTCGTTGAAGGCAGTTTAGCCGGTTTTCGACCGTTGCGCGAAGCGATTGCCGCGCATTTGAAATCCGCTCGCGGCGTCAATTGCGAACCCGGGCAAGTTATCATCACCGCCGGAGCGCAGCAGGCTCTCGCTTTAATTAGTGCGGTTTTCCTGGAACTGAATGACGAAGTTTGGATCGAAGACCCGGGTTATACGAGCGCCCGCAGTTTGCTCGCGCTTTCGAGGGCAAAACTAATTCCCGTTCCGGTAGACGAAGACGGATTGAATATTAAGGCGGCGTGTGAACAGAGCAAAAATCCGAAGCTGATTTACGTGACGCCTTCGCATCAGTATCCGCTCGGCGTGACGATGAGCGTCACGCGCCGTCTTTCGCTGATTGAAACGGCGCGCGCAACGGGCGCGTGGATAATCGAAGACGATTATGACAGCGAATACCGCTACGCGGGTCATCCGCTGGCGTCTTTGCAGGGACTCGACCGGAACGGTCGCGTGTTGTATGTCGGAACTTTCAGCAAAACGATTTTCCCGTCTTTAAAGCTCGGATGCCTGGTCGTTCCGCCGGATTTGGTTGACGTTTTTACTGCCGCACGAATGCTCAGCGGAGCGCATTCGCCCTTGATTGAACAGGCAATTTTAGCCGAGTTTATCGCCGAAGGTCATTTTGCTCGCCACGTTCGGCGGATGAGAACGCTTTACGAGGAAAGACAGAAGATTTTGATTGAGGAAGTGCGGCGAAACTTAAAAGGGTTAATTGAGATGAAGCCGGACGATGCCGGAATGCACCTTGTCGGCTGGTTGCCGGACAATTTCGATGACCGCGATGCGGCGCGAAAAGCTGCCGCGGAAAATATCAGACTGTCGGCAATTTCCGACCACTGCATCAACGAATATCCGCGCAAAGGCTTAGTATTCGGTTATGCCGCATTTGACGAAAAACAGATACGAGGCGGAATCGCAAAACTCGCCGAAATTTTGACGGAAATGGCGCGAAATCAAAACGATTTGATGCGGAGAAAACCATTTTCCGACGGCGGCAAGAGCGGTTTGCGCTGTGCCGCCGTTTGTTCCCGAATCAACTTTTAACGGCGCTTTCTATTTCGACTAAGTTTAAATTGTAATTATAAATTCGATGGCGTTTATTTCCATGCCGAATGACGGAAAACGGGCGAAGATCAAAAGTCAACAACCCTTCTCAGGCTCATCCGGCATTTGAAATACCCAAGCCGGAAGCATTGCGACAAACGTCATAAGAATGCGGTTGTTTTCGCTATGCCGCGAATAAATTTTTATCATTCCTGAACGTAATAAATATAATCGACGTGCGGCGGCTCGATTTTTTGGTCGTGAAGCCGCAAGCAAATCTGAGCGCGGTGAAGGATAGAATGGTAATTGAGCTGAAGCACCACGTCGCGCAGCAGATTTACGCCTCCGGGTTCGTCGGGCATCGGCGCAAAACGGATTTCCTCGTTCAAATCTTCATCCTTTAAGCCCGACAAAAATTTTAGCCAATCATTTAAGCTCGCGTCCCAGCGCGCGTTCAATTCTTCAGCCGGGAAAGCCGCATCGAACCATTTGATTCCAGTTTCCGCCGGGTCTTGCTCGATGCGCCGCATCCATTTATCCTGCGCCCTGATAATATGGCTGAACAGATTGACGGATTCTTTATTGTCCGGCATTTGACGCATCGCTTCCAAAGTCAGTTTGTTTGCCCAGTCGTTAAAGCGAAAAGTATCAATTAAATATTGATTCATTATTTCCCTCGAAAGATTTACCCGAACCGCAAAGGTTTTTTCGGCTCACGGCTTCGGTGATATTTTGATTTTATGAATAGCCGATTTTTTCGCAATAGCCACTTTTCGAGAAAAAAGAAAGTCCGTTTTTACTTAAAAAAGAATTGCGCTTTTTGCTGAAATGCAAAGGAATGCTCTTTTCATTATTTATCCGTTTCGTTTATTTGCAACTGTCTTACACTCACGCACCACAAAACCCAACCGATCAACACTATTTGCAGCGGCAACCGCAGCCATTGGTAAAATGAATAATTCATAAAGCCGCCGAGCTGCACGTTATTCACGGCGACATAAACATTCGCCGGGAAGACCGTAATTAATAACGCGGCTAAAGCGTAAGCCGCCGGGCGTTTTGTCGCCGGAACAATCAATCCGATGCCGCCCAGAATTTCAAAAAAGCCGCTCGCGTAAATCATCAGAAGAGGCGCGGGAATAAACGGCGGCATCATTTCCAGATATTTGGCGGGAATCAGAAAATGCGTCGCGCCAGTGAATACAAAGGTCAGCCCGGTCGCAATTCGGGCATTGTCTTTGACCGTTTTAATTGGATTTAACCCAAGTTTCGATGCCCCGAATAATAAACCCCAAAATATAAAAATCAAAAAAAAGACCGTCATTGTTTTTTCAGCTCAAATTATCTTAAACGCCGTCAGTAAAAACCGGTCTATTAATAATGCCTAAAACCGGCACTTGTATTTAAAGCGGTCTCCAATAAAATTTAATTCGATAATATAAATTTGATGCAATCGCAAACATTTGATTTTCGATTACTTCAAATTTAGAATAAGGTTTGCATTTGTAACCGTCAATGTGGAAATAGAAGGTTATGAATTATATTCATTAAAAAAGCCGGTAAGCGAGATTCAGAAAAAAATGAGAACGTTCAAAGGTAAAGATTTCAAAGCGGACAAGGCTTGGGGAGCAATTGATATTGCTAATATAAACGGCGTCACGACGAGACTGCATTGGACAGACAAACCCTATAAATGGCACGTCAACGACGGCGAAGAAGTTTTTGCCGTTTTAGACGGCGCGGTGGAAATGCGCTACCGCGAAAACGGCGATGAAAAAAGAATCCGGCTTGACGCGGGCGACATTTTCTTTGCCGAAATAGGCTGCGAGCATGTCGCTCATCCGCTTGGAGAAGCTCGAATTCTGGTGGTCGAAAAAGAAGGCAGCGTTTGAGAGGCAAGCGTTTATAAGCAATCGGACAGAAAGGATGCGGCAAAGCCCGAACCGTCCGCCGCTAATAAACCAGGAGATTGTAGTCGAATTATGACGGAAATTATAAACACTGATGAATCTATGATTCCTTCGCAACGCGATTTGTTCGAAATTCCAGAGGATATTACCTACTTAAACTGTGCTTCCATCTCGCCCCAGCTTCGTTCCGGGACAGCCGCCGGATTCGAGTCAGTTAAAACGAAAGCCGCGCCGTGGCGCATTACCTCGGAACAATGGTTTACGGACTCGAAAACCTTGCGGGAGCTTGCAGCCAAAATTATCGGCTCGGAAAAGGAATCAATCGCCGTCATTCCTTCAGCCAGTTACGGAATTGCCGCCGCCGCCGCAAACGCGCGGGTTGAACGCGGGCAATCAATCGTTTTACTCGATAATGAATTTCCCTCAAATTACTACGCCTGGAAAGAGCTTGCAAAGAAGTGCGGCGCGAGCATCATTTTAGTCCAAAAAGGCGACGACGGCGAGACTTGGACGCAGGAGATTCTCGAAGCGATTAATGACAATACCGCTGTTGTATCGGTGCCGAATTGTCATTGGACCGACGGAAGCCTTGTTGACCTCGAACGGGTAGGCGAGAAGGCGCGCTCGGTGGGAGCGATGTTCGTCATTGACGCGAGTCAATCTTTAGGCGCGTACCCGCTGGACCTCGCAAAAGTGCAGCCTGATTTTCTGGTTGCGACCGGTTATAAATGGCTTCTCTGTCCTTACTCGCTTTGTTTTATGTATGTCGCCCAGAAATGGCAGGAAACGGGAAAGCCGATTGAATATTCGTGGATGAATCGGCGGGCAAGCGAGAGGTTTTCGCGCTTGAACGATTACACGGATGAGTTTGAGCCGGGCGCGAGACGATTCGATATGGGCGAGTTTTCTAACTTTGTATTAGTGCCGATGGCGATTGCCGCGCTCCGACAAATCAACGAATGGGGTGTCGGACGAATTCAGCAGACGCTTTCCGCGCTGACGAATTCGATTGCGGAAAAAGCGATAAAATTGGGCTGCTCGGTTGCGCCGCCGCAAGACAGAGTCGGACATCTGATTGGAATCCGGCTGCCAAACGGTGCCTCCGTCGAACTGGGCGAACAATTGGCGCGAGAGAAAATTTACGTCAGCATTCGCAGTGACGCGCTTAGGATTGCTCCGTTTCTTTACAATGACGAGCGAGACATTGAAAAATTATTTACGGTTTTGCAGAGACTCGTTTGAATGAAGGATTGAATTTGAAATTCGCTTACATAAATTTCTTCGCTTGGACTTTAGCCGAAAACTTCAAAATGCCTGACAGTAGGCTCGAACTCAAGCAAAAACTTTTCGTCTTGAGGATAATACCTGGCTCGTTCGTAATCTTCGCCGGCAAATTCTTTAATCGAGTCGAACGAGTCCCAAAAGGTCAAAGTATAGAAATGCGCCGTGTCGCCCTCGATTTTTCGCAGGATATAAGCCCCTTGATTTCCCTTCGTCGCGCGGTAATCGGACATTCCGGTTTCGTTAAGATAATCTACATATTCATCCGCTTTGCCTGCTTCGGTCGCCCCGTGCCAGACTCTTGCAATCATATTTTTCTCCTTAAACGAGAATTTCGCCGCTCAAATTTCCCGGCGTAGTTAAGCTATAAAAGACAGCGAATGAATTTTGCCGTTTCACAGAAAGCTATTCTTCAAAAAAGCGATTTGTCCCGTGTGATAAACTTTATGAGCAATCGTTTTCCGCAATAAAAACCCATACGAATAATCCTTGCCCGTAATTATTGTCTCCAAATCAGAATCGGACAGCTTTTCGATTGTGAGAAGTAACTCACGATGCGTTCTAAACAGCGTTTCGAGCGTCTCATTCCACGCCGCTTCGCTCAAATCAACAGTAAGCGGAAAATCTCCGGCTTGCGGTTCGCTGATCATCTGCCCTTCCAAACGGTGCCGGAAAACGTCTTCCCAGCCGGCAATGTGCGCGACGATTTCCCAAATGCTGTGTGCCTGCTTTAAAGGATGTGCTGCGGCTTGCTCGCAAGTAATTCCATTCAAAGCATCTTTAAGCGATGCGCCGTGCCAGGCATTTCCGTCGTGAATATTTTTTAATTCTTCGATGATTTCTTTGATTTCCGACATTTTTTTTGCTCCCGAATCGAAGCAGAAATTACTTCGTCCGCCGACAAAACATTTCCTGAACTTTATTCTCGCTCGCCCAACCATCGCTTGATTGAACGAAGCGCCACCGAAACGATTCTTTTGTGATTTCCGAAAAAATCCATTTCATTTCAGTTCCCGTGTCTGATTTGCCTTCCAAAACAATTTCATCGCCTATTTGACGGGCGATAAAGGGAATAACGTAACCTTTGACCGGTCCGATCCAGGTCGAACGCCAGACATCAATTTTCGCGTCGTAAAATCGCAGCGTAGCGCCGTAATCGCCGTGAGCGTTATCTCCGGCGACGCGCAGATTCCGTTTTGGAGCAATCCACACATCCTGAACGGCGCGTCCTTCCAAAACCCAACCGAAATGCCATTCGGCTTCGACCGTTTGGCTGCTTTTGTCCGCATTGTAATTGATGACTTCCACATCCCAACTGCCGACAAATTGCCCAAACAGTCGAAGTTTTTCAGCCAATTCCGGCAAAGGCGCACTCGCTTGTAAAACTTCAATCATTGTTGTTTGATTCATGTTATCTTAGATGATAAAGGTAACTCTCTAAATCAATGTTGAAAGTTACATATTAGACGGCTTAAAGGTAACCTGTCAAACCAGATTTGAGAGTTACAAATAAACATTTAAAATCATTGCGGGGTGAAAATAATATGCCTTTAGATATAAATACAAGCAAATTCAAATTCATCGGCGGCAATCTCGGTCTCGATTTTGTCAATACCGTGAACGGCAGAACGAGCAGCCCGAATAATAAAAACGGGCGCGATTATTACGAGGCATATCCATCCGACAAGCTGGAGAGTTACGCTGATTTAATCGGTTGGAGTTTGAAAGCCGGATTGTTTGGCGAAAAGGAAGCGAAAAACCTTCTGCGGGCTGCGGAAGATGATTCGTCGGCAGCGAACGCAGTTTTAAAAAGAGCTGTAAATCTTAGGGAAAGCATTTATCGCCTTTTCAAATCGGTTGCAGAGGGCTGGCAGCCGGAGGCGGAAGATTTGGAAAAACTGAATCGGGAAT
>DASVRD010000005.1:0-32620 GCA_036388775.1 Pyrinomonadaceae bacterium | reverse complement strand
GGCGATTTGTGCTTGTCTTGGAAACTGACTGAATAGTTTTCACGACAAGGGGCGGTTATATAACCGCCCCTTGTCGTGAAAACTATTCAGTCAGTTTCCAAGACAAGCACAAATCGCCATCATAAAAATATAAGGAAAGCCAAAAGCAGAATCGCTGCCGTGTTGTTTTTCTGCAACGCAATTGCCACTAACTCTTCGATGCGCCTAAAAGGGCGATTGCTAGAGGTAGTCTAAGCAATCATTGTTTTTGGATTAATATATCTCTATAACCTCAGCGTATTTGCCGGAAAACTGTTCCAGCAAATAGGAAGACATAGCAATTTTTTACGGAGCTTGAACGAGACCTGCACCAACTCTGGTTGGCGGAAACGGCAATTGTCGAGCTGTCGCCAATAGTCTGTTCCACAATCCTTCGGATTTATTTGTGACTTTTCCAACGGACGCAGCCATAATGAATTATGAAGTAAATTACAGGATAGATAATTTTAAAAATGAAAACACAAAGGAACACGAATCACACATTAATGTTCTCTTGTATTGATCGCAGTTTTCATACCATAATATAAAACAGTCCCAGTGCTTACCGTGCCGCCAGAGCCTACGGTGACAAATTGTGTTCAAATAAATGGACGGTAGTCGCTACCAGGTCTCGTGAGCACCTGGAGGACCAATGTCTATAGGCGGAGGTTCCGGTGAAACATCCGTGACACCCCGAATTTCTCTAAGTCTATCAATTGCATCATCATCAGTAACTTTTCCGGTTATGCTTCCTGCCGCGTCAAATACCTCATCTACAACAAACCCGTTGTCGGTAAGTTCCTTTTCAATATCACTAATTGAGCGGTCCTCGGACGTTGTAACAACCAACCTTTTGCTTTCGCTCATGATCTATCTCCTTAAAAGCTAGTATACCACCGATAGAAAACTCTCGGTGGTATACTAGCTTAATGCACTCGGACTTTATGCTGGTGCTTGGACAAGTCCCCTTCCAACTCGGGATGGTGGAAACGGCAATGGTCGTGCTGTCGCCAATAACCTATTCCACAAAGCGATACCGCGCAGGCTCGGAGATGTTTGTGCCCATAAGGCTGCGCATCCTGCTACATGCGGTGTAGCCATGCTTGTGCCGCTCATAGTACCATATCGTCTTGGACGCGGAAGGGAGGAGAACACGTCTCTACCCGGTGCCGCGATTTCAATTTTACCGGTGTTGGAGAAACATGAAGGAGTTAGATTCTGATCGAGTGAAGCCACCGACATAATTGTAGGTGAGTTCGCTGGAGCGCCGGTTGGAGCAACAGTACCGCATGGATGATTACCTGCCGCAGCGATAATCAGGCAACCATTGTTTAGTGCTCTTCGACCTGCCTCCGTGTATGCCTCATACGGACCTCCGCCTCCGCCAAGTGACATGGAAATAACTTCGCAACGGTTAGCGATTGCCCAGTTCATCCCTGCCAATACGCTTCCGGCAACGCTTGTCCCAGAGTTGGTCAACACTTTGCCGACGAAGATTCTCGACTGATAACCGATGCCATAACGCGGAGTTGTTCCCGCAGGCGCTTTCGGACCACATGCTGTGCCAATGCAGTGCGTGCCGTGACCATTTAAATCTTGAACAGGCTGTCCGACAAATTGATTGCTGACAATCGGACGTCCCGCAAAATCCGGATGACCTAAGTCCATTCCAGTATCAAGCACCGCGACTCTGATACCTGCTCCGCTGCGTGTGCTCGGCGGGACACGACAGGCATTCAATCCCGAAGTCGCACCCAAAACCATCGCTTCTTCTTCCGTTTCAAACTGTTGCGGCTGTCTTGTTCCGTACATCTCTCTAGCAATCGCTTCAAGTATTCGTGCTGCGCCGCGCAACGACTCGCCCGGACCGCTTTCACCAGCTTGAGCAAAACCTGCTTGCTGACCATAACCGCCGTAACCGCTGAAAAAGTCTTCTGCAAAGACAAAAGTCTCAGGCTCAATCGTTTCGACTGGACTATCGGAAGCAATCTCGGCAAAGGCACCCATACTGCGCTCTTCAGCCGCACCGCCGCCAATTAATGCTACTCCGATTTCAGAAAAGACGACTGCATCGGCATCGCCGACGCTCTCGAACGAAACGGCTTCATCATCAAAGTCTCGCGCATCGGCGACGCGCATTCCTTGTCCCTGCGCTCCTAATGATTTGACAGCTTCTTCATCAGCGCCCTCCTTAAAGGTGACCAGATAACGACCGGTTTCAAAGCTGTCGCCGCCGCGTTCGAGCGCGGCAAGCAATAATTCCTCTACCGAAGACGATACGTTAGCGGCTGATGCTGTGCCGCCTGTATTACCACGATCTTTCTTTGTTGGCATAACTATTCCTCCTTTGGGGTTTGTATTTGATATTATTCCGTTATAACAATCCTATTTTCGCAAGTAAGCGAAATCATCGAACCCCATCAGCATGTGAAATACAGTTTTCGAGTTCATTAGCGACCCGCTTGTGCGAATTATTTTTGCCTTCATTAATACACCGCGATTATTGGTGAGAAATTAGCTCAAATAATTTCACTTTGTTTGAAAATTATTTGACTTGTTTCGTTAGTATGCGTATTCTGACGCACAAATCAGAACTTTTCCGCAAAATAAAGGTTTGTAATGCGAGATGCTTCACCTTCGGGCGATGAAATAACCAAGTTGCTTCAAGAGTGGAGCGATGGTAGCCAAGAAGCTTGGAATAAGCTTGTGCCGCTCGTTTACGGGGAGTTGCATCAACAGGCTCATCACTATTTACATCGCGAACGGCAAAATCATACGCTACAAACCACCGCTCTGGTTAATGAAGTTTTCCTGAAACTTGTTGAACAGCGAAAGATTGAATGGGAAGGGCGGGCGCATTTTTTCTGGCTGGCTGGGGAATTAATGCGGCGCATTCTGGTTGATTACGCCAAAAACAAAAAACGGCTCAAACGCGGCGGCGAGAACGAATTTCTGCCGCTCGAAGAAGCCCTCTGTATTGCCGCCGACGAATCGGACGTAGATTTGCTGGCATTGGATGAAGCTTTGAAGCGATTGGCTGAAATGGACGAGCAGCAATCGAATATTGTTGTCCTGAGATTTTTCAGCGGCTTAAATATCGAAGAAACCGCCGAAGTTCTCAACGTGTCACCGGCTACCGTCAAACGCGATTGGAGTATGGCGAAAGCATGGCTGTATCATGAATTAAACCCCAATCAACGCGTATGAATCGCGAAAACTGGCAACAAGTCAAGCAAATTTTTCAATCGGCAATCGAGCTTGCGCCCGAACAGCGAAACGCTTTTTTAACTGAGGCGTGTGCCGGAGACAATCTGTTGCGGCGCGAAGTCGAATTATTGCTCGATTCACTTCAAAGCAATTTTCTGGAAAAGCCTGCTATCAGCAAAATTGCCGAACGGATTCTTGGCAATTCGTTTGCTGCCGGGCAAATAATCGGGCATTACGAAATCACAAAAAAACTCGGCTCGGGCGGAATGGGCGAGGTTTATTTAGCGAAAGACAAGCGACTTAATCGTTTGGTAGCCATCAAATTCCTACTGCCCTCTTCTATTCACGACGGAAAGGTCGAAAAACGTCTTCTTCGTGAAGCTCAATCCGCGGCGATGCTCGATCATCCGAACATCTGCGCGATACACGAAATCGGAAAGGCTGACGGACGCTCGTTTATCGTAATGCAATACGTTGAAGGCGAAACGCTCGAACAACGTATCAAACGAAAAAACCTTTCAATCGGAGAAGCTCTTACTATTGCATTGCAAATCGCCGACGCTCTCTGCGAAGCACATACGCGCGGCATCATTCATCGGGACATCAAGCCGGCAAATGTCATCATCAGCCCGCGCGGACAGGTGAAAGTGCTTGATTTTAGCTTGGCGAAAAAAGTCTTTATTGAAGCCGAAGATTCGGCGCAAAGCTTGTTGAGCGTATCGGGAACGATTGCCGGGACAATAGCCTATATGTCACCCGAACAGGCGCGAGGTTATGAGATTGACTCGCGGAGCGATATATGGAGCTTAGGCGTTGTGTTTTATGAAATGCTAACCGGACGCTTGCCATTTGCAGGCGAGACAAAAAGCGATTGTTTAGCCGCAATATTGCGGAGCGAACCCGCACATGTCAAAAGCTGCTTGCCTAATTTGCCTGACCAAGCCGAACATATTATCGGTAAAGCTTTGCAAAAGAATCCTGAAGACCGATACCAAACGGCACATGATTTATTGACTGATATAGTCGCCTTGCGGCAGCAGCTCGGTTTGCAAAATGAGTTTAATAAAAAAGATTTGACAATTCATTCCGCCGCATCTTTAAAACAACAAACATCACAACCGTCAAAAGTCTCAAGTAAAGGTTCGGTCGAATCTGACAAATCAACAACAAGCGTTGGTTCAATTACAGATGAGAATGAGACAAAAACTTCCGCCGAATCTATCGAACCGAAAAACAAATACCGCAAAATCGCTTTTTTAGCAGTTATTTTGGTGATGTTCGCCGGAGCAGTTGTTTGGAAAATCACTCAATCAAACACTTCCAAACCTTTTCCGTTCTCCGCCGATTCGCGCTCTACGATGCAAATCACCACGCTGTTTAATACAAAGCGCAAGTCCGGCGCGAAAATTACCAGTCCCGTATTCTCGCCGGATGGAAATTTGCTTGCTTTTACTTTCTTCGGCGAAGGTAAAAGTAATATTTATCTCAAACAAATAAACGGCGGCGAGCCGATCAGAGTGACTGATGGGAAATGGATAGATCAATATCCCGTTTGGGCGCCCGATGGACAGCACATCGCTTTTGTCTCAAATCGTGACAATAAGATGGGAATCTGGACGGTTTCTTTTTTGGGCGGCGCGGTGGTTTTGCTCAAGGCGCTTGACCTTCCCTCCGGGACGCCTTTTCAATTGAAAAAATGGAGCAATGACGGTCAAACTATTTATTACGAGCTTTACAACAATCTTTACACTTTTAATTTGGCAAGCGGGCAAACCGCGTTGATTACTTCAACAGCGCATCGAAATTCATCCGAGCAATTCAGTATCTCGCCGGACGAGAAAATGTTTGCATACGTCTTCGTTGAGGGTGAAAAGGCGCAAATCTGGATTCAATCATTGGAGGGCGGAGAGCCGAGGAAAATTAAACCTACCGACAATTCTCAATGGTTTCCAGCATGGTTTCACGACAGTCGGTATCTTGCGTATAGCTCCGATCAAAACGGAATTTTTCAAATTTACGCTGTCGACATTGATGGGGGCGAAACTACTCAAATTACGTTTAGAGATTCGGATGCCGACAGCGATATAAAACCCGTCGTCTCACCCGACGGATTGAAAATCGCTTTCGTTTTAGAAAAAAACGAAGCCAACATTTACTCTTACGATTTGGAAAACAACAAGGAAACTGCTCAAACGGCAAACATCGCATTGCAGATTTTTCCCGATGTCTCGCCCGACGGCAAACAAGTTGCTTATCAAGTTAGAGGAGCGAAATTTTTTGAAAGCTCTATCAAGATAAAATCTCTCGAAACCGAGAGTGACCCGTTAACCGTAACTAAAGGCGCGAATCCTAAATGGTCGCCCAATAGTCAAACATTTGCTTTTATTCGTTATTCGGATAAACTCCCCAATCTATGGAAAATAGATGCTAATGGGGAAAACGAGAAGCAATTAACATCGAGCGGAATTTTAATGCACATTTTTTCAACCATTCCGTATAATTTAACGGAAACTGATTACAGTTGGTCTCCCGACGGAGGGGAAATCGCGTATTCTTCACAAAAATCCGGTCACTCCAATCTCTGGACAATCTCAAGCGACGGCTCAAACGAGAGGATGCAAACTCTAAATTCCGATGGTAATCTGGAGTTATCTTCGCCTCTGTGGTCGCCGAAACGTAACAAAATCGCTTACGTTGCTAGAATTACTCCGAAAGCATCCGCCGACAAGCAGGAGAACCGCGTCTGTATTGCAGAAGCAGGTCAAAATACAATTATCTTTAAAACCGATTTGCAAATGAGGCTATTAGGATGGTCTGCTAAAGGAACAGAAGTTTTCATAGCCTTAAAAAATGGAACGGACATTGAAATATTCGAGCTTTCAATCAATTCCGGTGAGAATCCCAAACCAACAACTCGTCTTTCCGGGGCTTATTTACATGGCGTCAAGTTCTCGCCCGTCGCTAACCGGATTGCTTTCGCCGCTCGCCGCGACGGAAAAGATAATATTTATCTCGTGGCTTCCAATGGGGGAGATGCTCGTCAAATTTCTGCAAATCTCGATGAGTCAGTTTACTATTCGGGCTTAACCTGGTTGCCTAGCGGAAAAACGCTTTACTACAGCAAGCAAACCGGAGGGCTGCAAATTTCAATTATTAGCAATCCAGAATACAAGGAGAATCAAAATGTCTGACATAAGCCAGGATAAACATCTAAAAATGCTTGCCGAAAGGAATCGAAATGAACGCCGGAAATTACTCGCCGACTTATTCGGAACAGCGGCTTATCATTACTTGAGTTATGCGAAGGACGATGATAAGAAAGACGCCATCCTTGATGCATTCGAAGAAGCGCTTCGGAACTTTACCCGCGCCGCTAAGGAAAGTGCGCCCGATGCATCATGTCCAAAAGGTTGGACGGAGTGTGTAGACGGCTCCTGCGCGCCTCCCGGTGCACTTTGCACGCAAGAGCAGGAGTAACTTCAAACGCAATCCTTGACTCCGAGCGCGATGTTGAAGTTAAGCTTTTAAAATCGCAAACGGATAAATGTTAAGGACTCATTTTCATCTCCGCCGATTACCAGCTAAAAATCGGCGCTGCAAGCTAGGTGTGCGCGAATTTCGATGTAAATATAGAGCTTCCTTAAAAGCTGCTTGTTTTCTGCTGGAATCTATCATTACGAGAGGGCTGTTATCAAAAAATTTGAGCAATGACGGCAAAGCCTTTCGCTCAAAAGCTCATCGAAGCTATGATGGAGTGGGGCGTCAGCTTTTCTTGCATTTTCATAGAAATTTTTGGTGCTCACGTTTTAAGCTGTTAACCAGATCATGAAGAAGCAAAATCTACTTGTTGGAATTGGCGGCTTGGCGGTCGCGGCGATGGCTTACAAACTTTTAAGTCGTCCGCGCGAGACAGATTGGGAAACGGCTGTCAAACAAATTCATCACCCGGAAAACTCGCGCTTCACGGAAATTGACGGACTGAGGATTCATTATCAGGAATTCGGCGAAACTTCGGGCAAGCCGCTGATTTTGATTCACGGTTACAGCGCTTCGACTTATACGTGGAGCTTTGCCGCGCCGCTTTTCGCGTCGAAAGGATTTCGCGTTTTTGTCGTTGATTTAATCGGTTTCGGGCTTTCGGAAAAACCCGCCTGGAGCGATTACACGATTGATTCGCAGGCGAGAATGATCATTCGGTTTATGAACCGCGTCGGCATCGGGCAAGCCGCGCTTGTCGGCAGCAGCTACGGCGGCGCGATTGCTTTATCCATCGCTTTGGATAACCCGGAACGAGTCGGAAAACTCGTTTTGTCGGGCGCGGTTTGCAACGACGAGATCAGGAACTTGCCTTTAACCAGACTCGCTACAACGCCTTTTGTGGGCGAGATGATGACGCCGTTTTTGACTTCCTCGAAAACTTATGTTCGCGCGCGGATGCGTAATTCTTTCGGCAAGTCGAGTCATCATTTGATTGACGACACCAGACTAACTTCCGTGATGCAGCCGCTGCAAGCCGCCGATTCGCATCGCTCTTTGTTGTTGACTTTAAAAAACTGGCACGCCACACGGCTCGAACGCGACGCGAAAAACGTTGCGCAGCCGACTTTGCTTTTATGGGGCGAAGACGACCGCACGGTTCCGCTTCGCAACGGCAGATTTCTGCATCGCGAGATTGCGAATTCCAGACTGATTGTTTTCAAAAACTGCGGTCACGTTCCGCACGAAGAATACACGAGCGAGTTCGTTCATCTCGTCACGGATTTTGCAGGTGCAAAAGATGAATCGCAAGACCTTTTGGAGTTATAAATTATGTCCGTCCAACGCAACGATTGGTCGCTTCAGCGCAAAGGAATTATTGATCAGGATCGCCACAAAGAGCGCGTTAAAGAAGCTGTTCGCAAGAACTTAGGCTCGATTGTCTCGAACGAGGGAATTATTATGTCCGACGGCAAACGAACCGTAAAAGTGCCGATTCGAGAGCTGGACGAATTTAAGTTTCGCTACGATTACAAAAAGAAAAAACACGTCGGGCAGGGCGACGGCAAAACGAAAGTCGGCGACGTGATCGGGCGCGAAGGACAGCCGGGACAAGGCTCAGGTTCGGGCGAAGCCGGAAATTCGGGCGGCGGCGAATATTACGAAGCCGAAGTCAATATTGACGAGCTTGCCGCGCTGATTTTTGAAGATTTGAATTTGCCGTTTTTAGAAGAACGCAACCAAAAAGCCGTCCCGACGCGAACGACCAGATTTAACGAAATCCGCAAAACCGGCGTGATGGCAAATCTCGACAAACGCCGGATGATTATGGAAAACATCCGCCGCAACGCCCGCGAAACCGGCAAAACAAAATTCGGGAACGTCAAAAAAGACGATCTTCGTTTTAAAACCTGGGAAGAAGAAATCCGCTATGAGTCGAGCGCCGTCGTGATAGCAATGATGGACGTTTCAGGCTCGATGACCGAGTTTAAAAAATACATCGCGCGCTCGTTTTATTTCTGGATGGTCAGATTTTTGCGGACGAAATACGATAACGTCGAAATCGTGTTCATCTCGCATCACACTGAAGCAAAGGAAGTTACGGAAGAACAGTTTTTCACGCAAGGCGAATCGGGCGGCACAGTCGTTTCTTCAGCTTATCAATTAGCTTCGGAGATTATCAAAAAACGCTACAATCCTTCCGATTGGAATATTTACCCGTTTCATTTCTCCGACGGCGACAATTATTATTCGGACAACGAAGAAGCCGTCCGGTTAGCGGACGAATTGATAAAAACCTGCAATTTGTTCGGCTATGGCGAAATCGGAGACGAAGGATTTCCCGGTTTCCGGCGACCGAACGGCGCGCTGCTTTCGGTTTTTAACGAACGTCTGAAAAACAAAGACCGTTTTATCGGCGTGCGGATCGAAGAAAAAGAAGACGTTTATCCGGCTTTGAAAGAATTTTTCGGCAGACGCGAGATTGCAGTTTGATTTTTTTAGAAAAGCGGTGGCAGATAAAAACATTTCTTTAGAAACTCCCTGGCAGTGAATCAAAATTCTATTTCCGAAAGAAAAAATCCGACGCGGCGCAAATTGTTGATTTTTCGCGGCAAAGCTGCGCTGCTCCAAGCGAGGCGCGGTTGGCAAAATCTGTTTTACCGGAAAGTAAAACGGTTTTCGGCGGCTGATGAACTCGAAAATTGGAGCGTCGTCGCCGAATCGAAAACTGCTTTGTGGACGCAAGCGAGCGCGGCGGAGCGTTTTTTGGTCGCCGGAAAGATTCAGAATTTGCGGCTTGTGGCGCGGAAAATAAACGGACTGGAGATTCCGGCGAACGAGATTTTTAGCTTTTGGGCGCACGTCGGCAGAACTACGGGGCGCAGAGGTTTTGTCGCCGGGCGCGAATTGCGCGAAGGCTGTCTTATTCCGAGCATCGGCGGCGGTTTGTGCCAGCTTTCCAATGCGCTTTACGACGCGGCTTTGCAAGCCGGTTTTGAAATCGTCGAACGCCACGCGCATACGCAAATCGTCGCCGGCTCGCTCGCCGAAGCCGGGCGCGACGCGACGGTTTTTTGGAATTACGTTGATTTGCGTTTCAAATCTGCCGCCGCGTTTCGCATCGAAGCCAAATTGAGCGCAAATCATCTTTCCGTGAAATTTCGGAGCGCAACGAAACCGGAAAAATTGATTCAAATCCCGGCTTTCGGGAAAAACAAATCGCTTAAAACTCGACATTCGGAAGCGGAAAATGTCGGAAACTGCGCGACTTGCGGAATTGAAAGCTGTTTTCGCAGTTTGAAGCCTGAAGCGAATCTCGATTTCAGGCGGACGGCTTTTTTGCTTGACGAGTTTTCGCCGGAATTTGACCGATACGTCGGCGAAACAAAAACGGCGAAAGATTTTTTGTTCGTGCCCATTGACGGGAAGCGGTTTAGAAAAGCGAATTATGCTTGGACAACCAAGGGTTTCGCCGCCGCGAAGCAGAGTTTTTTGATAACTTTGCTGCGCTCATACAAATCTCGCAAGCTCGCCGCGCAAGGCGCGAAACGCCAATTAAATTTACTGGCGATGTCGGAAAAACTTGCCAGTGATTATGCTCGAAAATTAACTTTCGACCAGACGCACATTGTCGTGCAGCAAAATCTGCTCCCGTTTTTGTGGCGCGGCGGGCATTTGGGCGGCAGAACTTTCGATGTTTTGATGACCGCGCTGCCGATGGGCGAATTACAAAAACGGCTCGATTTTGCCCAGGTGCTACATCCCGAAAGCAAAACGCTCGGCGATTTTCGCGCCGAACAATCTTTAATCGAAGCCGAAACGCAAGCATTACGGGCGGCGCGAAAAATCGTCACGCCGCACACCAAAGTTGCCGGATTGTTTTCCGAAAAAGCGGAGCTTTTGGCTTGGCAATTGCCGCCCGCAAAAGTCTCTGAAAAACGTCAAAACGAAAAATTCACAATCGTTTTTCCGGCTTCCACGGTCGGGCGCAAAGGCGCTTATGAACTACGCGAAGCGTTGAGCGGTCTAGACGTAAAATTGATTATCCTCGGCGCGGAGCTTGAAGGCGCAGATTTTTGGCGCGGGTTTGAAATCGAAAAAGGAACGAGCGACAGCATCGAAACGGCTGATCTGGTCGTTTTGCCCGCCTTTGTCGAACACAAATCGCGTCGTCTGCTGCAAGCCGCCGCGCATCGCGTTCCGGTTATTGCTTCTAAAGCCTGCGGCGTTGAAACAATCGCGGGCGTGACCAGTATTGAAATCGGCGATGCGGATTCGTTGCGTAGGGAAATCGAAAAAGTGATTTTCGTCGAGGTTTATCCGGCTTCGAAAGATTTTTCCGGCAGGCGCGAGATTCCGGTTTGAAACTGGAGCAATTCCAAATGAATGTGGTACAAATTATAGCGCGGGGTTCCGCGCAGCAACATGCAAAGCGAGTTTTTAGCTCGCTTTTTTTATTTTTTGGAAACATTATTGGGCTTTGAATCGTTTGGAAAAGTTTCGATTATGAACAAAGGGGCAGAATTACAACAAAACGAGTCGAACGGCGCGTGGTCAATCTTAAAAGAAGCCGTGCGCGGTTCGAAACGCGATTTTACGACGGGTTCAATCGGTCTGGCGATATTTTTGCTCGCCGTGCCGATGATTCTGGAAATGGTGATGGAGAGCTTGTTCGCGATTGTGGACATCTTCTTTGTCGCGCATCTCGGCGCTGACTCGGTTGCCGTCGTCGGAATCACCGAAGCGATGATGGCGATTGTCTATGCTGTAGCTTTTGGTCTGGCAATCGGCGCTACG
This sequence comes from Pyrinomonadaceae bacterium, assembly GCA_036388775.1. Taxonomy (GTDB): domain Bacteria; phylum Acidobacteriota; class Blastocatellia; order Pyrinomonadales; family Pyrinomonadaceae; genus JALZCH01. The sequence continues at coordinate 21,121 of DASVRD010000005.1, read as the reverse complement.
GCGACCGTAGCGCGACGCATCGGCGAGAAAAACACCGAGGAAGCGGCGCGCACGGCGACTCACGTTCTCTATCTCGGTCTTGTCGTTTCGATTTTGATGAGCATCGTCGGCGTAATATTCGCTCCATATTTGCTCGCCGCGCTCGGCGCCGAACCGGAAGTCATTGCCGAAGGCACCACATTTACGCGCATTATGCTCGGCGGAAATGCAGTCGTCGTTTTTATCTTTCTACTCAACGCGATTTTTCGCGGCGCGGGCGACGCGGCGATTGCGATGCGCGTTTTGTGGCTGGCAAACGCTCTGAATATCGTTCTCGCGCCGTGTTTTATTTACGGCAGCGACATTTTCGCTTTTTTGGGCATCGGCGCGCCGCAGTGGTTGATTGATAACTGGATTTTTCCGCGAATGGGCGTCACGGGCGCGGCGGTCGGAACGACAATCGGGCGCGGCGTCGGCGTTTTATATGCCGCCTGGTGTTTGTTCGGCAAAGGCGGACGAATCACGATTCTGCCCGAAAGCTGGCGTTTTGACGGCGGCTTGTTGTGGAAGCTGGCAAAACTTTCCTCGACCGCCGTTTTGCAATTTACGATTGCGACGGCAAGTTGGAGCGCGCTCGTACGAGTCGTTGCCGGATTCGGCAGCGAAGCGATTGCGGGTTATGTCATCGGTTTGCGCGTGATTATGTTTGCGCTGCTGCCCGCGCTCGGCTTGAGCAACGCTGCGGCAACGCTCGTCGGACAAAATCTGGGCGCGGGAAAACCCGAAAGAGCCGAAAAGGCAGTCTGGAAAGCTGCGTTTTTCAACGCCGCGTTTTACGGCGCAATCGGTTTGATTTTTATCTTTTTCGCCCATCAAATCGTGTCTATTTTTACCAATGAACCGCCCGTTATCGCTTATGGCAACGATTGTCTTCGGATTGTCGCTTACGGCTTTTTGTTTTACGGTTTCGGAATGGTTCTCGAAACTTCATTCAACGGCGCGGGCGACACTTGGACGCCGACTTATTTAAATCTGTTCATCTTTTGGCTATTCGAGATTCCGCTCGCATATCTGCTGGCGTATCATTTCGATCTCGGTCCGAACGGCGTTTTTTGGGCAATTACAATCGCCTTTTCGCTCCTCGCTGTTGTCAGCGCGATTCTTTTTCGGCGCGGAAAATGGAAAACCAAGACGGTTTGAATTAATAGCAAAGACACAGAGAAGTTAAAGAAATTGATCTTTAACTTCTCTGTGCTCTGCGCCATTGTGGTTTAATTATCGTGTGAAGTTGATTGAATTTCCCAATCCGCACACGCACCGTTTTTCCGACTGGATTTTGTTCGGCAATTATTATTACGACGCGAGCGATATAATTCATTTCGGCGGCAAAATGACGGTGGAAAATCTGCGCCGCGCTTATCGCAGAGGCAATTTTCCGTGGCATATTGACGGTTTGCCGCTGCCCTGGTTTTGCCCGGAACGGCGAGCGGTTTTAGACTTTTCGGAATTGCACATTCCGAAAAGTTTGGAGCGCGAACGGCGGAAAATGCGGTTTGAATTTACGATTGACCGCGCTTTTCCTCAAGTAATCGAAAACTGCGCTCGCGTGAAAAGAAATCAGGACACGGGAACCTGGATCACCTCAGATTTTATCGGCGCTTACATCGAATTGCACGAAGCGGGAGACGCGCACAGCGTTGAGGTTTGGGAAAACGGAGAATTAGTCGGCGGGCTTTACGGAGTTGATGCGGGCGGCGTGTTTTGCGGCGAGAGTATGTTTCACCTTCGGTCGAACGCTTCAAAATTTGCGCTGCTCTTTTTAATCGAACATCTTCAAACGCGCGGCGCAGATTGGCTCGACGCGCAGGTGATGACTCCGCATCTATTGGTTTTGGGAGCGCACGAGATTTCTCGCAACATCTTTTTAACCAGACTGGAGCAAACTCAAGCCAAGGGGTTACAATTGTTTTAAGACATTTATCGAGGAAATATGAATCGGCGTAATTTTTTATTAACGGCTGCGGCGGCAACCGGCGGTTTGATGTTTTCCGGTTTTGCGCGCAGGGCGGAAATCTTTGCTGAAAACGGAAGTCTGAAAAATTTAAAAGCCGCCGGATTCGGCGAGCTAATTCCGACGGCTGCCAAAAATACGGGCGAGACGATTCTCGCTTTGCCGAAAGGTTTTGAATATACGGTCGTCGGGAAAAAAGGCGATGTAATGAAAGACGGACGACCGACGCCGCGTCTGCACGACGGAATGTCGGCATTTGATGTCAAAGGCGAATTGCGACTCGTTCGCAATCATGAGGTCAGCAACAAAACCCCGCAGCCCGACATTTCAATCGGCGCGTCGAATCATTACGACGAAGCGGCTGGCGGCGGGACGACAACGCTTGTAATTAATCCGAAAACTCGTCTTATCGAACGCGATTTTGTTTCCTTGAGCGGAACTTTGGTTAACTGCGCGGGCGGGCGAACGCCCTGGGGAAGCTGGATTTCGTGCGAGGAAACGGCGCTCGGCAAAACGGAAATTACCGTCAACGGCAAAAAGCAGGGCGGTTTTCAAAAGCCGCATGGTTATTGTTTTGAAGTTCCGGCTTCGGCAGACAACAATTTGCCGCCCGTGCCGCTCACGGCAATGGGACGTTTTTGTCACGAAGCGATTGCGATTGACGACAAAGGAATCGTTTATCTGACGGAAGACCCATTGAATTATGGAATCGAAGCCGGTTTTTACCGATTCATCCCGAAGAAAGCAAATCGTCTCGTTGAAGGCGGCACTTTGCAGATGCTCGCGGTCAAAAATCGCCCGAATCTCGATATGCGAAAAGGGCGCAAAACCGGAGAAACCTTCGAAGCTGTTTGGGTGACCATTGATAATCCGAACCCTGAAGAAGCGGACGTTGATGAAGTGGCGGTTTACAAACAGGGAAAAGCGAAAGGCGGCGCGGCATTCGTCAAGCTCGAGGGCTGTTTTGCCGATAAAAATCGCGTTTACTTTGTCTCGTCAAAAGGCGGTGACAACGGCGGCGGGCAAATCTGGCTTTACGAAAAAAAAAATCGTGATGAAGGGCGTTTGACTCTGCTGTTTGAATCGCCCGACCGCGAGCTGCTTGATATGCCCGATAACATTTGCACGCATCCGAAAAGCCGCTTGCTGTTTATGTGTGAAGACAGCAATTATCTGGGTCAAATGTTATCGCCCAGCAATTACGTGAGAATTTTAACGCCCGATGGCAAAGTCGCCGATTTCGCCAAAAATATTGTGCCGAAATTGGAATCCAGCGAATTTGCCGGAGCGACTTTCAGCCGCGACGGAAAGACTTTCTTTGTCAATTTGCAATCCGTCGGCGTCACGCTCGCCATCTGGGGCGAATGGGAAAAATTTAGAAGCTAGAACTACGGAAATCAATTACGAATTTCAAATTACGAATTACGAATTGTGGAATATTTTTAAAATCATTAATTCGTAATTCGTAATTGTTAATTCGTAATTGATTATTCATGTTCTGCGGTGAAAAGCCGTAAGATTTCCAGACCTTCGCGCGAGCGCGGATCAATTGTGCGAAGATGGCGGCGACCTTGCATTTCCCAGATCGCGGTGACGTGTCCGTCTTTTTGCACGGCGTTGTAAGTTACTTCTTCTTCAGGTGGTTTCTCCGCTGTACCTGCGGTTTCGCCGCCGTTTTGTTCGGGCGCGGTTTCAGTCGCAGTTTCGGTTGCTGCCGCGTTTTCATTTTCCATTGTAAAAATCTCCTTCTAAAATTTGTTTATTAATTGCAAGAATTTTTGCACACGCGCCGCCGTGCAAGCAAGGAAGGCGGTTTCTTTACCATTTTTAAAACTTTCGTTCAAGTTAAGAAAAGTTGAAACGCCGAGACGCAGAGAAGCAGAGAAATTAAAGATAGAAAAGAGAAATTCGAGAGAGAAGCCGCGAGATTTTCTCAATTCTTTTCTAAAAAAAACTCTGCGTCTCTGCGTCTCTGCGTTGAAAAATCCATCCGTGAATTCAGATTTTAAAAGTAGGAAGTGACTAAATAAGCGCCGCTGTGATATTTTCGGCGGAAGAAAAGAAAATTTAAATGTTTAGACCACAGGAGATTATCAGAAAAAAGCGCGACGGCGGGAGTTTGACCGAGAAGGAAATCGCCAATTTTGTCGGCGGCGTAACCGACGGACGCTGGGCTGATTATCAGATTTCCGCTCTGTTAATGGCTTGTTTTACGCGCGGTTTAAATTCGGACGAACAGGCGTTTTTGACCGGAGCGATGCTGCATTCGGGCGATGTTCTGGATTTTTCCGACATCGAAGCGCCGAAAGCCGACAAACATTCGACGGGCGGCGTCGGCGACAAGACTTCCTTGATAATTGCGCCGCTCGCGGCGGCTTGCGGTATCGCCGTGCCGATGATTTCCGGGCGCGGACTCGGACACACCGGCGGGACGCTCGACAAGCTCGAATCAATCAAGGGATACAACGTCAATTTATCGCTCGAAGAATTTAAAACAATCGTCAAATCGCACGGTTTTGCGATGTGCGGTCAAACGCCGGAAATCGCTCCGGCGGACAAAAAACTTTACGCTTTGCGCGACGCGACCTCGACGGTCGAATACATTCCGCTGATTGTCGCTTCGATTATGTCGAAAAAATTGGCGGAAGGTTTGGACGCGCTCGTTTTGGACGTGAAGACCGGAAGCGGCGCGTTTATGACCGAATTTGAAGATTCCTGCGCGCTGGGCAAAGCGATGGCGGAAACAGGTTACGCCTGCCGCGTCAAAACGCAGGCAGTCGTCACGGATATGAATCAGCCGCTCGGAAAATATGTCGGCAACGCGCTCGAAGTTTACGAATGCATCAAGATTTTGCGCGGCGAAATGGAAGCAGGCTTTGAAGCGACACTGGAATTGTCGCTCGATTTAACCGCGCGAATGCTGTCTCTGACAAAAATAGCGGTTAATTTGAAAAACGCCAGAAAGATTTGCGAAGAAAAATTGCGCGACGGCTCTGCGCTCGAAAAATTCCGCCAAAATATCGAAATTCAAGGCGGCGACGCAAAGGTTGCGGATGAACCGGAACACTTACTTGAGCGCAATCTGCTGCAAGTTCCGGTAAAAGCCGCGAACACGGGTTTTATCACGGCGGTTGATGTCCGCGCCGTCGGCGAAGCCGTCAGCGCAATCGGCGGCGGGCGCATCAAAGTCGAAGATCGAATTGATTTCGGAGTCGGTTTCGCCTGCGAGAAGAAAATCGGCGATGAAATAAAAACCGACGAGCCGCTCGGCGTTTTGTATTGCCGCGACAAAGCGCAAGCCGCGCGAGCGGGTGAAACTTTGCGGAAAGCGTTTCAAATCGGCGAAGAACGCGCCGCTCCCCTCAGTTTGATCAAAGCCAGTATTCCGTAAACTCAAAATATGAACGTTAAAATTGCTATTTTATTTCTTTTAATTACCATTAGCCTCGTCGGCTGGGGAATTTACGTCTTTCAGCGATTGACGATACCCGAAACGACAATGGCGGAAATCAAGCGCGCGTTTCCGGCAGACTCTTACCAGATTTTTTTAAACAGCAGCAAATTGACGCTTTACGCGCTCAAACCCGAACGGCAAACGGAAGCGGCGGAAAATTTTCAGGGTTACCGGATTTCGGGAAAAACAGAAATTGACACCGTTCAGCATCAGAAAGACGTGAAAGGCGCTTTTATCCGAGGAATGGCTGGCGCAAAACCTGCGGATTGTTTTAACCCGCATCACGCTTTAAGAGCGGTCGGCGACAATGGAAAAATTGTTGATGTGGCTATAAGCTTTGAATGCGGAAAGTTTGTCGTTTATTCTGACGGCGCAAGCAGCGAAGGCGGCGTTAAAGCCGAAGACCTCGAAGCGCCGTTCGATCAAATTTTACGAAATGCCGGAATTGAAACTGCGAAATAATTTTATGAAATCAAAATTCTTTTTCATCGCTTTTATCTGTTTGATTGGTGCGGTAATTTTCTCATCGGCTTGTTCAACGGGGCAAATTTCGGCTGAAGAAAAAGGAAAAACGCGCGTCGGGATTGTTTTCGACATCGGCGGCAAAGACGACCGCTCATTTAACGCGGCGGCTTGGGAAGGCGTCGTGCGTGCGCAGAAAGAGCTTGGAGCTGTCGTGCGCGATGTCGAACCGGGAACGCCGAACAATATTGAACCCGCGATGCGCGCGTTTGCCGAGCGCGGCTACGATTTGGTGATCGGCGTCGGTTTCGCGCAAGGTCCGATTATGGAACGAGTCGCGCGCGATTATCCGAACATTCATTTTGCGATTGTTGATGGCGTGATTCTGGACGAAAAAGGCAATCCGCTGCCAAACGTCGCGTCGCTCGTTTTCCGCGAACACGAAGGCTCGTATCTCGTCGGAATGCTAGCCGCGAAAAAATCCAAAACCGGCGTCGTCGGTTTTCTGGGCGGAATGGACATTCCGCTGATTCACCGTTTTGAAACCGGCTACGAAGAAGGCGCGCGCAGCGTTAATCCGAATATCCGGGTCGCAGATTCTTATGTCGGCGTGACGGACGCGGCGTGGAACAATCCTGGCAAAGGCAAGGAACTCGCGCTCTCGATGATGTCAAAGGGCGCGGATGTGATTTTCACCGCCGCCGGAAATTCGGGCTTGGGAGTTTTTGACGCCGTTGAGCAAGCCGGAAAAGACGAAAACGGCAATGCTCGCGCTTTCGTCATCGGCGTTGATTCAAACCAGAATATGCTCAAACCGGGTTTTGTTTTAACGAGCATGGTCAAGCGCGTTGACAACGCGGTTTTCGATGTCGTCAAAGAAGTGCAGGCGGGCAGATTTAACGGCGGTTTCCACGTTTTCGGGCTGGACAAAGACGGCGTCGCTTATGCAATGGACGAACACAACAAATCTTTAATCACGCCCGAAGAGATTCAGAAAGTAGAAGAAGCGAAAAGCAAAATCATCGCCGGAGAAATCAAAGTCACCGACGCAATGGCGAAATAAAATTGGTTTGCCTGCGCTTTAAAATCTCGACTTTTGTTTGATGTTATAATTTTTGCCGTGAGGAGCGATTCAAATGCCGGAAGTTTTGGAAATAATGCAAACTGAAACCGAAGAAAATAAGACGATTCAGCCAAAATGGGATTCGTGGGTTGTTGAAATTCCAAAAGAAATCATAGAAGCGCAGGGTTTAGCTGATGATTCATCGGTTGTTTTGACAGTTAAAGACGGAAAAATCGAAGCGGAGGTTTTAACACCGCTATCGGATGAACTTAAAACTATTGCGGAGAAAATTCTCAAAAAAAGAAGAAAAGTTTTTGAGGAGCTAAAACGCATTGGCGATTGAGAAGGTTCTTTATATTTCCGTCTCAGAGGCAATTAAACTTCACGTTCTGTTGATGCGCCAGTGGCGCGAAAACCGTTTTGGAATTGACCGGAAAGAGTTGCTCGAATCGGCTCTGAATCGTCCGAAACAAACTGCAAATTTTGAGAACGCCGATTTAATTCGCCAAGCCGCGACGCTCTGCTTCGGACTCGTCAAAAATCATCCGTGGTTCGGCGGAAATAAACGAACGGCGACGTTTTTGATGGCAATTTTTTTGGAAAGAAACAGTTTTGAACTGACCGCAACGGATGAGGAAACTTATGAAATGGTTTTGAAAGTTGAATCGGATGTTTGGAAAGTTGATGAAATCGAAAACTGGTTAAGAGGTAAAGTTAAAAAACTGAAAAATGCTTGAACTCAGAAACATTACCAAACGCTTCGGAAACGTCACGGCGAACAATGACGTTTCGATAAAAATTGAAAAAGGCACGATTCACGCGATTGTCGGTGAAAACGGTGCGGGAAAATCTACGGCGATGCGCGTCGCTTATGGCTTTTACACGCCAGACGCGGGCGAGATTCTGGTTGACGGTGAAACCGTGAAGATTCGCTCGCCCCACGATGCGATCCGGCAGGGAATCGGGATGGTGCATCAGCATTTTATGCTCGTTGACACGATGACCGTCGCCGAAAATATCATTTTGGGCGCGGAAACGGGCGGCGCGGCTAATCTCGATTTGAATGAGGCGAAAGGGAAAATCCGTCGGCTTTCCGAAGAATTTCGCTTGTCGGTAAACGCGGACGCCGTGATTGAAAATCTTTCGGTCGGGCAGCAGCAAAGAGTCGAGCTTTTAAAGGCGCTTTACCGTGAAGCGCAAATTTTGATTCTGGACGAGCCGACCGCCGTTTTGACTCCGCCGGAAGTCGTAGAATTTTTCCAGATTTTGCGCGGAATGCGCGAGCAGGGCAAAACAATCGTCATCATCACGCACAAATTAGACGAGGTTTTAGCGATTTCAGACCGCGTAACCGTGATGCGCGACGGGAAAACGGTCGGCGAAGTTAAAACGAGCGAAACGAACGCGAAAGAATTGGCGCGAATGATTGTCGGGCGCGATGTGCTTTTGCGCGTCGAAAAATCAGCGGCAAATCCCACCGAAGCTGTTTTAAAAGTTGAAAATCTGAAAGTTTCCGGCGCAGGCGAAAATCACCAGCTCAAGAATGTCTCATTTGAAGTGCGCGCGGGCGAGATTGTCGGAATCGCCGGAGTCGAAGGAAACGGGCAGACCGAATTGATAGAAGCGATTGCGGGTTTAGTTTCGCCTGCGCATCTGAGCGGCAAAATCGAATTTCAAGGCAAAAATATTGCGAATTTAAACGCGAGGAAACGCAAAAATCTCGGGATCGCTCACATTCCAGAAGATCGTCATCGGCGCGGTTTGCTGCTCGATTTCGATTTGGCGGAAAACTCGATTCTGGGAACGCATTACTCAAAACCGATTTCAAATGACACCGGATTTTTGAGTTTTGCCGCCATCGGAAACAAAATCAATCATATCGTTAAAAACTTTGACGTGCGTCCGGCAAACAGAGCTTTGCCCGCGCGAACTCTTTCCGGCGGCAACCAGCAAAAACTTGTGATCGGGCGCGAGTTTGATTTAAATCCGAAACTGCTGCTCGTTTCGCAGCCGACGCGCGGCGTTGACATCGGCGCGATTGAGTTTATTCACCGCAAGCTGATTGAATTGCGCGACGCGGGCAGCGCGATTTTGCTGGTTTCGGCGGAGCTTGAGGAAGTAATGTCTTTGTCGGATCGGATTTTAGTAATTCACGATGGCTCGATTGCCGGAGAAATGGATGCAGTAACTGCAAATGTCGAAGAAATCGGTTTGCTAATGACCGGCGGCACAATTCAAAAGTAACAAATGGTTTGTTGCGGCATAGAAAAGCGAGAGAAGATCCTTTGTGAAAGGAACTTTCCGCAAATGCACAATTGAAGCAATTTATGAAAAGGCGTATGGTTGAGAATGGAGAAAAAAGATGCGAGTTTTAATACCATGTTTGCTGATTCTAGTGATCACAGCAATTGTTTTCCTGTTTTCGTCATCAACTTCAAAGGGGCTTTTTTATGCCCTGATTGGAGTTCTAACTACCGTCTCGTATTATCTCGGTCAAACCGAGCCGCACGGGTCGAAGCGGGGCGTCGCGGTCGCCGCCATTGCGGTGTTTCTTTTGGTGCTCGGTCTTCTTCTTTTTTTCTAAACCAAAACAAAGAACAGTCTTTAGCCAAACTTTGCTGAGTCCGGCTATTTTTTTCTGTAATTTTTGCCGGATACGAGCGAAATTCGGTTGATTTAACCACAAGAACAAGCCTGTGTAATTGCAATCAGGAGAAAGCCTGATTCGTTAAACTTCTTTAAATTTTAACCCATTTTGAAAAATCTTCTGACGGCGGCGAAAATTCCGGCGTGGTCGCGTTCGACTTCTCCGGGCTGCCGTTCGGCGGAAGAGTTCAGCAAAGCGCGGCGTTCGGCGACCGCCCGGCTCAAAGATTCGACGAGATACGGATTGTCCACGAAAAGTTTTTTGACCGCTTCGTGTCCGATTTCAAAGACTTCGGTTTCTTCAACCGCGACGACTGTTGCCGAGCGCGGTTCGCCGGTCAGCAGAGCCATTTCGCCGAAAAATTTTCCTTCGTTTAGAGTCGCCAGAATGCGCGGTTTGTTTGCCGCGCTGGTGCCGCCAGCTTCTTCGGGAAGCTGAACCGAGACGCTTCCGCGATTGATGACAAACATCGTCTCCCCCGCGTCGCCCGCGTGGATAATAGTCTCGCCCGGCGCAAACACTCGGCGCAGAGTTTCTTTGGCGAGCTGCATAGTTTCTTCGTCGTTTAAAGGCTCGAAAATTTCGATTGCCGATAACCGCTCGAAAACCGGATACGCTTCGTCCTCGACCTTGGCTTTGCGCGCGCGGCGTTTGATGTAGAGAGTTTGCGTCGGGTAAGCGAAATTGATGTTTTCGCGCAGGAAGGCGTACCAGATGCGTTTGCGGATGAGCGCGTCGGTATCGTTGTGTTTTGCGTAATCGTCGAGCCAATATTTAACTTCCCAATCAATTCCGCTTGCACCCAAATCGCGGATTCGGACGATGGGTTTGATTTTTTGCGAGACGTTTTCGGCTTCCCGGACGGCTTCCCGGACGACGTGAATTGTTTTGGTCGGCGAATCGGTGTAAAGCGTGTTGAAGAAAACGAGGCGGGCGTTTAAATTATCGCGCGGCGCGACCTCAAAAGTTTCTCTGCCGAGATTCGTGTTGCTGATAATCAGCAGTTTGTTTTGAAACGTGCGGATTTTCAATCCGCGCCACGTCACCATTTCGACGACGCCTTTGCCTTTATTCGGAATATTTATCACATCGCCGACTGCAAACGGCTGGTCGGCTTGAAGCGAAAGTCCGGCGAATAAATTGCCGAGCGTATCCTGCAATGCGAGACCTAAAATGACGCCCAAAATCGCGCTCGTCGTAAAAACGGCGGCGAGATCAATATTCGGATACTGCGATTTAAAAATGATAAAAAACGCGACGAGATAAACCGTGATGGAAAAAATGTTGCGAATCAGAATGGAAGTTCGCTTGCCTCTTTTGGCGTCAAAAGCCGACGTGAAAACAATCGAGGTGAAAATCCTGACGATGACGACGACGAGCGACATCCAGAGCAGGACTTTTAAAAGCCGCAAAAAAGTGTCGAAAGTATCGTGCGCCATTTTTCGAGATATTCCTTCATCGAAAAACTCGGCGGTGCGTTCGACAAGGAAAGGCGCGGCTACGTTAACGGCGATGATTACCGCAATGGTTAATGCCAGCGGGACGAGCCACGCCAGCAGACGGCTTTTGGCGGAAGTCGGCATCAGAAAATCAAGTTATAGACGGTCAATCCGAGCAGCGACAGCGACAGCGTCGAAGTCACGATTGTCACCGCAATTGCAGCCAGATTCAGCCACCGGTTGTTAGCAAATTCCCCCATAATTTCGCGTTTATTGACGAGCAGCAAAATCGCCACGAGAAGCACGGGCAGCAGCAAACCGTTGATGCATTGCGTAAACAGCAAAAGTTGAATCTGCGGAATATTCGGCACGAGCGCGACCGAGCCGCCGATCACGATTAAGGTCGTAAAAATCCCCAGAAAAATGGGCGCTTCGCGAAAGCTGTGCGACAAACCCTTTTCAAAACCGAGCGCTTCGCTCAAGCTGTAAGCCGTGGCGAGCGGGAGCACGCCCATCGCCAGCATCGCCGCGCCGAACAATCCGACGGCGAACAGCACTTTAGCATAATTTCCGGCTACCGGCGCGAGCGCCGCCGCAGCCGTCGCCGCTGAATCAATTTCGCGGACGCCCTGCACATTGAGCGTCGCGGCGGTCGAAATAACGATAAACGCGGCGATCATCATTGCGAAAAGGGTTCCGACAATAACGTCCGCCCGCGCCAGATTGATGTCGTCTTTGTCCATTCCTTTTTCGACAACCGACGACTGCACAAAAACCTGCATAAACGGCGTAATCGTCGTGCCGATAGTGGCGACAATCATAAAAAGATAGCCAGCCTCAAAAGTTATGCTCGGCGTGACAAAGCCTTCGGCAACCGCCGACCAATTCGGGCGCGCTAGAAAAGCCGACGCGACGTAACACAAAAAAACGAGAGACATCGCTAGAAAAACCTGCTCGACGCGCTTTTGCGTTCCCCGTACGACGAGCCACCAAATCAAACTTGCGGTCAGCGGAACAGTGATATAGCGCGGAATACCGAACAGTTCGGACGCTTGCGCGATGCCGACAAATTCGGAAATGATAACGCCCAGGTTGGCGATGAGCAGAGCGAGCATTACCAGAGCCGTCCAGCGCACACCGAATTGTTCGCGGATTAAATCAGCCAAGCCTTTGCCTGTCACGACGCCCATCCGAGCGCACATTTCCTGAACGACAATTAAACTGAGCAGCATCGGCGTAAAAATCCAGAGCAAGCCGTATCCGTAAGCCGCGCCGACGGTCGAGTAAGTGGCAATTCCGCTGGCGTCGTTTCCGGCGTTCGCCGCGATAATTCCGGGACCGAGAATGGCGAGATAAGCAACGAATGCGCGCTTTGCGGCAAAGCGGCTGCCGACGCGATGCGCGCTTTGCCGCAATTGCGATTTAGCTTTTTCGATTGCAGTTTCCGCTTCCGCCACTTTCAGTTAATCTCCGTCAGTTAAAAGGTCAAAGGCGACTATAAAGAGTTTGCGGCGAAAAGTTCAAGCGAGACGGAATTCGTGGGGCAAAGTAAAAGCGCGACTCGAAGCCGGAGACCGGCGAGTCGCGCTTTTTGGCAGGCGGATTGTAGCGGGCTGGAAAAGAACGGGCGGGGAAAAAGCGGGTTATCGTTTTTCATCTCGGATCGCATTTGCCGCGACCGGCTAGAAATAAAATCTGCCGAATGTTTGCAATGTGTTCGGGTTAAAGCGGCGGCGCGCGCCGCATTTTATGCAAACCCGGTAACTGTCGTTCAGGCTCGAAAACGGGCGGCTCAATTGCCGATGATGACAGCCGAACAACGAAGCTATGATTCCGACAGGATTTTCTTTCGTCACGTTTTGTGATTTTCGTATTTCGTTCAAATGTTCTCGCATAAATCTTTGTTTTAAATCGTTGTTCTCAATCACTCATCGCGACAGACGCCCCACCCGCTGAAATTTTGCGGACGTTTGTAAAAAAAAGAAAAACGGGCGAAGAAGAGCTTCGCCCGCAGAAGTCTTAGTCTAATTGTTCTCAGAAATTAACCGTTTGAAACTAAACGCAGTTTGCCGCGGCGGATTGATTCGCGGTGAGCCATTGATTGGAGATTTGAGGAGTTGATGCAATTTGCAACTTCGCTCGCCGGAACCGGCTGGGAAAATAAAAATCCTTGTCCAAAATCGCAATTCATCTGGCGGAGCTGTTCGAGTTGTTCGAGCGTTTCGATTCCTTCGGCGACAACGCGCATTTGCATATTTCGCGCCAGAGCGATGATCGCGCGAACGATTTCCGCGCCGTCCGATTCTTCGCTCATTCGGGTGATGAACGAGCGGTCAATTTTTAAAGTCGAAATCGGAAATTCGTGTAAATAGCTGAGAGACGAATAGCCGGTGCCGAAATCGTCGAGCGCAATCGAAACGCCGATTCGGCTCAATTCTTTTAACACGCGAGCCGTGTTTTTCAGATTCTTCGCCATCGCGCTTTCGGTAATCTCAAGCTGCAAGCAAGCGGCGTTCAGCCCTGTTTCACGTAAAATGCGGCGGACGTTTTCGACCAAGCCGTTTTGAGCGAATTGTCTGGTCGAGACATTGACGCTGATTGTTATTTCGGGATTGACTAAACCGGATTTTTGCCATTCGCGCATCTGGCGGCAGCTTTCCGCCAATATCCAACTGTCAATCTGATTTATCAAACCGTTTTCTTCGGCGAGCGGGACAAACTCCGAAGGCATTAAAACCCCGAAAACCGGATGATTCCAGCGAGCGAGGGCTTCAAAACTACAGATTTCATCGGTATCGAGACATTGCACGGGCTGATAATGAACCATCAATTCGCCGCGTTCCGCAGCGCGCCGCAAATCGTTCGCCAGACGCAGCAGACGGCTTGCGTTGGCATACATTTCCTGATCGAAAACGACGTAACAACCTTTGCCGCGCGCTTTTGCCTGATACATTGCGGAGTCGGCGTCGCGCAAAATTTCGCTCGTATCCGCGTAAGCGATTTCGCTCGTAGCGATTCCGATGCTTGTGCCGATAAAAATTTCCTGACCGGCAAGCTCAAACGGTTCGCTCAATCGCTGCTTAATGCGCTCGGCGACGCGCACCGCCTGGCTAATGTCGGGCAAATCTTCCAGAAGAATCGTAAATTCGTCGCCGCCAAGACGCGCTACCGTATCGCGCCCGCGCAGGCATTCGAGCAGACGCGCCGCCGTGCCTTTGAGCAAATCGTCGCCGACGACGTGACCTAAAGAATCGTTGACGAGCTTGAAGCCGTCCAGATCGAGAAACAAAACCGCAATCAATTTGCCCGTTTCCTTGCTCCGCTCCAGCGCCTGTTCGAGCTTTCGTGTATAAGAGGCGCGATTCGGCAGCCCCGTCAACGCGTCGTGCGAGGCGTCGTATCGGAGCTTGTCTTCGGCGGTTTTGCGGAGCGTCACGTCCTGGGTTTGAAAAATCAGGTGTTTGACCGAGTTTTGCGCGTCACCGGCGGTCGAAGCGCTCAAAAGCGCCCAAACTTCTTTTTCGTCCCGTCTGATCAGCCGCACTTCCATCTGACAAGCCGGAAACTCGCCCGCCAGCAGACCTTCGATTTTCGCTTCGAGCGGGGGCAAATCGGTTTCATGAATGATTGATTGATAATTAGATTCGAGCAAATCGCGTTCGTCTCGTCCGAGCAACTCGCTCAAACTTTGATTTACCTGTAGCCAGCGCCCGTTTGGAGAAACCAGCGCCATTCCGACCGTCGCATAATCGAACGAGCTGCGAAAACGCGCTTCGGATTCCTGCAGCGCGTCGAGGTTTCGCAGATAAGTTTGGTAGGTGAAATAAACCAAACCGATAATCGGCGCGACGATGGCGAGCGAAAGCAAACTGATTTCGCCCGCGTAATAAGCGACAAGCCCGGCAGCAGCCGCGCCGACAAAAAACGTCAGACTCGTCCAAAGATAATATCTCGTCCACGCGCGCCAAACCGATTGCGCCAATTTGAGCGCCTGCATCACGGCGACAATCGTCGAATTAACCGCATACTGCGTCAGCGCCATCAAGCACAAAGCCATGACGAAGCTGGAAAGCGGAATTTGTTTTGCCAAGCCCGCCGGCTCGCCAAAAAATAAAAGCAGCATTTGAGCCGTCGTCCAGGTTGCGATGGCTTGCGCGGCGGCGTTGAAAAGATATGTTCTAACTTTGCGGCTGACTTTCGAGGTCGAAGCAACCGAATCGGCGACGCATGTCAGAATCGCTCCGGGCGCGCCCCAAATTAACAAGGCAAGGAAAATAAATGTATCGGAAACGGTGATGTTCCCGTTA
Organism: Pyrinomonadaceae bacterium; assembly: GCA_036388775.1. Lineage (GTDB taxonomy): Bacteria > Acidobacteriota > Blastocatellia > Pyrinomonadales > Pyrinomonadaceae > JALZCH01. The sequence goes on along the minus strand of DASVRD010000005.1, from coordinate 5,759 downwards.
AAGCGAGGAATCTTGATGCTGATTTGCGAAGCGACGAGAGCGGTGAAAGCCGCTAAAATCAAAAAACTCCATTCAATTTCGCCTTCAAACAAATGATAAAGCGAATCAATGAGAACCAATCCGCCAATGGAAATAACCAGCCACCGGTAAATTTCTACAAATAACTGGCGTTTTGTTTTCGTCGGCATCGGATTAACTCAAAGGAGCGCTGGTCGGAAATGGGAAAAACTGAAGAAAAAAAGGAGAGAGTTTTGAAGAAAGTAAATGTTAAAAGGGCGAGCGAAACGATAATCGTCCGCTCGCCCTATAATAGCGGCTTATTACGGTTTCATACAAGCAGTATTATCGCCGCCGGCAAGAACCGACATTGCGCGGGAGTCGCCCATCACGATTCCATCGCCCATCAGAACGCCATCACCCATTAGAACCCCGTCGCCCATTACGATGCCGTCACCCATCACGATGCCGTCGCCGAGCAGGTTTGAAACGTTTGTTAAAGCCGTTCCGTCGCCCATTACGATTCCGCTGCTCGTCATTACCTGACTTCCGAGCGTGATGTCTGACGGGAGCATTGCGGTGTTGATCGAAACCGTGCCGGTGCCTTCGTTCACGCCGTCGCCGAGCAGATAGCCTTCGCCGAAAACTTTCAGCGCGCGAAACAATCCCGTGCCGGTCGCATAGGTGCGATTAAAGATAATTCCGCACGACCAGGTGAAACTCGCGCCGGAGCCGATGTTTGTCGTCGGCGGGTTCGGCGTTGCCAGCAGATACGGCTGATACGATTGATACGCGGGAGCGAGCATATTTTGCGACGGGTCAATGTACGGCGTTAATCTGGCGGATGCCCAGTCGGCTTGGTCGTTTGCGTTGCCGTCTCCGCCGTCCGTAACGACGAGCTTCAGCTCTTTTCCGCCCGCGACATCAACTTTGATGGATTTCGCCGCCGTGCTGTAAGTCATCGCGGCGCTGTCGTATTTCTTCACGCCGTCAACGTAAACCTGGAAAACGACTTTCCCGTTTGCACCGACCGCATCGTCAATGCCGATGTCGGACATAAAGAACTGATAGCCGCCGTTCATAGCATAAGTTAATTGAGAGTTAGCGTGAACGCCGATTCCTTTTGCATATTTCACCCCGTCGAGAGAAATCGTACCCCCGTCGCCTGAGTTTACGCCGCCGTTGCTGCGATCCTTTTCAGCCTGTCCGTTACCGTTGGCGATATTGTTAAAACCGAGATCGCTCAAGTACTTAGCTTTCAAATCGGTGCGCGCATATTTTGCGACCGTCACTGCGCCTGCGAGATTCAATTGTCCTGCGCCTTGCTCGAACATATTAAATCCGCGCAACGGCTGCGCCGTGTAGTGAAGAATGGATTTGACCATATTCGGCGTCAAATTCGGGTTTGCTTGCAGCATCACGGCAACGCTGCCGGTTACGACCGGAGCCGAAACGGAAGTTCCGCTCAAATACATCGCGTCAAGATTGTCGTCGGTGGAATCTTTTGCTTTGAGCGAAGGAAAGTCTCTGCTCAGCGTATCGCTTTTCGATTTTGAACCGATGATTTTATTGCCCGGAGCGACGAGATCGGGTTTGATGATGTTGTCGTAATGTTTTCTGTTTTGCGCGTCCGTCCAGAACGAGCGCGTCGGACCGCGCGAGCTAAATGACGCGACGCTGTCGTCGGCGCGATCATCCGAGCCGTAAGTGTTTGAAGCGCCGACGGTAATTACGGAAGGCTCATTGCCGGGCGAATGAACTCTTCCGTAAATTTTGCGTCCGTTAGAATCTTTGCCGTCGTTTCCGGCTGCGGCGACGACGACGATGCCGTGATCAACCATTTTGCGAACGGCGCGGCAGAGCGCATCGTTTTTGTAGCTGTCAACGGCGTTTCCGCCCAAGCTCAGATTGACGACGCGAATGTTATAAGCGGTGCGATTCGATAAAACCCAGTCGAGAGCTTTTAAAACCCAAGACGTTTGACCTTTTCCATATTGGTCGAGAACACGCAGACTAACAATGTTTGAATCTTGAGCGACTCCCGTAAAACGTTCGTCTCCGTCGCTCATTCTTCCGCCCGCAGCCATCGAAGCGACGTGAGTTCCGTGACCGTATAAATCTTCGGTGACGTTGGCACCGGTGAAGTCAACGGCTTTTAAAATGCGCGAAACTCCCGCCGCATTTTTGAAGGAGCTGTGCGCGCTTTGAATGCCCGAATCGAGAATCGCAATGCCGATGCCGCTGCCTTTCAAATTGCCGGTTGCGGGATTTGCCAGAATCGAATCAAGCCCGGTCTCTTTGCTGACGTGACCGAGATTGCCGACCGAACGGTTAGGGGAGAGATAATTCGTCAAACGGCTGTCGCTCAAAAGTGAAACGTTGCGCGCCGGAATCTCGATTTCAAGCGAGTTGAAATTATCCATTCGATTGATGACTTCGGCATCGGCGTCTTTTAAAAGCTGCTGGAGCCTGGCACCGTCTGGATTGCTAACCTGAGCGATAACGCGAATTTTTTCATCGCTCGCGTTAATCATTTCTTCCAAATCCGGGGCGACTTTAGCGCCGACAAAACCTTTGCGCTCGCGTTCGGTTTTGGCGTTTTTCGCCGTGCCTTCGTCGCTGAGCGGCGATTTAATCAAAGTGAAATATTGCCGCAGCGATTGATTGGCGGCGAAAGAAGCGTTGAACGTTTCTTCATCAAAAACTTCGCCGATAACTCGCAGGCTGCCTTCTTTAATCGCTTGTTCGAGCAATGTCTGGACGGATTTCGACTCTCTTGAAATACCGCCGATCAGAGCGGGCAATTCGCGGACGAAAAGTACTTGTTTTCCGCGTCCGGCTTTGACTTCGGCGAGCAGAGCTGACCAGCGAGCCGCGATTTCAGCATCGTTTTTCGCGCCGTCATAAAGATTTGCGGTGTCGAGCCAGTAAATTTGTTTATCGCGTAAAGACTTCGGCGCATCGCCTGCGGCTATTTTGCCAGCCAGCATTTGCACAAGCTGGAGAGCGGATGATCCGCCATCTTCGCTGACGATAATCGGATTTACGGGCTGCCGTCGGGTTAAAGCGGCGGAAATTTCTTTCAGCTCCGAATCAAATCCTTTAATTGCCTCTGAATCGTCCTCGTTATTAACAGACGTTTCGGTCAGATTGACAGCATATTTGACAAGCAGCGATTCAGATTGATTATTAGGGTTTAATAAATTCTCGCGCGCCGGTTGAGTTTGTGCGAAAACTCGACCGCTGCTAAAAAGCAGGCTCAGGCTCATTGCCGATAATAACAGCACGGCTGTAAAGCGATGTAACGATGAATAAAGCGTCGGGTTTTTCATTTCTTTCCTTGTGGTAAGGCGATCAAACATTGTTGAGGTCAAAACTCAGGTTCGATCCCGACGCTTATTTAGCAAGCTATGTGCCGGAAAGGGAAATATAGATAAATAAAGCGCTTAGGGATTTAGAGGGCATTTAAAAACGGTGATTTAAGCTGACGTTCTGCCAAATTCTGTCAAACTGATTGAACTATCGCAGATTCAATAAAAGCGAAGCCTGAAAATCGGTGATTTTATAATCGAGAAATCTCACTTTATTTTTTAAACGCAAGAAAAAGCAACCGTCGGCGTTCCCAAAAACGTCACAGCAAACTACCGGCTCTTCCCAAATCGGCTGTAGCTTCAACAACTTTCGAGGAGACATTTTCTAATGCAAGCGAAATTTTTGCCCGCTCTTTTCGTTCTTTCCGGCTTTTTTCTGATTTTTTTCGCCGCGATTTCCCCGGCGAACGCGCAAGGCGTGATTGTCCCGATTGTCTGCGACCGCCCGCCGCGCTGCATTCCTCCGCCGAGACCTTTGCCGCGCCCGATTATTTTGCCCCAACAACTTCCGGTTAAATCAATCAAGCTCGACACGAAGATAAACAATCAGGTTGCGACTACGCACGTCGAGCAGGTTTTTCGCAACGACACGGACGCGACGCTCGAAGGAACTTATTTTTTCCCGATTCCCGAAAGCGCCTCGATTTCCGAATTTGCGATTTGGGAAAACGACAAACGGCTTGTCGGCGAAGTTAGAACGAGAGAAGAAGCGCGCCGGATTTACGAATCAATCGTCCGCCGCCAGCGCGATCCGGGACTTCTTGAATATGCCGGAAAAGATTTGTTTCAAGCCACAGTTTTCCCTATTCCGCCGCGCTCGGACAAAAAGCTCGAAATCGTTTATACGCAGGTTTTAAAAGCCGAAAACGAAACCGTCGCGTATCGTTATCCGCTCGGGGTCGGCAAAAATCCCGTTCCGATTGGCACGATTTCGGGGAAAATCGAGATTGAAAGCAAAGACGGTTTGCGAAACGTTTATTCGCCCTCGCATCAAATTGACACCAGAAAAATCGGTGAAAACCGCGCGACTCTTTCGTTTGAAACTTCAGGCAAACGAGAGCCGGACGATTTTCAGCTTTTTTACGGCGTCACAAAAGAAGATTTCGGCTTGTCGCTGTTGACATACCGCGAACCGGGCAAAGACGGTTATTTTCTGCTGTTGTTATCGCCGCGCGACGCTGTTTCGGAACAGGAGCTTTCCTCGAAAGACATCGTTTTCGTTCTCGACACATCGGGTTCAATGGCAGAGGAAGGCAAAATGGAAAAAGCACGCAAGGCTTTGCTGTTCGGGATTCAAAATCTGCGCGACGGAGATCGTTTTAACGTCGTCGCGTTTGCGGGCGAAGAGCGTTTGATGGAAACCGGATTAATCAGAGCCGACGCGGCGGGCAGAACGCGCGGGCTGGAATTTGTTAAAAATCTGCGACCGAACGGCGGCACGAACATCAATGACGCTCTGCGCGCGGCAATTCGTCAGTTCAACGGCGGCGACCGACCGAAAATGCTCGTGTTTATGACTGACGGTTTGCCGACCGTCAGCGAAACAAACCCGGAAAAAATCGTCGCCAACGTCGCCGAAAGCAGAAAATCAATAGAAGATTTGCGGCTCTTTACATTCGGCGTCGGCTACGATGTCAACACGTTTTTGCTCGACAAGCTCGCGGCGCAAACCGGAGGCGCGGCTGATTATGTCGAGCCGAAAGAAGATTTGGAAATCAAAGTTTCCAACTTTTTCGCCAAAGTCAGCTCGCCGGTTCTAACCGACATTGATATTGATTGGGGCGTCGCGCAAATTGATTTGATTTATCCGCGAAAAATGCCCGATTTATTCAAAGGAACGCAAATCGCTTTGATTGGTCGTTATCGCAACGACAGCGATTTACGCACCGCGCTGTTAAAAGTAACGGGAAAAAACGGCAGGGAAACGCGAACTTTCTTTTACGAAAATTTGCGCTTTCCGCAGCGCGACGAGAAAAACGATTTTCTCCCGCGTCTCTGGACTACGCGGCGTGTCGGCTGGCTTTTAGAGCAAATCCGCGCGAATGGCGAAAACAAAGAACTGCGCGACGAGATCATTGATTTGGGAACGCGCTTCGGAATTGTCACGCCCTACACTTCGTATTTAGCAATTGATGGAAACGCGCAAATTAATGGCAGAGTCGAAAGAGAATCTTTAGATTCGAGGTTCAGAAATACCAGCCCGACTGTAAGAGCCGAAGAAAAACGAAAAGTCGAAGCTCAAAGCGGCGCTGACGCCGTTAAACTCAGCAAACAACAAGCCGCGCAGCAATCGGTTGTTACGGTTAATACAGACAACGAACAGATATTCGTCAATCAAAACGTCGCGCAGCAAGTCGGCACTAAAATTTTTTATCAGCAAAGCGGTTTCTG
>DASVRD010000004.1:0-7532 GCA_036388775.1 Pyrinomonadaceae bacterium | reverse complement strand
GTCGCCGTTTTTAATAGCCGCCGCCGAACAACCGTTGCCGAGATGCAAAGTGATGACGTTGGTATCGTCGCGGGAAATTCCACGCATTTGACGATAACGATATGCGACGTAGCGATGAGAAGTCCCGTGAAAACCGTAACGACGGACGCGGTGACGGCGATAAAGCTGGTACGGCAGCGCGTAAAGATAAGCGTAATCGGGCAAAGTTTGATGAAACGCGGTATCGAAAACCGCCGCTTGCGGCAAACCCGCGCCCAGAACTTCGCGAGCGGCGACGATTCCCTTGATATTTGCCGGATTGTGCAGCGGAGCAAGCTCGATGCAATCTTCGATTCCGCGCAAAACTTCATCCGTTATCAAAACCGAACGGGTAAAATGCTCGCCGCCGTGAACGACTCTGTGTCCGACCGCCTGAATGTCCGAAACGCTGTTCACCGAATCAATTTCCGCTTCTTCGGAAATCAGCCAGCGCAAAACCAATTCGACCGCCGCGCGATGGTCTCTGATTGGAGCCGCCGAACGCTGCGCCGCTTTACCTTCGGCTTGCAGATTGATTAAGCTCGCGCCGCCGATTCGCTCGATAGTTCCGCGAGCCAAATGCCGGTCGCTATTTTGCTCGATGCGTTCGAGATCGGTGTCAATAAGTTGAAATTTGAGCGACGAGCTGCCGCAATTTAGAACTAAAATGTTCATCCTGCTAACAGATTACCGCTAACAGCCGGTGATGTGAATCGCTCTGTTTTATTGATTACAGAAAATTCAAAAACAGTTGAAAGCATTTACGCCGATTTGGAATTTGGCGGATAAATTGCTAAACATAACCGTTGAGTTTTTAAACGTAAGGTATGAACGACGGAAAAATAGAAAACCCGCGGGCGGAAATTGACCGGATTGATACCGAATTGCTCGGTTTATTGAACCGCCGCGCCGAAATTGCTCTCAAAGTCGGCGCGGCAAAAAAACAAGTTGATACTTCGCTCTGCGATCATCATCGCGAACACGAAGTAATTGAGAGATTGTGCAGTCAAAATCCGGGACCGCTCGGCGCGGCAAACGTCGCAAGTATTTTTCAACGAATAATGGATGAATGTCTGCACATTCAACAGAGCGCATTTCAAGCCGAGCCGAAAACTGATAACGCCGTGCCGACGCAAATGGGTTTAGACAAAAAAGCGCGCGTCGCTTTTCTCGGCGAGCGCGGAACTTTTAGCGAAGAAGCCGTTATCGGGCTTTTGGGCGAAAGCTGCGAGCTAGTGCCGCGTCCGACTTTTGAAAATCTTTTTGCGGCAATTGGCGACGCCGAAGCGGATTATATTTTAGTTCCGCTCGAAAATACGCTCGTCGGCTCGGTTCATCGCTGCTACGATTTATTGTTGGAAAGCTCGCTCAGTATTGCGGCGGAAATTATTCTGCCGATTTCGCATTTTTTAATTGGCTCCAAGGGCGCGTCGCTGGATACGATTAAATCGGTCGAATCGCACCCGGTCGCATTAGCGCAATGCGAGCGTTTCTTTGCCGCACATCCGCATTTAAATCGAATCGCAGCCGACGATACGGCGGGAAGCGTCCGCCGCGCAATCGAAAGCGGCGATTTAACGCGGGCGGCGATTGCCGGAAAGCGTGCGGCAAAAATCTACGGCGGAGCGATTTTGCAGGAGCATCTCGAAGATCACAGCGAAAATTTCACACGTTTCGCTTTGCTCTCAGCCGATTCAAACGTTTCGACCGAGGGCAATAAGATTTCGCTCGTTATCCGTTTGTCGCATCGTCCGGGCGCGCTTCACGACGCGCTGCGTCCGTTTGTGCGGCGCGGAATTGATTTGCTCAAAATCGAAAGCCGCCCTATCAAAGGACGTCCGTGGCAGTATAATTTTTATCTTGATTTGCAAGCTCCCGCGAGCGAAAGCGAACTGCGCGGCGCGCTCGATGAAATACGCGGGCAGGCGGAAGAAGTCCGTTATCTCGGACGATATTCTTCGGTCGAAATCGCAAACGATAAATAAAAGCGGTAAATTTTTCTAAACAGTATGATTCTGATTCTTAAACCACACGTAACAGCGGAAAGCCGCGAATACAAGCAATTGCTCGGTCATCTCGAACGGCTGCAAAACATTGAACTGCGAGTTCATCGCGTACAAGGCGCAGAACAAACTCTGACCGAAATATATTTAATCGGTCACACTTCAACGCTTTCCATCGAAGATATGCGCCGTTTGCCCGGCGTTGACCACGCTGTCCGCGTTTCGGAAGAATATCGTGTGCTTGGGCGTCACAAAAACGACAACCGAACCTCTCATTTCGATTATCAAGGCGTTCGTTTCGGTCAGGATAATCTAAACGTTTTCGCAGGTTTATGCGCGGTTGATTCGCCCGAAAGCGTCGAAGGAATGATGCGCGCTCTGCGCGACAACGGGCAGGTTTGCACCCGGATGGGAGCTTACAAACCGCGCACCAGCCCGTATTCTTTTCAGGGACACGGCAAAAACTGCTTGCCGTATGTTTTCGAGCTTGCCGGAAAATACGGAATCCGCGTGATCGCAATGGAAGTCACGCACGAGTCGCAGGTTGAGGAGATTAACGAGGCGCTTCATCAAACCGGAAATCCGACGGGCGTGATGCTGCAAATCGGGACGCGCAACACGCAAAATTTTGAGCTTCTAAAAAGCGTCGGGCGGCAGCAGGAATTTCCCGTTTTGCTCAAACGCGGTTTCGGCATTACGCTCGACGAGTCCTTAAACGCCGCCGAATATCTCGCCAGCGAAGGCAACCGCAAAATCATTTTCGGGCTGCGCGGAATGAAAACCAACATCGCCGACCCGCATCGAAATTTTGTGGATTTCGCTCACGTTCCGGTCGTCAAACGGTTGACGAGAATGCCGGTTTGCATTGACCCGTCACATTCGGTCGGCGCGCGCAGCCGCGGACCTGAAGGAATTCTCGACATCATTCACGTCACGGCGCAGGGCGTTATTGCCGGCGCGAATATGATTCTGGTTGATTTTCATCCCGAACCGACGAAAGCATTAGTTGACGGAGCGCAGGCGCTTCTCTTAAGCGAGCTATCGTATTTTCTCGAAGACGTGCAGATTGCTCGCGAGGCGTATGAAAAACGCTTATCTCGATTTCAACATAGTTCGGACGTTTAATTTTAGCTTGATTTATAGCAGTCTTCAGTTAATGTCGTTTAAGTTATTGCACAATTTGTAAATTACGACGCCAACGAGCAGAGACTCACGCGGCATTTGCCGAAATTTTTTATTGAGTTTTGTGAAATCAATCGAAGTTTCCTCGAAATAATCTATTTTTGCAATCTCAACCGCAAGTCCCGCTTTTTCAAAAGCGCTCAAAAACTCGTGATGCCTGAGACGATTCGGCGTGCCTCTGTTTGAGCCGGTCAAACGCCACAAATTGTCTGGAAACTGCAAAAACGTCAGCGGGTCTTCATACCAAAACCAGCAATCGTGCGGACCGAAATCAACGCGATGCAGCGCTATCCCATCGGGCTTTAAAAGGCGTTTGTTGATTTCCGCGAAAGACGCAAGATTTGAGATATGTTCACCGACTTGAAACGAGCAAACGATGTCGTACTTTTTTCCGGGCTTTGCCGTTTCAATCGGTTCACGAATCAGCTCAATCCGGTCTGAATATTTTTCGGGAAAATCTGCGGCGCGCAAATCTTTCGCCCAGGCGATTTCAGGATAAAAGCGCGACCAGTTTTCTTCGATACCTCGATACCAATCTTTTGCAGTCGCGCCTGTGTAATCGCCGGGAAAGCGGTCAATTACGGTATAAGACGCCGCGCCAGCCGCCAAAATCGCCAAACCGGAAGTCAGATAATCGCCCGCCCCGATTTCGCAAACGTGCTTGCCTTCGACGGTTCCGACATATTTTTGCAGCAGATTCAAACCCAAAAAAGCGTAACGCTCCAATTCTTCATCCGCGGCGGTAAAAAAAGCACCGGCGCGCGGGCGTTTTAAACGCCAGCGTCTGAACGCCGGAATCCCCATCAAAAAGTTTTTTCCGGCTTCTTTAAAAACATCTTTGGCGACGTTTACGCGCCCTGATTTGGTTCGATCCATTTTGTTGATTTTAACCGCAAATCTGTTTTTGCCGAAGAATCAATAAAAAAAGAGGGCTCAAAAATTGAAGCCCTCTTTTTTTAGATTTAATTTCGGTTATTCGCCGACTGCTTTAGCGGCGTTTAAACGTCCGGCGTTCTCGATTTTGCCGTCGAGCGCGTCCAATTTATCAACCGATTTTAAAAGCCGCTCGCGCAAATCTTCGACGCTCAAATTCGGTTTGACCGCCAAAACAAGCGCGGCAACGCCGGAAACTTGCGGAGTCGCCATTGAAGTCCCGGAGGCTTCGCGGTAATTGCCTTTAAGCCAGGTGCTCATAATTTCTTTGCCCGGCGCGGCGATGTGAACCGATTTCGCGCCGTAATTTGAGAACGAAGCGAGAGCATCGAATCTGTCCAAAGCCGCGACGCTGACGACGTTCGGCAATTTGTAGCTCGAAGGATAATGCGGAAATTTATCCGTATTCGCGCTCGAATTTCCGGCGGCGGCGACAAATAAAATGCCTTCTTCTCCGGCTTTGCGAATCGCGTCTTCCAGCGCGCGCGAATACTGCGTCGAACCCCAGCTTGCGCTGATGACGCGCACGTTAACGCCCGCTTTTTTCCGGTCAATTGCGTAGTTGATGGCTTCAATCGCGTTTTTCGTCGAACCGAAACCGCCTTTGCCCAAAAACTTGAGCGGCATTATCTCGACATTCCAATTGATTCCGGCGATTCCTTCGTTGTTGTCGCCGACCGCGCCGACGACTCCGGCACAGTGCGTTCCGTGACCGTTATCGTCCATCGGATCGCCGATGTTTTCCGCTGAATTAAAACCTTGTTTGTCGTCGAATGTTCCCAGTTCGTCGTCTTTGTAAGCCGGAACAGAATCGGGACGCTGCCAGATGTTTTCGATTAAATCCTGATGAGTATAATCAACTCCGCTGTCGAGAACCGCAACGACGACTTTGCGGCTGCCTTTGGTTTTTGCCCAGGCATTTATCGCATCAATATCCGCTTTTTCCTTGCCGTTGTTCTGTCCGTTGTTTCTGAGCGCCCATTGCGCGGCGAAATACGGATCGTTCGGAAGATTTACTCCACCGTCGTTCGAAGGAAAACTAGGTTTGTCGTTAATGTCGGGCTGGACGAGCTTGATTTCAAAATTCGGCTCGGCGTATTCGACCATTTCGCCGAGCTGCCGGTATTCTTCGGCGACTGCTTCGGGAGCGCGATTGTTTAAATCGTCAATCGCCACCAGGTTTTTGACCGATTCGATTTCGTCTTCAACCAAATCATTTTTGCGGTCGGCGATTTTTTTGATTTCCGACAAGGAAACATTCGGTTTGAATCGAACCAGCACTTCCGGCTCGCGTTCACTGCGCGAGCGCGACATCGCGCAAGCTTTGGTTGATTCGGGTTTAGCTGCTGCTAAGTTTTCGTTTTGCTGATATTCCCAGCGTCTGATTTGTCCGACAACTGCGGCGATAACAATTAATGAAGCCGCGATTGCAAGATGAAGCCAAATATTTTGACGATTCATATTTTATGAGTTTGTCTGATTTGTCGAGTTACGAGTGATTTTCTCGGAAACTCCATAAATTCGCTAAACTATGTGATTTGCGCCGTTGAAATTGAAAAGACGCAGAGATTCCCCGGCGTCGTCGGCGCGATATTCGTAATTTTTTCCCTTTGCACTCAGTTGAATGCGATGTCCCGAAACAATCATCTGTCCGCTCATCTCGTCATTGACGGGTGCGCCGAGAGACATGTCGGGAAAATCAGCCGATTCAACCGTACTTTCCGAAATTTCGTTTTCCGCGATTCCAAGCCGCTTTGCCAAATCCGATTTGGCGCGGGTGACCGCGTGTTGTTGATTATTCGCCATCTTTAATTAATTCGGTTTTAAGCGCAACGATTATTTTGCTCTCGTTCGAGGCGATTCGTCAATTCCCAAACAGCCTTTTTATCCGAGATTTCGGATTTTTTGTCCGAAATTTCATTAACGTAAATCTCCAAACAGATGTTGCACTAAAGCAACTGTAACAATTGCCGCCGTTTCCGCCCGCAAAATCCTACCGCCGAGCGTCACAATTTTAAAATCTCCGGCGCGCGCCAATTCGATTTCGCGTTCGTCCCAACCGCCTTCCGCTCCGACGACGATTGTTAATTTTTCAAAATCCTTGTTCGGTATTTGATTCAATTCCTCGCCGCCGCGTTCGGCGAAAAATATGCGCTCGCCCGAACTCGTTTTGACGAAATCTTCAAATCCAATTGGCTTTTCAATTTCGGGAACAACAGCGCGCCCCGATTGTTTCGCGGCTTCGAGCGCAATGCGCCGCCAGCGTTCGAGTTTTTTGGCGACATCTTTTTCGTCTTTGATTTTTACGTCGGCGCGCGCGGTTTCGAGCGGCAAAATTCGTTTCACGCCCAATTCGGTCGCTTTTTGCACGACCAAATCAAACTTTTCGCCTTTTAAGAGCGCAACGGCAAGCGTTAAATCCAAATTCGATTCCGGCGACGGCGGATTGATTTTTTCCAGAATTAATAACGAAACAGCTTTTCGCTCGATTCGTTCAATCGAACACAGAAATTCATTTCCCACACCGTCAAAAACTGCGATCTTTTCGCCGACTCGCAAACGCAAAACATCGCGCAAATGACGAGATTCGTCTGCATTTAGCTGAATTTCCTTTTCGCTGAAATTTTCCGGCGCGGCAAAGAATCTACGCATTATTTATGACAATCGAAATCCATTCGCCCTGAGTTTGAAATTTGAAATTTGCAATTTGCAATTTGTTCAATTCGCCAGTCACCCAATCCTGCTGCTCGCGCAAAATTCCCGATAAAGCAAGCGTGTTACGGGCTTTCTCAACTAACAGCGGCAGCAGCGGCACAATCACATCAGCCGTCAAATTCGCCGCAACAAAATCAAACTGCGGCGTTTCCGGTTTAATCGAGCCGACGTAAAACTCGATTTTGTCTGCAACGCCGTTTATTTCGGCATTTTCCGCCGCAATTTTCACCGAATCAACATCGGTGTCGCAAGCCGAAATAGTTTTGCCTTTTGCCTTTTGCCTTTTCCCTTGCAGCTTAGCCGCTGCCATCGCCAAAACGCCGGTTCCCGTTCCGACATCGAAAAAACTCATTTCCGGCTCGTAATTTTCTTCGATTGCCTGCAAACAAAGCCGCGTAGTTTCGTGCGTTCCGGTTCCGAAAGCCATTCCCGGCTCGATTCTTAAAATGATTTTATCGGTCGTTTCAATTTCGCTCCAAGTCGGCGCAACAATAAATTTTGCCGTTTCGGTCGGTCGCCAGTGCTTTTTCCACTCCGCCAGCCAATCGTGGTTTTCAACTTCGCGTAAAGCGATTTCTTTAATTGAATCAAACGGCAAATTGTAAATCGTCAGCGAATTTTTGATCTCTCTTTCGATTGCCTTCAGATTCGGTTTTTCATCAAAATAACCGACAACGGCAA
>DASVRD010000003.1:0-29093 GCA_036388775.1 Pyrinomonadaceae bacterium | reverse complement strand
CAAGCGGCTAACAATTAGAACATCGGTTGTCGTTCCGGCAGTGTCAATTCCCTCGAACTGACCGGCGATTCGGTAGATGCCGGCAGCCGGTGCTGTAAAGCGAACTACAGAACGTTCGCCTAATTGACCGGGATGGACGTTTAACTCTGTCGCGTCTTGTACGATTGTGGCGTAATTGGTCGTTGTGCCATTGCGATTACCGAAGACTGCCGGAACCAAATCCGGGTCGGGGTTATCGCGATGCCGTCGGTCAATGCCGGCAACCGGTTGATCTGCCGTGGCAAAAGGATAATTCGTATACGCTGAATCAACACCGGAATTAGCCGTATAGCCGTAGCTGAACGCTCCGTTCGGATTGGATTCAATCGAGAAGCTTCCTGCTGCGTCATACGGAGAAGGACACACTCCCGGCGTCGGCGTTGGCGTTACGGTCGGAGTTGGAGTCGGCGTAATCGTCGGCGTCGGCGACGCTGTCGGAGTCGGAGTCGGTGTCGTGCTTCCCGGAATTGCCGGAGCGCACTGCACCGGAGCCGTTAAGAAAGGCGTGTAATCAACCACACCGTCCGGATCAATAATTCTGTCGCCCGTTCCGCCCGGATTGCTCAGAATCGTCGGACCGCTCGGACTGCCCCAGTAATTACTTTCGGCATTTAACACGCCCGTATAGCTTCCGGTATTGAGATTAAGACCGGCTGTCGGATGACGAAGGATATTGTTGTTGTTGATCGTAAAGTTGGTATTACCCGGATCGACAATTCTTATTCCGCTTGTATCTCCGTCTGCAATCGTATTGCAGGTGATAGTAATGCCGGAGTTTCCACCGCCGAAAGCAATTTGTGAAAATTCCTGGTTGGTAATGGTGTTTCCGGTAATACTCGAGTTGGTCACATTAACGAAATAGATTGCGTTTCCGTTTCCGTTAAGCGTATTCGAGGAAATGCTGATGTTCGAGAAGGTTCCTCCGCTTCCGTCCAAGAGGACTCCCACATTATTATTTGTGACTATCGTGTTGTTGTTGATTTGCAGGTTTGTTAATGTGCCGCCCGAAGTAAATCGGTCGGAGTAGATTCCGGTTCCGCCGGACGGTCCCTGCAAATTGTTCTCGCGAATCAGATTGCCCTGAATCAGCGTATTGCTGGCGGGAATGATTCCGATGATGGTCGCCTGAACGATATTGTTCAGCAAAGAAGTGCCGGAAACCGTCGGTGCAACAACAATGCCTGCGCCGAACTGGTTCGGGTTGTACGCTCCGATCACGGTGAAACCGTCAATGGTGACATTGTTTGCCGTAACATAAAACGAAGAAGCGCCGTTGGGACCGAAAACGATAGATTCGTTGTTCGGCGAAACGTCAGAAGACGGAACGTTACGCGAAGGATCTGCGGCATTCACGCCCGATTTCGCGCCGATAAGCGTTAAAGTTTTATTAACCGTTACCAATTCCTGGTACATCCCGGGACAAACCTTAATCGTGTCGCCGGGGCTGGCGGCATTAACCGCTGCCTGAATCGAATTCAGAGTCTGCGTCATCGCGTTACAATCCGCCGCGGTCGCAAACCCGTCATCATCTACTACAATCGTTTGTCCCTGCACCGGAGTCGGTGTCGGCGTGGGAGTTACGGTCGGCGTCGGTGTCGGCGTAACGGTTGGCGTCGGTGTCGGTGATGGAGTAGGGGTTTCAACCGGCGTCGGAGTCGGTGTTACGGTCGGCGTAACAGTCGGTGTAACTGTCGGAGTCGGAGTCTGTGTTACGCATGATTCCAGCTGCGTAATTGTAGCTGTTAATCCGGTGCTGTCGAACTCGTAACCGTTATTGCCATTGCCAACGCTGAAATCTACGATTTCTCCCGCTGCCAGTGTGATTTCAAAATCAAACGGTACGACACCGCCGAAACCGCCGATTGCACCGATAACCAAAGATGCTGATGTCGGTGAAGAAGTGATACGGCTGACAACCGCAACATTCGTTGTGGTTCCGCCGTTCGGACCGGCTGAATCAATGCCTTCGAACTGACCGACGATTCGATAAGTTCCGGCTACCGGTGCGGTAAATCTGAGAACAGATCTTTCGCCGTTTTGTCCGGGATGAAGATTTACTTCATTAGCCGATTGCGTTACGCCCACGAAATATTGAACGTCGCCGCTCGTTACATTATCGAAAAGAGCCGGGTACTCATTAGGAGCAGTGTAATAATGATTAATGCCCGTCACCGGATCATTCGGATTAACACTCGTATAAGGAGTGAAAGTCGAATCAACATTCGTACCAGCCGTGTTTCCGCTGGCAAACACTAAGTTATTCGGAGCGGATGAGAAGTTTCCTGCTTCAAACGATACCGAACATTGTCCAGGAACCGGAGTCGGGTTCGGTGTCGGAGTTACAATAGGAGTCGGAGTTGGCGAAACTTCCGGCGTCGGCGTCGGAGTAGGAGTTTCAGCTGGCGTCGGCGTCGGAGTCGGCGTTACTTCCGGAGTCGGAGTCGGCGTGGCTTCCGGCGTCGGCGTTGGGGTAATCTCCGGCGTCGGCGTTACCTCGGGAGTAGGCGTTGGCGTTGGTGTTATGGTCGGAGTCGGAGTCGGTGTTACTACCGGCGTCGGAGTTGGAGTCGGCGTCGGCTGAATAACAGTTCCAGCGGTCGGAGTTGGCGTAGCTTTTATAAAATCAGTGTTGTTATCATCTGTATCTACTGGAATTGGATTTGCTACAGACCTTCTCTGATATGAATTTTGATTATTGGCAGCACTTCCCTCGGCAGTTGTTTCAAAACAATCGCCGGTACCATAAGCAAATTTGTCTGTTGTAGAAGTGCTGGCAGGGCACGCTGCTCCTAAAGCAGTTGTTTGGTTAACAAACACTACACTGCCGTCGGTAGCCGATAAATTTATCTGGTTTTGGAAAATCAGGTTGGGAGTAGGCAAAGCGGCTCCGACTGAAGTTTGATCGGGAATAGTAGTTTGAATAAGATAATAACCGCCTGCCGGTATTGATACGTTCGGAAGAACTATCACTCTATTATTAGTAAAGGTATCCTGACCTGCTATGGCGGGAGCATATTGTACTGAATATCCATTTAAGCTAAACGGAGTTGAGCCCGTATTATAAAGCTCGATAAAATCAGCATTATACGTCGCGTTTGCGTTGCCGCCCGCGCCGTATACCTCGCTTATGACGACTGCCGTTGAAGGAACAAAGGCTGCCGCGTTCGGTTCTGTACTATTCGTATTGCTAAAAAATAAATCTTTAATTGACCAGCCCGAGGATGCTTCAGTGCCTGAGTTTGGCGCATCGGATGATTTAACGGCTTGTGAAAATGTACTTCCTAAATAATCAAGAAAGCTTAAATTGCTGCTTGCCGCGGCACTTGCGCTCCAGGCGGTGGTGAATAATATCAGCAAGCTGAGAATACCGGTAATTAGTATTGAGTTTTTGCGAAATCTCGTTCGCTGAGAAAAAAATGAATTTGATCTCGAAAGTTTAGGCTTCATGCTAAAAATCTCCTCTTTTCCTTAAAAAAAAATAGTTTTCTACCCGCTAACCGTAACAGGGGCAATCGGCTGCGGAGCAGTTAGAATTAAAAAATTCAGACTTGTTTGCTATGCGACAATTATTGTGACTTGCAGGAGCAATTGTCGTTGTCAAAAATTTCCAGAAATTGTGTGATGTTTCTAAAAGCGACTACAGGCACGAAAAACAGCCTCTGCTCTTATTGAATGTTCAGGTTATTTTTATAATTGCTTTTAACGCAAAAATAAGCAAAATTTTAAACCGTCGTTACCGGCTTTGTCAATAATTTTCTCAAATCAGTTTCGGACGAACGCATTCGATTTGTTTTTTAAAGTTTGTTTCCCATTTATGTAATGCACGGAAAAAAGACAAAACTTATAAAAAAATGAGGTTTAAATCCGAAAATCCAAAAAAGAAAAGAGGATTTGTTTGAAAACAATTTTTACCGGCAAAGATAAATTACCGAAATTTTTAACGAGGGTTGCCGGCAATCGAGTAAATGAAAAATACTGTTATTTATTCGCCGGTGTAATTGTTAAAATACAGTTTCTCAAAAAATTATTAATATTATGAAAATTATGAAAAAATCACTTTTGTTATTTGCCGCGATATTCATTTTCTCTTTATTTTGTCTCGGCTGCCAGCAAAATTCAGCTAATAATGCAGAATCGAAAACCGTTCCGAGTGCCCGGGAAACAGACCTTCAAAAAATTGATACGGCTAAAAAACTCGTCTACAGCTCAAAAGAATCGCCGTCCAATTTAGATAAAGCGTTGGAAATACTCCGTACAATCCCGGCTGATTCGAAAAGCTACGGCGTGGCGGTTGCTATGATCAAAGGCATTGAAAATCAAAAAAATGAAGCTAAAACGGCAGAACAAACCGCCGCCCAGCCTGCAAATCAAAAAAACGGCGCGGAAACAGTAAAACAAAAAAATGAAAATAAACCGGTAAAACAAAAATAAGCATTTATCCGGCGCGTATTTCCAAAGATTGTGAGATAAAAAAGCATTATCAAAAGAATAAAAATTCTCAGAAGAAAGAGTTAACTGTGCCTTTCTTCAAAGCTGAAAGGCTGACGTTCAGCAAAAATGCTTTTAATCAGTCAATAGCAACACCCCGTCTTTGAAACGCACAGCGCGGCAAACTATACTCGATAGAGGTAAATGGATACTCATCTGATCATTACTTTCGTCATATTGTTTGTCGCGCTCGTTTTATTTCTGACCGACAAACTGCCCGCCGATCTGGTCGCGCTTCTGGTTGTCGTGGCGCTCGGCGTGACCGGGGTTCTGACTACACAGGAAGCGTTTTCCGGTTTCAGTCGTTCCGCCGTAATTACGATAATCGCCATTTTCGTTTTAGCCGAAGCCTTGCAGAGAACCGGCGTTACCGAACAGGTCGGCAATATTCTGCTTAAAGTCGGCGGGCACAGCGAGTTGCGATTGATTGTCGTCGTGATGATTGCCGGCGCGTTCCTGTCTTTGTTTATGAACAACATCGCCGCGGCGGCGGTTTTGCTGCCGGCTGCTTCGGGCGCGGCAAAAAAAGCTCAAGTCAATACGTCGCGTCTTTTGATGCCGCTCGCTTTCGGGACTATTTTGGGCGGAACGGCGACGCTTTTGACAACCTCGAATATTATCGTCAATTCGCTGCTTCAGGATAACAATATCGAAGGTTTCAGTCTTTACGATTTCGCGCCGGTCGGCGTTCCGATGACCGTCGCCGGAATTTTATACGTTGCATTCGTCGGAAGAAAATTTCTGCCCGGCGAATCTCTACTCGATAGAACAATCGCGGCGAACAACGAAGAGCAGGACGATCTCGTTGAAACGTACAATTTAGGCGAAAATTTGTTTCGGGCGCGAGTGCCGGAAAATTCTTTTTTGATTAATAAGCCGCTTTCCAAAAGCACTCTGCGCGAAGATTTCGGTGTGAGCGTCGTCGCCATCGAACGCAACGATCAGAAACTTTTCGCGCTTTCGCCGGAAACCGAAATCAGGCGCGGCGACACGCTGGTTTTAGAAGGCGACGAAGAAGACTTTCGCCGCCGCGACGTAAAACCTTATATGGAGTTTTTGCCCGCGCCGGAATGGAGCGAAAGCGATCTTAAATCTCGCGTCGTGCAAGTCGTCGAAGCGATGCTCTCGCCGCGCTCGCGTCTGATCGGCGAAACTCTGCGCGGCTCGCATTTTCGAGAAAAATACGGAATGACCGTTCTGGCAATCTGGCGCGGCGACAAAGAAATCATCACCGATTTGGCTGACGTTCGGCTCGCTTTCGGAGACGCGCTTCTTTTGCAGGGAACGCGCGAAAAGTTTTCGGTTCTGTCGAACGATGCCGATCTGATTCTTTTAATGTCGAAAGAAGAAACACCGATCACCGTTCCGAACAAAGGACGCGCGGCGCTGATGATTTTCGTCGCGACGCTCGTTTTCGCCATAATTTTTCCTGATTTAACCGGCGCGATAATGCTCGGCGGCGCGCTGGCGATGGTACTGACCGGAATTTTGACGACCGAGCAGGCGTATTCTTCAATCGGCTGGAAAAGCATCTTCCTCGTCGCCGGAATGCTGCCGATGGGCATCGCGCTGACAAAAACCGCCGCCGCGGATTTGATGGCGCGCGAAACCGTGGCTCTGCTCGGCGGTTTCGGCGGGCTCGGACTTCTCGCCGGACTTTTTCTTTTAACCGCGCTGCTGACGCAAGCCGTCAACGGAGCCGTCGCCGCCGTCGTTCTGGGACCGGTGGCGATCAACATCGCTCAACAGGCAAATATTAACCCGCGCGGTTTGGCGATGGGCGTCGCGCTGGCGACTTCGATGGCTTTCATCACGCCGCTCAGTCATCCGGTGAACGTTCTGGTAATGAGTTCGGGCGGCTACAAATTCCGCGATTTCGTAAGAATCGGTTTGCCTTTGTCGGTGATATTATTTTTTATCGTGATGATTTTTCTGCCGATTTTCTGGCAGCTTTAGTATTATTTTGTTAAAACTTAATTTCAAAACTTTTTCCGTGCGTTTATAATTTAAGATAAATAAAATTACGCCTCAGGAGCATTTTTATGAGAAATTTAACGAAAAACACATCCGTCACAATTTTAACCTTTTTCTG
Organism: Pyrinomonadaceae bacterium; assembly: GCA_036388775.1. Taxonomy (GTDB): domain Bacteria; phylum Acidobacteriota; class Blastocatellia; order Pyrinomonadales; family Pyrinomonadaceae; genus JALZCH01. Next base: position 22,474 of record DASVRD010000003.1, on the reverse strand, counting down.
TCTGATCTTTTTATTTGTCGGCGCAGCGAATGCTCAGGAAGGTAATTCGCAAAATTCGACCGGTAAAGCACAAGAAAAAGAGCAAAAACAGGAAAAAGACAGCCCTTTGAAGATAATACGAAAGCCGGTAGTGAGCAGAGTCGAATGCGGGCAGGAGTACGGACTTACACGCCTGCGCGTTACTTTTGATAAATCGGCGAAAGTCACCGAAACCGCAATCGTCGCTTCGTCGGGCTGCGACAAATTCGACGAAGAAGCGTTAAAAGCGGCGAGCCAAATAAAATTCAAACCCGCGATCAGAGACGGCGAACCGGTTACGACGACGAAATTGGTCGAATACAATTTCAGAAAGTATTAAGATGAGCAGCTTTTACGAAGTGATGATCGAACGCAATTTTTCGAGCGCGCACCAGCTGCGCGGCTACAAAGGAAAATGCGAGAATCTGCACGGACACAATTACAAAATCGAAATTTACGCGCGCGGCGAAGAATTAAATAACATCGGGCTTTTAATAGATTTCGGCGATTTGAAAAAAGCGGCGGACGAGATCGTAAAATACCTCGACCACCGCAATATCAACGAACTGCCGCCGTTCGACGACGAGTTAAATCCTTCGGCGGAAAACCTCGCGCGTTACATTCTGGAATATATCGCTTCGCGCGTTGATGACGAGCGCGTCCAAGTTTATAAAGTCCGCTGTTTTGAAACGCCGACGAGCATCGCGACTTATCAAGTCGAATAAACAAAATTCGTTTACGCTCGCAGAAGCAATTAATTTGCGTAACAATTCCTTGTCTTTTCGTTTTACAAACCGGTCGGAAACGCTTCGTACTCGGCGTTCGCGTCCCATTCCGAATTTTTTTCTAAAGGCTCGACGGCGCTGGTTTGGTCGAAATGAATTACAGCGTCGAATTGTTCGGCGACGCGAGCCGTAAAATAATGACTTTGCCGCTCGGTTTCCGGTCGGTAAATGACGCCGATGGCGCGTTCGAGCAGCGGTTTTCTCAAAAGATTTTTAATCGCGCTTTCTTCGGGCATCAGCAGCAGAAATCGTTCTAGTTCGGTTGTGTGAAAAAGATTTTCGACACTGCTCGGCAAGCCCGGGCGAACTCGTTTGTGCTGCGCTTCGTCGCCCCAATTTGTCGCCGCCGTGACGGTTCCGCTGTAAGTCGAAAATCCGACCAGATAAGATTCGTTTCCGTAATGCTCGCGGATTAATTGCCCGACGTTCCATTCGCCGCGCCTGCCCATTTCGGTCGCGCGGGCGTCGCCGAGATGCGAATTGTGCGCCCAAACGACGATTTTCGCGTTGTTTTCCTGTTTCAATAAATGATCTTCGAGCGCGACAATCGTTTCCGCCATGTGCCGGTCGCGCAGATTCCAGCTCGACACGTCGCTGCGATACATCAAGCGATAATACTGTTCGGCGTTTTTCACCAGACGCGCGTTTTGCTCGGCGTAGAAAAAATCTTCGCTGCCGCCGCGGCTGGCGAGTTCGGCAGAGCGGCGATTTAATTCGAGAAGCTGATTGACCACTTCGCCCTCGCACGATTCGCTGTAGCCCAAACCCGCCGAATAACCGTATGTTTGCGTGTCCTCGCCGAAATCTTCAAAACACGAATACCGCTCGCGCGCACGCTTTGCGCCTTCCGGGTCGTTTCTTTCCAGATAATCCAAAACCGCCGCAATCGAAGTGTGCAGGCTGTACAGGTCAATTCCGTAAAAGCCGACTTTCGACGCGTTTTCGTTCAAATTATCGTTGTGCGAGCGAAGCCACGCGATAAAGTTAACAACATCCCTGTTGCGCCACATCCACGCGGGAAAACGTTTGAATTCGCCGAGCGATGCGGCGGCGTTTTCATCCGTTCCCTTTCCGCGCACGAATTGATTGATGCGGTACGCGTCCGGGAAATCGGCTTCGACGGCGACGGCGTTAAAGCCTTTTTCCTCGATCAAACGTCGGGTTATCCGCGCCCGCGCGTCGTAAAACTCGTGCGTTCCGTGCGACGCTTCGCCCAAAAGCACGAAACGCGCGTCGCCGATTGATTCGATCAGCGGAGCGTAATCTGCATTTTCGCCCGCGCCGAGCGGATGCGCGGCTTGGAGTACAATGTCTTTTGCGGTCGTTCCCGTATTTTCCTGCCCTGCGTTCATAATCGTTTACCTGCTTCGTAATATTCTTTCTTGTTATTTTTCCAAATCAAATTTTCGCTGTAAAGAAAAATCGCGAATTTTCTCGATGAACGCCGATTTATGATAAAGGCTTTAGCGAAACCGACAGTAATTCTTATAAAAATATCCGTTGAAAAATTAAAAAATATCATTGAAAAATCGCTTCGCGTTTTTTTCAGCCGTCGATAACAAACAGAATGAACAGCGCGATTGAGTATTAATTTGATTTGTAATACTCTGTACCCGCTCATATCCCACACCAAATTTCCGACTGCCGGTGAACCGCTTATTGGCGGGCGATTCGTTTATTTTTATTTCTGATTGACGATAAATCATTAAAATTTTGAATTTAAGGAGAGTGGATCGGTTTTTTATCGAACTTGTTTATGCACACTTTACGCGTGTTAGTCGTTGACGATGAATTATTACAGCGAAAAATTGTCGCCCAGCAATTGTCGCAACTCGGATTTATTTCGGAAACGGCGGAAACGGTCGCCGTCGCTTTGCAGGTTTTGCAGACGAAGGATTTCGATGTCGTTTTGCTCGACGTGCAGATGCCGGACGTGAGCGGTCTGGAAGCTTTGCCGCTGATAAAAAAACTCGAAGACGCGCCGCAAATCGTCATGCTGACGCTCGACGAATCGCTCGAATCGGGAATCGCCGCGATGCGGGCGGGCGCTTACGATTATTTGATAAAACCGGCTTCGTTGAACGCGCTCGACGTAACGGTTCGGAAAGCGGCGGAAAAACGCCGTCTGATCCGCCAGAATTCGACTTTACAGGATTACGTCAAAAGCAAAACCGCGCGCGATAAAGCTATCCTGCCGATTAGCGAAAGCCCGCAGATGCGGCAGCTTATCGAACAGGCGGAAACAATCGCGCAGCTTAATTCGACCGTTTTGATTACAGGCGAATCCGGGACGGGCAAAGACGTTCTCGCGCGATACATTCACAATCGAAGCCACCGTTCGGCGCTGCCAATCGTTTCCGTAAATTGCGGCGCGATGCCGGAAAATTTGTTCGAGTCGGAGTTTTTCGGCTACGAAAAAGGCGCATTTTCCGGCGCGGCGCAAACTAAGCGCGGGCTGATCGAAGTCGCCGACGGAGGCACGCTTTTTCTCGACGAAATCGGCGAAATGCCGTTTGCAATGCAGGTAAAGCTGCTGCGGTTTCTCGAAAGCGGCGAGTTTCGTCGCGTCGGCGGCACGCGTAACTTTTTCGCCGACACGCGTTTGATCGCGGCGACGAATCAGGATTTGCTCGCCGCGATCAGAGAAGAACGCTTCCGCTCGGATTTATATTACCGCTTGAATGTCATCGAGCTGCACATTCCGCCGCTGCGCGAACGACGCGCCGATGTTCGCGCGTTGATTGATTTTTATCTGGATTTTTACCGCGAGCAGTTTCGCAAACCGGCGCTGGATTTTTCCGCCGAAGCGCGGCTCAAACTCGAGAATTACGATTTTCCGGGAAATGCGCGAGAGTTGAAAAATATAATCGAACGCGCGGTCGCGCTCTCGCCCGGCGATTGCATTGAGAGCGATTTGATTTATTTTCAGAAAATTATGTCACCGCCCGAAAATAATCCTTCTTCAAACGGTGAAAGCCGTCAGCCGCTTGATTTATCGTCGGCTTTCGATTTCTCAACGGAAAATTCAATCGTAAAACTCGAAGATCTCGAACGTCGCTATATTCTTTTGATTCTGTCTTACACAAAAGGAAACCGCGAACGCGCCGCCGATTTGCTCGGCATCAGCGAGCGAACTCTTTACCGCCGTTTGCGCGATTATGAATGAAACAGGCTGTGATTTTTATCGAAACTCGCTTTTTCTCGCCGAATCGAAAGATATCAAACAGGCGTTTTTGCTTTCTGCCAATCTGTCATATAAAAAAACCGACTGCCGATTTGTCAGGTTCGGCACTGACAAATCGGCAGTTATTATTCGGGATGATAATAAAAAACATAAATTTTTAATTGTTCGATTTCCTTTAATTAACTGTCATTAAATTTATTAAACTGATGTAAAAACGCGGCGATCAATAATTGGCATAGTCCTTGCAATTTCTTTTTCCGAGATTAAAGACCGATCTCGCCTAAAAACTTCCACCAATCCCAAAATCAACACTAATTTAGAACTTTCCAACCCTTGCGGTAAAAGTGTCTTTTGCCTGTCTTAAAGGTGAATTTATTCCTGTTAAAAGCTGGAATTTTAGTTTTGCAGCAATCAGCCTGATTTTCGGCTGATTGGCGGCGAGGATTGTTTTACGCGGGAACGGGAAAATTAAGGAGATTTATGATGAAAAATTTAACAGGGAAATACTTAATGCCGAAGCTCGCGCTGGCTCTTTTCGTTTTCAGCGGAATGGTGGTTTTCGCGGCTCAAAACGAAACGGTCGGACGAGCCTTGAATTTGATTAAACCCGAAGTGAAAGTGCAGATTTCGGGCACGGTTCAGCGAAACAATCAAACGCTCTCGCTCAATTCAGCCGAAGCGGTTAAATCCGGTGAGATTCTGGACTGGAAAATCGTTTCCGCCAATCAAGGAAGCGGTTCGGCGCAAAATTACCGCGTCGTTGGACAAATTCCGGCTGGAACCGTCTTCGTCGCCGGAACCGCGAAAGCCGAAGACGCGCCGCAGATTTCATACAGCATTGACAACGGAAAAACCTTTTCCGCGCAGCCTTTAATAGACGAAAAACAGCCGGACGGCTCAACGAAAAAAGTTCCCGCGCCGGTTTCGATGTATTCGCAAATAAAATTCGAATGGGCGAAGGATTTGTCGGCTCAGGCGCAACTCGCCGCCGCGTATCGCGTGCGCGTGAAATAAAGACGCTAAAAAGGAGATAGCACAAAAAATGAAAAACAGACTGATTTCTTCAAAGGGAAACAAGCTGCGTGCCGCTCGCTTTTTAGCGTTGCTCGCATTTTGCGCCTTATTTTTTTCGCACACATTTGCCCAGACCGAAACCGCCGGCGGAACGCAAATCACAAACCAGGCTTCGGCGACTTACTCGGACGGCAGCGGCAACAATTATTCGACTGTTTCAAACACGGTTACCGTGACGGTGGCGAATGTTTCGGGTTTGAAAATTACGCCGGACGCCGGAACTCGCGCGGCAATCGTTCCCGGACAGCAAAACGTGCTTTATACATTTCGCGTAACAAATACGGGTAATTTTTCCGATCAAGTTCGATTTTTAGCGAACGGTCAAAGCATTCAATTATCGGGAGCGGCGACGCTCGCCGCAGCGGTGATTGACGTGGACGGCAGCGGTACGATAAACGGCGGCGACACGAATATTTTAACCAATTCATCGGATGTCATCTCGGCTTTGATCGCACAAAACGGCTACATAGATGTAATCGTCACGGTAAACGTCAACAGCAACGCTTCGCCGTCGAGCACGATCAGCGTTCAGCTCGGCGATACGACGACAAACTCGCCGACTTTCGACAATCAGGCTGCCAACAACTCGGCTCGTGAAGTTCGCACGGTTTCGTCCAGCTCGGTTAACGGTGTACGAGAAGCTCGCGGTGACGTATCGGCAACTGTTGACACTGATGCGCAGCTAAGATTAAACTTAACCGCGCCGACAGGTCCGGTCGCGCTCGGTTCGACGATCAGCTACGGCTGGGAAGTTTGCAACACAGGTTTGCGTGCGGTGCAAAGCATCACTTTGCCGAACGCTCCGGCAGGCTCGAACACGGGCGTGTTCATCATTGCCCCGGTTCCAATCGGAACTTCTCTGGCAGCCGGTCAGACTTTTCCGGCTGGAACGCTTTACTCTACTTCGCCGCTGACGACAACTCCGCTCAACGCCGTTTACACGACAACTGCTCCGTCTGATTTATCAACCGTTCGCCGCGTTGTTTTCAATGTCGGCGCAACTTTAGCGGTCGGGGCTTGTTCGGCGACAATTCCGATGCAGGTCACGATTACGACAACGGACGCGACGCTCGATATTTATGAAATCGGCGACACGTTCGGCACGACTACTGTTGGCAGCCAGATTACCGATCAGTCGGGCGATACGGTTTCAAACGCAGGTGACGGCAACGCTAACTTTAATGAAGGTAATCAGCCCGGCAACGTGGACGGCAACGGTATCCAGCAAATTACGACGTTGACGCGATCCGGTTCGGTTTTAATCGGACCGCTAAATAACGCCAATGCAGTCGGACCGACTTCAAACAACGATGATTACACGAACCGCTCGATTTCGGTACCCGGAATAGAAGCCGGAGGAGCGACCGTTTCGGCAAGCTCGTTAGTGTTTACGAATACGATTCAAAACACGGGCAATTCCAACGATACTTTCACGCTCAGTCTGCAAAGCGCGCCTGCGGGATTTACCGTTGAAATTAGTTTGGACGGCGGCACGAACTATACGACCGTGACGACCAACACGCTGAATCTTCCCTTATCATACGGCGCGTCAGTTAACATTCTCGTGCGCGTAACGGTTCCGGCTGGCTCGACCGTTCTTCAAGCAGGCGGTTTTCCGGTTGTCATTCGCTCGACTTCGACGCTTACGCCGAGCGCTTACAACGAAACGATTGACCGCTTTTATACGGGAGTTTTCCGTATGGTCAAATCGGCAACCGTTATCAACGGAACGGGCGTCGGCAGTCCGACGGATGCGGTTCCCGGAGCAGATATTGAATACACGATCAATTACACCAATATCTCTTCGACGGGCGGCACGGGCAACAGTCAGATTACGATTTCCAACATCGTCATCACGGAAGACGGCAACGCCGCTCCGAACAATTGGGGAACGAGCACGACGCACGTCGCAAGCCCCGCGCCGAGCGACAGCCGAGGCGGATCAATTGTTTTAAGCAACAGCGATACGAAGCTGGTTGACACCGTTCCGACCCTCGCGCCGCAAACTTCGGGAACGTTCGTTTTCCGGCGCCGCATTAAATAACTGGGCTGAAATACAGCCGTTAAGAACGGGGCGGCGAAGTTTTGCCGCGCGAAAACTGCAAATACTTTTTCAAAAGGTAAGCAAAGCCGCCCTGATTTTTATTAATTATCAATATCGAATCGTCACCGCCGGAATGATTTCAAACGATTTATTAAAAATGACTCACCGCCAAACAACGAAAATTTCTATCAAAATAAAACGAAAGCTCTGTCAGTTCGTTTTATTTGCTTTAGCCGTTTGTTTATTTGTCGGTGTTTCACGAGCAATTGACGATCCTTCGACGGGCGGAACGATTATTACAAACCGCGCTGACGCTTCATATGAAGACGAAAGCGGCAATCAATACAACACGGTTTCACAAACAATCTTGATTACAATCGCGCGGGTTCCAGCGATTAACGTTACACCGGACGAAACAGCTTCATCAGCCGCAATTGCGCCGAATGAACGAATTACACGCGTTTTTCAAATATGCAATACGGGCAATTCGCCTGATTTCTTTTTGCCGTTCAGCGGTACAATTTCAGCGCCTGCAACGATTAACGGCGTATTTTTTGACGTTGATGATTCAAGTACGGTGACACCAGCAGATGTTTCCGTTCAATTCGGGCAAACTTTAACTCCGCAAATTGCGCCGGGCGATTGTTACGGAGTTTTATTTGTAATTGACACGAATTCGGTCTCGCCGCAATCGCAAATAACCATCAAACTTTCGGCACGCTCGACGCTGACCGTTCCCGGCACGCAAGATTACGCGTCGGACGAAGGAACGATTATTAATTCGGTCGGAAGTAGCGCGACTTTTTCGTCGCCGTCGAACACGAGTTTGCCTCCGGTGAAATTAATTGAAAATCTGCCGCGAACAACCGCCGCGCCGGGACAAATTCTCAATTACACAATCGCTTTTCGCAATAACGGTTCGGTCTCCGCACGACAAGTGACGGTAACCGACGATTTGCCCGTTGAACTCGAATACGTCGCCAACACTCTTCGTTTGAACAATCGCTCCGTAACCGACGCGCTCGACTCGGACGAAGGCACAGCAATTCCCCGGCGAATCGAATTTCTAATTTCGGAAATAGCGTCCGGCACAGCCGTCGAAATTCGTTTTCAAGCTCGTCTAATCAGCACGAATGGGGCGGGCAGCGGCGTTGTCAATAGGGCGAACGTTTCCGCGGCAAACGCCCCGGCGATAAACACCTCCGAAGCCGTCGCAATAATTAATCCGGTCGGCACGGTTTACGCCGGAAACAGTTTCGGAGCGACTCGCATTGCAGGAGCGCAAATTACCGTTGCAGCGACCGAAAACGGCGCGCCTATCGCTTTGACACCTGACATCAGTTATGCTCCGAATGCACAAAATATCAACCCTTTTGTTTCAGACGGAAACGGAAACTTCGGTTTCGCATTAAACGAAAAACAAACGGGCACGCCGAATTCTCCGGTTCGATACGTCGTAACGGTCTCTGCGTTAAATTACCGACCGCGCACGCTCGAAGTTTTAATCAACGGCGTTTCAAACGGAAATAATTTATTTACCGCAACGATTCGCGCTCTCGACGGTCAGGCGGTTGCCGTTGCCAACGGTTTTAATTTAACGAGTGAAACGGTACAAATAAGCAATCTTGCCGCATTGGTTTTCAATATTCCGATGTTCGAGCTTTCGACGCTTGAAATCGCCAAAAGCGCTGACAAACAAACGGCGGAAATCGGCGACATTGTTTCGTATCGCGTTCAGGTGCGAAACGCTACGGCTTACGCTTTGCGCGACGCGAAAGTACGCGATGTGCTTCCGGCTTCGTTTTCATACGTCGAAGATACGGCGCAAATCGAAATCGGCGGAAACGTTCGCTCAATTGCGCCGACAATCAACAGCAATGAATTGACTTTTCCAATCGGCGATTTGAGCGCCGGAACAGGCGCAGTGCTGACGTACCGGGTTCGGATAGGCGCAAATGCAAGCGAAGGCGAGCATTTTAACGTGGCGATTGTCAGCGGATTGCAGCCGAACGGAAGTATTATTTCTACGCAGCCGTCAAAAGCCGGAGTTCGCGTTCGCGGCGGGGTTTTTTCGCTGCGACAAATCGTCATCGGACGCGTTTACGAAGACCGCAACGGCAACGGGCAATTCGATAAAGGCGAGCGACCGGTCGCCGGAGCCAGAATTTACACGAACAACGGTCAATCGGTCGTAACGGATTCCGCCGGTCTTTATAATCTTCCGGCAGTTGGCGAAGGCTCGCTGGTTATCTCACTGGACCCGCTAACAGTGCCGCAAAGTTATTATTTAACGGATGATAAAAATCGTCGTTCGTCAAAAAGCTGGACGCGGCTTTTGCAGACTCCGCTCGGCGGCGGTTCGCTTTTGCGTCAGAATTTCGCAATCGCCCCGGAAAATGAACTGGCAGCCGTCGCCGACGATCAGAAGATAATTGACGTAAACGCCGTAAGAAAATCGCAGATCGTAAAAAATTCGACGGACTCGCCACAAACTCCGGTTCAAATCGCCAGCTTGAAAAATAAAATTCCGTTGGGCATTCCAAACAATTCACCGGCAAAAAACGAAAACGGTAAAAACAATGAAGCGAGCGAAAATAAAGCCGGAACTTACACGGTGGAAACGAGCGAAACAATCGAACCCGTCGCGCCCGGAAAACTTTTTATCCTTTCGCCGAAAACCGAAGAAGTGATTATGTCGCCCGCTTTGTCAATCAAAGCGCGAGTAGCCAAAGACTGGAAATTGGCGGCGGAAGTCAATGGCGAAACGGTGAACGCGTCTAATATCGGCGAAACGCGCATTGACAATCGCAACAACGTCACGACTTTCTCGTTTGTCGGCGTCAATCTGCGTCCGGGCAAAAATATTGTTCGCTTAACAGCCGTTAATGCCAACGGTGAACGCGGCGCAGCCGAAGAGATTATCGTCTGGGGACGCGGCGCGGTTGAAAAACTCGAAATCGTGCCGATGAAAACGGCAGTTCAGTCGGGCGGGCGTGAAAGCGTCTCGGTGGAAATTCGCGGCTTCGACCGTTGGGGAAATCCTGCGGCGGACGGGCAGATTTCGATTGAAACTTCCGCCGGGCGTTTTGTTTACAAGACGAGAACGGAAAATCCCGTCGAAACGCCTGAAATGTCGCGCCGACAATCGTTTTCTCTGGAAAACGGAAAGGCGATTGTCGAACTCGTTGGTGACGGAGCGGCGGAAACCGCGCGTTTGAAAGCATCCGCCGGAAAACAGGAAGCAATCAGCGAAATTCGTTTTACGCCCGAGCTGCGCCCGCAAATTTTAGTCGGATTGGGCGAGTTTTCGTTCGGACGCAACGCGCCGGCAATTACAACGAGCGGCTCGAACTCGAATTTCCAAAGCCGTCTTTCGTTTTATTTTCGCGGGCGATTTTTCGGCGACAAAAATCTTTTGACGCTCGCATACGATTCGCAGCGTCCACTCAATCGCCAAGCCGGACGCGACCGTTTCGGCGGTTTCGAACCGCTTGACCGCGCTTATCCGATTTTCGGCGACTCTTCGCAAAGATTCGAGGACGCACAATCGAATTCGAAATTGTTCGCGCGCGTTGATCGAAACAGTTCTTACGCGATGTTCGGCGATATGGAAACCGATCAGCAGAATTTGCAGCTCGCCGGATATTCGCGCCGTTTAACGGGCGTAAAACTGCATCTCGAAAATTCGCGCGGCGATTTTCTAAGTTTAACCGGAGCGCGTCCCGATACGGCTTTCGCTAGAGATGTTTTTCCGGGCGGCGGATTGAGCGTCGTGCGGCTCGCTCATCGAGACGTTTTGCAAGGTTCGGAGGTCATTAATCTCGAAGTGCGTGACCGGCGCAACCCGGAAGTGATTTTAAGCCGCGAGCGATTGGTGCGTTCGGTTGATTACAACATTGACACGTTGAGCGGCGAAGTTTTCTTTCTGCGTCCGATTTCCGCCTTCGATTATCAACTTAATCTCGTCCAAATCGTTGCGGCTTATGAATATCGCGGAACGGGCGCGACAAACTACGTTTACACGGGACGCGCGTCGCGTAATTTCCGCAGCTTCGGTTTGCGGTTCGGAGCATCGTATCTGAATCAGCAGCAAGGCGAAATCGGCGCGTTTCAAATCGGCGGAATAGACGCGGAGAAAAACTTGTGGAACGGCGGAAAATTAAACTTTGAAGCAGCGATGAGCAACGGACGTTTCGCTTCGGGCGTTAATGTTTTCGATTTTTTCAACGGAGATTACGAAACGATAAACGAAATGAGCCAGCCGCGCAACGGAAACGCTCTGCGCCTGCATCTCGACCAGCCTTTATCGTTTTTCCAAAGCCGGTTGCGTGCGGAATTTTCGCGCTCGACGGCTAATTTTTACAATCCGTTCGGCGCCACCGTCGCGCCTGGCTCGCAAAGATTGAGCATCAATCTGGAGATGCGCCCGACATCAAAACGCGCTTTCGCGTTCGGTTTCAGCGACGAGCGCAACGAAACGCGCAATGTTTCAAACTCCCGAAATACGCTTTCTTTTCTCTGGAGCGAAAACATCAGCGATAAATTGCGGGCGAGCTTCGGTTTCGATCATCGTCATTTGAAAGATAATACAGGCGACAAAACGACTGACTCGAATTTAGTCAGTGCCGGGGTCGAATATCGCCCGACCGAAAAAGTCGAGATCGCCGTAAAACGCGAGCAGAATTTAAGCAAAGCCGATCCGACTTACCCGAATCAGACGACTTTCGCAGCCAATTACAAACTCAATCCGAACGCCAAATTGTTCTTTACGCAAAGGCTCGCCGCCGCGCCGATCACGCCGATTGGCGATTTTACCGGCACCGGCTTTGCTTCGACCGGTTCGCGCAACGAAACTGCGTTCGGTATCGAAACGAAAATTTCCCGTCTCGGCGCGTTCAACGGGCGTTATCAATTAGAAAACGGTATCGGCGGAACCGACAGTTTCGCGGTTATCGGTTTGCAGAATCGCTGGGCGCTGAACAAAGAATTCGCGCTCGATGGCGGGTATGAGCGCGGATTCTTATTAAAAGGAGACGGAAAGAGTTTTAACAGCGCGACCGTCGGTACGACCTGGACGCCGGGCGACGGTTTTCGCACTTCTCTGCGTTACGAATTGCGCGACCGCAACGGTTTGGGACAATTGTTCAGCGTTGGCGCAGCCGGAAAAATCGGAGATAACTGGACGACATTGGTGCGGGCGCAATGGATGCGAAGCAACTTTAATAATCGCGGCGGTTCAGCGTCGAATGTCACTGCGGCGACCGCTTATCGCCCGATTGATTCGGACAAATACGCGCTTCTTTTCAGCTATAATCACCGTCGAATGACGCAAAACGGATCGTTGATAAATAACGTTCGGCAAACTGATACTCGCGACCGTTCAGATTCGCTTTCAACCGACGGTCTTTATCAAGTAAACAGAGATTTGGAAGTTTACGGCAAATTCGCTTTGCGGTTTAACGGAAACGGCAGTAATACGACCGCATATGCTTCGGCGCTGACTTATTCAGGACAATTTCGAGCGCAGCAGCGCCTCAACGATTATTTTGACGTTGCCGGTGAAGGTCGCTGGCTCGTTCAGCCGTCCTCGGACACTTTCCGCCGTTCGGCGGGCGCGGAACTCGGTTACTGGGCGATTCCCGACGTTCGTTTCGGATTGGGTTATAATTTCACCGAGGCGAATCGCTTCGATGATTCATTTGTAAACAACAACAAACAATTTCGCGGCGGAGTTTATTTTACGATAACTACAAAGCTCGCTAATCTGTTTGATTTATTCGGCACTTCCAAAAACGGTTTGACGCAAGATTCCGCTGCTCAAACCAACGAAACGAATCAAAAATAATCGAAAAGTTTGCAAAAAATAAAGAAAAATAAAGAAGGAATAAGAGAAAAATAAGACTAACGGTAAAAAATAATAAAGCGAAACTTTGCAAAAACGATGAAAACCGGCAGCGACAAAAATCTTATCTTCAGACGCTCATTTATACGCATTTGGGTGTTGTTATTCGCTTTCGGTTTTTTCGGCGCTCAATCAGTTTTCGCGCAATTAAACATCACGCCTTTAACTTGGAACGTTATCGGGCTGGACAGTAACCGCGTCGTTGACGGTCCCGACACTTTTCCGGTCGGCGCGAGAGTCTGCAATACCGGCAACGCCGCCAGCAATATTACTGCAAAGTTCGTTTGGGATAGCAGCAACGCTTATATCAATCTTGACGCGAGCAGCCCCGACACGCTGAATGTTTCTTCGCTTGCGGCGGGCAAATGCAACGATTTTTACTTTAACGCCGTCGTAACGCGCTCGACTGCGGCGTACAATACCGCCCGTCGTTACCGAATTACTGCGACCAACGGAGCTTCAACCGTCGAAACTCCATCGCCGCGCGAGCTTTTCGTCGAAAAACTTGTTTCGCAAAACCGCAATAAAGTTTTGTCCGTCACGGGTCCGACTACCGTTTATGTTGGGCAAACTTATACCTATACGGTCAAGGGCGAAACCGCGCCGGGCGGTTATGAACAGCTTGAAGCCTTTTTAAGTCTGTCAAATGTCATTTTTCGAATTCTTTCTGTCTCAACAACTTACACTACGCCGGTCGGCGGGACAAACGATAAAGTTTATGCCGATGCCTGCGGCTGGAATAACGTTACGACCAGTCCGAGTTATCGAAGCTGCATCGGTCCGACAACTTACGGCGGAAAGGCTGGCGATCAAATCACGACCGTTTACACCGTTTTCGTGCAGTCAACCGGGGCTACGACCGCTTCGACTTTAATCTACGACTTTTCCGGCAGTAGTTATCACTACAACGACGATTTCGGTATAAAGGTTCTTTCGATTACAGCTCTTCCGGCTCCCGTGCCGAGTATTAATCTGAGCAAATCGGTCACGCCATCAAGTTCGTCCGTGCCCGGAACGGATTTAACTTACTCGATAAATTTTGCGAATTCGGGGAATGCCTCGGCACAGAATTTTCAGCTTGTTGACCCTAATCCCGGCAGCACTTTGAAGATAAATACCAGTACAGACTTTAAGGTCGGTTCAATCGTAAATACGCTCGGCACGACCGGATTATCCGCAACAGTCAGTTACTCAAACGACAACGGCGTTTCTTATACGTACACGCCGGTTTCCGGCGGAGGCGGAGCACCGTCCGGGTATGACCGCAACGTAACCCATATTCGCTGGACATTTTCCGGCAGCTTGAGCTCGACCGCGCCCAACAACACCGGCAGCGTTTCGTTCGTCGTGAGAATCAGGTGAATTTTTTCAAAAAAACAGCGAAATGCGAGTACCGGTACTCATAGGTTTTCTCATTGTGAATATTAACTTTTATCTGTAAATGTTAAATTTAATATAAAACCTTGCGCAATGCTTTTTAATGCGAGAAGATAAATTCGGCTAAGAGTGTGCTCTTGCCGCGTAAGTTGAAGCACCGAGTTACAGACAACGTCCAGCAAAAGTTCTTTCTTTATTCGCCTATCAATATGTAAATTGCCGAATTGCTGAAATTTTCCAAATTACTAAAATTTTTCAAGTATGCCTTTTTATTTACTCCCAGATAAAGATTTGCGCATAGAAACTTCGTCGGGTTCAGACGCTTACGACGCCGAGTCGAAGGCGGAATTCGATGATTTGATCCGTCTCGCCGCTTTAATCTTCGGCGCGTCGAAAGCGTTCGTCAGCTCGATTGACGGCGATTTGCGTTTCGAATCGCAGACCGAAATTGATACAAATAAAATTCTTTTTTACAAAACTTTTGCTTCGTCTGCGATTTTCAGTTCCGACGAGTTTACAATCGTCGAGGACGCGACCGAAGACGAACGTTTTTGTTCTAACCGGATGCTTGCTGGTGAGCCGCAGATACGTTTTTGCGTAGCCGCGCCGCTCATTTCGTTTGATGGCGACGCGCTCGGCTCGCTTTGGGTAATTGATTACGAAAAGCGAACGGTTTCAGCCGCGCAGCTTTCGGCTTTGCGTATTCTGACGCGGCGAATTTCATCGAATATTACGCCGGCGCAAAACGGCAACACAAACAACGCCTTTTTGACGCGTTACCGGCAACTTTTGGCAAACGCTTCGGACGGCATTCATTTGTTCGATTTTGAAGGACGCATCATCGGCGTAAATCAGAAGTTTTGCGAACTGACCGGCAGAACCAAAGAAGAACTGCTGAATCTGCATATCCAAGATTTAGTCACGCCCGAAGAATTAACCGAAAATCCAATCGGATTCGCAGCGCTGCAAAACGATGAAAGCCGCATTGTCGAACGCGTTTTTGTTCGTCCTGACGGCGGAATTGTTCCGGTAGAAATTAGCTGTAAAAAAATTGACGATAACACAATTCAGGCGATTGCTCGTGACATCACAAAACGAAAAAAAATCGAAAGCCGGCTTGTGGAAAGCGAACAGCGTTTCCGCAGCTTCGTCAACAACAGCCTGGCTTTGTTTTGCACGCACGATATGCAGGGCGTAATTCTTTCGGTTAATCCGGCGGCTTGCGCCGCGTGCGGTTACGCTGAAGACGAACTCGTCGGAAGAAATTTAGCCGATTTGTTATTGCTCGATGAGAAAACCTTTTCTGCAGATTATCTGGAGCGAATCAAAACCGATGGCAAACTGCGCGGATTGATGCCGGTGAGAACGAAAAACGGCGAAAGCCGCATTTGGCTGTACAACAATATCGTAACCCGGGATGAAGAAAACCGGGAATACATTTTAGGATCGGCGCTGGACGTAAGCGAAATCAAACGCAACGAAGAAAAATTAAAGAAAAGCCAGGAGATGTTCAATTTATACGTCAATAACAGCCCGGCGGTGATTTTTCTCAAGGACGAAACCGGTCGTTATATTAAAATTAATCGCACGTTTGAAAAGAACTTCCAAAGAGACCGCAAGGAACTGGAAGGAAAAACCGATTTTGATATTTTTCCTCGAGAAGTCGCCGAAAGCGTCCGCACCAACGACCGAATCGTGCTTGAAACCGGCAAAATGCTGAAAGCCGTCGAAATCGTACCGACGCGCGACGGAACTTTGAATTACTGGCTCAGCCATAAATTTTTAATCGAAAACGAAGAAGGCGAAAAACTCGTCGGCGGCATCTCTATAAACATCACCGAGCGCAAACAGACTGAGGACGAGCTGCGAGCGGCGCGTGACGCCGCGCTTGAATCGGCGCGGTTAAAGTCGGCTTTTTTAACGAACGTCAGCCACGAGCTGCGCACGCCGATGAACGGGGTTCTTGGAATGACCGAGTTGCTGCTCGAAACGCCGCTCGACCGCACGCAGCGCGATTACGCCGAAACGATTCGGCAAAGCGGCGACATGCTTTTAACCGTTATCAACGATATTCTCGATTTAGCGAAAATCGAAGCCGGGAAGCTGCGGTTTGAAACGGTTGATTTCGACGTGCGCGAAACGGTCGAGTCAACAATCGAAATGCTTTCGCCGCGTGCCTTCGGCAAAAACATAGAAATAGCTTCATTGATTGACGAAAACGTTCCGCGCATAGTGCGCGGCGACCCGGGAAGATTGCGGCAAGTTTTGACGAATCTCGCGGGAAACGCCGTAAAATATACCGTAAGCGGCGGCGTTCGCGTTGAAGTAAAAACGCTCGAAGAAAAAAGCGGGCAAACGATTTTGCGTTTCGATGTAATTGATACCGGAATCGGAATTGACGAAAAAAATCTGAAAAATCTGTTTCAGCCGTTCGTGCAGATTGATAATTCAACGACCCGGCAATACGGCGGAACCGGCTTAGGTTTAGTTATTTCAAAACAAATCGTCGAAATGATGAGCGGCGAAATTTCGGTAGAGAGTGAGCCGAACAAAGGTTCGCGTTTTTCATTTACGGCTTCATTTACGAAAAAATCAGACCGGAGCGAGGGAGAAAATGCGGCTTTGCCGTTAACGCGGCAGTTAAAAGGAAAGCGAATTTTGATTGCCGACGCCAACCCGGTTACCTGTCGAAATCTCGAACAGTATTGCCGAATTTGGAATCTCGAACCGATTCACGCGGAAAACGGCGAGGAGGTTTTGCGCAAACTGCGGCAAGCGGTTTTGGAAAATCGCGCGTTCGATTACGTTTTAATTGATTTGAACTTGCCGGATTGGGACGGCTTCTCGCTTGTCAGGCGAATAAAAACCGAAGCGATTCTCGCCCCGTCGCGCATCATTGTAACGACTGCTTTAGGGCAGCGCGGCGACGCGGCGGAAGCGCAGAAAATCGGCATCGCCGCTTATTTGACCAAGCCCGTGCGCGGCTCTCAATTGCTCGAATGTTTATCGGCTATTTTAACCGAAGATAATTCGACTGCCGGAACGCGACCGCCCGCCGATTTAATTACCCGTCATAGTTTGCGCGAAAGCAGAACGGAACGAAATGTTGCCGTTAATGTCGTAAACAATAAACCGTTTCGCATTCTGGTCGTCGAAGACAACGAAGTAAATCGCCGCGTTTTGCTCGAACAATTGAAAAAAGCCGGAGTTACGGCAGATTTCGCGGTTGACGGCGTTGACGCTCTCGAAAAAATCGCCGCCGCGAATTACGATTTAGTGTTGATGGATTGTCAGATGCCGCGAATGGACGGTTACGAAGCGACGCGCCGGATTCGTCTTCGCGAACAAGAGCAAATTTCGAGCGGTGAAGCGATTAATCCACTCGTCATCATCGCTTTGACGGCGCACACGCTCGCCGGCGAGCGTGAAAAATGCCTCGCTGCGGGAATGAACGATTACTTGTCAAAACCCGCTAAAATCAGCGAGCTTTCCGCCATTCTGCAATACTGGAGAGAAAGATCATCCGCGGTTTTTTCGCCCGACGATTCTTTGCCGCAAAAATCTGCGAATACATCGCTGCAAATTACGCCGCAGACGAGGGAAACCTTTACGGCTGCGGATGCCGAAACCGCCGCGCCGCCGGACGATACTGCAGTAAATCAAAATTTGGATGAAGAAATTATCCGTCTTTACATAAAGGAAACCTCTGCGCGCATCGAAGAAATGAAACAAGCCGCCAGGCACGGAAAAATTCCGGCGATAGCCAGATTCGCACACGCCGTGCGCGGAAATTCTCTTGCTGTCGGCGCGGCAAAAATCGCGAAAGTTGCCGCCTTTATCGAAAAATCCGCGCTCGAAAACGAGATTGGAAGAATTTACCGTCTGATTGCTTGTTTGAACGAAGAATTTTCTGCTTTTAAGAAAGACTCTTCAATAAACTCATAAGAGGTTAAACTACTATGCCTAAAAATTCAGTGGTATGTTTGATTTTCGCTTGTTGAAAGAATCCTAAAGATTGCTGAACTATGTATCTGAAAATCGCATCGCTTTAAATAATATTCAAATAATCTAAAATGAACCTGTTCCCGAGATATAGCCTCTGATCTTTACGGTTGCTGTAAGGAAATTAAACTTTTGTCATATAGCAGACAATAGAACTGCCGATGAGAATTGTATTATTAAGACAGATGAAAAAGCGAGGTATTGCGGTTATCGGCAGTTCAGTTGAAAGATTGAGTGTGCAATAAAATTTAATACGGGAAATTATCAGTTGATTTTCCGGACGCATTTTCATTTGCACGCCGGCAAACACGGCGGCAAACATTAAAAAAGGGAAGGAACTGGTTCTATGCTTGCAATGAATTATCGCGGACCTCGGAGAGTTCGCATTGATCAAAAACCTATGCCGGAGATTTTGCATCCTCAGGATGCAATCGTCCGAGTGACGCGGTCTTGTATCTGCGGATCCGATCTGCATTTATACAATGGATCTGTGCCGGACACGCGGGTTGGAATGACGTTCGGACATGAGGTTACGGGCGTAGTCGAACAAGTCGGACAAGGCGTGGAAAAATTGAAAGTCGGCGATCACGTCCTTGTGCCTTTTAATATTGCCTGCGGAAAATGCGCCTTTTGTCAGCAGGAACTTTACGGAAATTGCCACGAATCCAATCCGCAGGCGACTGCGGTCGGCGGCATTTTCGGCTATTCGCACACGGCGGGCGGGTACGAAGGAGGACAAGCGGAGTATGTTCGCGTTCCTTATGCTGACGTAAGTCCGACGGTAATCCCTGAAGGAATGCACCCGGACGACGCTGTGATGCTTACCGACGTAGTTCCGACCGGTTATCAGGCTGCCGAAATGGGCGGCATTCAACCCGGCGATACGGTTGTAGTTTTCGGTGCCGGTCCCGTCGGAATCATGGCGGCAAGATGCGCGTGGCTTTTCGGGGCGGGACGAGTCATCGTGATTGATCACGTAGAATATCGTCTCGAATTCGTGAGAGATTACGCTCCCGCTGAAGTTTATAACTACAAGGAGCTCGACGACGTGGTGGTTTTCCTTAAACAAACTACCGACTGGCTCGGCGCGGACGTTGTTATTGATGCCGTCGGAGCGGAAGCCACCGGCAGAGTGATGCAGACGCTGCTCGGCAAACAGCTGCATCTGATGGGCGGCGCGGCTACTGCGCTGCAATGGGCGATAAACTCAGTGAAAAAAGGCGGCATTGTTTCCATCGTCGGCGTGTATGGTCCAATCGGAACACTCGTTCCAATCGGAAATATAGTGAATAAAGGATTGACCGTCAGGGCGAACCAAGCGTCGGTGAAGCGACTATTACCAAGACTGATCGAACATGTGCAGAACGGCATCCTTGATCCGAAAGCGCTGATCACGCACCATATTCCTTTGGAAGAGGTGTCGGAAGGATATCGAATGTTTTCAGCCAAGCTCGATAATTGCATCAAACCGGTGTTGATTCCGCCGTCAGCCAGAAACTAAGAGGAAACGAATTGTTATGAAAGATGAAGCTAAAGATATAGATATAAAAGTTAGAGACATCGAAAACACAGTTATAGATCCGTCGCAAATAAAAGGTTGGGGGGTTGATGCCAATCCGGAAAACGACCCGACTTATCCGATGAAGAATCGTAACAATGCCGAACATGCGGGCTATAGCTGGGAGCGTCCGCCGCAGCAGCCGATCAATGTTGAGATTCTGCATTCAAACGAGCGACCGAACATCTCAGCGACATTCGGAACATCCTCGCCGCCCTCGGGATTGAGCGGCGTGATTCGGCGCGCAGCCTTCCAATATAGTGAAAACAGCTATGGACATTGGGTGCCACTGATGCTGGCAGACCGAATAGATATGGTAGAAGGCGTAGTAAATGATCTTGCTCGCGGGCACGTCCCTAACATCTTCGGTGAAATGGGCTTGAAGGCAGAATGGAAACATAACAGAGAGCGATTTGTAACGCGGATTGTCATCGGCGCGGCGGTTGCTGCTGTTGCAGTTGCCTACCTGCGCAGCAAAAGAAATGATTCTCGGGCGGAAGAATATTTTTATGATGACCGAGACGGATTTTAGTTACTAATTTCAGTCAAGAGAACATTTTTATAAGAGGCAGACCAAGAAATCTCGCGCTTGGTTTGCCCTTACTTTCACAAGCTAGTCTTACCAAAAGGAAAAACTTTAGGTATAAAAGTTATCCTCAAACCGCAAATTTATTTTTAGCGTTTCAATTTCGCTTTTTTTAATACTTCTTCGCTTCTTTTTTCGCGTTATAGGTTGAAATATTTGTTGCCGTAAGTGCAACAAAAAGGAGCGAGATTATGAGTATTAACTTAAATCAATTTACTGAAATTGTTCGTTCCCGTCGTTCGACCCGTCACTTTCAGCCAAAAATAGTTCCGGCGGAACTTCTGCACGAAATTCTCGAAGCAGCGCGCTGGTCGCCGAGCGCGTTTAATCTTCAGCCGACGCACTTTATTGTCGTGACCGACAAAGATTTGAAGGAAAAGCTTTATCCGGCGTGTATGAATCAGCGGCAGGTGCTCGAAGCCGGAGCGGTCGTCGTTTTCACCGGCGACAGGCACGTCGTCGAGCATAATTTTGAGCGCATTCTGCGGCAGGATCGCGACGCGCGGGCGAACAGTGCGGAATACGAACAGCTTTTGCGGAAAAACGTGCCGCTTTCGTTTGATCGTGGTTTTCTGGGGTTCGGCTGGTTGTGGAAAGCTCTGGCGGAAACAATCGTCGGGCGATTTATTCCGATTCCGAAACTTCAGGCGGTTCACAGAGATTACTGGCTGGCGAAACAAGTTTCAATTGCGGCGCAGACCTTTATGCTGGCGGCTGAAATTGCCGGACTTGCGACGTGTCCGATGGAAGGGTTCAGCGAGCGGGCGGTGCAGGAAGCTTTGAATATTCCTGCCGATCAAGCTGTTATACTCGTTATTCCGGTCGGTTACGCCGATAATTCAAAGCAAACGAAAACGCGGCTTTCTTTGTCAGATGTCGTTCATCAAAACGGCTGGTGAAAAGTTTTGAAAGTCCTGGGAAATACTGAAAATTCGAGCAAAAAAGCCGGTTTCCGCAAAACGGGTATGTTGTTTTGAAAAACGCTCGAACATAAAATCGAGGATAAAAAATGAAAGTTTTAATCGTCGGCGCGGGCATCGGCGGTTTAGCCGCAGCAATTGCTTTGCAAAAAGTTGGATTTGAAGTCGAAGTTTACGAAGCGGCGCCGGTTTTGCGAGAAATCGGCGCGGGCATCAGTTTGTGGTCGAATGCGACGGCAGTTTTAGAAAATCTCGGTTTGCTGGATGAAGCCGTCGAGAAAAGTGCTGTCCTTTCCGTTCTTAAAATAAAAAATGAAACAGGCGAATTGCTGATGAAGGCGGAAATCGGTAAATACCGTCCGGCGTCAATTTGTATACATCGCGCTGATTTGATTGATTTGCTCCAGAGAAATTGCGCGCCGAAAACGATTCGTTCGGGCAAAACTTTTGAAAGATTAGAGCAGAATGAAAACGGCGTCAACGCATTTTTTGCAGACGGAACGACGGCAAACGGCGACGTTCTCATCGGAGCCGACGGCATAAACTCTCGGGTTCGAGCGCAAATCAAAGGAAATTCAAAACCTATTTACCGCGGTTACGCGGTTTGGCGCGGAATAATCGAATTCAATGAAAACGGTTTCGAAGCGAATACGGCGACTGAAACTTGGGGCGCGGGCAAACGCTTCGGTTTAGCGCCGGTTGGAAAGAATAGATTTTACTGGTACGCGACAAACAACCAGCCGGAAGGCTCGATTCTTGCGCCGCCGGAACGAAAAGCGCAGATGCTCGAATTTTTCGGAGAGTGGCACGCGCCGATTCCGCAAATTGTTGAAGCCGCAGCGGCGGAAGATATTCTGCACAATGATTGTTACGACCGCCCGCCCGAAAGCGGTTGGTCG
Source organism: Pyrinomonadaceae bacterium (assembly GCA_036388775.1). Classification (GTDB taxonomy): domain Bacteria; phylum Acidobacteriota; class Blastocatellia; order Pyrinomonadales; family Pyrinomonadaceae; genus JALZCH01. Next base: position 125 of record DASVRD010000003.1, on the reverse strand, counting down.
AAAAACAGAGTTTGTTTGACCGGCGACGCTGCGCATCCGACAACGCCGAATATGGGACAGGGCGGGTGTCTCGCCCTCGAAGATGCCGTTGTTCTAACTCGCTGCCTGCAAAATTCGTCGTCGCC
>DASVRD010000002.1:0-81452 GCA_036388775.1 Pyrinomonadaceae bacterium | reverse complement strand
ATTTTTTCGGGCGGCAGAGTTTTGAGCGTTTCGATAATTTCCAGAGCTAGCGTTTTGGTCATTTTCCTGACAACCTTTCACTGAGAATAAGGCAATTCTACAATAAATTTCGCGCCGCCGGGTTGATTTGCAATTGCTTTTATGCGCCCACCGTGTTCCTGAACGATTCTTTGGACGATTGCCAAGCCTAAACCCGTTCCGCGCCCTTTAGTCGAAAAATAAGGCTGAAAGAGTTTGGAAAAATCCATTGCGGAAATTCCGCGTCCGTTGTCCGAAATTTCGGCGATTAGCAAATCTCGCGCCGTGTCGTAAAAAGTTTTGATTGTAATTTGCTTTTCGTTTTGCCCGCCGTCGAAAGCTTCGAGCGCATTGTCAATCAAATTTACGAAAACACGCCGTATTTGCTCGGCATCGAGCATTGCGGGCGGCAAATTTTCCTGCAAATCAGTTTCGAGCCTTACATCCTCCAAACGGTCTTCATACAAAACCGCCGTCTGCCGGACGATTTCATTCAAATCACCGTTTTCCAGTCTCGCGTGCGGCAAGCGCGCAAAATGCGAAAACTCGTTGACCATTGATTTCAAACCGTCAACTTCGCGCAAAATCGTTTCCGTGCTTTCTTTAACGACTTTCGTCGTTTGTTCGTTGTTCGTTGTTCGTTGTTCGTTGCCGTTTGGACTTTGGAGTTTCCCATTAAAGCGTTTTGAGATTCGTTCGGCGGCAAGTTGAATCGGTGTCAAAGGGTTTTTGATTTCGTGCGCCATTCTACGGGCGACTTCCTGCCAGGCGGCGGCGCGCTGCGCGGAGAGCAGTTCGGACAAATCTTCAATCACCAAAACAACGCCCACGTTTTTTCCGGGCGTTTCGCGCAAAGCGGTAGCGGTCAGCGCGACCGGCAAACTGCCATTTTCCGTCATTGAGCCGTTCCCGTCCGCAATTTGTCTCGTCAAAACGGTTTGCTCTGAAGCGTGTCCCAGACGGCTTGCGCGTGCAATCAACTTTTCGATTCGGGGGAAATCGTCGTCGGCAATTAAATCGGATAAAAATAGAGTTTCCGTTTCTTTTTCCGTCAGTCGCAACATCGAGCGAGCGGCGGCGTTGAGCGTCGTCACGCGGTTTTCAGCGTCAAGCGAAACAACGCCGGTCGAAAGCGACTGCAAAACGGTTTCGATATAACGGCGGCGTTCTTCGAGCCGTTGCTGGTTGTTTTCCAGATCAGCCGCCATTTGATTAAACGATTCGACGAGCAGGGCAAGCTCGTCTTCGGCTAAAACTTCAACCCGGTGTTGAAGATTTCCCCGCGCGATTTCTTTCGAGCCTTCGCCTAGAGCGCGAATCGGCAGCGTCAAACTTCTGCCGAGATGAAAAGCCACCCAGGACGCGGCGAAAATCAGCAAAAATGTGAGCAGGCTCAGAGTTGAAAAACCGAGCCACCGCGCCTCCAATTGCCGTTGTTTCAAGCTTTCAAATTCAAGCGGCGAATTGGAAATTTCCCGACTAAACGCGGCTTCGCTGTTCCAGCCCGAAACCGCGCGCAAACGGCTGCCGTCCGACAAAAAAACGTCTGCGGCGTCAAAACCGATTCCGTCCTGTAATTCTGCCGCGTCCGGGTTTTGCGTTAAAACTGCGCGCAGTTTTTGCTGCTGTTCGACGGGCAAATCCTCTGCGGCGACGCGAGCCAGAACGATGCCGTTCGGCGCTTCGATTTGGACGCCTGAAAAATTAGCGCGCGTCAGATTAGCGCGTAAATCCTGTTCGTTGATCTCATTTTTCGATTCAACGAGCGCGGCAAACAAAACGGCTTTTTCGTTGAATTGACGAATGCGCTCATTGATTGCTTTTGTCTGCACGTCGCGCGCCTCGCGGATGACGGTCTCAGGCAGTGCGCTAAACCATTTTTCGAGCGTGCGGTTTAAAAACAAAAAAGAAAAAGCCGCCATCGCAACAATCGGCAGCAAGCTGACTGCGACGAAATAAACAAGCAGCCGAGTTTTGAGGCGCGAGCCTAATTTTAAAGCGCGCCGCTCGCGCGAAAGGCGCGCGATGCTCCGCAACAGAATAAAAGCGAAAATGATAAAAGCGAAAAAATTGAGCGAGGAAAGCGCGTATAAAATCAAAGTGTCGCTCGCGCTCTCAATTTGCAGAAAACGCCACACCGCCGTTGATTGCAGCAGGACGAGAGCCGCCAGCAAGACGAAAACCGACACGCCGAGAAAAACGATTGTCGAACGCCTTGTCTTTTTTGCTTTTACAGATTCGCGGTCTTTCATAAAACCAACTCAAGTTTAACCGATACACTGCTTTAACGCGAAAACCCGGTTTTAAAACTAAAAAGCCTCAATTGTGGAAGGCAATTGAGGCTTTTTAGTTTTAAAATCTTACAGATTTATAACTTCAGTGATTTTAGATATGCAAGAAACTCCGGCGCGAGATCGGGGCGTTTTAAGGCGAATTCGACCGTCGCAATCAAAAAACCGAGTTTGTCGCCCGCGTCGTGCCGCCGCGCGTCGAGCGTCACAGCGTAAAACGGATAGCCTTCTTTGAGTAAAATCCTCATCGCGTCAGCTACTTGTAATTCTCCGCCCGCACCGGGTTTGATTTTTTCAATCGCGCCGAACAGCTCCGGCTCAAAAACATAGCGCCCGATCACAGCCATATTTGACGGCGCTTCTTCGTATTTCGGTTTTTCGACGACATCGCTGATTTTGAAAACGCCCGGCTCGATTTCCTCGCCCGCAATCACTCCGAAACGCGAAATCGTCTCGTCGTCAATTTGAATTGCGGCGACTACCGAAGCGCCGTATTTTTCGTAGGCGTTGATTAATTGTTGAAGTGCGGGCGTTTCGCCGTCCATAATGTCGTCGGGCAGCATCACGGCAAACGGCTCGTCGCCGACAAAATCTTTTGCCTGATAAATCGCGTGTGCCAGACCGAGCGGTTGTTTCTGGCGCGTATAAACGATGTGCGCGAGATCGGCGACCGCGCGCATTTGCTCGACAAGCTCATGTTTTCCGCGCTCGCGCAAAGTCTGTTCAAGCTCGTAGGAAATGTCGAAATGGTCTTCAATCGCTGATTTGTCGCGCCCTGTGATAATTAAAATTGATTCGATTCCGCTCTGGACGGCTTCTTCGATCCCGTATTGAATCAGAGGCTTGTCAACAAGCGGCAGCATCTCTTTCGGAGACGCTTTCGTCGCGGGCAAAAATCGCGTACCGAGTCCGGCGGCTGGAAAAACTGCTTTTCTAATTTTCATAATTTGTAACAAATAATATTTCGTGTAATTTTATCGTTGATTTTGTTTTACAACAGTCCGAAATCGCACGCAAAATTGGAGAAACTATGGCTGACAAACAAATCTTTGAAACCGAGTTGATTGCAGATTACAATAACAGCTCGGCAACAGCGATCAAATTTCCTTTTGATGTGGAAACGATTTTCGGCGCTAAAAGAGTTCCGGTTTGCGGAACAATTAACGGTGCGGCGTTTAGGAGCACGATTTTCAGAATGCACGGCGAACAATTTATGGTCGTTAATCGCGAGCTGCGCGAAGAGGCGAATGCGAAAGCGGGCGATATGGTGCGAGTTGAAATTGAACGCGACACCGCGCCGAGATTGGTTGAAGCGCCAGCCGATTTGCTTGCGGCTTTGGACGACAATCAATCGGCTCAGGAAATCTGGGAGCGAATAAGTTATACTCACAAAAAAGAATTTGTAAATGCAATCGAGGAATCGAAAAGGGCGGAAACCAGAACTCGCCGGATCGAGAAAACGATTGCGGAGCTGTTGAGTAAACACAATAAAAACCGATGATTAAAAATCTTTTCTCACTCTTGATTCTCTCATTTTTGCTGTTTTTTGTTTCTACAATCAAAGCGCAGATTCCGCTTTGCACAAATCTGAAAGTCACGACTTTGCCCGCGCGCGGCGATTACGGCAGTGACGGACAATATGCCGTAACGCTCCAATCAATCGCCAATCCCAAAGCAAACGCGCCCGCTCCGGTTTCGGTTTATTTGCCGTCGAATGCTTCGACGCAAACGCGCGTTCCGGTAATCTTTTTCGCGCACGGTTTCGGCGGGACGGATTTTCAATATTACGATGCGCTTTCGCGGCAGCTTGCGAGCAACGGCTACGCGGTTGTTTTCGCGCCTTACACCGCAAATCTTTTGACGAGCAACACGGCGCGTTATCAACAAATGTGGGCGGGTTTTCAAGCCGCAGTACAGCAGTTCGGCAATGTTTTAGACACGACGCGCGTCGGTTTTGCCGGACACAGTTACGGCGCGGGCGCTGTGCCGGAGCTTGCGCGACGCGGAGTCGCAGCCGGTTGGGGCGCAAACGGCTTGTTTATGTTTTCGATGGCTCCCTGGTATTCGTGGGGAACAAATTACGAACAAATTCCGGCTTCGGCGAAGTTGATTGTGCAGATTTATTGGGACGATGAAACGAATCAGCATTTAATCGGCGTAAACGACGTTTGGAACAGGCTGCCGCAAATCACGGAAAAACGCTGGCAAGTGATTCGCGCGGCGCAGACAACCTGTTTGCTGCCTGCCGGACACGGAATTCCGGTCACGGGCAATCGCGGAAACGAAGCGGAAATCAATGCTTTCGATTATTGGGGAGTTTGGCGAAGGCTTCACGCGCTCGCCGATTACACTTTTACGGGAAATTCGAGGGCAAAATTCGTCGCCTTCGATGAAACGCAAATGGGCAAATGGCGGCTTTATGGTTTGCGCCCGATCACGCCGCTTGAAACAACGACAACGCCCGTCGTTAATTCAGCGAGCAACCCGGATTTCATTTGGGCAACTCGCTGCGTTTTCGCGCTCGGTTCGCCCTGTCCGTAATTGTTAGCGAAGAATGTCGGAAATGGTGACATATAAACCAAGCTGATTTGTCATACAAAAATAAAAATGGAAGTTCCGTTACTTAACGGAACTTCCATTTTTATTTTTGTATTATTCCCCGACTTTTATCCGACCGCAGTTGAAGACATTTCCCATTCTTCCATCAGCTTCTCCAAATCACTTTCGGCTTTTTGATAAAGCGTGCTGATTTCAGCAAATTTTTGCGGGTTGGAAGCAATCTCCGGCTGACTCATTTGCGAAGTCAATGAAGCTAGTTTCGTTTCTATCGCGGCAATTTCTTCTTCAATGATTTCCGGCGCGCGGAGTTTTGTTTTAATTCGTTGTTCCTTCTTCGCCGTTTGTTGTTTTTCTTTTCCGGGTTGAGAGACTTTGACTTTTTCACTTTCAGCGGCTGACTGATGACTGATGGCTGCTGCTTGCCATTCGTGGAATTCGGAGTAATTTCCGTTATAATGCTCGGTTTTGCCTTTTCCGTCGAAGAATAAAATCTGCGTCGCCACGCGGTCGAGAAAATAACGGTCGTGGCTGATGGTCAGAATCGTGCCGGGATATGCTTCGAGCGCGGCTTCGAGAGCTTCGCGCGAGGGAATATCGAGATGGTTTGTCGGTTCGTCCAACACCAGTACATTGCATTCGGTGTAAATTAATTTGGCGAGCGCGAGCCTTCCCTTTTCGCCGCCGGAAAGATCGCCGACTCGTTTGAAAACATCTTCGCCCGTAAACAAAAATTTGCCCAAAAACGAACGCAGCTCGCCGTTTGTCACAGTCGAAGCGGCGACACGGCGCAATTCCATAATGATTTCGTTGCGGTCGTCCAAATCGTCCAACTGCTGCGCGTAATAACCGATTTCGGTTTTCGTTCCCCAGCGCGCTTCGCCTTCGAGCGGGCGCAGTTTGCCCAAAACCGTTTTCAGAAAAGTGGTTTTTCCGGTTCCGTTTGCCCCGATAATCCCCAAACATTCGCCGCGCCGCAAAGTGAAATTGATATTTTCAGCGAGCGTTTTATCCGGGAATCCGACGCTCAAATCTTCCACCATCAAAACGTTGTTGCCGGCGCGCTCGACGTTTTTTAATTTAAAATCTCCGGCGGATTTATCTACGGTAACAGTATCAACTCGCTCCAGGCGTTCGAGCATATTCCGGCGGGATTTCGCCATTTTGGTTTTCTGACCGGCGATGTTGCGGCGGATAAAGTCTTCGGTTTTAGCAATTAATTGCTGCTGATTTTCAAACGCGCGGCGCTGCGCTTCGCGTCGTTCTTCGCGTTCAACCAAAAATGCGGAATAATTTCCCGAATAGCTGACGGCTTTCCCGTGTTCGATTTCAATGATTCGATTGCAAACGCGGTCGAGAAAATAGCGGTCATGACTGATGGCGATGTATGACGAAGCGTAAGTCTGCAAAAATTCTTCGAGCCATTCTACCGAATTTACGTCCAAATGGTTTGTCGGCTCGTCGAGCAGCAAAACGTCTGGTTCGGCGAGCAGCAATCTGACCAAACCGAGGCGGTTTCGCTGACCGCCGGAGAGTTTATCCGCCGTTTGATTCCACATTTCGCGGTCGAATCCCAACCCCTGCAAAACGCTTTCGGCGCGGGCGGCGTATTCAAAACCGCCTTCGCGTTCAAATTCGTGCTGTAATTCACTGTATTTTTCGAGAACTTTATCCAAATCCGGCGGATTTTCCGACATCGCGGCTTCAAGCCGCCGCATTTCGATTTCTATATTTTGCAGTTTTTCAAATGCCGAAAGCGCTGCCTCATGAACCGTCAAATCGGCGGAAAACTCGACGTGCTGCTCTAAAAATCCGAGCTTGAGATTGTTTGCTTTGATAACTTCGCCGGAATCCGGCGCTTCTTCGCCGGAAAGCACGCGAAAAACTGTCGTCTTGCCGGCGCCGTTGCGACCGACCAACCCGATTTTCTCGTCGCGGTTGACCTGAAAAGACAATCCGCGCAGGATTTCGCGCCCGCCGTAAGATTTATTTATTTCTGAAAGCCGGAAAAGCATCTGCTGAAAGAAAAAGAGAAAAGGAGAAGAGGAGTTGAGGAGACGAAGATAAATTATCCTCTTCTCCTTTTCTCCTCTTCTCCTTTTTTAAACCAATTGTTATCTTCTCGCCGGATTAGCGTTTCCTTTGGCAGCCGGACTAGTTGCCGGGCTTGCCGCAGTGTTTGCGTTTGCAACCGGGGAAACGGCGGGCGAGGCTTCCGGAGAAGCGGCGGGCGACGCGCCTGCGTTCGGGTCAGCCGGACGCGCTCCGCTCAAGCTGTTCGGGTTGTCAACGATTTGTTTTGCCAAATAGTTTTCAACTCGCGCTTCATCCAAAGAACGCGCTTGAAAAGCAGCGCTCAAAAGCTGTTTTTTCGCGCCGGTTAAAAGCTCAATGACGCGCCCTTTGACGTTTGGGCTGTTGAGCGTCAAATCTTCGTCTTTTTCATTACGGCTCGTCAGTTTCAGGAAAAGCAATTTGCCTTCAGCCGGAACAATTCGCGGCACCACCTGTCCGACCGTCATTTTGTTCATAATAAAATCGGTCAATTCGGGCGTCATCAACTGTTTCATTTCGTCTTCGGCTAAAAACTGCCATTCCCCGCCGCGCGCCGCCGTTTGCGGGTCTTCGCTATACTGGCGGGCGATTTCGGCGAAATCAATTCCCGGCTGGGTCAGCTTTTGTCCGACTTCTTTGACTTTGATCTCCGCTTCCTGAGGCGTTTTCGTCGTTTGCCCGTTTCCTTTCGGGTCAATCACAACCGCCGCAAACGACGCGCCGCGTTTGTTTTTGAACAATTCGGGATTGCCTTTGAAAAACGCTTCGACTTCCGAATCTTTCGGCGGTTCGACCGAAGCGGCAAGTTTCTCTGCGAGCTTTTTAACCATCAATTGCTTTTTGATTTTTTCGCGCCATGAGGCTTCGTTTTCGCCGGCTTCCTGCATTCTCTTGTTGTATTCGTCAACCGTCACACCGCTCTGTTGTTTGTGTTCGTTCAAAGCCTGTGTGATTTCTTCATCGGAAACCTGGACTTTTTCTTTCTCGGCTTTCTGCACCATTACTTCCTGCTGAATGATGCCGTCCAGAGCTTGCAAACGGGCTTGAGCGAGTTCCAGCGGCGAGAGCTTCGATTCCTGCCCTTGAAACTGCTGTTTGATGACTTTTTCGACTTCTTCGTTTTTGATCGCTTTGCCGTTAACCGTTGCGGCGGAGTCACCTGTGCTGCCAACGGTCGTTGAATCGCAACTGGAAGCGGTTAAAAAAACCGACGCCAAAACAATCAGAATTGGTGATAAAACTAAATATGATTTCTGCACTGTAGATTTTCTACTCCTTCAAAATAACTGTGTAAAACTTGTCTCGTTATGTTCGCGCTTGACCAAAGCAAATTTTATTTGCTATAAATTGTGTTTTTGAGTTTGTCGGCTGTCGTCCCGTGTGATGCCACCCCGTCAATAATAATCTTGGAGGTAATAATAATTATGGCAAAACGTTGTGAAGTATGCGGCAAAGGACCGCAGTTCGGTAATAATGTCTCGCACGCCAACAACCGCACTCGTCGTCGCTTTAACCCGAATCTGCAATCCATTCGCGTCCGTTTGAACGATGGTAATAACGGACGAATGAAGGTTTGCACTCGGTGCATTAAAGCCGGAAAAATTGTCAAAGCCGTTTAGCAATTTAAATTCTTAGATTTGCAAATCGGTCAATTGGTTTGTCGGATGCCGGATTTTATTTTGGCATCCGACTTTTCATTTGTTACTCGCCGACTCGCCAGCCGCTCAGAAGCGCGATTGCTTCAATCTCGACGCGCGCGTCTTTCGGCAATCGCGCCGCTTGAACCGTCGCCCGCGCCGGATAATTTTCCGTAAAATAACGGGCGTAAACTTCGTTCATTTTGGCGAAATCATTCATATCGGCGAGAAAAACCGTCGTTTTCACCACATTTTTCAAGCTGCTTCCCGCCGCTTCCAAAACCGCGCTCAGATTTTTAAAAACCTGCTCGGTTTGCTCGGCAACATCTTCGGAAACAAAATTGCCGGTTTTCGGATCAATCGGAATCTGCCCGGAAACGAAAACAAAGTCGCCCGCTTTAACGGCTTGCGAATAAGGTCCGATTGCGCCCGGAGCATTTTCCGTAGCCACTATTTCTTTTTGAACCGATTTTTCAAAATTGACTGCGCCGACAGTCAGATTTGTTTTATTTTCCGTTTGATTTTCCACAATGACACCTACAAACAAGAATCTTGCTCAATGAACAAAAGATGAATTGTAACAAATGAAAGTCTGGCGAGTCTAGCAAGTCCGGTGAGTCTGGCGGGTCAAAAGAAAATTTAATTCAAATTGACTTGCCGGACCTGCGGGACTTGCTAAACTTTTTTAAGCGTTGTTGAGGCGTTCGACATCAATCACGCCGGGAACGGTTTTGACCGCGCTGATAACTTTATCGAGATGTTTCACATCGAAAACTTCAACCGTAATTTCGATATGCCCCCGGTCGTCCTGAGAAACAACTGCGGATGCGTTGCGAATTCCGGTTTTAATATCCGCGATTGCGCCGGTAATTCCGGCAATCATTCCGGTGCGATTTTCCGTAATCGCCAGCAATTTAACGGCAAACGCTTCTTTTTTGTCGCCGTTGCTGCTTGCCCATTCGACTTCGACGATTCGTTCTTTGTTCACCATTAGCGACTGCACGTTTTTGCAGCGTTTCGTATGAACGACTATTCCTTTGCCGAGCGAGATGTAACCGATAATCTGTTCGCCGCGCAAAGGGTTGCAGCAGCGCGCGCGGTTGACGAGCAAATCATCAACGCCCTTGACAATGATCGCGTCGTCAGCCAGCCCGATCATTCGTTTGACCGAGCGAACGCCGTTTCTGAGAGCCGTGGCGGTCGTGTTTTTATCCGGGTCGAGCTGGTCGAATTTTTCCGCGCCGAGATATTTTGCAATAACGTTGCGCGAGATAAGTTTTCCGTAACCGATCTGCGCCAGCAAATCTTCCGAACGGCTCAAACCGTATTCGTTCGCCACGCGCTTTAGCTCGCCGTTTTCGTCGAAAAGTTTTTTCGGCGCGATTTGATAACGCGCGGCTTCTTTTTCGAGCAGCTTGCGCCCGGCTTCGATTGATTCGACTCGTTGCTGCTCGGCAATCCAATGCCGGATGCGGTTGCGGGCGCGCGAAGTGACAACGTAATTAAGCCAATCGCGCGATGGATGCGAATTCGGATTTCGCAAAATCTCAATGACATCGCCGTTTTGAATCTGAGTCCGCAGCGGCACAATTCGCCCGTTGATTTTCGCTCCCGTGCAGGTTTCCCCGACTTCCGAGTGAATCGCGTAAGCGAAATCAATCGGCGTCGCGCCGCGCGGAAGCTGAATCACTTTGCCCATCGGCGTAAAAGCATAAACGTCTTTCGGATACAAATCGAGCTTTAAAGACTCGATAAATTCCTCGGAATCATCGGCTTCCTGCGTTGATTCGACGAGCGGCAGCAGCAGCTTTTCAATCATCGCGCGCAGACTGCTCCAGCTTTCGTCGTCCGTCCGTTTGCCGAGCTTTCCGCCTTTGTATTTCCAGTGCGCCGCGACGCCTTCTTCGGCGATTTGGTGCATTTCTTCGGTTCGGATTTGCACTTCGAAAGGTTGCCCGATGTCGCTGACAACCGAAGTATGCAGCGATTGGTACAGATTGTCGCGCGGCATCGCAATCCAGTCTTTAATGCGTCCCGGAACGGGATGCCAGGTGTTATGAATCACGCCGAGCGCCGCATAGCAATAATGAATCTCGCTCGGCGTGACGACGCGAACGGCGATTAAATCGTAAACCTGTTCGAGCGTCACTTTGCGCTTTTTCATTTTGCGCCAGAGCGAAAAGAGGCGTTTGATGCGACCTTCGATGCGGTCGAACTTGACGCCGGCGGCGTTTAATTCTTTTTCGATCCGGTCGCTGATTTTTTCGAGCAAATTCTCCAACTCAACCCGCCGTGCTTCGATTTGCAAAGAAAGCGAATGATAATCTTCGGGGTAAAGATAGCGAAACGCCAAATCTTCCAGTTCGGAGCGGATTTTTCCCATTCCGAGACGGTGCGCAATCGGCGCGTAAATGTCCAGAGTTTCCTGCGAAACGCGCTGGCGTTTTTCCGGTTTGACGTAATGCAACGTCCGCATATTGTGCAGGCGGTCTGCGAGCTTAATCAGAACGACGCGAGCGTCGGTCGTCATCGCCAGAACCATTTTCCGCACGTTTTCCGCTTGCTGTTTTTCTTTGGAAAGATTTGAAATATGCGCAATTTTCGTCAATCCGTCAACCAGAGTCGTGACTTCATTGCCAAAATATTGACGCAAAGTTTCGAGGTCAACCAGCGTATCTTCGACCACATCGTGGAGCAAACCGGTCGCCACCGAAACTTCGTCGAGCCGCATATCAGCCAGAATATTGGCAACTTCCAAAGGATGTACAAGATAAGGCTCGCCCGAAGCGCGCACTTGCCCTTTGTGGTGGAGCGCGGAGAAAAAGTACGCCCGACGCAGCAAATCCAAATCAGCTTTTGGATGCTGCTGCTGCACTTTTTCCATTATTTGCTCGATGCGAATCATTCTTTATGTTTTTCTTAGTTGCCAAAGTGTAATAAAGGTGATGCCTGCTCTTCAAGAGCAAGCATCACCTTTAAATTTTAACAAATTAGCCGCCGATTATTTATTTTTTTCGGCTTCAGCTTTTTTGCGTTCCTCTTCTTCTGCTTTCTTTCTGGCTTTTTCTTCACTCAAAGCGAGGAATCTGGCTTTAGCCTCATCAGATTGTTTCATAAACTGTTCTCTTTCAGGCATCTTGTTTTCCATTTCGGCAAGACGCGCTTGCTGAACGAGAAGACTGGCTTTGTAAGACCAGGTGGAATCGTTGTTTTGATTTAAAGCTAACGCCTGATCAATCAACCGCGTTCCTTCCTCTGTACATTGTCTCGCCTTATCAAAATCCGCCGGATTTTCCGGCTTTTTGAAAGCAAATGAAGCCTTTCCTTCTTTAACAACCGTTTGCTTTGTCAGCTCGGTGATGTCGTTCGCGCAATTATATTGCTTGCTGGCAAGCGAAGTGAAAGCGTCGGCACGATTTTCCGGTGAAACCTGTGTGTTGCCGGAACGCCTTGTCATCCATTGGACAAGCGCATCCTGACCTTTGATAAGCTCAATTAGATTTGAAACTGCTCGATTCGTATCTTCGTCGTTTGGGTTTTGCTCTAACATCCGCTGGTAAATCTCAATTGCCTGCTCGCCTTTTTGAGCATTCTGAGTGCGATTTGCCAGAAATTGTTGATGCAGAGTGCGCGCCAAAAATTTTTCGGCAATTAAATCATTCGGATTTAATTCCAGCGAACGACGAAAATGTTGTTCGGCAACATCGAATTTGCGCTCTTTGTATGCCTTAGCGCCGTCGTTTAACTGGTTTCTGGCAAAAACCCGGTTGACCATCGAGCAGCCGGTGTTTGAAATGACTGCCGTGATTATTAAAAGTAATATCCCTACGCGAGAGATTTTCATTTTTCTGACTCCGTGATTTTATTTTTTTAAGCGGCGGCATTCAAAATGCATCACCGCTTTAACTTACTGGGTTAAATCATCAACCTGCAATCCAATAGGAGTTGCACCCGCGCCTTTGATTGTGTCAATAACTCTGACCATATCACCATAGCGAAGAGTTTTCGGCGCTTTTACAAAAACGGTTTTTTCAATTTCAGAAGTACTGCCCGTACGGTAAATACCCTGAGTTGTGCGCCTTTTGAAAATTTCAGAGAGTGTTGTTCCAAGCTGGCTTGGATCAGTAAACGATCCCATTTCTTCTCTGTTTAAAAGAACTTTTTGATCTTTGGTTACTTCAACCAACAACGTATTAGGATTTGGTTTTGCAACCGTTTGATCATTCGGATCCGGCTCTGCCGGAACCTTCGCTTCAAACCGTGTCGGCTTGAGCGGTGAGATGACCATAAAGATAATCAACAGCACCAGCAAAATATCAATCAACGGTGTAATGTTGATATATGGTGCTGCATCATCGCTTGTTGATGTTGACATTGCCATAATTTTTTTATCCCTTTCAAACGGCGAGCGCAAAACTTAAATTTATTTTACGCCCGCTGTTGATTTGCCCTCAAAAAATTGATTTTAAGAAGCTCCTGCCGGACCTTTCTTTTTATCCGCAACCAGACCGACTCTTTCAACACCCTCTTTGCGGATTGTGTTTAGAACGTCAACGACTTCACCGTAATCAACGGCGACACCGCTTTTGATATAAATAATTTTTTCCTCTTCGGCTTTGCGCTCCATCAATTTCTTGATTTTCTCGCCCAGCTGGTCTTTCGGATACTGCTCTTTTCCGATGTAATATTGACCGTTACTCGGAATCGAAATGACAACCGAAGTTTCTTTAATAATCGCCTGGTCTTCTTCCGGGTTGTTCATATCGCGCGGCAGCGAAACCGTAACACCTTTTTGCAATAGCGGTGTGATAACCATGAATATGATTAAAAGCACCAGCATAATGTCAACCATCGGTGTCACGTTGATTTCCGCAGTAAATTCACCACTATCGCCTGAACTCATTCCCATAATTCAAATCTCCTTCCGCAGCGTTTGTGACGCCGACACTTGCCGCCGTCTAACGCTGCTAAAAAAATCTCCTAGCTTTGCGGCGGCAAATGCTTGGTGCGTTGTTTAATGAAATAGTCAATCAGCTCGGAAGCCGAGTTGTCCATTTCCACGACGAAACCCTGCACTTTATTGGTGAAGTAGTTATAAAGCCAAACCGCCGGAACAGCCACGCCGATACCGAGCGCGGTTGTAAACAATGCTTCGGAAATACCGCCCGCGACGGCTGCGATACCGGCGGATTCGGCGTCTTTCATTCCTTGGAACGCACCGATAATTCCGAACACGGTTCCGAACAAGCCGGTAAACGGCGCTGTCGAACCGATAGTCGCCAGAGCCGACAAACCGCGTTTGAGTTCGGCGGTTTTTACTGCGATGGCGCGCTGCAAAGCGCGTTTCGAGGCGTCAATTTCGTCGCCCGAAATATCATTGTTGTCTTCGTGCGCTCTAAATTCTTGCAGCCCCGAATTAACGACCATCGCTAAATGCGATTTTTTGTGTTTGTCGCTGATGGTGATTGCTTCGTCAATCCGATTATTTTTCAAAGCCTGAGCCACTCGCGGAGCGAATTGACGTGATTGTTCGCGCGCCGCGCGGTATGTTAAAAATCTTTCGACGCCGATAGCGATAGCGTAAACCGACTGCAGGAAAAGAATGATCAAAACGCCCCAGCCTACCGGAGTCAAAGATTTAATCATTTCTCCAATTGTAAAGTGTGTTCCGCCGCTTTCTTGAATCAACATCAAGGCAACAAAATTAATCAGCAGTGTCATTTGTATATCTGTCCTCCAAATTTATTTTTATTTACTGTCCTTCTGGCTTTTTAAATCCATGTAAAAGGCGGAAGCGAGAGCCTCTTATCGGCAGCTTCCGCCAAATCAACGCGCTTTATCTACGGCGTAAAGTTATAGACGATAACCCCGGTTACCTTTACCGCCTGACCGGATAGCAGCGTCGGCGAAAACTTCGACGAACGAGCGGCGCGAACGGCTGCGTCGCGCAAGAGCGGGTGACCGCCGGTTGCCGCTGCGGAGATCACGTTTCCGCTTTCGTCAATCGTCACCTGCACATTCACTGCGCCCGAAGCGTTGACGGCGCGGGCAGCAGGCGGATACGGAGGTTTGACGAGATTTGTCGCCTTACTGTTGACAACGCCGCCCGAAATGGTTTTTGGAACCGGTTTCGGAGTCGGTTTCGGAGTCGGCGGCGGCGGCGGCGGTTCGTCCGGGTCTGCCGGTGTTGGTCTCGGAGTTGCTATCGGCTGCGGCGGCGGGGCGCTTCCGCCTCCCGGTCTTTCAGGACCAGCTCCACCGGCAGCAGCATTAGTGTCCTTTTCGCCTTGCACCGTAATCACACCCTTGCGGCGCGCCTCAAAATCGGCACGTTCAGTATTAAGTTTCGGCGGTTCTCTCGGCGATTCGTCAATGGCAGCGATGATTTCTCGGCGGACATCAACGTTTTCTTCTTTAACTTCGGTTGTTTTCGGTTTTTCCTGCGGCTTTTCATCCGGCGGCGGCGGCGGTTCGGGTTCGGGAACCGGAACGGGCGCGACCAGCGTATCAAGCACGAGATCGTCGCCGCCTGTCCCGCCGAGGTCAAAGCTGTATAAGCTCCAAATAAAAAGCGCGAGAAACAGCCCTCCATATAAAACGGCGGTAACGCCGAGATATGAAGCCTGTTTTCCGGCTTCTTTAACATTTGTTTGCGATTCGACCAGATTATCGAACATATTTTTTATCTCCCTTTTTGCCGATGCCAACGGGTCAAGGTCACGAAACGTATTATTCTTATAATGCCTTTATAGATGTAATTCTTTCATAACAAGATGCGGCAAAATTTCAAAAACCTGAAATTCGTTTTTTGACGCTTCCCGGACGAAAATTTACACATTTATACCGCCCCTTTCTTAGAAACAGGGAAAATGCGGCTTGTAATTATTTACAGCTATTTTTTTGACCAGCAACACGCCAAGAATAATTCGCAAAGGCAGCGAAAGTCAAGAGGCTTTTCATTATTTTAGGCTTAAAATCTTAATTTTCTTCCTAAAATAAAACGAAACCGCAGAATTGCCTCGCCGAGCTTGTATCAAATTACTAACAAGTAACGATACGGCGGACGAAACAATTCTGCGGTTTTTATTTTTTTACAAATTACGAACGAGCCGCTTTTGTCAAATTATCGGCTTTCGGCTGCCGCGCGACGCCGCCTCGCTTTGCGCTCGAAGCAAAAGTTGCCGCCGGTTCGACCGGACGCGGTCTGCCGAGGTTGAGCATTTTCTCCCACCACAACGCAATCGGGCTGGCAATGGCGATGGTCGAATAAGTTCCGGTAATCACGCCGACAAAAAGCGCGAGCGAAAATCCGCGCAAAACCTCGCCGCCGAACAAAACCAGAGCCAGAACAGAGAGGAAAACCAGACCGCCCGTAATGACCGTTCGAGACATCGTTTGATTGATGGCGGCGTTGGTCAATGTGTAAAGCGATTCTTTGCGGTTCAGACTTAAATTTTCACGAATGCGGTCGAAAATAACAATCGTATCGTTGACGGAAAAACCGACCAGCGTGAGCAGCGCCGCAATCACGGTCAAATCAATTTCCCATTGGAAAATCGAGAAGAAAGCGAGCGTAATCAACACGTCGTGCAAAACAGCGATAATCGCGCCCATTCCGTAAGTCCAGTCGTAGCGAAATCCGATAAAAAGCAAAATCCCCAAAAGACCGAGCAAAGTGACGGCGACCGCCTGATTGCGAAGCTGGCTGCCGGCAATCGCGCCCACGGCGTCGGTTCCGACAATTTTATAAACAGCGTCCGACTCAGAACCCAGATCAACGGCGGCTTCTTTTCCAAAGGTGTCGAGCGCCTGTTTGACTCGCGCGCGACCGGCATCAACCTGTGCGCGCTGTTCCTCGGCACTCGCATCTTCCGTAGCTCCGATAAGCGGTACTTTAATTAAAACTTCATCCTGTTTATCGAGCGAATTTTGAATAACCGCGTCGGAAACATTGGCATTTTGCAGAGCCGTGCGGATTTGTTCATCTGCCGGTTTTTCTCTAAATTTAGCCGTTACGACGGTTCCGCCCTGAAAATCAACGCCGAGATTAAAAGCATCGGTTCCGCCGGGAAGGACTTCACGACCGATTGAGGACGCTAATCCCGCCAATAAAATCACAACTGAGAGGGCGATAAAAAGATGCCGCTTCCCCATCCAGTCAACGTTAATTTTGTGAAAAATCTCTATCATTCCAAAAGTTCAAAGTTCAAGGTTCAAAGTTCAAGGTTGAAAGCAAATAACTTTGAACCTTGAACTTTGAACCTTGAACTACTAGATGCTGAGCGTCTCGACACGCTGTTTGCGGCTCAAAAGCCAAATGAAAATTGTGCGGGACACATAAACTGCCGAGAAGAGGTTAATCAACAACCCTAAAATCAGCGTTATGGCGAAGCCGCGAATCGGTCCGGTTCCGAAAATAAACAACAGTAACGAAGAAATAATCGTCGTCACGTGCGTGTCAATAATTGTAATAAACGCCCGGTCGAAACCTAAATCAACGGCTTGCGGAATGGTTTTCCCCGCGCGCCATTCTTCGCGGATGCGCTCAAAAATCAGCACGTTCGAGTCAACCGCCATTCCGATTCCCAAAATCAAACCGGCGATTCCGGGCAGCGTCAGCGTCGCGCCGAACCAGACGAGCGCCGCCAGTGTCAGCAGCATATTCAGAATCAGCGCGATCACCGCATTTACGCCCGCGCCGCGATAATAAAAGAGCATAAACGCCATTACGAATAGCAGCCCGGCGACTGAAGCCGTTACTCCTGAGCGAATCGAATCCGCTCCGAGGCTCGGTCCGACGGTGCGCTCTTCCTGATACTCGATTTGAGCGGGAAGCGCGCCGGATTTGAGCGTGACGGCTAAATCTTCCGCCGATTGCTGCGTAAAACGACCTTCAATTTGCCCTGTGTCATAGATTTGTCCCCTGATTACAGGCGCGCTCTTTACTTCGCCGTTTAAAACAATGGCGAGATATTCGCCGATATTTGCGCCCGTCCAGGCGCCGAATTTCTGCGCTCCCGAAGGTTTCAAATTGAAGTTGATGTTATAGCTGTTTCCGCCTGCCGTGAACGGCGTCGCATCACGCAGCTCGCTGCCGTCAATAATCGGCGGATTTTCGACAACTACAAAAGTCGTCGGTTTAGCTTTCGGTTCATTTTGATTCGCGGGCGTGTCTTCACGCTCAACATACGGCAAAACGCGGCGATTTGAC
This sequence comes from Pyrinomonadaceae bacterium, assembly GCA_036388775.1. Taxonomy (GTDB): domain Bacteria; phylum Acidobacteriota; class Blastocatellia; order Pyrinomonadales; family Pyrinomonadaceae; genus JALZCH01. The sequence goes on along the minus strand of DASVRD010000002.1, from coordinate 63,684 downwards.
GGAACGTTGCCGCCGAGCGACGCTTTGGCGGCGTCTTCGGTCGGAAACGTCTGAAATTGACCTTTCGGCGTGACGACTTTCATCAGCTCAAGACGCGATTCGACGGTCAGAGTTTTCTTGATTCGCTCCGGGTCTTGCACGCCCGGCATTTGCAAAAGAAGCTGGTGCGAATCCGAAGCGCCATGATTTTGCAGCGTCGGTTCGGCGACTCCGAGCCGGTTGATGCGGCTGTCAATAATCGCTTTTGCCTGATCTACCGCCTGACGGCTGAGCGTCGCCTGGGCTTGAATAGGAAGCGACCAGACAATCGAATCACCCGTTGTTGATTGCGTCCAGAGACTAAAATCAACTTCTTTTTTCACCGCATCGGCGATTTCCTGCTGCCTTGCCGCATCCGTCGTATTTAAAACAACCTGAAAATTCCGGTTATTTGGTTCGGCAATGGCTCTGGCTTCGCCGACGGGCAAATTCGCTTTGGTTGCCGCAGTCCTGGCGGCTTCGGCATTATTCTCCGCCAGTTTCGACAAATATTGCTCGGTTTGCACGCGCATTACAAGATGCGTGCCTCCTTTTAAATCGAGTCCGAGGTGAATATTTTGGGCGATATTGTTTTTAATGCCGTTCCAGGTAAAATCTTCCGCTGCCGGGGCACGTCGAGGTCCGAAAACGGCGTAAATCGCCAGTAAGGTGACGGCGACGATAATGATAAATCGAACTAAAATATTACGTTTCTTCATTTTTAGTGAATCGTAAATCGTAAATCGCAAGATAAACATCTACTTGCGATTTACGATTTACGATTTACGGTTCAACTTCTTTTCCGACAACCGCCGAGCGAGCGATTTCGATAAACGATTTGTCGGCGCTTTGAATAATAAAACTTTTGTCTTTGATTTCTTTGATTTTACCGATCACGCCGCCGTTAGTGACAACGGTGTCGTTGATTTTCAACTCGGTGATCATATTCTGCATTTCCTGCGCCCGGCGGCGCTGCGGCGCGATAACGAGAAAATAAAAGACGATAAAAATCAGGAAAAACGGCGCGAGCTGAAAAAGCAACGCTGCCGCGCCTCCGCCTTCCTGTAAAATAATTGCTAACGTTTCCATCGTTTAAAATCTTACGCTTTTTAGCCGAGCATTTCGAGTCTGGTCAATTTAAGCGGCTCGGCTAAAATTTCCGGCGCGAGTTCCAAAGCGCGCTTGAGATGCGGCGTTTGAAAATGCAAATCCAAATCTTCCTGAGAGCGCCAATTCTCGTAAAAATAGTAAACCGCAGGGTCTTCCAAATCGCGGTGCAAAACGTAATTGACGCATCCCTCTTCGGCGCGCGTCGGTTCAATCAAGCCTTTTGCCAACTCTTCGAGCCTGCTTTCAAGTCCGGGTTTGGCTTTAAGACGAGCAATGACCGTAATTTGTTTGCCCATAACAATTTTATGACGGAAACCGGCGCGCCTGTCTTTGCGCCGGTTTTATTCGCTTTCTTTAATTTGCCGGAGAAAGTCTTGACGGAATTCGCCGAAAATGCCAAGTCGGATAGAATGACGCACTCTTTTCATCGTGTCAAGGAAGAACGCCAGATTGTGATGCGAGATCAAAATCGCCGCGAGCATTTCTCCGGTCTGATATAAATGCCGCAAAAACGCTCGCGAATGTCGCCGACAAACCGCGCAATCGCAGCTTTCATCGAGCGGCGCGGAATCCGTCGCGTGTTTTGCGTTGCGGATGTTGATTTTGCCGCGCGAAGTAAACGCAGTTCCGGTTCGCCCGTTTCTCGTCGGTATAACGCAATCGAACATATCAACGCCGCGAAAAACGGCTTCGACCAAATCTTCCGGCGTCCCGACTCCCATCAAATAACGCGGCGCATTTTCGGGCATTTGCGGCGCGAGAAATTCGATTGTGTCATACATCACAGATTTTTCTTCGCCGACGCTCAAACCGCCGATAGCGTAACCGTCAAAACCGATTTCCACAGTCTTTTCCAAACTTTCGCGGCGCAAAGGCAAATGCGAAGCGCCCTGAACGATTCCGAACAAAGCCTGTCGTCCGCTCAAATCTGAAGGATGAAGGCGGAAGGATGAAGGATGAATTAAAGATGAATTGTCTTCATTTTCATCCTTCATCCTTCCGCCTTCATCCTTTCCGATAAATCCCGTATCCATTCCGGCTTCTTGCAGCTCGTTAAATTTTTGTTTTGAACGCGCCGCCCACCGCGCGGTCATTTCCAGACTTTTGCGGGCGAAATCGAAATCCGCTTGTCCCGGCGGGCATTCGTCCAAAACCATCACGATTTCGGAACCGAGCGCGGCTTGAATCTCCATCGAGATTTCCGGCGATAAAAATCTGAGGCTGCCGTCAATGTGCGAGCGAAACTCGACGCCTTCTTCTTTTAATTTTCTTAAATCCGTGAGGGAAAAAACTTGAAATCCGCCGGAATCGGTCAAAATCGAGCGATTCCACGAATTAAATTTATGCAAACCACCGACCGCGCGCAAAATTTCAGTTCCGGGACGCAGCCAGAGATGATAAGTGTTTCCCAGAATTACACGCGCATCAAGTTCGTTTTCGAGGGTTTCAAAACGAATTCCTTTAACCGTGCCTTGTGTGCCGACCGGCATAAAAACCGGCGTTTCGATAATCGAACGACGAGTTCTTAAAATCCCGGCTCGCGCATTTCCCTCTCGCGCGGCGACTTTCCAATCAATTGCCTTATCCGCCACAAACTTCAACACACAGACACAGAAATACAGAGATGTTTATTGTTTTAATTTTCTCTCTGTGCCTCTGTATCTCTGTAGTCTATCTTTTATATTCTCCAACGAGAGCGAAAACTTCATCGGCACCGACAGCTACGTCCGAAGCGATTTTTCCGTCTTCATCAATTATTACTCCGGTCGGCGTTCCGTTTGCGCCGAACAGATTTTGGATTTCGGTGGCTTGTTCGAGCAAAATCGGCGACTTCAGATTTTGTTTCCGATTTGTTTCAATTTCGCCGCGCGAAACCACGACTAATTCGGCGGCTCGGTTAGCTTGACGTTCCCATTTTTGCAAATCCGGCAGCATCGTCTGACAAAAACCACAGGCTGTTCCCCAAAACAAAAGCAGAGTTTTCTTGCCGCGAAAATCTTCTAATTTTACCTGTTTCCCGTCCAGATTTTGCAGGGAAAATTCCGGTGCTTGCTCTCCGATTTTCGAGCCGTTTTGCGAAATTAAAAAGCTCTTCGGAACGTGACCGTTCGATAAATTCGGTTGAATGGATTGCGCAAGAGCGCGAATCGCCCCATCGCCGGTAGCCAAACGACTGCCGATAGTACCGTCGGCATTGATCAGTATTGCGGTCGGAGTCCATTTTGCGCGGAAAAGCGTCATCGTTTCGTTGTCTTTTTGGAGCAGCACGATTTTATCCGAGCCGAATTTTTCGACGTTTTCCTTTGCCGCGCCCGAACTAAAAAAGACGAAATTTATTTTTTCGCCGAACTGTCGCCGCCAATCTTCGATTTCCGGCAACAGCCCCGCGCAGGGTTTACAGCTTGGGCTGACAAAAAACAAGAGCGAAGGCTTGTTTGTTTTCAATAAATCTTCGGTCACAAATTGTTTGCCGTTTGTGTCCGGCAAAGAAAAAGCGGGAAGCAGCGCGCCGAGCGGAAGACCTTCGGCGGGCGGCGCGGCGTGTTCGTGTTCTACTGCCGCAGAGCCTTCGCCTAATTGAAGCAATTCGATGTGTCTTTGCAAAACGATCTGTTGCGCCTGAATGCTTTTGAGCTTAAAAGCGACAAACGCGAGCAAGCCGATTGTTAAAACGCCGAAAATTAAATTCATTTTTTCAGCCGCGTTTAAATCATCGAGCCATGCAAACGCGCTCGCGCCCGCCGTTTCGCGCCCTGCAAAAACCAGAAAACCGGCGATTGCGGCTAAAATCGAATTTCTAATTAAAGTTGACCAGCCGACCGGCTCCGAATGAATTTGCCCGAAACAATGACAATCCGGCGTGTTTCCGCGCGCAAAATTGTAAGCGATGCCGCCGACAAAAACGAGCAGCAGCGCGAGCGCTGAAACTGCCCCGAACCAAGCCGTCGCAAGCGGCAGCAGCAAAATCGCGGTCGCAATTTCCGCCAGTGGCAACAGCAAACTCAAAGGCTTGGCAATTGATTCGGGAACTCCAAAATCAACAATCGCCTTTTCGCTGCCCGCGCGGTCAAAGAGTTTGGCAATTCCGGCAACTGCGAAAACAGCGGCGAGAATCAATCTTGCAACCAACAAAACTATTTCCACAATTTTTAACCACCGAGACGCAGAGACGCAGAGAAAACAAAATTAAACTCTTTATTTTTTCTCTTTAACTTCTCTCTGCGTCTCTGCGTCTCGGCGGTGAAAACTTACTTTTTATTACGCATTTTGTGACGCTCAACTAATTTAATCGGAGTTCCGAAAAATTCAAACTCCTCACGCAGGCGATTTTCCAGATAGCGCGTGTAAGAAAAATGCAGCCCGGCTTTGCCGCCCGAAGTAAATAAAAGAAAAGTCGGCGGACGAACTCCGACTTGGGTTAAATATTGAATGTGCAGACGCGAAAAGCCGCCTTTAACGGGCGCGGGCGTTCCGCCGCCGCGCGGCTGCGAGATTGTTTCTTCAAAAAACTTGTTGAGCTTTGAAGTCGGCACGCGGAGATGTCTCGCCTCATTGATTTGCACGGCGAGCGGCAGAATTTTTGAAACTCGCTGTCCCAATAATGCGGAAATCGTGACAACGGGCGCGAAATCCAGGAATTTCATCTGGTCGCGCAATTGCCGTTCAAATTCGAGCGCGGTGTTGGTTTCTTTGTCGGCAATCAAATCCCATTTATTAATCGCCAAAATCACGCCGCAGCCTTCGTCAATCGCATATCCGGCAATGTTTGCGTCTAGATTCGTCGCGCCTTCGGTCGCGTCAATGACGACAACGGCGATGTCTGCGCGCTCCAGGGATTTGCGCGCCATAATCACCGACATTTTTTCCGCCGCTTCCGTAGTTTTGCCTTTGCGGCGAATTCCGGCTGTGTCAATCAACCGAAACTTCTGATTTTCAAACTCGAATGTCGTGTCAATCGCGTCGCGCGTCGTTCCGGCAATCGGCGAGACAATCACGCGCTCTTCGCCCAATAATTTATTTAAAAGCGAAGATTTCCCGACGTTCGGACGCCCGATAATAGCGAGATTGATTTCGTCCGGCTTTTTTTCTTCCGAAACCGTCGCGAAATCCAGAGTTTCGTAAAGCAGATCGAGAAGGTCGCCGATTCCGTCGCCGTGTTCGGCTGAAACCGGCATAATCGCGTCGAAACCGAACTGCGCGAATTCCTGCGCCTCGTGGTCAACGCGGTTTGTTTCGGCTTTGTTGGCGGCGACGATGATCGGTTTTCCGGTCATCCGCAGCAATTTCACGAGTTCCTGATCGAGCGACGTAATCCCGGCGCGCGCGTCAACAACCCAGATTATCGCCTGCGCTTCGGCGATGGCGAACTCGGCTTGTTTGAAGATATTGCTGGGAATCACGGCTTCGTCGTCCGGCACGATTCCGCCCGTATCAACAAGCGAAAAGCGCCCGCTGCGCCATTCGACTTCACCGTAAATCCGGTCGCGCGTGATTCCCGGCTGGTCCCCGACAATCGCGTTGCGCGTTTTCGTCAAGCGATTAAACAGCGTAGATTTCCCCACATTAGGGCGTCCGATGATGGCAACTAAAGGTAAACTCATTTATTTAGACAATAAATCTGTCATATCCGAATACGAAGAAAATTATATCAAAATCAGTATAGCCTTATCGCATCCGATGTATCATTCTCCGGCATCGCTTTCCACTAATCCATTATTTATCGCCTGCCGTTAATATTTTTACGTTCGCCAGCATGTTTTTAACATCTATTTTTGTTATCTTTTATTTTCGTTAAGAAGACGCAGAAATCCTAAAAAAATATTTGAGCGATGATAGTTTTCATTCCTTTACGGTGCGTTAATTAAATGAGAGTTAAAATGCCAGCTCGACCAAATAATAGCTCCGACGCGCTTTTAGAGCCGCATTTGAGCTGTGTTCTTGTCATCAACTCAACCGCTTCCGGCTGATCGAAGAGCCGGCAGAGGTTGTCTTATTAAATTACTTAGGAGAATCAAATGGCTGAAAAAAAAGGAAGCAAAAATAACTCAAATGAAGAAAAAGCCGGCAATACTGCCGAAATAGTTGAAGATTTAACGCCGCTTAGACGGCAGTGCGGCGCAATGGCGGCGCATTTCAGATTGCTTGAAACGGACGACAATTTTCGCACGATTCAAGCAAGTCTCGAAGAGGAGACCAAAGCGCGATTGGCTCGCGGAACCGACGCTTTTCGCACCACTACCGTAACTATTCCGGTCGTCGTTCACGTCGTTTATATGACGCCGCAACAGAACATTTCAGCGGCACAAATCAAAAGCCAAATCAAAGTTTTGAACCGCGATTTCCGCGCCAAAAATACGGACAAAACAAAAGTTCCGCCCGTTTGGAAAGGTCTCGTCGGCGATGCCAATATCGAATTTGCGCTCGCCACGACAGACCCCGACGGCAATTCGACAAACGGAATCACGCGGACAAAAACGACGCGGACAACACCGTTCGGAACAAACGATTCGGTCAAACGCGCAGCCGAAGGGAAAGCTGCCTGGGCGACCGACAGTTATTTGAATATCTGGGTTTGTCCTTTGATCGGCGGGCTTCTCGGCTATGCTCAATTTCCCGGCGGTCCGGCGGAAACCGACGGCGTGGTTATCAATTATAAAGCCTTCGGTACGAGCGGAACGGCGCAAGCGCCGTTTAATCTCGGGCGCACGACGACGCACGAAGTCGGGCATTATCTGAATCTCCGTCACATCTGGGGCGACACGGAAGATTGCTCCGGGACTGATTTTGTCAGAGACACGCCGAATGCCGCCGGACCGAACGCCGGAAAGCCCGTTTTCCCGCGCATTAGTTGCAGCAATGGTCCGAACGGCGATATGTTTATGAACTATATGGATTATGTTGACGACGAAGCGATGTTTATGTTTACCGTCGAGCAAGTGGCGCGAATGCAGGCTACTTTGGACGGTTTTCGAAGCGCGCTTGGAACATAAATAGGAGTATCGAAGATGAGCACTAAATTTAACAAAGAAGCGCTGTGCGGCGAATGGGTGCATTCGTCCGAGGAAGACACGGATGACGAAATCGTCTTTCGTCCATCAAGCTACGACTTTCCGCTGAGGCGGCAGCCGCGCGATGTTTACGAGCTTCAACCTGATGGGAAATTCGTTAAAGGCACGGCGACCGCCGCCGACAGCGTCAAGCAGGCGCAGGGTGAATGGGAGCTTGCCGAAGAAAATGAAATCGCTTTTCGCACCGAATCCGAACCGGACCGAAAACTTCAAATAGCTTCGGTCGAAGACGATAAGCTGGTGTTGAAGAAATAATGATTCGAGCTTGTTTTGAACTCTATCAAAACTCTGCTCAGTCTGAATATGAACAGCCTTTCAGTGATGGCAAAACCTGAGCTGAAAGGCTGTTCGCTAACCACGGCTAACTGATTTTTTATTTGAATATGACTGTAACAAGGGGCAAAACGATTTGTTTTATTGACGACCAAAATGTTTTTCACGGACAGCGCGACAACGGTTGGCGCATTGATTGGCAACGATTCATTAAATTTTTGTCGCAAAACGGCGAAGAAGTTTGGCAGGTTTATTATTTCGGCGGCGAAAAAGAAAATCAATCCGACGGCGAAGCCAATTATTTTCAGTTTTTAAAAGAAGAAATGCGCTGGGAAGTCGCAACTTATCCGCTCGGCAAACGCACGATTCGATGCCTCAACTGCGGCGAGTCGCACACTTATCTGGCGGAAAAAGGCGTTGATGTGGGATTGGCAACGAAAATGCTGACGCTCGGAATCAACAAAGCTTACGACACGGCGATTTTGATTTCCGGCGACCGCGATTATCTCGAAACCGTCCAATTTATCAAAGGCTTGGGCTTGCGCGTCGAAATAATTTCGTGGAGCGACGGGCTTTCCGATGCTCTCGCAGCCGAATCGAGCGCGCCGGTCGTTTATCTCGATGATTTAAAAAAGCAAATTGGTAAAAAGTAAAAATTGGGCAGTTGAAAAAAGAGCGGATTTCAAATATTGAAATCCGCTCTTTTTTCACGCTTTTTCGACTTTGAGAGCCTGATTCGCATTTCTTTCAAACGCCGCTTAACACCTGCTTTGCACCGCTCACAGATTTTTTCTCGCCGCAAAGAATCGAACCGATTTAATCTGGTTTTGCTTTTTTTACGGAGAATTCTGTTTATGTCAATTCATTCTGTTAATCGCCGCGAGATGCTGAAAATTGGCGCTGTTGCCGGAGCTTCGGCTTTTCTGAATCTAGGAACAGGCAGCAATACAATCGCCGCCCAATCACAATCACAATCAATAATTCGTCTTTCGGGTAACGAAAATCCATACGGTCCTTCGCCCAAAGCACGACAAGCAATTATCGAATCCGTTTCACTCGGAAACCGCTATTCGCAAACCGAAGCCGCGCAGCTTGAAAAGCTGATTGCCGAACGTGAAAACGTCCCGCCGGAATCAATTGTTTTGGGAACGGGTTCGGGCGAAATCCTGGCAATGGCGGCAGTAGCTTATGGGCTTAATCAAGGCGAAATCGTGGCGGCTTCGCCGACATTTTTCGGGCTGCTTCAATATGCCGAAAGAATCGGCGCGAGGATCAACCGTGTGCCGCTTGATGCAGATCACGTTCACGATTTGGACGCGATGAGCCGCCGCATTTCCGCCGCGACGAAGCTCGTTTACATTTGCAACCCGAACAATCCGACCGGAACGATTGTTTCCACCGAGAAATTAAAACAATTCTGCGAAGTTGTTTCAAAACAAGCGCCGATTCTGGTTGACGAGGCTTATCTGGAATATGTTGATGATTTTCCAGCGTCTTCAATGATTGATTTTGTTCGCAAAGGCGCAAATGTCATCGTCCTGCGTACCTTCTCGAAAATCTACGGTTTAGCGGGAATGCGCGTCGGGTACGGCTTGGCAAAACCTGAAATTGCCGCCCGTTTAAAGCAATTTCGGATGACCTGGTTTAATCCGGTCAGTTTGCGCGCGGCGATTGCCGGTTTGCAGGACTCGGAATTTGTCCGCGAGAGCCGCCGTCGAAATACAGCGACGCGCGAGTTTATGAAGCGCGAATTTGAAAAGATGAATCTCCCGCAAGTGCCGTCGCAGGCAAATTCGATTTGGGTAAATTTCGGTGCGGGAAACAGGGATTTGCCCGCCCGACTCGCCAAATACAACATTCAAATTCGCGGTGCGAGCAATGCTCCGCTCGATTCCGATTGGGCGCGAATCACTGTCGGAACACAGGAGGAAATGCAAATTTTCTTCAAAGCCCTGCGAGCGTCGTTAAACGCCAAAGTTTAATTTTTGAATTAGAAAGAAGAAAGGTTATTTATGAAAACAAAAACATTTTTTTTACCCGGAGCTTTCGTCTTATTGATGTCCGTAAACGTTTTTGCTCAATCAGTTTCCGTCTGGGCGGTTGATTTCGTCAAAACCAAGGGCGGGCGGCAAGCCGATTATTTGCAATTTATCGAACAGAATTGGGCACAGGCGCGAGCCTTTATGAAAGAGAAAGGAATTGTCTCGAACTATCAGGTTTTGTCTTTGCCTACGGCTCAAGCCGCCGAATGGGATGTTCTGCTGATGACCGAATATAAAGATTCGTGGGCTTACGAAAAACGCGAAGCCGTTTTCAACGAATTTTCGGAATACCGCAAAACGAGCCGGAGCGCACAAAAAGGCGACAAAATAAATCCGAGAGAAATTTCCGAGATTAAATTTAACCGGACATTTACTGAGCCGATTTCTTCGGAAACTGCTCGAATGATGCTCGCGGCGCAAACGACCGATGCGGAAAAAGCCGCCGCGCGCATTCCGCTCGAAAATTATTTGCAGGGACACGCGACGGGCAATCCTGAATTTATGCGCAAAGCGTTTCACACCGAAGGCAATTTGATTTTTATTCGCGAAGGCAAATATTCGACGCGCTCATTCGCCGAATACATCAATGGAATGAGCGGAAAACCCGCGCCGGACGAGGACAAACGCAAACGCTGGATCGAGAGCGTTGACGTTGCGGGAAACGCTGCGGTCGGGAAAATCATTCTCGATTACCCGACCGGCAAATTCGTTGATTATATGACTCTGCTCAAAATCAACGGCGAGTGGAAAATCATTAACAAGAGTTTTCATTTTGAGCCGAAAACAGGCGGCGGAAAATGAAACGCTTTGGGGACGGTAAGCCTCTAAAAAGGTGTTTAGAAATTTAAAATTGTAATTTGGCGATAGTGAACAACACGCTCACCATCGCCAAATAAATTCACATTCAGGAGCAAAGAAAATGACTAAACCGTTTCACTTAGCACTTTTACTTTTTCTATTCGTTACCAGCCAGACATCTGCTCAAACTACAAATTCATTACGACAGGAAATACAACAAATCGTTTCGACAAAGAACGCTGTGGTTGGCGTTTCAATCGTTGGGAACGACCGGAAAAACACTTTATCCATAAATGGTGACAGCCGTTTCCCAATGCAAAGCGTCTTTAAGCTTCATATCGCTTTAGCATTGCTGTCTGAAATTGACAAAGGAAAATTTTCTCTTGATCAAAAAATAAAAATTGAGAAGAAAGACCTTTTACCCAATCTTTATAGTCCCATTAGAGATAAATATCCTGATGGAGCAAGCCTCGCGATTTCAGAAATTTTAGAGTACATGGTTTCTGCAAGCGACAACGTAGGCTGCGATGTTTTGTTAAGGCTGATCGGCGGACCTCAGGCGGTTGAAAAATACTTCATAAAAAATAAATTTAAAGACGTATCAATAAAATTCAATGAAGAGGATCAGCAGGGTAATTGGGATTTACAGTTTCAAAATTGGACGACCCCGAAAGCGGCAAACGAAGTTTTATCGTCGTTTTATGAGAACAAGAAAAAGCTGCTTTCCAAAAATAGTTATGACTTTATCTGGAAAGCGATGAAAGAAACGGAAACCGGCAGAAACAGGTTAAAAGGACAATTACCAACAGGAACCGTTGTTGCTCACAAAACGGGTTCTTCAGGAACTAACAGAACGACAGGTATAACAGCGGCGGTTAACGATATTGGAATTGTGTTTTTACCGAATGGACAACATTTTTTTATTAGCGTTTTTGTAACCAATTCAAAAGAAGATGCAGCAACAAATGAAAAAATAATTGCAGACATTTCAAAAGCAGCTTGGGACTATTTCATGACTAAAACAAAATAAAACTGCGACTAACATTGAATTTGGCGTTAGTTTCTAAACGCTCTCAAAGAAAATTATGAAAATCAAATCGTTATTTTTCATTGCAATCGTATTATCAACCGTCATCGTTCAAGCCTTCGCCCAAAAAGCGGATGCGGAACAATTAGCCGTTCGCATTCCGCTTGAAAATTACATCAAGGCGCACGCAACAGGCGACGGCAGCAATCTCGGTAAATCTTTTCACCCGGAAGCGAAAATTCAGGGCATAAAACCGGACGACGGCAAATTGATAAGTTTTAAATTTGAAGATTACGTGAAATCATTTCCGGGCAAGCCTGCTTCTGATGAAGCCAAGCGCAAACGGAAAATTGAGACTGTTGAAATCACAAAAAACGCAGCAATCGCCAAGCTCGTCTTTGACTATCCGAGCATAAAAATTACCGATTATCTGCTGCTTTTGAAAATTGACGGCGAATGGAAAATCGTTAATAAGATTGCCCAAGCCGAACCTAAACAGCCGGTTAAGAAAAACTAACAAGCGGAAGTTAAAAAATCCAGCAAATCTGAAGGAGAAAGTATATGTGTCTGGAAGATTGCGGAAACAAGCGGACGCGGCGCGACTTTTTAGCTATAGCGGGCGCTGCCGTAGGCGGAATCGCGCTCGCTTCGACTTTGTTCGCGCAAACAAAAAATGACGACAAAGGCGAGAAAGTTGAGCAGCAATTGGTTGATTTTAAGAACGGCGAGGACACGATTAAAGGTTATTTGGCTTATCCGAAAAAACGTGGAAAATATCGAACCGTTCTGGTTTTACACGGCAACGCCGCTTTGCCTGAAGATGTTAATCATACGGCTGTCAGGCTTGCCGAAGCCGGATTTGTCGGTTTAGCCGTCAGTTCGACTTCGCGCGAAAAAGACGATATGGCGAAATTGCCGCAGGAGTTCGTGAGCAGCGACCGTTTTATCAAGCGTTACATTGCGGACGGGCAAGCCGGAGTTGAATTTCTGAAAACAAAATCGCTGTATAATGGCGAAGGCTTCGGAGTTCTCGGTTATTGCGGCGGCGGTTATACGGCGGCGCGGTTTGCCCATTCCGATTCGCGCGTCAAAGCCGTGGTAGCTTTTTATGCGAGTCCGGCGTTTCCGCCGGAACGCAATTCTCCAACCGATCCGCGACCGTCTATGTTGGAATTTATTGAAGAAGTTAAAATTCCTATTCAGTTTCATTACGGAACGCGCGACGGCTTGATTCCGAATGAACTCGTTGCAAAGCTGGGCGAAAAATTCTCGGCTAAAAATCGCAAACCGGAAATTTATATTTACGATGATGCGGGACACGGGTTTGCCGGTGTCGGGGGAGAAACATACCGTGCCCATTACGCACAGATTGCGGAAAGAAGATGGAAGAAATTTTTGCAAAAGCACCTTTAAGCCGTGCCGAAACAATCGAGAAACCGGCATTTAGCGGTTTGTTCGACCGTGTTTATACTTTCTGGCAACTCCAAATCTGGGGCTGGCTGGTTTATCTGGTGATGATGTATGTCACATTTTTAACCGTTGCCGCCCCCGGAACTTACTGGCGTCTGTTTCAGATCAAACTGGTTCGCACTGTGATCGGCTTTTGCCTGACTTGCGCGATGCGGCTTATTTATCGCCGCTTTGCCAGTCTTTCAATTCAGGCGACGGTTTTGCTCGTTCTGACGACTTCCATCATTTTCGGCTTGGCGTGGGCTTTTCTCGAAATGATTTATGGCGGATTAACCGCCCCAAACTTCGTTTGGGCATCCAGTCTGGCGCGCAGCCCGCGTACCTCGCTCGATTACGGGTTGACTCTGACGGCGTGGAGCGCGCTTTATTTCGGCATCAAATACTGGCTCGCGTGGCAGCGCGAACGAGAAAACGCGCTTGCCGCGTCTGCGCTCGCCAATCAAGCTCAACTCGAAGTTTTGCGCTATCAGCTCAATCCGCATTTTCTTTTCAATTCGTTAAATTCGATTCGGGCTTCGATTGACGAAGACTCGCGCCGGGCAAAACAAATGGTCACGCAGCTTGCCGAATTTTTGCGCTACTCGCTGCTCAATAACGGCGCGGAAATGATTCCGCTGCGCGATGAAATCGAAGCCGCGCAAAATTATCTGGCGATTGAAAAAACCAGGTTTGAAGAAAAATTGGAAGTTAATTTCGACGTTGCCAAAACGGTCGAAGATTTGCCGGTTCCGCCTTTTCTGCTCAATCCTTTAATCGAAAATGCGGTCAAACACGGTTTGAACGGACGCGCCAAACCGCTGAAAATTTTGGTTTCGGCGCGGCTCGATGCCAACGCTTTGATAATGGAAGTCGCTAACACGGGCGCGTTATCACGCGGGATAAACGGCACAAATGTCGGCTTAAAAAACGTCACTCAACGACTTGAGAAAATTTTTCACGAGCGCGGAAGTCTTACATTGAGCGAAGAAAAAGGCTGGGTGCGAGCGCGAATTGCGATAAAAAATGACGAAACTAAAAGCATTAATAGTTGATGACGAACGGCTCGCTCGCAGAGAGCTGCGCTCGCTGCTGGCTGATTTTGCGGAAGTAGAAATCGTCGGCGAAGCGGATTCGGTGAGTCAGGCGCTGGATTTGATTGAGAACAAACAACCGACAATCGTTTTTCTCGATATTCAACTGACCAATGAAACCGGCTTTGATTTGCTCGAACAAGTCGAATCGGCTGACTTCAAAACGGTTTTCGTCACGGCATTTGACGCTTACGCGATTCGCGCTTTTGAAGTTAACGCTCTTGATTACCTGCTCAAACCCGTAAATCCCGAAAGGCTAAAAAAAGCGATTGAAAAAATCGTAAAAAATGAAAAATCGGCGGCGAACAATCTTCGACCTTTGGCGTTTGACGATCGCTTGCTTTTGGAGATGAGCGGGCGCTCGGTTTTTCTAAAAATCAATCGCATCTCGCACATTTTGGCGGCGGGCGATTATTCCGAAGTTTTTACAATTGAAGGAAAGAAATTGTTGGCGGAAAAACCTCTCCGCGAATGGGAAACGAGATTGCCGGAAAAGCATTTTATTCGCATTCACCGCACTTCGATCATTAATCTCGAATGCGTCGAGCGGCTGGAAAGCTGGTTTAATCGCTCGTATCAGATTTATCTGCAAAACAACCGCGAGCCACTCACGGTCAGCCGCCGCTACGCCGCGCAATTGAAGCAAAAATTCGGATAACTTTTTTTGATGCAAAGGCGAGCCGGACAATTTTAGAATTACGGCTTTGCACAGAATGAAAATAGTTTGTTATCAATGAAATTTCTCGCTTGACTCTGGAACCGATTCCAACCTTTATACTTCTCGGAGTACAGCAATGAACGATAAAAATTTGATGTTTATTGGCGAATTGGCGACGGCGGCTGGCGTAAGCTGCGATACCGTGCGTCATTATGAGCGCAAAGGCGTGATTGCTCGCGCAAAGCGAGCTGTTAACGGTTATCGTTTGTATTCCGTCGAAACGGTCGAACGGGTGCAAATGGCGCGCCGGGCGCTCGCCGTCGGTTTTACGCTTGACGAATTAGCTCGTCTCTTTCAAGAACGCGACAAGGGCAATCCGCCGTGCCAGGCGGCACGCGACCTGGCTGCCGCAAAGCTTGCCGAATTGGAACGACATATCAAGGAAATGCTCGTTTTGCGGCAAACGCTTCAGGCAATTACAAAAGATTGGGATGCGAGATTAGCCGAAACTACAAACGGTGATTCCGCTCTTTTGCTCGAAACTATTTCCGGCGTGCAAACAGCCAAAAATTCCAAATTTCGTTATCGTTCTCTGCAAAAAAAATCAAAGTAATAAGGAGTGATATGAAATTTAGCATTCGTTCAGGAATGAGCCTTTTGATTTTGTCAGTCATTTTTTCCGGCACGGCTTGTTTTTCGCAACAAGCGAAGCAGCATGACAAAAAAAATCACGACCGGCACCACACGGAAGTGAACGAACGCGGAGATTATGCAATGGGATTTTCGCACACGAAAACAACGCATCGTTTTCGCCTCTTAACAAATGGCGGCGCAATCGAAGTCAGAGCTAACAACGCGGGTGACAAAGAAAGCTTGGAACAAATCAGGAAACATCTGGAGCATATTTCGAAAGAGTTTCCGACTGGAAATTTTGAAGCTCCGTTTCTGACTCACGGCAAAGTGCCTCCGGGAGTAGCGGTTATGAAGCGACTCGCGAAAGAAATAGATTACGAATATGAGGAAGTAGAAAGCGGCGCGCGAGTCCGTCTTTCAACCAAAAACGCCGAGGCATTGGCGGCAATTCACGATTTTATGAAGTTTCAAATCGAAGACCACAAAACCGGCGATTCTCTGGAAATAGATAAACCTTAAAACGAAGAGCGAATGCGATAAGTACGGTTAAAGGCGCGAGCTTTCGCGCCTTTTGTTCCAACACAAATTATGGATAACAACAGGTATTTAGCAACGATTCATCCCTTCAATTGGATATTTTTATTTTGCGCCATCGTCTATCTCGCGCTGATTTTCGGGCTATGGACTGTTTATGTTTCGACTGTTTACCCATCGGTTA
Organism: Pyrinomonadaceae bacterium; assembly: GCA_036388775.1. GTDB lineage: Bacteria > Acidobacteriota > Blastocatellia > Pyrinomonadales > Pyrinomonadaceae > JALZCH01. Next base: position 47,799 of record DASVRD010000002.1, on the reverse strand, counting down.
TCAGCATCGGAAATCTTCCGGCACGAATATTTCTCAATGAATTTATTCGTATCTGCATTTTTGTCGCGCCCGTTTTTCTTCTTCTAACATTCGTTATCGGCGAAAAACCGATTTCTTTTCTAAAGCTCGATAAAAACATCAGAAGCGGGATTTTGTGCGGAGTCGTTGCGAGTATCGGTTACACAATGCTTGTGTTAGCGAGAATTATATTGGCAAACGGCGGCAGCAATCCGAAGCTTGTACCGCTCGAAGCGTGGTTTACAGCGCTGACAGTAGCTACGCTCATTGAAGAAATCGCGTTTCGCGGTTTTTTGCTGCAAGCGTTTGAGCGCTTTATGAATTTCTGGATAGCAAATCTGTTGACGGCGACTCTTTTCGTCGCCATTCATTTTCCCGGTTGGATTATCATCGGCAAAGCGCCGCTTCTGCCCGATAAAATGGTAGCAATGGCGGAAATACTATTTCTCGGATTGCTGCTGGGATTTTTGTTCAAACGCGCTCAATCGCTCTGGGCGTGCGTCATCCTTCACTCGACAAATAATTTGCTGTCAACGATTCTTTTCGGATAAACCTTTTTATGATGAGTCTCATTGAGCTTTGGAGAATTCAAAAGCTACTCGGACGTTTAGCGCATTTCCGATGACTTCGGTTCGCATATTCGTCGCTTTTAGTTTGATTGCGCCCTTGGCATACTGCACCGGAACAATGGCTGAAATCTGCTCCGCTTTGAGAATTTCGAGCGGATTTACTTTTTTATCAATCGAGCCTTGCACAAACTTGCCGACCACGCCGCTCGCAATTCCGGGAACTCCGTTTAAATCAACTTTGTTGACTTTGACGCGCCCGAACAGCGTTTGTTTGGCGGCGTCGTATTCGATATTCAAATCCGCCTCAGCCCAGCCTTTAAAATTAGTGCAGCCGACAAACGGGATGTCGTAATTGCCCGTAAAAGCGAGCGGAGCGAGAATTTTTCCGTCCGCAATTCTCACCGAAGTTCGAACGCCGTTCATTTCGCGCTGCAAAGTGATTGATTCGACGCATTTTGCTTTTTCAAATTTTACTTTTTCGATTTTGGGATTTGGATTTTCGGCTTTGGACAGTTGAAACGTCGGCGTGTCGAGATTGGTAAAAACCGCGTCGAGAAAAGAGTTCAAAAACTGCTCGCTGAGCGTGACGGTTATTTCCGGCGGGTTCTGCGCGCGGGCAAAACTGCTTGAAAATAAAAGAATCGCAAAAACAAAAAGCAATTTTCTTTTCATAAATCTCCTTTACAATCCGGCTACAATCCGGCGCGAACGATGTCGTGCAATCTGAGCAAACCGATTGCTTCGCCGTTTTCGCCGACAACCGGCAAAACCGCGATTTGACGAGGGCGGTTTTCCATTAATTGCAAAGCGTCAAAAGCGAGCATCGGCGGCTTTGCGACAATCGGTTTGCCGGTCATCATTTCGGCGGCGGTCAATTTTCTCAAATCTTCCGGTTCGATTCGCTCAACCGTCCGGCGCAAATCGCCGTCGGTTATGATGCCGACAAGCCGGTTTTGGTCGTCAACGACATTGACCGCGCCGAGCGCGAATCGGCTGATTTCCGAAACGACTTCGAGCCAATTTGCGGCGGGCGAAACATTCGGACTTTCGTGCATTAAATCCCGAACGCGAACGCTCAAACGCTTGCCCAAACGCCCGGCAGGATGATTCGCCGCAAAATCTTCAGCCGTCCAATTTTTGCACTGCATCAGAGCCATCGCCAGCGCGTCGCCGATTGCCAGCGCGACGGTTGTCGAAGCGGTCGGCGCGAGATTGAGCGGGCAGGCTTCTTTGTCAACCGAAGCGTCTAAAACGATTTCCGCATTCCGCGCCAGAGTCGAATCAATGTTTCCGATGATGGCGATAATCGAAACTTGTCTGGATTTTAAAGCGGGCAAAAGCTGTAAAATCTCGTCCGTTTCGCCGCTGTTTGAAAGAGTGATTGCAACGTCTCCGCTGGTAATAACGCCCAGACCGCCGTGCATCGCGTCTGAAGGATGAACGAATATCGCGACCGTTCCGGTGCTGGTCAGCGTCTGCGCGATTTTCTGCCCGATAACGCCCGATTTGCCGACGCCGAGAACGACGATTTTGCCGGGGCAATCAATCAGCAAATTAATCGCCCGCTCAATCGTTTCTTTTTCCAAACGGTTGGCGGCTTGTTCGATTGCCGCAGCTTCGAGCCGCAATAATTCGACCGTTTGGGCGAAACAATTTGAAATTTCTTTTGTTTTTTGCGGATTCACTTTTCTCAATTCGCGCCTCGCCGGGCGGAATTACAATTTTCACGCAAACGACGCGGAGAAAGCAAAGCCGCAGAGATTTTAATTTTTGGCTGGCGGCGCCGGATGCAGCACGTCAAGCGCGATTTGCCAGCCCTTTGCGGTTTGTTTCCAGACGCGCAGATAAAATCCGTGTTGGGCTTTGTTTGTCGAATCGGTCAATTCGTATTCGCCGTAAGCGTAAGCAAAATCGCCGGAAAGCTCGCCGTTAATCGGTTTTGAGTTTAAAGAATATTTTTCTATCGAAACGGCTCGTAGAGCTTCTTTTCTGCCGACAAACGGAAAATGATTTTCACGCAGCAGCCGCGAATTTTCCGCCAAAAGTCTGTCGTAAGTCTTTACTATGCCGTTTTTTTTGAGTGAATCTGCAAAATCGTTTTCCAACTTTTGCCAGTTTTGCGCATCCGATTTTTTATCGGCTTTGCCCGCAAGAAAAGGCGTTTGCGGAACAATTTCGGTTTCGTATTTGGCGTGCTGGATTCCCATATCAACGACAAATTTATATTTTCCGTCCGGCTGCCGTTTCCAAACGGTGGCAAATTCACCAAAAGCCGTCGGCGCGTCGGTTTTGCCTTTCGGGTGAAATGACCAGTTTCCGGTCGTAAAACCAAGCTCGCCGGTATAAGAAATTCCCGCAAAGTTCGGCGACCAAGCCAACAGTGAAGAATTTGCCGGGCGTTTTCCGTAAAAATCGCGAGCGTTGACCGGCTTTTGATTAAAAACCAAACCTTCCGGCGCGGCGTATTCGACAAATGCCGGATTCGTTCCTTTCTCCGCCGCCATCGCCGCAAACGCTTTTTCGGCGGCGACGACTTCATTTAGAGCCGAATCGTTTTGGGCTGCAACGCTAATTTGGCAAATAAAAAATAGAATCAACAAAATGCGGTAAATTTTCATTGGGCTTGGATTATCTATTTCAGAATCGGTATTTCTTGAGGTTTAGTTACGATTGAAACCGTTAAAGGTTGCGTTCAAACAAATACAAAAAAATAATTTTTAGAGCGATAATTTCCCGCCATGAAAAAATAACGGTAAAACGATAGCAGGGTTTTCAAATTGCTTCTTTCGCTTGCGCGACGGCTTTGTCGGTGTCGGTCAGAAAAAGCAGAATCATTCCGATAACGAAAAATGCGATGAGCGCGAGAATTGCATGGCGATAAGAATTTGTCGCCGCCGCGACCGCGCCGAAAACGAGCGGTCCGATCCACGAAGTGCCGCGTTCTGAGATTTCGTAAATCGAAAAGAACGCAGATTCCCTGCCTTCGGGAATCATTCGGGAAAACAGCGAGCGCGAAAGCGCCTGCGAGCCGCCCAAAACAAAACCGATTGCCGCGCCCATAATCCACGCTTCGGAAATCGTATTTAAAACTGCGTAAGCGTAAATGACAATTGCCGCCCAGATGACGAGCGAAACTAAAATCGAATATTTCGCGCCGATTTTTCTTGCCAAAAATTCAAAAGCAAAGCTGCCGACCATTGCCATAAATTGCGCGAGCAGAAAAATCATCAGCAAAAAAACATTGTCAGCCGGAACGCCGCGCGATTCGAATAATTCCTGCGCGAGAAACAGTGAAGAAACGTTAATCACGGTTTGAATTCCGTCATTGTAAAGCAGATAAGCTATGAGAAAACGCGCGGTTTGCCGCAGTTTGTATAAATCTTTAAAAGTGACGGCGAGTTCTCGAAAAGCGAGAAAAATATAATTTTCTTTTTTCGTTGTCTGTCTCGATGCGCCGCGCTGTTTGAGCAATGCAAAAGCGATTAAAGCGAATCCGCCCCACCAGAGCGCGGCGATTAGAAACGACAAACGCACGGCGAAACCCTGCGTGATGCCGAGATTTCCGGCGTTATTTAACAGCAGCAAATTAAAAAGCAGCATTAAACCGCCGCCCAGATAACCGACGGCAAAACCGCGACTCGAAACTTTGTCGCGCTGATCGTCGGTGCAGATGTCGCCCAGGAAAGCGTTGTAAAAAACGAGCGTGCCGCCCATCGCCAGATTTGAAACTATAATCAGGAGGCTTCCGAGCAGATAAAGATTGCCTTCGATAAAAAACAAAGCGCTGCCCGCCATGACGCCGACGGCGCAGAAAAACATCATAAATGTTTTTTTCAAGTGCGTGTAATCGGCAATCGCGCCCAAAAACGGTAGCAGAAAAACCTGTCCGAAAACCGAAAGCGAAATGGCAAACGGAAAAAGCGATTTAGCTGTCACGGCACCTAACCAGCCCAGATCGAAAATCACGCCGTTTTCGTCGCCGAGAGCGTTTTGCGCCAGCGCGGTTAAATACGGTCCGGCGAGAACGCTGATAACGGTCGTCAAAAAAGCCGAATTCGCCCAGTCGTACATCACCCAGCCGAAAATCTCGCGGCGGTCGTTTTTAGGAAATTCGCTCATTTTTCAAAGTTTCGACAATCGCGGGCGTGATGTCGGCAAGAGTTCGGATTCGTTCAGCGCAGAATTCTTTTTTTCGTCCCCAGAGAAGCGTCGGCACATCGTTTAAAGTGTGATTCTTGATTGATAAATCTTCGATGTTCCCGTGATCGCTGGTCAGCAAAACGGTAGTTTCGTTTAAATCAATCTCGTCCAAAACCGTGCGAACGAATTTTGCCAATTCCGGCAGATGTCGGCACGCCGCCATCCAATCTTGGGCGTGTCCGATTTTATCGGTTAAAAAATGCTCGTAAAGCGTGAAACGATTTTTCTCGGCGAGCCGCGCTAACGATTGCGCCGCCTTTTCCGCCGTTTGCAGCGGAAAATCGAACCCGCGTTCCCGCAATAGACGGTTCGTAAAATCGTGAAAAACCGCTTCGCCGCGTTTTAAATCGTCGAGCGTTTTAAAACGGACGGTCGAGGCTTCGACGGCGCAGGTCGTGGCGGATTTCCAGCGCGGTTCTTCTTCAAAAAACTGCGGCGTGTAAGCGTTGGCGAATGTATTCGGCTCGATTCCTAAGTCTTCGAGCTGCAAAAATATCGAGCGTTCGGCGATAATCTCGCGCATCGCCGCGTTTGGAAAACCTTGTTTGTGATAGCCCAAAAAGCCCGGCGCGTTAAAGCCCGTCAGAATCGTCGTTTGCCCGGACGCGCTTTGCGGTCTGCCTTCGACGCCGAGTCGCGGGTCGGTTCGGATTAAAATTCCGTCGCGGTAAGCCGGCTCGTTTTCGTCTTGAAAAACGGCGAGCGGCGCGGCAGCAGGCAAATTTGCTAACGGATTTGTCTGCTCGTCGCGTCGCCCGATTCCAAGCCCGTCAATAAAAATCAGCAAAACCGACATTCAAACAGATTGTCAGCCAAGCGCGGCGAATCGTCAATATTTATTGAAAATTGTTTCTAATTAAGAGAACGATTGCAATGTAAAGCAGACGACAAAAATAAACTAAATCTTTTTTGCGTCCTTTGCGTAAAACCTTCGCGTCCTTTGCCGTTGTGCTTTTCGTTTTTCAACGAATTAAACCGCGAAAGACGCAATTTAACTCTTGTTTGACAAAAACTATTGACTTCATTCGATAATTGGCATAATCATTGATTCTCTCTCGTTTTTATTTCAATCAATTAGGAGAATATTTGCCAAATGCTTGATGAACTGGTCAACCGCGTCGCCGAAAGAACCGGGCTTTCACAGGAGCAAGCGCGCACCGCCGCCGAAACCGTGATCGGCTTTTTGAAAGAACGTCTTCCGGCTCCGGTCGCGGGCGCATTGGACGGCGCGGTGCAGGGCGGCGAAACCGGTTCGAGCGGAATGATGGATCAAGCCAGAGGAATGCTCGGCAATCTGGGCGGTATGTTCGGCGGAAATAAAGAATAACCGCTTTTTGTCAAAACATCGGTAATAATTGACAAAAAGCGCGATTCGTTCTATCTTTTCGCCAAATTTGCTTTTGTTTTCCGAGCAAAAATATAGTTGTTATTCACAACGCAGATTCTTGGTTTCTCCTTGAAACGCAAAAACTCAAACCTCGCTGCGCGGTGAAATACAACCCATAAAAACAAAGTTCGAGCAGTAATTCGGAAAAAGGAATTACATAAATTATGAGGAGCGTAATGAACACACAGCCTTTTGACCAAAGTTTTAAACTTTTGAAAAATTCGTACAAATTCGGAGTCGCCGCGCTATTGAGCCTGGCGTTTTTTATTGCTTCAACCATGCCGGTTTTAGCATCGCCTCAAGTGACTTTTACCGGGACAAACCTCGGAGCAATTCCTGACAGCACGAGCGCACAACCGAATTGTCAAACCCCCGGACCATCGCGTGACGTAACATTTAATGTGACAGGTCTAACCGGCAACGTACAGGCGGTTACCATAAGTTTAACAATTGAACATCCCTGGGTCGGGGACGTTCTTGCAATTCTGATAGCTCCCGGCGGCACACGGCAGCTTGACTTATTCGGGTACACCGGAGCTACCGTCGGACCCGGCAGCAATGCCAGCGCCGGTGACAGCTCACCGATAGAGGGTCAGTACACATTCAGCGATGCAGCCACCGCAAGTTGGTGGGCGGCGGCGGCGGCGGCAAGTCCGACTACGCTGATCCCGGGCGGAACTTACCGCACTTCGCAGCGCGGCGGTCCCGGTTCGACTGGCGCCAATACTTCGCTCAACGCCACATTTGGCGGGCTGACTCCGGCTCAAGCCAACGGCACTTGGACATTACGTGTAACGGACGGATGCGCCAGCGATACCGGCACCGTTTCCGCCGCTGCGCTTGATATTACAACTGTCACGACCAATCCGCCGGTTGCGGCAAAACCGTTCTTTGATTATTTCGGTTCGGGCAAAAGCTCGTTCGCCGTTTATAACGGCACTGGAACGAACGTTATTTGGAGAGTTTTAAATAACGGCGGCGCCGGTCAAGAAACCATCTTTTGGGGTTTGACCGCCGCAGATGCTTTAACACCGGGCTATTTCGATGCTGATAATCGTGCGGATATTGGCGTTTGGAGACCAAGTTCGACAGCCGGAGAAAGCCGTTTTTATATCCGCCATACAAATCCGGTTGCACTCAATGCATTTCCGTTTGGTGCGACCAGCGATTTTGCGGGCTACGATGCCGATTATGACGGCGACGGCAGAGATGATCCGACGACGATTCGCCGCGTAAATGGTCAATGGCTCTGGAGTTATCGAGCAAGCACCACAAATACCCTGCGCTCGGTCGCCTTCGGCTCTGCAACGGGGACGAGTACGGAAGACGTTCCGATGGCGGGCGGCGATTTTACCGGTGATGGCAGGGCGGATTTGGTTGTTATTCGTCAGAATGCTAGCGGTCCCGACAGCTATATTTGGGGCGACAGCGTTACCGGACAACAGATTAGCTCGTTTCCCTGGGGTGATTTTAGCACTGATTACTATGTTCTCGGCGATTTCCTAGGCGACACCAGAATAGATTTTGCAGTCTGGCGCAATGGCGGAGATGGTTACTGGTATATCCGTGAAAACGGAGGAACAGGCTTTGTGGCTCGCTTCCTTGGCAATCCCGGCGGCACCGCTACAACACGCGATATTGCCGTTGCCGGAGACTTCGGAGGCGACAGTAAATACGATATAGCGATTTACCGCCAAACAAACAACACCTTTTATTGGTTAGATTCTCCGAACTTTTTAACCTTCAGATCTCAGCAGTTCGGATTAGCGGGCGACCGTCCGGTTGGAGAATTAAGAACCTACTAAATTCCCAATCGGCGAAGACGCGATTTTCGGCTGGAAAGTTTCAAATGGAGCTTTCCAGCCTTTTTATTTTTTCGGGATTCTGATTTTCAAGGCTCGCGGAACGATCTCAAAAACGGCGGGTAAAAATCCGGGCAACTCGCCGTCGGTTTCAAACCGGGTTTTCTCATCAGCCGCAGGATTGATGACGACTTTTTTCGCATGCGAGTGATGAACTTCCGCTACATCGAAATGTGTTCCGGCGTAAAGTTTGTAAGAATTTGCCAGAATTTTGGTTGAGGAAATTTCGCCTATCATCACCACGTCAAACAAACCGTCGTCAAGTTTAGCGTCGGGTGCGATTTTCATTCCGCCGCCGAAATAACGTGCGTTTGCCACGCAAAAATTAACGACGGAAACTTCGCGCTCGCGCCCTTCGTCAAGCGTCACGAGCGCTCGCGTGTATTTCATTTCAAGCGTCGTCTGCAAAGTTGACCAGGCGAAACCTGCGCGTCCTGATAGCCCGCGCGGCAGCCACGCAAAAGGTTTATCGGCTTTGACGCGATTAAGGACCGAAGTGCTGATACCGAATGAAGCGACGCCTAAAAAATAACGCGAAACGCTTTCCCCGTTTTCATCAGCAAACGTCACACGCCCGATATCAATCGTTTCGGTTTTCCCGTTTTTCAAATCGGCGGCGGCTTGTGCCGGATGAGTTGAAATATTAAAAGTGCGCCGAAAATCGCCGCCCGTGCCGGAAGGCAAAATGCCGAGTTCCGCCTGCGCGCCGGATTCCAGAATCCCGTTTGCGACTTCGTTAATCGTTCCATCGCCGCCGCACGCGATAATCAGCGAGCGCCCTTGTTTCGCCGCTTCGAGCGCGATTTGTTTGGCGTGTCCGGGAGCGCGGGTAAACTCAACCGCAAACGCGCCGAAACGCCGGTGAACTTCCGAGGCGGTTTTCGCCCAGATTCGCGCGGTGTCACCGCCTGCGCTCGTCGGGTTGACGATGATTAAAGGCAGGTTCGTATCCGTTTTATTTGAAGAAAAGCTGCCGGTTGCGTCTGACAAAATTTTCGATTTCCTTAATTCGTTTAAAATCCGCGAGCTTATAATTGGCGTCCTCGTTGGTTCTAAAACCGTCGCCCGTGTTCGCGTAAACAATATTTTCGCCGTAAGCTCCAGCCTTTGCGCCGCACATTCCCGCGACAATGATGTCTTTTAATTCGTCCTCGTTCAAATCAACAAACGAAACGGCTTCAACCCAGCACGTCGCGCCGTTTAATTGACCCGGAAACTCAAAAATCGGTTTCCCGTCGCGGTAAACGTGAAACTCGGAACCGAGCGGCGGATTTGTATATTCGGCATCGTGAAAGGTAACGAAACAAGCGTCGCGGAACGGCTCGAAATCCATCACAAAAGTTTGCTTCGCGTCCGGCACTTTGTCGCCACGCCGGTTTTTCAGACAATCGGCTTTAATCTGCCCGTCAATCGTTTGCCCGCCGCGCGGATTGATTGATTGTTTGACGGTTTCCCCGTTTTTATTTTCAGTATTCGCGGAAGCCCGATTGTTTTTATTTTCCTGCGGAACCACGTTTGCGCTCGCAGCCGAATCAACAGTCGCGCTTTCGCGCTGCCCGACCTGAAACGAACAAGCCGCCGAGAGAACAAACGAAAACAAAACGACAAAGCATTTTTTCATACTCGTTTTGTTTAGCCTTTTTTCAGCTTTAAAGTCAATGAAGCTAAGGCAGAGACTATATTCTAATTTGTGTTTTTAAGGTTTATGCTGAAGTTGGCAAAATCCCTCAACACGCTGCCGAAAGGAAAATGGTGATCTTTTTAAAACGTTGCTGTTTCGCCTCAAGTCCAATGATTTATTGGGCGTGTCTTCGTCATCGGTTACTCGTAAAGTTTAAGTTTGCTGTGTCTCCAATAACTGTCAAAGCAGCAGAAGGTTGTGCGAAGCTGCGATTCTTGGCGGAGACAATCATTTGATAACCGAAATAAGCCGGAACATTAATAAATCTGTAATAACCGAGCGGATTGGTCAAAGCATAACGCGGCGCGGAAAGATAATCGCCCGTTAAAACAACGCGAGCATTGGCAACACCGCGCCCGTTCGAGTCGGTAACTCTTCCGCCGATTGTCACCGTTTGATTAGATTGCTGGCAGTTCGTTCGCACATCATCGCAATTGTAGCCGTCGAAAAACGCGCCGGAATTAAAAGTCTGACTGAGCAAAGTTTCGAGCGAATAGTTATTAACGTTGCGCGACAAAAGTCTGCTCGTCGCAGTCAAGTCGCCTTTCAACCAACGGTCGAACCAGTTTTGCGTATAATAATGCGTTAAATTATGCTGTGTTTCGCCCCCTGCCGCACTCCACCAAAAGTGATTTGAGCCGCGAAAAACGATTTGCATTACCGGTTGACCAAATTGCCTCCAACGATTAAACCCGGTTTTCTTTGCATCGGGAGCACGCCCGTCAATGCAGGTGTCGGAAGCCTGACCAAGTGCGGGAACGCGCGGCGTTCTTAAAGTTGTCGGCTGATTTGTGCACGCGGGCGAACCCAAATCTCCCGCTTCGCTGACTGCTAAATTATCCCATTCGACAATTGCCGAGATGCGCGTATCCTGCTCTTGCGTGCGAGTCAAAATTCTCGCGCCCAGAGACCAGCCAACCGCGCCGACGGCATCCGTGTCCGTGTTACTCAAATAAGGACTGGCATTTGAAACCAGATAATCAATTCCACTGATCGCCGCCGTGTTGTAATCGTTAAGACTCCCGCCGGTTTGCGGTTTGGTGATAATAACAACGTAGCCGTTAGCGGCGAGAAGCCGCGCCGCCCACTCAACGCTCGTAATTTCCGCGCCGCCGCCGGGCAGCATCGTAATCAATGGACAAGGCGCGGTTTGCAAAGCCGCATCGGGCGCGAAAATCTTAGCGTTTAAAGTTCCGCCGCCGCGCTGCGGAATCGCTGCATCCTGCATTCTGATAGTGCCCCCGACACCGCCGCAAGAATTACCGGGCGCATTAGCAAAAATATCATTAACGACAAACAAACAAATAAGCAGTAAAAAAAGACTTGAGAAACCGGATTTTACAAACACAAGCATCAACTTTTCCTCTAAAAACATTTTAACCCGAGCGCGTGATTTAGTAGATGGTAAATACGACATTTAGAGCTTGGTCAAAGAGAAAAAGTTTGAAATTAGTGTGTTAAATCAAGCATTACCTGGAAAACCCGAAGCACATAATGCTTGAGATGAAGCGGGCGGAAACCGGCTACGCGCAAGCAAATGATTAAGAGGAGCCGTTATAGGAAAATCGCTGTTTCCGCCTCACTTCCATTGATCTGTTGGATTGCGTCTTCGGCATAGACATAAAACACTGAAACCTATACACGCGCCTAAAGTGTTTAGAAGAATGTCATCAATATCCACAACCCTGAAATTACCGAGGAATCTGGAAAAAAATTGAATTGCTTCAATACTTAGAGAAAGGCAAAAGGCAAAAACAAAAACTCTCTTCAAAGAATGAAATCTCTTTAATGCGAAAGGTAACAGGATTCCAAGCGGGACAAATAAAACTATATTTCCAATAATGTTTTGATGACATAATGCGCTCATCTTCGGCTTGCCTGTTTCGTCCGGCAAAAAGCATTTGATTGAATTGAATATTGGAATAAAGTTTAAGTCATCAAAATTGGGTTTTATAAATCTGGACATCTGTGTCGGAATCACTGTAATCGCTGCAACGAAAATCAAATAAACAAAAAATGTTGTTAAGATAAATTCCGTTCTAATTGGCGCTTCCTCATTTCGCTTTTTTCTTGAGACATAAATTTTAATCCGCGCCGCAATCCAAAAAGGCAGAGTTACCGCAATCAAGAAAATTATTGATTTGAGTAAATGATTCATCAGGCTTTCTGAAATTAAGAGCCATTCGATTTTTTATCTTGTTCCGCTAACTCGCCGATTTTACTCATCAGAAAATCCGCAATTTCTTTGTGCGTGCGAAGTCGGTCTGTTTTGGAGTAAAACTCCGATAAATCGAGCGGCTCTCCGAAATAAATTCTCACTTTTTCGCCGCCGAACCAGTTTCCTAAAACTTGTTTCGGCAAATCGTTTCCGAGTCCGGCGATGAAAACCGGGATGACTTGAGGGCGCGTCGCCATAATTACTTTGCCGATGCCGGGCTGCGCGGGCAGAAATTCGTAAGGCGTGGCGGCGTCTTTGTTTCGTTTGCCTTCCGGGTGAAAACCGATGATGTGTCCTCGCCCGTGCCCGGCTAAATCAATCAGTCGGCGCAGAGAGAATTTGTCGAACTCGCGTTTTTTGGCGTCCCTTTCTTCGCGGAAAAACGGAGGGTACATTGAAAACCAGCCCATCACGAGATTAACGAACCAGCCGAGCGGCGAAGTGTAGAAAAATTTGGCGCGAACCGGAAAAAACAAAGTCATCGGGCGTCGGGTTCGCCGAAAAAGCACGGACGAAACCGTGTACATATCGAAAAATGAGCGGTGATTGGCGACGAGCAAAACGGGTTTTTCAACATCCGTTTTCTCGAAATTGTCCAGCCCGTACACATTCATCAAATTGTAAGTCCCCAGATAAATCCACAAAGAACCGATGTGGCGCTGAAAAAACGTCATCAAACGTTTCCACGCGCCTTGATTCATTTTTTCAGTGAGCCAAAAACCTGCGCGCTCCGTCCGATTTAAAACGGCGAGTTCTTCGGCAGTCGGCTTCAAAGCCAACTCACGGTTTTCGGCTTTTGACAGTGAAACTTCGGTTTCCATTTCCTAAAAAATTCTGTTTGGCAATTTATGCCCGAAAAATCTCTCCGTGTTTCCTCTGTGACTTCTCTGTGCAGATTTTTTCAAGATAAATCTCACCACAGAGAACACAGAGAATTAAATGTGATTATCAATTTTTACAAATCAACGACAATCGGCAAATTCGTCGGCAAATAATCTTCGTCGCAGTTTGAAGCGTTGACAAATCGCACGCCGAATTTTTCCTCCGTACCGTAGCCAAAATGAATATGCCCGAAAACGTGAAGCTGCGGGCGTATTTCTTCGACTCTTTTCCGCAATTCTTCGCATCCGGCAAAATCGCCGCGAGGCGTTTCGTCCAAAATTCCGAACGGCGGACCGTGCGTGATTAAAATATCAACTTCGTTCGGAATCAATTTCCATTTTTCCGCCATTTCGCCGCCGCGATTTAAATTAAAAGCCCAATCAAAAAAACGCGGCTGCCAGGGCGAGCCGTAAATTTTTAAGCCTAAAATTTCGACCGACGAATCCTGTAAATAAACGACGTTTTCCGCCAAAAGACTTCGAGCATATTTCGGGCGCGTCTCAAACAGCCAATCGTGATTTCCGGCGACAAAGATTTTGTGTTTGTGCGGAAAGCCGGAAAACCATTCGTTGAAAGCGACGATTTCATCAACCTGCCCGCGATTTGTCGCGTCGCCCGCATGAATCAGAATATCGCCGTCGGGAACGCTGATTTGTTCGTTGCAGTTGTGCGTGTCACTTAATAAAACGATTCGAGGCATTCTTTTGAGCAGCGGAATTTACACAAGTCTAAAAATTCTTTGATAACATTAAAAAGGACGAAATAAAAGTTCGCCGGTTTTAAACTCAATCTAAAATGTCTCGTTTATTGGAAGTTAAAAATTTAGAAACCCATTTTCCGACGCGCGCCGGAACGGTTAAAGCCGTCAACGATGTCAGCTTTCATCTCGAAGCGGGCGAATTGCTCGGACTTGTCGGCGAATCCGGCTGCGGGAAATCAATCACCGCGCTTTCGATTATGCGGCTGATCGCGTCGCCTGGAAAAATTGTCGGCGGCGAGGTTTGGTTTCAAGGCGCAAATTACAAGCAAGCCGAAAATCTTTTAAAGCTCAGCGATGAACGGATGCGGCAAATTCGCGGCGACGACATTTCGATGATTTTCCAGGACCCGATGACTTCGCTCAATCCGGTTTACACCGTCGGCGAACAGATTGCCGAAGCCATCCGGCTGCATCGCGGTTTGTCGCGCAAACAGGCTTACGAAGCGGCAATCGAAGCGATGCGCGAAGTCTCCATCCCAGACCCGGCGCGGCGCGTTGACGATTATCCGCATCAGCTTTCCGGCGGAATGCGCCAGCGCGTGATGATTGCGATGGCTTTAGCTTGCGACCCCGAACTGCTAATCGCGGACGAACCGACAACCGCGCTCGACGTGACGATTCAGGCGCAGATACTCGATTTGATTGATAATTTGCGAAAAACCCGCCGCCTCGCCGTTTTGCTCATCACGCACGATTTAGGCGTCGTCGCCGAAGTCGCCGACCGCGTGTGCGTGATGTACACGGGGCGAATTGTCGAAGAATCCGGCGTTGATGAAATTTTTGAGCGTCCGAAACACCCGTACACGCAAGGTCTATTGCGCTCAGTTCCGAAACTGACGATGGAAGGCGTAACACGAAACAAACGTTTGGAAACAATCGAAGGAATCGTTCCGTCGCCGACAAATCTGCCGCCCGGCTGTCATTTCGCGCCGCGCTGCCCGCACGTTCACAAACGCTGCACACACGATCCGATGCCGCTTTATAATGTCGAAAATCGGGCAGCGGCGCGTTGCGTTTTGTACGAAAATCCGAGTGTCGAGAAAGAATAACAATGGCACAAGCATTAACTAAAGAGCGTGTGATGACCGTTGAAGAATATTTGGCGTTTGAGAGACGGTCGAAAATTAGGCACGAATATATTGACGGCGAAGTTTTTGCAATGGCTGGCAGCAAACGAAATCATAGTTTGATTGCCAGCAACGCTGGAACAGAGCTAGCGATTCAACTCAGAAATAAGAACTGCGAAGTCCATTTCGGTGATTTGCGTGTCGAAGCCGGCGAAACGACTTATGTTTACCCTGATGTAACTGTCGTTTGCGGTGAAGTTCGGCTCGTTCCGAACATTTTCGATACGCTGGAAAATCCCACAGTAATTTGTGAAGTGTTGTCAAAATCAACCGAAGCACGTGACCGCGGCGAAAAGTCAAAATCGTATCGGCGTTTGGAGAGTTTGACCGACTACGTTTTGATTTCGCAAAACACAATGAGCGTTGAACATTATGTTCGCCAATCGGATGGTTTCTGGAAACTTTATGAATATACCGAACCAAATGAAAAAATAGTTTTTGAATCAATCGGCTGTGAGCTCACTCTGGATGAAATTTATCGCCGAGTAGAATTTCCGCCGCTCAAACTCGTCAAAGCTAAAAAGAAAAATGATAAATAATGCGGCAACGGCAAAAATGGAAAAAAAAGAGCTTGTTCAAGTTCGCAATCTCGTCAAACATTTCCCGATTGAAGGCAGCGACGATGTGGTCAAAGCGGTTGACGGCGTTTCGTTTGATATTTTGGCGGGCGAAACTTTGGGGCTGGTCGGCGAATCGGGCTGCGGAAAATCAACCGTCGGGCGCAACATTTTGCGCCTTCAGGAACCGACCGCCGGAGAGGTTTTGTTTGAAGGCGAAAATATTTTAAAAACGAGCAAAAACGGTTTGCAAAAACTGCGGCGCGAGATGCAGATTATTTTTCAAGACCCGTATGCCAGCTTAAATCCGCGTCTGACTATTCTTTCAATCGTTTCCGAACCGCTAAAGATTCACGGCATCGGCGGCAAAAACGAACAGAAAGCTCGCGTCGCCGAGCTTTTACAGAAAGTCGGTTTGAATCCCGATTATATGTATCGTTATCCGCACGAATTTTCGGGCGGGCAGCGACAGCGTTTGGGAATTGCGCGCGCGCTGGCTTTGAATCCGAAATTGATTATTTGCGACGAGCCGGTTTCCGCCCTCGATGTTTCCGTGCAGGCGCAGGTCGTCAATCTTTTGCAGGATTTACAATCCGAATTCGGTTTGACGTATCTTTTTATCTCACACGGTTTGGCGGTCGTCGAGCATATTTCGCAGCGCGTCGCGGT
This sequence comes from Pyrinomonadaceae bacterium, assembly GCA_036388775.1. Taxonomy (GTDB): domain Bacteria; phylum Acidobacteriota; class Blastocatellia; order Pyrinomonadales; family Pyrinomonadaceae; genus JALZCH01. Next base: position 31,869 of record DASVRD010000002.1, on the reverse strand, counting down.
AATGTATCTCGGAAAAATCGTCGAAATCGCGCCCGCCGCCGGGCTTTACGCCAACCCGCTGATGCCTTACACGCAGGCACTTTTGTCGGCGATTCCCGTTCCCGATCCGAAAATAAAACGCGACCGAATTATTTTAAAAGGCGACGTGCCGACGCCGATTAATCCGCCTTCGGGCTGCCGTTTTCGCACGCGCTGTCCGTTTGCCATCAAAGAATGCGCGGAAATCGAGCCGGAATTAAAAGAAATCACGCCGAATCATTTTGCAGCCTGCATCCGCATTCCCGGTTACGGCGTTGATGTTCCGCCCTACGAAAAGCCGATTTTAACTGCCGATGCTATTCCGCAATAAAAGTTTTTTGGAGAGAATCGTGCGGCAAAAAGCGCACGTCAACATCAACCGGCGTGAGCGAGAATTTTTCCGCGAGCGAAGTACGCAGACGATTTTCGGCTTGCTGATTTAATCTGGTGACGAGAGCGAGCAGCAGCCGGACGCGCATCGCCGGGACTTTTTGACGGACGCGGCGCGCGGCGTACTCGACTTTATCAAGCAGCGCGTCAACCTTTTCCTGCGGCAAATCCGGGACGACCAAAAATGTGACTTCGACGCAGAAAACCCGCCCGTCTTTGATCGTCACGCCGTCAAACGGCACGCCTTCCAAAACAATATGGCGGAGAAGCGGCATTTGATTTTCCGCTTCGACTTGCCGCAAAGCCAAATCTTCCAGAAAGACATAAAGCTGATGAAGATTTTCGTCCTCTGATGTTTCCTGTTTGATGCGGGCGACTTCGAGGTTTAATTTGCGGCGCTGCTGTTCGGGCGTCATCGTCGTCCACGAAAAATCGTCTTCGCTGGCGACGAGCGCGAGCTTTTTGTAATGACGCAAAATCAGCCAAACCGACGAAGCAAGTCCGGCAACTGGAAACACAATCAGAAAAACCGTCAGCAGCCAACGCTGCAACTGCGTTAAACCCGCTCCGGCAAACGCCAGCGCGAGTGCCGCCGACAAACAAACAATCGCCACCAGAAAAACAACTGCGGCGATATGAATTTTTGCGTTTTGGTTTAAACTGGCGGCGGCTGATTGCGACTGGTTTGCCATCGTTTTGAAAAAGGAAACCGCGAATTTCCTTTTCCATCTTTATTACCTTAATTCAAGGATTTAGTAAATCGTTCAATAGTGAATCGTAAATAGTAAATCGCGAATCGTAATTTTCCAGTCACGATTCGCGATTTACTATTGACTATTTACTTGTTTTACTTAGCGCGGTTCATCAGACTTTGATACTCGCCGCCTTCAACCCATTTTAGGATTTCCGCAACGCGCCAGACCGGAAACGGATGCGTCATTCCCGAAGAAATAATGTCAGCCCAAAAACGGTCGAGCTGTTTTTTGTCGTAGTTGGCTTGAAACTCGCGCGCTTGTTCAAGGAAAAGATCGTAATCAACTTTCGACGCGAAAGTTCCGCCGCACAATTTCATCATCGTCCGCCCGATGACGTTCGCATCCTGCGTGACGAGCAAAGCGGCGCGGTCGCAGGACAATTCCGCCCTCCGCGCCCAGGCGAGCAAAGCGCCGCGCATCGAAGCCGTAATCAAGTCTTTGACAATTCCGACAACCGGAGTCGCCGCGAGCGCAACGGTTGCAAGCGCTTCGATTAATCTGGCGGCGGTTAAATAAAGAACGTGTTCGGCGTGAATATGCCCGACTTCGTGCGCGACGACCGCCAAAACTTCTTCGTCCGTCAATCTTTCAATCAGAGACGAGTGCAAAACGATAATCGGTTTTTCGACTCCGCCTGTAAAAGCATTAACAATCGGGCTTTGCTGGACGTAAAGCTCCGGCATATCAACGCCGAGCGTCGTGCAGGCGATTTGCAATTTGGCGTATAAATCGGGACATTGCAGCGGCGTGACTTTAACCGCCGAAGCCATAAACGAAACGCGAATCGCCGATTCGCCCGTCACGGCGAGCAATTTCTTTAAAGCCGAATCAATACCGGGAATCGCGCGCAGAGCGGCGAGCGCGCGGCTGTCCTCCGGGTGAACATAATCGTGTTTGTTTAAATCCGCGAATTTTTTGTGCGGCGCGTCGGAAAGCGGCAAACGGCATTTTCCGCAAACCGCGTTTCCCCCGCCCGCGTTTCCATTGGTTTTAACCTGATTGCGCTGACCGCAATAACGACAACGAATTGAATTTGGAACTACTGCTTCATCCATAATTTTGAGTTTAAATCACAGAGTTAAACGAGTCTAGCGAAGCATTTGTTTTCCATTTTTTAGTTCGTAAGCTTATTCATTGCGAACTGCCGTTACTTCAAGATATTCCGCTTTGATTTCGGTTGTTCTGTCTGTAGCGAGATTGTTTTCCGCCCATAATTTTTCCAAATCCCGCCGCAAAGCGGTTTGTCCGTCGGCATCGAGCGCGGCAAAGGCTTTGTGCGTCGGACCGTAAAACTCGCGCCAGTATTCGACCGTTTCCGGCACGCTGAACGGAAACGTAAATGAAATCAAGCGCGGCTCAAAATTGATTTGCGAAACTCCTTCGCCCAAACGGAAGCGCACCTTCGTTTCATCTCCCCAAAGCAAAGGCGAAGGCATATTCGGCGGAGGCGGAACGTGCGAGCCGACAATTTTGAACATCTGCCCGACAAAGCCGGTCGGAGTCCAATTAGCCATCGCAATCACGCCGCCGGGACGACAAACGCGGATAAGTTCAGCCGAAACCAGTTCGGGGCGCGGCGCAAACATCGCGCCGAACATTGTCATCACGACATCAAATTCAGCATCCCCGTAAGGCAGATTTTCGGCGTCACCCTCTTCAAATTTAATTCTCAAATCTGCACTTGCGGCTCGTTTTCGTGCTTGTTCGATAAGATTCGGCGCAATATCAACGCCTGTTACTTCGGCTCCCGTCAATGCCGCCGGGATTGATTGATTGCCGTTGCCGCAAGCCACGTCAAGAACGCGCATTCCGGGTTTTAAATTTAACCTCTCGACAAATTCGGCTGCTCCAACGGTGAAAGATTCGGCGATTTTACCGAAGTCGCCGGAAACCCAGGTCGCTTTCAATTTTGTCTTTAACGTTTCCATTTCCGGAGTCATCTGCAATATCGTTGCATTCATAAATATTATTTCCTCTCTTTTGTTTGAATATAATTTAAGTGATTAATCGTTTCTGCGATTGTCACGAGAACAACGCGCGGCAATCGCAGAAACCGTCATTGTGCCCTATTGCTGCGGCGGCAAATCTTCCAGATAACCGGAAAAAGTTATTTGTCCTTGCGCGTGGGCTGTATTGGGTCCGCTCAGGGTGACGCGCACGCCTATCTGGTAATGCCCTTGTCCGATTTGTTCTTCTGCAAATACCAGAACCTTATGATTAGCCGTCGCCGTCGCCTGGTTGTTGAACGTACCCTGTTCGGTCAGCACGAACCGGTGAAACGTGATGTCGTTGATGTCGGCGATGCCGTCGAAATCGTCGTCAAAATAAGTGAAATAATTAATATCCATCCGCAGACCGACGGGAGTTCGGGCGATTGCCGAGACGTTTTCGATGACGAATCGTTTACCGGCGGGAATCGGCAAAAAACCGGACGCGAGACCTCCGCCTGATTCGACATTTAACGAAATCCGTGTTTGAAACGGTCTTCTCGCGCCGCTTTCGACGACTTTCACCGGCAGCGGATTCGACGTTGTGTTCGCAAGCTGAACGGTATTTTTTGTCGGATTAATTCCGACATTCCACTCGCCGCTTTGTCTGGCATCAACCGTCTGGATATTTGCGGCATTGGCATTTGCCGCAGCGTTCTCATTTGCATTCTTCGCTTCGCTCGATTTCTGCCCGAAAGCAGAGCCTGCGACAAAGAATATCATTGAAAGTCCGATTGGTAACGATAAGTATTGCTTAAGCTTATTCATATTATTTTTCCGTTTATTTCTATTTGTTTTGTGTTCACTGAAAGATGTGTTGTCCCGAATTTCCGGGACAACACATTTGCCTTATTGCGCGCGATAGAATAAGTACTCTGTCGTGTACGGCACTCTTGCCTCTTCGCCGATAACAGAGCCGGAAGTGGCGGGACGTAAACCGCCGCTCGTGTTCACTCGCTGGATATAGGTTACCTTCCTGAAAATGCCTGGTCCCTCACTCGAAACCGTTTGAAGCAGCAGCCAGGAAATGGCGTTGGGATTGGGGTCACAACCTTCCAGGCGCTTGGCGACTACTTTGCTCCCGCTGTTGCTTTCCCAGGTCGGTCCGGCGTAATGAATGCCGACCTGCCCTTGAAAATCCTCGTCGGCGTACAAATTCGCCACAGGCGCGACAAAATCCCAGCTAGCGCCGTTCCATCTGTAAACCTGCACGCCAATCGCGTAAACGTGAAAGGACACTTTATTTCCCGCGGGCACCTGCAATTTCTCGCACGAGGGCGGCAATTCCGGCGCTTTGTTGTCGCCCGCTCTGGCGGACGTGTTAAAGGCGAGCGTTAACCCGGCGACGGTGCCGAGCAAAACAATAAGCCTGACGATATGTTGTATGTTTATGATTTGCATTTACTTTCTCCTTATTATTTGAATTTTTAGTTTTAGGTTTTGATTGGCAGCACAGCCAATCGTTGATTTATCCAACCCGTTTCTGCGGGCGACGCCGCGCGCAGCTTTATCCGCTCCTGTAAAGCAGAGCCGGGAAAAGGGTTTGTTTTTGTGATTGAAACTAGTTGCGGCTACGGGTTTCAGCCGCCCGGAGCGACCGCGTTTTGCATCCGGCGTGGATCAGTTCGCGGACGATGATTACTTCCTTTTTGCAGGCATTTCTTTCTCCTTTTTTTGCCAATGTTAGGCTTATTCCTGCTGCGAACTGTGTTGCCGATAATGTGCGTCGCGCCGTTGAATGAAAGCTTTGACTCGTGCGAGCTGCGTCAGGCTGACGGTAAAAGCTTCGCCGCCTTCCTGCCAGGCGAAATCGGGAATTTGCAATTTTCGCCGCACCCAGGTTTGAGAAAGTAATCTCAACTCACGCACAAATTGGGCGAGAGCTTTCGTCGAGCATAAAGCGATGAGCAAATGCACCTGATTCGGCGCGCCGCCGATTGTTTCAACTCTTCCGCCGCAGATTTTGACGCAGCTTGCGAGATATTTATAAAACTGCAAGCGCCATTTTTCCTCAATCGGATTTGCCTCGTCCGCAACACGCAGAACGATTTGGTAATGTAAATTAAACATTGTTTCAACCGGATATGATTTTGCGGAAAACGCGGCTGGCAGCATCGTGCACGCGATGGTTGTTTGTTTATAAAAAGATTCCATACATTTATCTCTTTCATTCTGCCGCCGGATTATTTAATTAAAAGCGGCTTTCCGTTTCACCTTCGCAGGCATTTTTCTCTTTCAATTCAAAAGCAATTTGCGCAAACGCTTATTGGACTGCGAATCCGTTCAAAGGATTTCCGTAGAAAGCCTCGGTTTTCCAAGCCGCCGCGTCCCATTTCTCCGTCGTTCCGATAACTTTTACCGGCACGATTATCGCGTGATACGGCAAAGGAATCTGATTTGTATAAGCGGGAGCGGCGAATCTGCCGTCAGCGCCGATGGTAAAGCCCAACTCGCGGATTTGCGCGCCGCTGCGATAGATTTTGATTGTGTAATCGCCCGGATTTTTGTCGGCGTAAAAAGCGTCCGGGTAATTCTCGCGGTTAAAGCTGCCGTTGTTGTCGAACAGGAAGTTTCCCCAGGTAAACTGCCAGCGTTTCCAGACGTTGCTTGGAACGAAAGCCGCCGCGTAGTCCGATTGTCTGGGGTCGTAATCCGCCGCGCCGCCGCTGTCTTTGGTTGAAGCGATTTGCTGCCCTTTGTAAAAAACGCGAGCTTCGAGTTCGTTCGCCTCAACCGCGCCTTTCAGCCAAACGCTGACCTGCGGCGACATTCCGCCGAATTCCAAACCGCTAAAGTGAAATCCGATATGTCCGAACGGCAGCAGCCAATCGTGTTCGACGTAGAAACCGAATTTGTTTTTCTCCTGCGGGCTTTGGGCGCGGGTGTATTTTCCGACTTTGAATTTGCCTTGATAAAGAACTTCTTTTGTGTCCTGATTGGTAATTTTGAACGAATAAACGCCCGTCCCATTGGTTGTTTTAGTATCAATAACGCCGTTTCCATACGGACTCGGACTTTGATACAAAACCGTGCGGTCGGCGTTTCTGCCGCTTGACTCCAAATTTTCGCCGTACCACGCCGAGCCGTCCGGGTTGAAATATTCGACCGTGTAATTTAAAACTTTCTCCTCGTTGTAAAACTGATTGAAACGAATCTTCGGAATCCAGCTCGAATAATTTTTCTGTCCTTTCATTTTCCAGTATTCGTCCGTGGTTATAGCCTCGACGTAAATCGAGTTTTTCAGAAAAACCGGCACGTTCGTCGGGTACTGATTTTCGTAAATCAACTTTGAACCAGACGTTTTCGGATTCAAATTTCCGTTTGTGGTCGTTGTTGTGTTCGTTGTTATTGTATTTGTATTCTCATCCTTGATTTTCGGCAGCTCCTTTACCGATTTTCCGATTTTTATTTTCGGAAGAACGACCGTTATCTGCGCCAAACATACGCCTGTGCCGAACGCGATAAGGCTTAAAAATACAAATGTTTTTGCTAAATTTCTTTTCATGATTTCAGTCCTTTTTCTAAAAATTGACGCTGGTTCTCGTTTTTGAGTCACCGCCTTTTTCCTATACATGCTTTGTGAACATTGACAATTGACCCGATTCCTCGCGGCGTAGTGTCGAATTTGCCGTTAAGCAGCTCGGTCGTGTGATTCTTAGCCCAGCTTTGTATTTCTGCCAGTTCCTCGGGGCTATCAACCGTGTCGTCAACGAAAACACTCGGGATTTCTTTGTTCGATTTGCCGAAATTGCGCTCGTTTAGCGCCTCGAATTGTTTGCTTGTTTGCGGAATGACGACGCCGAGATCAATCAGTCTTTCGACAATGAGTTTGTGAAGCTTAATTTTATTGCGTCCCTCAACCCACTTGAATCCGATCAGGGTGACGCCGTCCTGATTATCCGTCGGTTCCGTTTTATGGAATTTGAATTCCTGATCGAGAATCCACATCTTCCAGATTTCACGCTCAAGCCTGCGGCTCATTTCATAAATCGAAGTGGTCGGCGGATTGTTGCCGAAATAAAGCCATTTCTTTGCCCATTCCGCGCGGCAGCCGTCAATCCAATTTTCAATAAATAATTCCGCCGCTTTCTGTTTTTCCCGAAGCCCCCATTTTTCAGCCTGCGGATTTAGCTTGTAGAGGATGTTCAGCATTGTTTTGCCGAATTGGGTGTCGCGTCTGACGTTCAATGCCAACTCCCGAATTCGGCTTCTGGTCGTCATTATTTCTTCCTTAAGAGCGTTCTCGATGCGGGTTTTCAGACTTTTATACAGGTTGTCGCTGTTGTCGTTATCCGGGATCAGAGCGATGGCGGTTAATTCCTGATATGACCTATTGTTATTACCGGCGTTTCGCTCGGGCAATTTCGAGATGTAATAATTTATCGGATCAATGTACCCTTTTTGCACCACATTAGCGGTAAACTCTCCAAAAACCTTTGCCGCCACCTGGTTGTATTCGTTCTCGCTTCGATACCTGGTAAAAAACGTCGGTGTGGTGTTGTTTTTATGTTCCAATAAAACCTTTTGAGACGTATTTTGGCGCATCGAAAAATATTTCGGGAAGACCCTGGTTTCGATTGCGCCGACGATCCAAGAAAGCGCGGGACCGGAAGCCAGAGAGAGCGCCATCATTGCAAACATTGCACCCAATTGATCTTGTTGCTGCTGTTCGTTTAAAACACTTTTCAGTGTATCTTCGTGATTTTTGAGAGCCAGTCTTTCGGCATCGAGAACCTTATTCAGAAACATCTCCCATTCTGCGATCTGACATTCGTATTCACCGATAACGTCATCCTCTAAAAGACCTTTCGCATATTCTCTGATCGCGTTCTCTACAATCACTTCATCATTTGCGTTATTAGCGCTCTTTACGTTTGTTGTATAATTTCCACTCATATCTTTTCTCTCCAATTTCTCCGGGAAGTTTTGTCACAGTTGACGCCGAATCCGCGCCCCGCAGCCGAACGCGAGAATCCCCGACCACCAGGATTACAAAGCGGTGACAGACAATTTCGCGTGGCGGCTTAATTGACGGGACTCTGCGCCTTTAACAAAATACCGGGGCAATTTCCTCGATGCGTTTTCTTTGCGCGGGACTCAATTTTCCGAGCGTTTCCAGGAATTTCGGGTGTGTCATTCCCGAACCGAGATACGTCCAGCGGTCGGCTTGATGCTGAATCGTCATAAATTCTTCGCGTTCGGTTTCGGACAATTGTCTTCCCGTCGCTCTTTCGAGCGCTTCCATATCGAAAAACGTCTGCTGTTTTAATCCGCCGTCGAGAAATCCGCCGATTGCCAGATATTCGTCAACCGCCGATTCGATTTGCTGTTCGGTCATTCCGCCGGCGAGCGCTTCGATCATCAGAGTGTCGAGCTTGGCGTGCTGGGCTTCTTCGAGCCAGTGATTTTTGAGCAGACTTTTGAATTGCGGGTCAAGCTCTTGATTATCTTTAATGCTGTCAATATAGTGTAGCTGCGACATCCATTCGATTTGGAGGATGACGAGCGCGACTGCCAAAGGCTGATGCGACAAAACCGCTTTTGCCACCTCGGCGGGCGGTCCGATGACGGCGCATTCGGTCGAAAACTTTTTGTGAAATTCTTCCGTAAACGCTTTGAACAGTTGGATATGCTTGGCTTCTTCGCCGGCAAACTGCAGAAAAGCGCGCACGCGATAATCGTTTTCATCGAGCGACGGGCGAACGTGATCAAGCACAAACGGCAAAATGAATTCTTCGACCAGACCGAAGATGCACAGATATGCGTGTCCGCGAATTTGGTTCAAGATTCGTTTCTCCTCGGCGTTTAAGAACGGCAACTGCTCGACTCTGACGAGCGATTCGGGCATAAACGGCTTATTAAAATCAAGCTGTTTGTCGCCGCCGATAATGTCTTCGATTCGCCAGTTCACGCGTTGCGAAGCGGCTAAGGTTTCGCGATAATCATATTGCAGGGCTTTCGTTTTGGTTGCTATTGCATCATGCATAATTATTAACTCCTTTTTAATTTCTCTGTTTTTTGAATTTTCCCGGCGAACGAAGATGAAAAAATGTTTTGTTTTTATAAATGTCAAAAATATTCGCGTCCGTTCGCACCGCGACTTGAAATGTTCTGCCGGAACAATCTCGGTCATTCACCATACGTGGGATTGAAATTAAATTGCATGAGAAATAAATTAGAATTAAATGAGAGCTTTTTTGGCGTCTCGAATTAATCTTTTCGGCTTTCGGGCTGCCAAATGAGAAACAGATTAGAATTAGATTAGACCTTTCCCGGAAGTATATTATGTCCGCGCCGCTCAAGCACTTATATGAATTCGGAGAATTTCGTCTCGACCCGAAAGAACGAATTCTTTTGCGCGGCGACCAGCCCGTCGAACTCACTCCAAAGGGTTTTGAACTGCTTTCGCTCCTTGTTGAAAATCACGGACGGCTGCTCGGCAAAAATGAATTGATGGAAAAAATCTGGGCGGGTAGTTTTGTCGAAGACAGCAATCTGACCTTTAATATTCGCCAGTTGCGAAAAGCTTTAGACGATGATGCGCATAATCCCAAATACATCAAAACGGTTCGTCAGCACGGCTATCGTTTTATCGCCGATGTTAAAGAAATTCCCGTAGAACTCAAACTTTACCAAGCGGACCAGCCTGAGGAAAATAACGAATCGGGGGAAATAAACCAGCCCCAGTCGGAAGCGGGTGCGTCAATCGTTTCTCCGCCTGCGGAAATTGCTTTTACTGAAAAACCGACGGTTTTGCCGACAAGAAAAAAATCTCATGCGCCGATTTTTCTCGGCATTGGCGGTTTGCTCCTGGCAGCAATTTTTATCGGTTTGTGGTACGCGCGAAGCAAAAGTTTCGCGCCGAATGCGCCGATTTTATCCGCGCCGTTTTCTTCCGAAAAACTTTCGACCACCGGCAAAGTAACCGTTGCCGTTCTTTCGCCTGACGGAAAAAATGTGATTTATACCAACGGCACAGGCGCCGAAAAACAAAGCGTCTGGCTAAGGGAACTCGAAACCGGAAACAGCGTTGAGATAATTCCGCCGTCTGATGAACAATATTTCGCGCTTGCCGTCTCACCGGATGAAAAAACTCTTTACTTCGCCCGCGGGGTACGTTTGTCGGGTGACCCGGAAAGCATTTACCGCGTTTCTATTTTCGGCGGAATTCCACAAAAAATTCTGAGCGGGACGGAACTTGGCTGGATGAGCATTTCGCCCGACGGTAAGCAAATCTCTTTCGTGCGCTGTCCGCAACAGAAGGAGGAATTCTGTTCGCTCTACATTGCCGACGCCGACGACGGCAAAAACGAAAGGAAAATCGTTTCTCGTTCGCACCCGTTTCGCATCGGAGGGAATCGCTTTGCGCCCGACGGAAAATCAATCGCCTTTGCCACGGGTCAATCGGTAACCTCTTCGAACGAATTTGAACTAAAGGAAGTCGAACTGGAAAGCGGCGCGGAGCGCGAATTAATCACTGAGAAGTTTTACGACATCAAAAACGTAGTCTGGCTACCGGACAAAAGCGGTTTGCTCATCACGGCATCAAGATTTCCCAACAAAAACTTTCGCATCTGGCAAGTTTCTGCCGCTACTCGCGAGGCATCGCCGTTAACAAACGATTCCGAATCTTATGCGGTGTTGAATATGAATAAAGATGCGACCGCAATGGTTACGACGCACTTTAAAGAAAACTTTCGGATTAGGTTGATTACTCGGGAAAATCCTTCAGACATCTCTGTTTTAACCAACGCCTCCTCAGCGTCGTTTGCCCCGGACGGTAAAATCTATTTTTCTTCAATGATGTCGGGCAACGACGAAATATGGAGTATCAATCCTGACGGAAGCGGTCAACGACAATTAACCAATAATCCGGCGGACGAATTCGCCCCAATCGTTTCGCCTGACAATAAATCGGTATTTTTCGTGTCAAACAAATCAGGCTCCGGACAGTTGTGGCGGATGAACACCGACGGAAGCAATCAAACACAAATGACTCAGACGGATGGCGGCGCGCCGGTGTTTGTTTCGCCCGACGGCGAATGGGTTTATTACCGTCATATCTCTGCCAGTATGCTATGGCGCATTTCCGCGAAAACCGGAGAACAGCAGCTCGTTTTGAATAAAGCAAAACCGCGTTTCGCCTTTTCGCCGGACGGTAAACAGGTAGCTTTTTCCGAAAGACAAGGCGACGAAAGAATTTTGACTATTGTCTCACTGGCTGACGGACAAACCGTGAAAACCTTTCATTTAGCGGACAAAAAATTAATTTTAATGCACATTGCCTGGATGCCGGACGGGAAAAATCTGGCATACATTACAGCTAATCCCGGTTTTGTAAATAAAGTTTTATGGTTTCAACAGCTTGATGAAGAAACGCCGCGCCAAATCCGAGCCTTAGGTGATGAAGAAATTACCGAAGGTTATGGTCTGTCAGTTTCACCGGACGGTAAAACCTTCGCAGTCATTCAGGGCGGATGGCTTCACGATGCGGTTTTGCTAAAAGGATTGCGATAAACGTTTTATTTCGCTCTATGAAAAATCCCCTGTCTCGCCAAAAGAGTAATTCTCGATTTGCATGATTCAATTTTATTTTAGCGCCGAAACTTTGCTCTATATTAAATAAATTGTGTTGCATAAAAGCGCAGCCAGTGTAAAAGTTTAACCGTGATTTATTTACTTTATTTATTTGCCGCAGTCCTGATTTATCTGAGCATTATGAGCTTGCGCGGCGGCTTTCGTTATCTCGATTTTTTTAAAAGAGAATTGGCAAAACCCAAATCCGATTTCACGCCGTTTGCGAGCATCATCGTGCCTTGTCGCGGGTTGGATGAAAATTTGAAAGAAAATCTGCGAGCGCTTTACCGGCAGGATTATCCGGCTTACGAAATCATTTTTGCTGTTGACGACGCCGAGGACGCGGCGGTTCCGGTAATTGAAAAAGCGTGGAAAGGCGTGGCGACCGAAGCGGTTTCAAAGCTAGTCGTCGCCGGGCGAGCGACCGACACCGGGCAGAAAGTTCATAATTTGCGGCACGCGGTTCGAGACGTTTCGGATAAAAGCGAGATTTTCGTTTTTGTTGATTCGGACGCGCGCGTCGGGAGAAATTGGCTGCGAAATCTGGTTGCGCCGCTCGCGGACAAACAAATCGGCGCGACCACCGGCTATCGCTGGTTTATTTCAAAAAATCGAAATTTCGGCTCGGAAATGCAATCGGTTTGGAACGCTTCGATTGCCTCGGCATTGGGCGAAAACGCCGCGAACAACTTTTGCTGGGGCGGTTCGATGGCAATGCGGCGACCGACGTTTGAACGAATAAAAATCAGCGACCGTTGGCGCGGCACGCTTTCCGATGATTTCACCGTGACCGCCGCAATGCGGCAAAACGAGCTGAAAATTCGTTTTGTTCCGCAGTGTTTAATTGCTTCGTTTGAAGATTGCAGCTTCGGCGAAATGCTCGAATTTACAACCAGACAGATGAAAATCACGCGCGTTTATGCCGGGCATTTCTGGCTCACATCATTGCTCGGCGGCTTGCTTTTCACCTTAACTTTTTACTCGCTTTTGCTTTTGATTGTTTGGCGCATTGTTTCCGGCGAATCGTTTTGGCTGCCGCTCCTGCTGCTGCTCGTAATTTTCGCGCTCGGCGCGGGCAAGGCGTGGCTCAGGCTCGAAGCCATAAAATTAATTTTAAAAGATTACGGAAGAGAGCTAAAAGAAAGTTCTTTAGCGCAAATTCTCATGTTTCCGCTGACGCCGCCCGTTTATCTCTACAACTCGATTTGCGCCGCTCTTTCCAGAAAAATCGCCTGGCGCGGAATTGTTTACGAAATGAAATCGCCAACCGAAACAATTGTCATCTCAACGACAAATCCGCCGAAAGAACCGGCAAAAATTGAATAACTTCAGCAAAGAAAGAATTTTAAGAAATCAGATTTTGAGAATTTTGTTTATCCGGCAACTGATTTAACGACAAAGCCATTTTCGGCGCTTGCTGCCGAAAATTTTGCAGCGCGGCTCTAATCGTCGCCGAAAGCAAGATTTTGTTGGTCAAAATGTTTTCGTAAATCCGGCTGATTTTTTCAGTTGTCTGCTTCCACGCTTCGTCGTCTTTCGGCGTCGGAACGACAAAGACTTTTTCCGGCGGAGCGTCATACAAAAATTTTAAATCTTTTTCTTCGCGCGCTGATGCGGCTAAAATCGCATCGGCTTCGCGCACGATTCGGTCTTCGATTTCCTGACGAACAATCGGGAAATCGTCCGTTTTCGCGGCGCGTCCGAGTCCGTGAAATGAAACGACAAAAGGAGTCTCCGTCGCGCGGTGAAGATTAAGAGCCGTCAACCCTGACAGAAAGAAATTCGCGTGGATCAGGTCGTAATCTTTTTGTTTGAAATGCCCTAAAACAAACGACGTAAACTGCGGCATCAGACGGAGCAAATCCTGTTTTTCGACCGCGCTCGCCGGTCCAGCCGGAATGTGAATGACGCGCAGGTTTTCCGACGGATAAACAATCTCCGGCTGATGGGGCGAATCGCGGCGGGTAAAAACGTCAATTTCGTAGCCGACGGCGGCGAGATTTTCGGCTAAATCAGCGACATAAACGCATTGATCGTCGCCGGTTTTTAGTGGAGATGCGCAGTCGCTGATAATTGCAATTTGCCGTTTCATCGCTTTGAACCGCCTTTCAAATTGTATGAAAAATAAACTTCGGTTTTCGACAACTAAAAAGCAGATGTTAGGGAGATAATAAAAACCCGAAGTTACAAAAATCTTTCCTATAATTATTTTCAAAAAAATACGTCGTCTGTACGTTCTCGTACTCGCCGAAAATAAAAATGCATTTGAATATCAAGCATTTTTATTTTAAGCTCCGGCAAAACGGCGAATAGCTCATCCATTATTTTCCGTCACTCTTGCGAAATTTTCCGGCATTCACTGATTTTCAATTTACAAACAGTCTTGCAACTCTTGATGCTCTGACAAAAGGCAATTTTCGAGCTGCCGATAACTCTGATTTGTTTACCCCAAGAGAAAAATGATTGAAGAAAATGAAATAAAAGAAATTAAAGAAACCGTCGCCAAGCTTGAGCGGCAAAACCGTCGTTTGAGTTGGGGATTTTATACGCTGCTGTTTTTAATGACGGCGGCTGTCTCAGTATCTGTTTTTATCGGAAAAACAAATGCCGGTTCGGTTGCCGCACCGGACTCTGTGCTGCGAGCGCGCGGATTGATAATAGTTGACGAAAAAGGCAGGGAACGAGTTCAAATCGGCGCGCCGCTTCCCGACCCGCTGCTTCTGGGAAAGCGATATAAACGAAACGGAGCGGTATCAGGAATTTTATTAATGGACGCCGAAGGCAACGAGCGAAGCGGGTATTTTACTTCAGACGAGCCGGGAACAGTGGCTTTGACGCTCGACACGGTGCAGGGGCAAACGGCGATGTTTCTCGCCAACGACGAAAAAGGCGCAAATTTGCAAATACACGACAGCGATAATCGCCATTCCGTCCGTCTCATTGCCGTCGGAGACAGCCCAAACGTTATCGTCACTCGCCAGGGCAAAAGAATATTCCAGTTACCGGAAGCGAAGGAGGAGAAAAAATGATTCGTCAAAGTCCGTTCGCGGGTAAATTAACCGTTACTACAATTGTTTTTCACCTGCTGATTTCAATTTATCCCGTTTTCCAGTCTTTAGCGGCGACTGAGCAGATTTTGCGCGGTCATACAAATGCGGTGTCGGCAATTGACGTATCGGGTGACGGCAGGCTGATAGCAAGCGCAAGCATTGATCAAACAGTTCACCTGTGGGACGCGAAAGCGGGAAAAGTAAATCAAGTGCTGCGCGGACATCGAGGCGAAGTCTATGCGGTTTGCTTTTCGCCGGACAATCAACTGCTGGCTTCGAGCGGTTACGATCAACAAGTTATAATCTGGAGCGTCAAGTCGGGCAAACAACTGCGAGCGTTAAAATTAAAAAGCTGGTCGGTAGCAATTGATTTCTCACCGGACGGTCGTCGTCTCGCCGTGGGCAGTCAGGAAGGCAATACGGTCATTTACGATACGCAAACCGGAAGTCCGCTCCAAACATTGGAAACCGGAGGCTATATTGACGTGCTTGCGTTTTCTCCCGACGGGCGTTATCTTGCCGCGGCGCGCGGCGATATAATATTTTGGGATTTGAAAACGGGACAAAAAACCAAAACGCTGGAGGGGCATCGAAGCTCCGTGATAGGCATCTCTTTTTCCCCGGACGGTCGCTTTCTCGCCTCGGCTAGTCGGGACAAAACGGCTCGCCTGTGGAACGCGGAAACCGGCGAGACCATTAAAGTTCTTGAAACGCAAACTCCGATAGCAGTTGCGTATTCGCCCAAGCCTTTAAAATGGAAAATGCCGGTCACAGCCGTCGCTTTTTCGCCCGATGGCAAAACGCTCGCCGCAGCGACGGGCAGAGCCGTCCATTTGTGGGAAACTGCAACGGGCAATCAATTACGCACGTTAGAGGGACATTCTCAATCAATTACGAGCGTTGTTTTCCTTTCCGACGGGCGCTCGCTGGCTTCGGGCAGTCTTGACGGAACGGTTCGCATCTGGACGGTTCAGTAAACATAACGATCTTAACCGATAAACTGCGAGTGAAAGATAAGATTTTAAAGGTTATTAAATGAAACTTCGACTTTTAGGACTTCTGGGCTGGTTGCTGTTTTGTTTCGTATTCCTCGTTTTCATCAAGCTGCAGATGGCACGTTCGCTGGAACGGTTCTTTTTTCACTGGGACGCAGTTTATTGGATGTTCATCAAATGCCTGATCGGCGCGGGTTTGATTGTGCTGGTCAGACGCGGTTTTAAGCTGCTGTCTGAAAACTCAACTTCAACGAGCAGAGATTTTTTAATTCTAATTTCGGCAATTCCGTTTATCTCACTGGTCACAACCGTTTGGGGAATATTCGGAGTCGAGGAATTGTACTACCGAAAAACTCACACGCTTTATGATTGGGTGACCGAGTATTTGATTGATTTTATTACGCAAACGATGGTTTGCTTTAGCTGCATCTCTTACTTTTACTTTTCGGATTCGATCAAAACAAAAGAACGTCTCTTAGCGGCACAGCGGGCGCAAAGCGAGATGCAATTAAAACTTTTACAGCAGAAAGTTGACCCGCATTTTTTGTTCAACAATCTAAATGTTTTATCGTCTCTGATTGAGAAAGATGCGAAAATCGCCAATGAATTTTTAGGTAAATTGGCAGAGCTTTACCGCTATATTCTGCATACGCAGAACACGGAAATCGTTTCCATTAAAGATGAATTAAGCTTTGCGGAAAATTACGTTTATCTGCTCGGTCAGCGTTTTGGCGGGGCTTATAATTTTGATTGGGAAGTCACGACGGCTAAAATTAACGGTCAAATGATTATTCCGGCGGCTTTGCAGGGTTTGCTTGAGAATGTCGTCAAACACAACGCCGGAGATCAAAAAGAGCCTTTGCAGGTTCGCGTCAAGCTCGATGAAGACTTTTTGCTGGTGGAAAACAACATTCGCGCCAAACCGCAAACGCGAGAAACGAGCGGCACAGGGCTGGAGAACTTAAAAGCGCGTTATGCGTTTTTGACTGAACAGCCGATTGAAATTCGGAGCGACGCGCAGGTTTTCAGCGTCAAAATTCCTTTGCTAAAATTGAAGAAATGAGAGTTGTAGTTATCGAAGACGAGCTGCCGGCGGGCGACAAATTGAGCGAGTTTATTCACCGATACGACCGCCAAATTAAAATCGTCGCGCGTCTGGAAAGCGTCAAAGACAGTTTCGTCTGGTTTAACGAAAACCGCGCGCCCGATCTGGTTTTCTCGGACATCGAGCTTTTGGACGGGAATGTCTTTCGCCTTTACGAAAATGGTCGAGTCGCTTGCCCGACGATTTTTACTACCGCCTATGATCAATTTTGGCTGCAAGCGTTTGAACGCAACGGCATCGCCTATTTACTCAAACCCTTTGCTTATGAAAAATTCGTCGCGGCAATGCAAAAGTTCGAATCGCTCAGACAAAACTTCGTTTCCGTGCAACAGGATTTCTGGCATAAAGTTCAAGCAAATCTCGCCCAACTAAACTACAAAGAACGCTTGATAGTCAAAGTAAAAGGCGGAATCCGTTTGCTTGAAACCAGTCAAATTGCTTTTATTAAAACACAAGACGAAATTCCGTTTGCCTTTGACGCCGAAGGAAACAAGTTTCCGCTCAAGGAAAATCTTACCGAGCTTGAACAAATTCTCGATCCTAAAACTTTCTTCCGGCTCAACCGCAGCGAAATTGTCAACCTCAACTTTATTGAACGCCTCGAACCTGATTTCCGTGACCGCCTTGTCGTGCGCTTGCGAAACTTGAATATTAAGCTTGTTTCCAGCACAAACCGAACCCCGAATTTGCGGAAATGGCTTGAGAGCCTATAAGCTGGGAAATGACGTAAATTTCTAAGCTTTGTGAAAAAACAAAAGAGCGAGTTTGAACTTGATTCATCTCGCTCTTTTGTTTTTCTCCGCTTCCGCCGCAGTTGAAAGGCTTGTTTTAGTTTTCAACCAAAAGCTCGTTTTTAACGCCCGTGATTCCATTAACGGAATTAGCTTGAACCGCCGCCAAATTTTTATCCGCTTCCGAATCAACTACGCCTTTTAAAGTGACGCTGCCATTTCTAACGACGATGTGAATCGGGTTGAGCGAGCCGCTTGAATAGCGTGCAAGATCGCCGGAATAGACTGCGCGGAAAAGCTCTTGACGCAGGCGTTGATCATCGAGCAACGCCTGCAAAACTTCGATGTCGTTGCGAACTGCGGTGACGGTTTCGATTTGCTTGACGGCTTGTTCGGCATCCGATTTTAATTTATCGCTGGTTGAAACGCCGCGTAGCACGACCGAATTGTCCGGCAAAATCTGAAACTCAAGACTGTCGAAAACGCCGTAAGACGAAAGCATCAACAACTCGGCGCGGATTTCTCTGGCAAGACGGTCACGCGCTCGCGCGGCCTCTGTTTCTTCTGAAGCGTTTGAGCGGCGCGGAGTTCTCACGACGTAATAAACATCGCTCTCAGTTTGCGGATTTGCCGCTTCAGTCGAAGTTCCGACGGTTCGCACGCGCTGAGTTTCGCTGTTTGTTCCGTCGTTTGCGCGTCGGTTTGAAAAGCGATTCAAAGTCTGAGGAAAATCCGCTACCGCGTCGGGCGTCGGAACCGGCGATTCGGCGAGCAGAATTTCTTTCGATGTTTTGCCGTAAAGCGCGCGATTTTTGTTGTTGTCCGGGGAAAGAACGCCGCCTTTCAGTGCCGCGCCGACAAACGCGCCTTTGGTGCGCGAATACGACAGAATTCCGGCGTCGAGCGTCGCGTTAGTGGTCGCGGAGGCTTTTCTGCCAATCGGACCGGCGGCAACGCCCGCTTCGCCGCCAAACTCAAATTTGTCTTCGAGCAGACCTTTCAAACCGCCGTCGTTCATAATCAGCAAAATAACGTCGGTTTTTTCCGCCCCGATTTGGAAACCGACGCTGCCGCCGCCGATTTTAAAAAACGCGGGCGCACTCCAGCCCGTCGCCGTGCGGCGCGAAATCAAGCCTTCACCGCCGCTTCCGCCGACGATAAAAGCCGCGCCGAGAACGCCCGGAAAAACCGCAACGGCTTCGGCGCGTTCGAGCAATTCGCGCGGAATTGATTTGTCCGGCTTGTCCATAATGCTGCGGAAAACACGCGCGGCTTGGTCGGCGCGTTTTCCGGCGTCTCTAATTTCTTTGTCATCTTTTTTCTGGGCAAAAGCTGTCAGGGAGAAACAGAAAACCAGGCTCAGGGCAATGAACAGTTTTAAATTATTTTTCATCAAACGTTGACCTCCAAACTTTAATAATAAAAAACGGGGCGAAAAACAAGTCTCGTCCCGTTTGAAATTCTCTTTTAAAAAACGAATTAGCTGTGTCCGACTTCGAGCGAGCGGGGCTGTTCATTTTGAAGATTCCTGTGATTGACTTCATCTCCATTTCTCTCCCGATTAGATTTGCCAGCGACCACAGCCACCAGCGCAGCCGCGCCGCCGATTAAAATGGCGCTCGTCAAGAGCGGATTCAGTTTCGCTCGCTGATACAGACTTTCCTCGAAAACGATTCCGTCGTAATTGCCTCGCTCGCGTAAATCGGAATGAGTTTCGTAAAGACTGTCGGGACGATTGCCCGGATTGGGAGAAGCCTTTTGCTGTGTTGCGGCAGCCGACCATTCCATCGCTTTGTCGGTCAAACGCGGCGCAAGGTTGCCCATCAGCGAAATCATTTTTCCGCCTTCGCCGACCGTAAAATCCCTGACAACGTTTTGCGCGCAGAACAGAATCGCTTCAGCGACCAATTCGGGCGCGTAAACCGGCGGCGGAACATTCGGCTCTCGCGGCATCAGGTTGCGCGCGTGTTCGGTGTAAGGCGTGTTGATTGCGCTCGGTTTGATTAACGTGACGGAGACAGGATAATTTTCAGATTCAAGCTCCATCCGCAAAGCGTCTGTAAAGCCTTTGACCGCGTGTTTCGATGCGGAATAAACGCCTTGAATCGAAATCGCGCGGTCTGACAATACGCTGCCGACATTGATTAAAGCGCCGCCGCGATTTTTTAAATGTTCAGCCGCAACGCGCGAGCCGTTTACAACGCCCCAAAAATTCGTGTCGAAAAGGCGGCGCATATCATCAAGCTGCGTTTCCAGAATTTCGCCGTAAATCGAGACTCCCGCGTTGTTTACCCACGTATCGAAACCGCCGAATTTTGCGATTGCCGCATCCGCCGCATTTTGTAAAGCGTTTTCATCCGCAACGTCAGCGGCGAAATAAATGGCTTCGGTGTTTTTGGAATTTAGCTCGTCCGCCAATTGGCGTAGGGCTTCTTCATTTCGGGCAATTAAAACGAGCCGCGCGCCCTTTCTCGCCGCCATTCGCGCGGTCGTCAAACCGATTCCGCTCGTCGCGCCCGTGATAACGATTGTTTGTTGGGAAACTTTTTTTAATTTCATAGCTTTAAAAATGAGAAAGCGGCAGAAGATTGAAAACTTTGTGGAGCAAAACCGCGTTCGCCAATTTTCAATTTTCTGCCGCCTGTTTACCAGTCGCTTTATTTGTTTTTGCTAACTACTGTCGAATGTGTTTCAACCTCCGCCGGATTTTGCGTTTTATCGCTCAAATGTCCGGCGGCGAATAAAATTGTGAAGACACCTGCCAGTAATAACATCACAACGACCGCCAACACCCCGCGCGTTTCCTGCGCTTGTGCCTCCTGTGTTGTTCGCGTCATGGATGTCCACCTCCCTTAAAATCAATCAAAAATCAAGCTAACGGCTCGGTGCGGGAGCGTCAATTTTAACGTCAACCTTGGTTGGTCCCGCACTTCGATTACCGAATGCGCCGCCAAAATACAATGCTCCGACAACTATCAAAACAATCAAAAGCGTCACGACAGCCCACATCGCGCTGCCTGCTCCGCTTCCGCCATCCCCGTCCGCCATAATTTTTAATCTCCTATTATTAAAATTTACGTTCGCCGATTTATGGGCAAAGAATATGCCAGAGCGCCGGAATGCAATAAACATCGGCGCTTTGGCAAGATATTATTTTTTAATATGAAGTTTTAGTTTCTTTGGAAACAGATTTGCGAGCGAATTCAGTACAAGCAACGGCTTTGATTCGTACAAATTGAAATATTTAAAGAGCGAAAAATTAATTCGCCCTTTAAATATTTTTTTTCTGTTCGAGCATTTCGGCAACCTGCTCGATTAAATCCACCGGCTCAATCGGTTTTTTAATGTGCCGCTGAAAACCGCTTGAAAGAGCCTTTAAACGGTCTTCGTTTTTGGCGTAAGCCGTCAGTGCAATCGCCGGAACGTTTCCGCCTTTTTCGGGCGGCAGGCGACGGATTTTTTGAATCAAGCTGTAACCGTCTTCGTCCGGCATTCCAATATCGGAAATCAATAAATCCGGCGGGTTTTCCTGAAATTTATCAAAAGCAACGCTCGCCAGATTTGCGGTTCTGACCGTCGCGCCGGTTGACTCGAACAAAAACGCCAATAATTCAAGACTGTCCGCGTCGTCTTCGACAAGCAGCAGATTGACGCCGACGAGCTTTCGCGGCGCGGCGGTTTTATTCGGCGCGTCGAAGCTTTCGGAAGCGACGACGTTGTTGATGTTTTCGAGCGATTCGACGCGGGCGTTCATCAGCGGCAAGCTGAATGTAAAAGCTGAGCCTTCGCCCTCGCCCGCGCTTTCGGCTTTAACCTGTCC
Organism: Pyrinomonadaceae bacterium; assembly: GCA_036388775.1. Taxonomy (GTDB): domain Bacteria; phylum Acidobacteriota; class Blastocatellia; order Pyrinomonadales; family Pyrinomonadaceae; genus JALZCH01. Next base: position 10,440 of record DASVRD010000002.1, on the reverse strand, counting down.
GCCGTGCAGCTCGATTAAATGCCGCACAATTGACAACCCCAAACCGAGACCGCCGTGTTTGCGCGTGATCGAAGCGTCCTGCTGGCGGAAATGCTTAAAAAGATGCGGCAAAAATTCCGACGCAATGCCGATTCCGTTGTCGGTCACGGAAATTTTGATCGCATCATTGGTGGCACTTAAATTAACCAGCACGAAACCGTTGCGCGGCGTAAATTTGATGGCATTCGAGAGCAAATTCCACAAAACCTGCTGGATTCGGCGCGGGTCTGCATAAACAGTGGCGTCGTCAATCTCCGAACGAAACTCGACCGCGATCTGTTTGATCGAAGCCGTCGGTTTGATTGATTCAACCGCCGTTTCGACGAGCGAGCGAATCTTGACCGGAAACGCTTCGAGCTTGATTTTGCCGTTGATAATGCGCGAAACGTCGAGCAAATCTTCAATCAGACGCGATTGAACGAGCGTGTTGCGCTCGATTGTTTCAAGCCCCTGCGCGATTGATTTATCGTCGAGCTTGCCCGAACGAATCAGCCGCGTCCAACCGAGCATCGAAGTCAGCGGCGTGCGTAATTCGTGCGAAATCACCGACAGAAACTCGTCTTTCATTCGATTGACGATTTCATTTTCCTCCGCCGCCCTTTTTAGTTCTTCGAGCGCTTTTTGACGTTCCTGTTCGGCTTTTCTTCGTTTGGTGACGTTCAAATGCGAAACGACCGCGCCGTTTGTGCCGGAGAGCGGCGTTACGTGCAGCAAAAACCAGCGTTGCTCGCCCGATGGACTGTGGCAAGGATATTCGACGGTGAAATAATCTTTTTGTTTGTTTAAAACCTCATGAATGCCTTCCTCGACCTGCCGGGCAAGCTCGCCGCCGTCCACGCGGCAAACTTCAAAATAGTTTGCGCCGACATCTATCTTTTTTTTATCGTTTCCGTTGTTATTTACGGCAAATCGTTTCCAGCCATCGTTCGTTGCGATAATTTGACCGTTTTCATCAATAATGGCGATGTGTTCTAGCATCGAATCAATCACGGCTTGATAAAAATCGCCGCTTTCCGTCGAAGCCGGTTTTTCTTCGCTCTGCATACCCCAAATTTGAGTTAAACGGCGGTTTTCGACAACTCCGAAAACGTTTGTGGAAAAATGACGCTCATTTCCCGCAGAGTCGCTACGAACGCTTTTCACGTTTTCCAGCCGATAGCCGGATTGAATAAAATCGCGCAAAAACATTTGCGTGTCGGCAAACAAATCGGCGGGAAAGCGCTCCCCGAAAAGACAAATCATTTCAACTGACGATTCGCAGCCAAACGAGCGCGCCAGAGCTTCGTTGCATTCGGCAAGAAACCCGAAACGCTCGATTTGCTCGATTTGTTCTTTTTCGCCGAGCGAAGCCGAGACACCGTGTTTCAGTTCGATCCGCCAGATAGGAGTGGGATTTTGAGTGACGAGCGCAGAACAGGATTCTTCGCTTTCCGCCCAAAAAACATTTTTCGACGCTTTCTCGCTGCTGCTATTTGAAATATTATTCCGACCTTTAAATTGCCAATTCCTTGAGTGCTCCGTATAAACCGACATAAAATTAAATATAAATCCATCAAATAAATAACAATAAACCAACAAATCTTTTCGCTCGGTGAGCTAAAAAGATTCCCAAAACAAACAATCACCGTGCCACAAGGCAGAGGTAAATTTTGTAAGATAATGAAAATAATAATTTAAGCGATTATAAAGTTCGATTTTGTACACAACCGTACCGAAATGTTACCGACTTTAAGGCAAATTTTTAATAGAAAAGTTAGAAGCTATTCGACGGATTAAATGTGCCGAAAGCATACGCCTCTCTTTTCAGGCGCTTTTTAACCCGGAAAAGTCTGTATTGTCTCAATACAAAAAATATTTACGCCAAATTCTGAAAATCTCCAGCCAAATAAAATTCCGTCTTTCAAAAATTGAATAAATAAACCTAAAACATTAGCTAATCGCTAATTGGCATAATGATTGCTCGAAGCACTGCGGCAAATATTATTTGTAATTATTCTTCAAGGATGGGTTCAATAAATGGCAATCAACGCAGTAGCAGCACTTAACCGAACAAGTTCAATTGGGCAAAACAAATGGCAATTACCGGGCGACGGAAAAAGCAATTTGACGAACCGCGCGGGCTTGAAACCGGCTTTCCCCGTTTCACCGTTCATTTCGGCAAAAGACAAAACCGAATCGCAGCCGCAACTCGGAAACGAGCTTTTGCTGAATCTTCCGATTGATGTGTCAGTTAAACTGCAACCCGCGATGCAGAAAGTCGTATTCGAGCGCGGACAAACAATTTACGACATCGGCGATACTTTCGATTTCGTTTATTTTCCGATTGATCTGGTCGCTTCACGCCTTTGTTTGATGGAAGACGGCGCGATGATCGAGGTCGGGGTGGTCGGGCGCGAAGGACTTCTCGGAATTTCTTCAATGATGGGCGCGATAACGGCGAATTGTCTGACGATTGCCGAAACCGGCGGAACCGCAATTCGCGTCAGAACCAAGCTGCTCCGCGATATTTTCCGCCAAAATCAAAAACTGCAAAAGATTTTGCTCAATTATTACAGCGATTTTCTCACGCAGGTTTCTCAGCGAGCAGCTTGCCGCTGCCGCCACACCGTCGCGCAACAGCTTTGCACCTGGCTGCTGCTCGTTCACGACCGCGCCACCGGCAACGATTTGGCTTTGACGCAGGAAACAATCGCCAATCGTTTGGGCGCGCGCCGTGCCAGCGTGACGGTTGCTTTAAATGAATTGGAAAGAAACGGTTGCGTCCAATCGCGCCGAGGACACATCATCATTTCCAATCGCAGAGGTCTGGAAAACTGTGCGTGCGAATGTTACGACATTTTACGAAGCGATTTTCATTTTGAATTAAAAGCCGCTCGCGTTCAGTAAAAGGCGGCGCAAAACTGTGGGGACAACGGGGAAATTATTTTTATAATTCCTCTTGTCCTTTTTCATTCCCCATTTATGCAGACTAAAACCGCACAGATTTCTCCTTTCGGTAATCATTTGATTAACGCTTTGCCATTGTCTGAAAAAAACAATCTGCTCGCTCATACCAGACCGATTGTTTTGGAAGCCGAACAACCGCTTTACGAAGTCGAAGACGCCATCGGCTCGATTTATTTTCCGCTCGATGCCGTCGTTTCTTATTGCAGTTTGATGGAAGACGGCTCAAGCGCCGAAGTTTGTTTGACGGGACGCGAAGGAGTCATTGGAATTCAGGCGATTTTCGGCGAGCAAATCGCACGCAACTGTACGACCGTTTTAAAAGCCGGCGAAGCTCTCAAAATGGAAACTGCGGTGATACGCGATTTTGCCGCCACAAATGATGAGCTGCGTTCACTGCTGCTCAGTTTTTACGGCAATCTAATGCGCCAAGTTTCGCAGCGTGCGGTTTGCAACGGGCGACACAGCTTGCAGCAGCGTTTTTGTTTTTGGCTGCTGCTCGTTCACGAGCTTGCCGGAAATGACGAGATTCCCCTGACGCATGAAACGATTGCCAGAAAGCTCGGCGCGCGCCGCGCCGGAGTCACCAACGTTGCCGGAGCAATGCAGGAAAAAGGCGCGATTTCCTACGCGCGCGGAACCGTTCGCGTCCATGACCGCAAGCTGCTCGAAGCGGAAGCGTGCGAATGTTTTCAGGCTTTAAAATTCTAATTGTTCGTAGTTCGTGGTTCGTCGTTCGTTGTTTTTCTCAGTTTTAAGTAGCGTTTGAAATTAAAACGACAACGTTCTTTGGCGATTTGCAACGAACAACGAACTACGATCAACGAACAAATTAAGAACTACGAACAAATATTTTTGATGTTGGCAATTAAATCGGCGAAATTTACCGGCTTTCGTTGATATTGATTAAACCCGGAAGCTAAGATGCGCTCGCGGTCTTCGGCTGAAGCGTAAGCTGTCAGAGCAATTGCCGGAATTTGCCGCAGACGTTTGTTTTTTGATTGCCGGATTTTGCCGATAAACTCCATTCCGTTCATTTCCGGCATTCCGATGTCGCTGACTAAAACATCCGGGACTTTTTTTTCGACAATTTTCAGAGCTTCGATTGCCGACGCAGCCGTTTGAACTTGCGCGCCGCGCGAGGACAGCATTGTTCTCAGCATTTCGAGCGCATCCGTGTCGTCGTCAACGACAAGCAAATTCAATTTTTCCAAATCCTGTTCTTTTTCTTCAACCGCGAATATTTTTTCCGCTTCACTCAATCCGACGCGGCTGTGCATCGGCAGGCGAATTGTAAAAGTCGCGCCTTTGCCGACGCCTGCGCTTTCGGCGAAAACTTCGCCGCCGTGCATTTCGACGAGGTGTTTGACGATTGCCAAACCTAAACCGAGACCGCCGTGTTTGCGTTTTGAAGAGCTGTCCGCCTGACGAAAGCGGTCGAAAACAAAAGGCAAAAACTCCGGCTCGATGCCGACTCCCGAATCAATGACTTTTAATTCGGCGCGGGTTTCGTTGCAATCGAGCTTGACGACGATTTTGCCGCCCGACGGGGTAAATTTGATCGCGTTGGTCAGCAAGTTGTTGACGACTTGCTGCAAGCGTTCCGCGTCGCCCTGCAAAATACAGGCTTCGGAATCGAATTCGGTCACTAGCTCGACGTTTTTGGTTTCGGCGGTCGGCTGCGCGACTTCGGTTACGGATTTGATCAGCGGCAGGAAATCGAACTGCCTGTTTTCGAGCCTGATTTTCCCGGAGATAATTCTGGAAACGTCCAAAATATCTTCAATCAATTTCGTCTGCAAATTGATGTTGCGTTCGATGACTTCAACCGCGCGGCGCGTTTTTTCGGCGTCGAGCTGCCCGGTGCTGAGCATTCGCACCCAGCCGAACATCGAATTAAGCGGCGTTCTCAGCTCGTGTGAGAGAACCGCCAGAAACTCGTCTTTTGAGCGATTTGCAATCTCGGCTTCCTGCCGGGCGTTCGCCTCGATTTCGAGCAAACGGACGTTTTCAATTGCCACCGCAGCCAGATTTGAAGCCATTTCGAGCGAGACAACGTGGTCTCGGTTAAAAGCGGCGGATTCGTAAGCCTGCACTTCCAAAGTGCCGATGATTCTTCCCATCACAATCATCGGCGCGATAAGCGACGAATCGGGGACGATTCCGTTTTCCTCACCAATGACTATGTGCGGGCGATTTGCCATCGTTTGCCGGTAATTGCCGACGACGATTGTTTGTTGCTGGAAGATGGCTTGCGAATTCGGTCCGCCGTCTTGAGTGAGCGGCGTCGGCGGCAAACTGGCAATGTCAAGCTCCGCGCCTTCCGCCCAGCCGTAAGCCCCCGTCCGCAAATTTTTATCCGAATCGTAAAACGAAACGAAAAACCCGATACACGGCATCGAAGCGCGAACGAAATCGCCGATTGCCCGGTAAATCGCGGTCAAATCGCGCGCCGTGCCGAGCGTTTGCGCGAGCGGGACAATACGCGAGAGCAGTGCCTGATATTCCTCCGCCGCCTGACGCTCGGCTTTAAGCAGAGCTTCGCGGGCGCGTTTTTCTTCCGTGATGTCTTGAACTTCGATTACCGTTCCGACCGGTTCGCCGCTTTTGAAAATAGGGCGTCCCGAACAGCGCACCGGATAAAAATGCCCGTTTTTGTGAACGAAAACATCTTCGTAACCGACGACCGCTTCGTGCAACGGAAGCGCTTTGTCGAGCGGGCATTGTTCTTTTGGAAAAGGCGATCCGTCCGGGCGCGTGTGATGAATTTTATAATGCAGAATCTCGCCGATTAAGTCTTCCGGTTTAAAACCTGTGACGCGCTCGGTCGCGTGATTCGCAAATGTGCAAAACCCGTCGGCGTCCATCATCAGCAGACACGACTGTGTATTGTCGGTAATGGTTTGCGTCAGATTGAGCTGAAAGCTCACTTGTTGTTCGATGACTTTACGCTCGTGAATATCAACGACCGAGCCGGTATAACCTAAAAATTCGCCGCTTTCGTCAAAACGCGGCTGCGCCGAATCAATCATCCAGCGATATTCGCCATCGCGGCGGCGCAGCCGATATTCGACGTAAAACTCACCGCGTCGCTCGTTGGCGGACAAAAACGCTTCTTCGGCACGCTTTTGGTCGTCCCGGTGCACCGCTGAAATCCAGCCGAGACCTAAGCTTGTCTCCGGCATTTGCCCAGTGAACTCGTACCATAATCTATTTAAATAAGTGCAGCTTCCGTCGGCGTCGGTTACCCAAACCATTACGGGCAAATTGTCCGCCATTTTGCGGAAGCGAACTTCGGATTCGCGTAATTTTTCTTCGGCTTGTTTTCTTTCGCTGATGTCGCGGATGATGCTCAGCAGAAAACGCTCGTCGCCGATGTCCGCGCCGACTGCGCTTACTTCAACGTCAAAGGTTATTCCGTCTTTGCGGCGGTGAACGGTTTCAAACAAAATGCCGTGCAGATTTGCCTGTTCGATCTGTCGCGCCAATTCGGTCAAGCTATCGGGCGCGCGCAAATCGGCAATATTCATTGTCAGCAATTCTGCCTGCGTGTAACCGTAAGCCCGCGCCGCTGCCGCGTTCGCTTCGACGATTTCGCCCGTCGGTCGAACCATCAAAACAATGTCGCGCGCCTGTGCGGAAACGAGGCGATAGCGTACCAGCACTTTTTCGCTTTCTTTCAATTTGGTCACGTCGCGCTGCGTTCCCCAGGCTCGAAATAATTTTCCGTTTTCGACGACTCCGATGAGATTGTTGCTGAAATAAACATCGTGCCCGTCGGCGTCTTTTTCGTGCGATTCGGCTTCCGTCAGACGATAACCCGATTCGAGAAAAGCGCGAAGATAAGCCTCGTTTGCGGGGTCTTCGGTGACAAACAAATCAGCTAAGCGAGCGCCGATGATTTGGTCGGCGGAATCGAAGCCGTACATTTTTGCCATCGCGTCATTGCATTCGGCGAGAAAGCCGCGTTCGTAGGCAAGCTTTAGCTGTTCTTCGACCGCGAGAGTTGTCGGAATCGGCTCGTCCAATTCAAAACGCCAGATTCCTTCGGAGCTTTGTTCGATAAAAGCGCGATAGCGTTCTTCCGCCTCACGCAGTTTTTCTTCAGCGAGACTTTGTTCGGTGACATCGCGGTTGGCTTCCAGAACGATCCGTTTGCCGCCGATTGCGGTCAGCATTTGGCGGCTTTCAATTGTCAAAACGCGATTGTCTTTGCATAAGCGCCGGATTTTTCCGGTCCAGCGCCCTGTTTTTTCAAGCGTTTGCCGGTAATCATCGAAAGAAACGGGAAAATCGCTTTTCATCAGCGCATGGCTCGATTTGCCGAGGGCTTCGCCGATTGAATAACCGTAGAGTTGTTCGCAGCCTTGATTCCAATAAACAATTCCGCCATCGAAATCCGAGGCGAAAATCGGGTCGTAAGAAAGCTGAAAAAGCGCCAGTTGCCGATGCAGCTCGTCCTGAGTTTTTTGCTCGGCGTCGGAATCGGCGACCAGTAAAATTGTTTCGGTGAGCATAGCTTTACAAACTAAAATTCTCGACTCAAAATGCCAGCCTTCATTCGTTCTCAAAATCACAAACCTGTTTTCCGGCTTTCTTCAACGATTCGGCTGAAAAACCTTGTTCCGACAAGTACAAAAACGAATTTTACAAATTAACGGCGGCGCTGGAAAACGCCCCGTTTAATGCGAACGGCATTACAAATATACAACAAATCGAAAGCCCTGTCGCGCAATGTGAAATTTAGTACATCGTTTGTTTTCGCTGTATTCAAATGCTTCAAAATCGAATTTTCAAGAAAAGAAAAATCCCCGTAAATATTGATATTTCGGTGAAACGGCTCTTGGCACAAAACTTGTAATGGTCGGAGTAGAACTGTCAGAAAGATGTCAGAAAACCGTACACGGACGGGCAGCCTTTAGTTCGTTCGGAAAGGAAGTGTGAAAAATCGCGCAAAAACCGATTATTACTTTTTTTATCTTTGGGAAAAAAAGTAATTGAAATTTATGGAAACTGAAAACGCAAACAACAAGACGCTGCCCGATTTGATTTGCCTGTCGCATCTGCGCTGGAATTTTGTCTGGCAGCGCCCGCAGCATCTTTTGAGCCGCTTTGCCAAAGGGCAGAGAGTATTTTTTGTCGAAGAACCGTTTGTCACGGATGACCCGCTGCCGCGCCTCGACATTCAGAAGCACAAAACGGGCGTAACGGTCGTCTTGCCGATTGTGCCGAAAGAGCGTTGGGAAGCCGGAGACGGCGAAGCGATTTTGCACGAATTATTCGACACGCTTTTTATTGACCAAAACATCGGCGAATTTTTCTTCTGGTATTACACGCCGATGGCTTTTGAATGGACGAAGCACAAAAACCCGCTTGCCGTTGTTTACGATTGTATGGACGAGCTTTCGGCTTTTAAAAACGCTCCGGCGAATCTGCTCGAACGCGAAAAACAGCTTTTTGAAGTCGCCGATTTGGTATTCACCGGCGGGCAAAGCATCTTTGAAAACAAACGCGATAAACACGCCCGCGTTTTCTGTTTTCCGTCATCAATCGAAACCGAGCATTTCGCCGAAGCCAGAAACATTACGGAAGAACCGGAAGACCAAAAAGAAATCGCGCATCCGAGACTCGGTTTTATCGGCGTGATTGATGAAAGATTGGATATTGATTTGGTCGGAAAAATCGCCGCGCTGCGTCCTGACTGGCAATTCGTGATGATCGGTCCGGTCGTGAAAATCAGCGAAGACGATTTGCCGCAAGCCGCCAACATTCATTATCTCGGCGGCAAACAATACGCCGATTTGCCGAAATATCTGGCGAGTTGGGACGCGGCGCTGTTGCCGTTTGCTTTAAACGAAAGCACGAAATTCATCAGCCCGACGAAAACGCCGGAATATTTGGCAGCCGGATTGCCGGTGGTTTCCACTCCGATTAAAGACGTGGTGCGACCTTACGGAGAAATGGGGTTCGTTCACATTGCAGACACGCCCGAAGGTTTCGTGCAGTCGTGCGAAGAAGCGCTGAAAGAAGTGCGCGAAGAACGATTGCCGAAGGTTGACGAATTTTTATCGAAAAGCTCGTGGGATAAAACGCAGCGGCAAATGGCTGAACTAATAGAAGAAATCATTGATGCCCGGCGAATGCACGACCGCGCGGCTCATTCTGCGGCAGCGGCGGCAAGTCATGACGCGACTGAACATTTGACTGAGAAAGTGACGCCGTCGCACGGGCGGATTTCGTAAGTTCGTTATCGAACGGAGCTTAGCTTTAAAAAGTGATATAATCTTTTAAATTATAAAAAACGGGGAGAAGAAATAAATGTTTGATTATTTAATTGTGGGAGCAGGTTTCGCCGGTAGTGTGTTGGCGGAAAGATTGGCAAATGGCTCAGGAAAAAAGATTTTGATTTGCGACAAACGACCGCACATCGCCGGCAACGCTTACGATCATTATAACGACGCCGGAATTCTGGTTCATAAATACGGTCCGCACATTTTTCATACCAATTCGAGCGAAGTTTTTGAGTATCTTTCGCGTTTTACCGACTGGCGTTCTTATCAGCACAGGGTTTTGGCGAACGTTGACGGGCAGCTTGTTCCGATTCCGATTAATTTGGACACAATTAATAAACTTTACGGACTGAATTTAACGAGCTTTGAAGTCGAGCAATTTTTTGAAAAAGTTAGAGAAAAAGTTGACCAGGTTAAAACTTCTGAAGATGTCGTCGTCGGTACAGTCGGACGCGAATTGTATGAGAAATTTTTCCGCAATTATACACGTAAACAGTGGGGTTTAGACCCTTCGGAGCTAGATGCTTCGGTGACTTCGCGCGTGCCGACCAGAACAAACCGCGATGACCGTTATTTCACGGACACTTATCAAGCGATGCCGCTGCACGGTTATACGAGAATGTTCGAGAATATGCTCGATTCGCCGAACATCAAAGTGATGCTCAACTGCGATTACCGCGAAATCGTCAAAGACATTCCGTTTAAGGAAATGGTTTACACCGGACCCGTTGACGAATATTTCGATTATCGTTACGGAAAACTGCCGTATCGCTCGTTGTATTTCAAACACGAAACACACGATGTCGAAAAATATCAGGAAGCGCCGGTCGTCAATTTCCCGAATGAGCATCTTTACACCCGCATCACCGAGTTTAAAGCTCTGACCGGACAGGAACACAGAAAAACGAGCATCGTTTACGAATATCCGCGCGCCGAAGGCGACCCGTATTATCCGGTTCCGCGCAAAGAAAACGCCGATCTTTACGCGAAATACAAAGCTCTCGCCGATGCGATGCCCGACGTGCATTTTGTCGGACGACTGGCGACATATCGGTATTACAATATGGATCAAATCGTCGCTCAGTCTTTGACTCAGTACGGCAAAATCATCGGCAAGAAACGCTCGGAAGCGACCGTCGTCACGATGGACAAAAAAATTGTCGTGCCG
>DASVRD010000001.1:0-9531 GCA_036388775.1 Pyrinomonadaceae bacterium | reverse complement strand
TGGGTTTGAGAACCAGCTTCTGCTGATTTTGTCGCGTATATTCGACCAAATCAATCGAATCGCCGTAAAACTCGGTTTGTTCTTCCTTGAATTTTCGAGTCCACGGAACGTGCGCGCGGATCGCCGCGAGTTCGTTTTCATTAAATAGGTAAGCGTATTTTTCATTCGTCAAAACGGCGAAAATCGCTTTTTTGTGAACTAATTTCGAGCGAAAGCTGTTTGCCATACAAACCGCTCCGGCACGATAAGCTTCGAGCAGCGCGCCGAATTCGGACATAATCGGGAGAAATTCGTTAACGAGCAGGCGTTTGTAAACAATGTCAATCTCGAAGTCGCCGCGCCGCAAACGTCCGTCTTTAAATTCAAGCTCGTCGGGCGAAGCGATAATTGCCGGGTAGCCCTCGCGGGTGAAAAACTCCTGAAACAGCTCAAATTCTTTCTGCGTCGGCAAGCCTTTTAAATCAACAATCGCAATCTGCGGTTTGCGTTCTCGCTGACCGCCGGAAAATTCATCGTAAACCGACAGCAGAACTTCCAAAAGATGGCGGCTGCCGTGCATTTTTCGCAAATTGTAACGCTCGCCGAACTTTTTCATTACCGGAAGCTCGCCGAAAATATCGTAAGCCGAATCGGCAAAACCGATTCCGGCGGGCGATTCGCCGTTCAATTCGACAAAGCTGAAAGCGTCTTCGGTCAAAAACGAATCGAGTCGCGCGGAAGGCGAAACCTGACGATATTTTGGATCAATTGCCACCAGTTCTTTTTCGATGTCGGTCAAACCAAGCTCGTCCAAAATCGTTTCGTTTTCTACGGCGGCGTCTTTCACCTTTTGCAGAGCGCTCCAAACAATTTCGCAAATGCCGACGATGCGTGTCCAATCGGTTTCGGCGACAAAATGCGGGCGCAAATAAGGCGATAAACGGCGTCCGCCGAAAATCAGTTTCGCGTTTTCCAAGCCTTCGTCAAGCATTTTGCGCGAAGATTCGGCAAGCTCCTCATCTTTTAAAAGTTCGTGATAATAATCAACTGCTTCTTTGAGCATAAAAATTTTAGTTAATTCGGGCGCGATAAATTCAAGATTGTTTCAAATTCAGTTTCCGAGAGCGGAATCACCGAAAGTCGCGATTGCTTGATCAAAGCGATATTCTGTAAATCAAGATTTCGTTTGATTTCATCGAGCGATACAGGCTTTTCCAACTTTCCGACTGCTCGAATTTCAACCGCAATCCATTTCCCTTCTTCGTCGGTCGCATCCGCAAACGCTTCGCGAGAGACTTCCGCCAGACCGACTACAGCTTTTTCGGAAACCGAATGATAGAACAAAACTTTATCGCCGACTCGCATTTCTCGCAAGTTGTTTCTTGCCTGAAAGTTTCTGATGCCCGTCCAATCGGTGGTTTTGTCCTTGAGCAATCGGTCGAAAGAATATGCTTCCGGCTCCTGCTTGACCATCCAATATTTCATTCCCGTTACGATTTAGCGGTTTTTTTCTGAGCGTTGGCGGCTTTTTTATTAAGCGATTTTGCCCAGCGCTCTAAGAGCGGGCGAAACGGTTTGAAAATTTTCGCCCGAAAACTATTCACCTGCTGTTTTTCGCTCCACGCGCGGACGTTTTTCTCCGTGTATTGACGCACTTGACCTTCGATTTGACTGCGTTTGACCGAGTGGCGCAGAGTCAAATAATAATGCTGTCCGATGAGCGAAAAAAGAATCGTCGCCAGATTCGCTTTAAACGACATTTTCGGCATCATCCGGTTGAAATAAGATTCGTGCGGTTTTAAAAGCACGCCGAGCGCGATTTCAAAAAAAGCGTTTTGCGTTCCCTGTTTTGGGTGGTAAAGCGCGGGCAAATCGTTTTTCTGTTGAATCGGAGCGTTTTTCAAACGCGGATCGGTGATGTAGTCAACCAGCTTAATTTTCTCGACGCCGCGAATATGTTCGCGCGGGACGCTACCCACGATTTTGTCAATCTCGCTATCGGTGTTTTTCGGTAATTCGACTTTGGAAGCGTTTTCGATTTTGATTGCCATAAAATTATTAATTCGATTGTTCAAAATTACATCAAAATCGAACCGATTAATCAACGCGCGCTCATTCGAGCGTAAATACAACTCAATTCCCTTTGGCTTCTGACTCTAAACGGTGAAAGATTTTTAACCTGTAATGACGTTTATATTTTTTAACGCCTGAAATACCTTGTCATTGCTTTCTCTTTCCGGCAGTTTCGAGTAAAATCGCCGCAGATTTTTTCCGAGCGCAGAAAGGAAAATAAAATGAAATTAGTCCGCATTTCGCACGTTATTGCCGCGTTGTTGATGTCAACCGGCGTCGCTTTCGGACAAACGGCTGCCGTTCCTGCGCCTACAGCTTCGCCCGCAGCGGAAAAATCGCCGCAGGAAATCGAGAAAAAGGCGCTCTCATTGCTTGACCGCACAATCGGCGACGCCGATTCGCTCAGACTTCCCGAAAATCGCGTTTATGTTTTTGCTTCTTCTGCCGCTTTGCTTTGGACGCGCGACGAAAAACGCGCCCGCCAGCTTTTTCGCCGCGCGGCGAATGAACTCAGCGCGCTTTTTGGAGCAGCCGAAGAAAATGCCGACGAATTGCCGGAGAATTTCTGGATGCTGCAAAACTCTCGCAATCAGTTTTTAAATTTGGTTGCCAGCCGCGATGTTGAGTTGGCGCTTGAGCTTTTGCGCCTGACACGCCCTCCGGTTTATGACCGAATGTTGAATCTGCCGCCGGAGAAAATCAAGCTTTACCGCAATTTGCATCAGCAGGCGCAGAATGAGCTGAATCTTGAGAAAGAGTTTGCTGCGAGGCTGTCCAAGCAAAATCCGCGTCGGGCGCTCGAAGTTGCCCGCGCGAATCTGAGCAAAGGCGCTTCGTATTCCGATTTAAATTTAATCAATCAACTAAAAAACACCGAGCCGGAACTTGCGTCTAAATTTGCCGACGAAGTTTTGCAAAAACTTCTCTCCACCGATTTTTCCGATCCGAACGATTACAATGCACGCAGTTTGACTCAAAATTTTCTTTCACAATTTTCCGCCGCGCCGGATTCGGAAGAAACCAAGCAATTTAAGATTGATAAAAACGCTTTGCGCCGTCTTGCCGCAAAATACGCCGATTATTTTTCAGGCAACAATTTGCAGCAACACAGCTTTCACGATATTCAAAGCGCGTTGCCGATTTTCGAGCGCATTTTGCCCGAACGAGTCGCTTCTCTGAAACAAAGATATGAACGGCTCAAGCAAAATTACGACGCGCAAAATCAGCACAATCAATTTCAAGACCGATTTAATCAATTAAACGGCAGCGCCGCGCCGGAAACGCTGATTGACGAAGCGGAAAATTTTCCGATTGATATGCGCTCGCAGATTTACGCTTCGGCGGCGAATAAAATGGCGCAGGCTGGCAATTATGCCGCCGGGCGCCAGCTTCTCGTTTCGCTTCCCGGCAAGCAAGCCCGTCAATATGCTTTAAATCAATTTGATTGGCAAAGTTTGTACAAGTTTTTGAACGAAGAAAAGTACGCCGAAGCCGAGCAGATCATTGCCCAGCAAACCGACCGGAGTCAGAAGATCCGCTTGCTGATACAAACGGCAATTTATTTTTCCAATAAAAAACAAAACGAAAGAGCAGATCAATACATTTCCGAGGCGCGCTCGCTGGTTAATCCGAATCCCGAAAATTACGTCGAATTAACCGATTTAATGCAGGTTTTAGGCGCAGGAGCGGACAGCGACGCGGAAAAAATGTTCGATTTAGTCGAATCTTTCGTTCCGAAATTTAACGAGATTTTCGCCGCCACCGCGTTTTTGAGCAAATATCAACCGAGCTATGGCAGCTTCCGTGAAGGAGAGCTTATCATTTCCTACGGGGGCGGTCATTACGCTTTTAGAAGCGAACTGGCTATGGGTGGAAGCTCCGTCAGTGTTAATTCGATGCGTCTGGATCGTTTGGGAAAAGCGAACTTGGAACGCGCGATGAATCTGGCGGACAGATTTGAACGCAGCGACGTTCGGACTGCGGCTCGGATAATGATTTTGCGCGGAGCTTTATCCGATGCAAAAAACGGCGAACCGGAATTCCCGGTTATGGAGTAACGTTTCCATTTCTTCCGCGAAATGAATCAAACAGAACAAAAACAATTTGGTGCGATGGGAAAGAACAAAGAATTTCTTTTTCGCGCCGCCGTCTGCTTGTTGTTCGGAGCTTTTGCTTTTCAGCTTTGGTTTCACGCCGCGCAAACGAGCGCGACGATTGACGAGGTTCCGCACATTTTAGCCGGGCATCGGCATTGGCAATGCGCGGATTTTGCGATTAATCCCGAACATCCGCCGCTTTTAAAGCTGCTCGCGGCGTCGCCTTTGATTTTTCGTAATCTTGTCGAGCCGCCGATTTGGGAATGCGGCAAGCGTCCGACGAGCAAGTATGACGCTACGCTTGCCGGATTTTCATTTCTAGCCCGAAACGACACCGACGGCATTGTCATTCCGGCGCGCCTCGCGGCGGCTGTTCTGAGTTTGCTGCTGGCGTGGCTCGTTTTTCTGGCGGCGCGGGAAATGTTCGGACGCGCCGAAGCGCTCGCTGCATTGACGCTGCTGGTTTTTGAACCGAACATCATCGCGCACGGCTCGCTCGTCACGACCGATATGGCTGTTTCCGCCGGTTTTTTTGCCGCCGTTTACGCTCTTTATCGTTACCGGAAAAATCCGTCTGCGATTCGGTTTCTGATTCTCGGCGCGGCAATCGGTCTGACATTGGCGGCAAAGCATTCGGGCATTTTTATCATTCCCGTTTTGTTTTTGCTTTTGATTGCCGATTTTTTGCTGTTTCGCCGATTTGAAAATCAAACGCTATTGAAACGGCAAATCATCCGCGATGCCTCTGCGTTTGCCGGAGCGATTTTGATCGGTCTGGTTTTGCTCTGGGCTTGTTACGGTTTTAACACTTACGCGCTACCGCAAACCGGCGGAGAAACGATTTTGGCGGAAGTTTTCCCGCCGCGAACTCCCGAAGGCAAACCGCCTTCGGCTCTCAGGCAAACGCTCAAAACAATTACGAGCATTTTTCCCGAATCTTACACGGTCGGATTGGCTGATGTCTTGTCGTCAAGCAGTCGTCCGATGTATCTGCTCGGCGAAGTTTATCCGACCGGGCGCTGGTTTTATTTTCCCGTCGCGTTTTTAATCAAAACCGGCATCGCTTTGCTTATTTTGCTGGCTGCGGGTTTGTTGACTTTCAAACTTTACCGCGAGCGCGGGCGCGAAATGCTGTTTTTGCTCGTTCCGTCGCTCGCTTTTTTCGGCATTAGTCTCCTCTCGAAAATGAATATCGGCGTGCGGCATATTTTGCCGGTTTACGGATTTTTTATCATCATCGCCGCCGCTGGCGGCTGTGCGTTGAGCCGCAAACACAAAATCGCCCGCTGGGCTTTGATTCTGCTGCTCGTGGCTCACGCCGCAACAGCATTTCAAACCGCGCCGAATTATCTCGCTTTTTCCAACATTTTGTGGGGCGGGACAAACAATACTTATCGCCTGCTGACCGATTCTAACGTCGAATGGGGACAGAATCTAAAGCTCGTCAACGAATATCTCCGCTCGGAAAACATTAACGATTGCTGGTTTGCCAATTTCGGCGGAGGCGAGCTGGCTCGCCGCGCGCTGCCTTGTCGTTTAATGCCGGGCAGTTACGATTGGAACGCGACCGAAGAACCTGTTGACCCGATTCCGGGCGTGATCGAAGGAACAGTTTTGTTAAGCGTCGCAGTTTTGCCACCGCTCGGCGGAGACGAATATAAGTCTGTCATTGCCTCCGAACCGGTAGCGCAAATCGGCGGAAGCATTTTTGTTTATCGCGGGCGATTTGAAGTGCCGCTCGCCTCTGCTTTAAGCTATGTCGCGCGCTCGCAACAGCTCGTGCTGATGAATCGCTTCGAGGAAGCCATTGTGGACGGGCGTCAGGCAATTGCTCTGCTGCCCGACGACGCGCGTTCACATTACGCGCTTGGAGTGGCTTTGGCTCGCGCCGATCAACGGGACGAAGCCAGGCGGGAATTTGAAACGACAATTCAACTTGCCAAATCCAATCCCGAAATTTTCCGACAAGCCGAAATGCGCGCCAGAGCCGAGCTTGAACGATTAAAATAAAATTTATGAATCAAGCAGAACAAAATCAGCATTTTGAAACGGTCGGAAACCCCGGTGGAAATTTGCATTAAGAAGAAAGGTTATGAAAAACAATTTTACGGCGGTGATAAAGCAAGACGGTGATTGCTGGATTGGCTGGATAGAGGAACTTCCGGGCGTAAATTGTCAGGAGGCGACGAGGGAAGAGCTTCTCGAAACGCTGCAAATAACTTTGCGCGAAGCCTTGGAATTTAATCGGCAGGAAGCAGTCAGCGTCGCCGGAGATAACTATGAAGAAGTTCAGATTGCGGCATGAAACGCAGGGATTTGTTACGTCACCTTCAGTTTCACGGCTGCGGGCTTTTGCGCGAAGGCGCTAAACATTCGTGGTGGCATAATCCGACGTTGAACAAACGCTCCGCTGTGCCGCGCCACACGGAAATCAGCGATAATCTGGTTAAAAAGATTTGCAAAGACTTGGGCGTTCCATCCGTAAAATAAAATTTATGAATCAAGCAGAACAAAACCTCATAAAAATTCGGCTTACCCATTTTTGAAAGTTTCCATTTTTTTGCTTTTCGCGGTTTTTAACGCCGTACTGAAAGCAACCGGAAAGCCTGTTTGCGGACGGCTTCGGAAACGTTGCGATTATTGCTGATTCCCTGCAAATCTTTAGCCAAAATGCGCGGCAGGAGATGCAAAACGGTTGGCAGCGGCGTGCGCGGATTGCGGACGAGGTGGTGAATAATCACGTAATTTCGAGACCAGGTGCGATTGCCTTCGATTTGCCGCAAAACTTCGCCCGGAACGGTTCGCATCGCGGCGATTTTTTCGACTTCATTCTCGGTAATTCTTGGATTCGATAACACGGCTTGAGCGACGATCCGGTTCGGGTCACGAATCAGAACGACGCGAGCTTCGCGGTCGCCTTTCATCGCCAATTTGACGCGGTCTTTGATCGGCATCATCAAGATGCGGCGAATCAGCGCGACTCGTTCGGGCGCGGCGTCGCCTTCGAGCAGCGTTTGACTGATGATTTTTTCCGCGAGCGCGCGGCGGTGTTCTTCGGTTTCTTCGTAAAGCTCTTCGATCAGCTCGAAAGCGAGCCACGAATCTTCGACCTCCGAATCCGGCACTTCGATATGCTCGGCGATGGCGAGCATATCTTCAAACGTAAATCCGCCGTTGTCGGGTGCGGTTTCGGCTTCGTTTAAACCGGCGGCAAATTCGGCTTGCTCGATAAATTCGGCGGCGGCGTCGTTGCCTTTGGCACGCAATTCGGCGGCGATTTGTTTGGCGCCGCGCTGCTTTTCAAAAAATTCTTTCCGCGTTTCCTGCACGCGCCGCACGGCGTCGGTCGTCGCAGCCGGATTAGAGAAAACGGCGTCGAGAATTTCCGGCGTGCGAATTAAGCGCTGCTGGTTGACCGTAACCAATTCGAGCAAGGTCGGATCGCTCGTTTTTCGGGCGAGCTTTAAAATTGATTCGTCGGGCGTTTTGAGATTTGAAACGACCGATTCGTAGATTTTACGGTCGAACGAATCGGTTTCCGCGATCAGCGACAAAACTTTCTCGGCGATTCCTTCGGTCGAAACAACGCTCAATAAATTTCCCGTCGGCTGCGAACGAAAAGTCTCGCGCGCCGATTCGGCGATTTCAGCGTCCTGGTCGGTTGAAAGAAAAGCTAAGACTTCGAGGAAATCAACGAGCGGGAGCGGCAGACTCCCCTTAGCTGTTGCTAGTCGGGCGGCACGCGGCGCTGCGCCTGAAATAACGGCTTTTGCCGCCGGATTGGTGGTAACGATTTCTGAATTCATTTTGAGAGAAGCTCGATTGCGGCGACCGAATCTGTAACTCGGTCAGTTTGACAAAAGAATTGTAGCATCTTGTTTCAATTTGAGAAAACAATTTTTTGTTTGACGCGCAGGTGAAAAGAAAGTCAAAATTGAGTTTACGGAGTTTCGAGAATGAAACGAGAGAAAAATCTGTTTAAATTATTTTTTCTGTTTGCCATTTTTGCTGCGGCGGTTGTTCCGGCGCGGGCGCAAACGGTGGTTGATAAAACAGTAGCGACGGTTGGCGACGGCGTGAAAAGCGAATTGATAACTTATTCGGATTTGCTCTGGCAGCTCGCTTTGCAGCCGGACACGCCGATCAACAAACCGCGCAAAGAAGATTTGGAAGCCGCGCTGCAAACACTGACAGAGCAGCGATTGATTGCGCTCGAAGCCGAACGCCTGCCGACCGTCACGCCGAGCGAAGCCGAGGTGACGGCGGAAATTCAGCGGTTCGTCAAGCAATTTCCGGCTGCGTCGGTTTTTGAAGCGCGACTCAGGCGCGTCGGTTTTAAATCAATCGAAGACCCGAATTTTCGCCGAATCATCGAACAGCGTTTGGCGGTTGAAAAGTATCTCGATTTTCGTTTTCGCTCGTTTATCGTCGTCACGCCCGCCGACGAAGAACAATATTACCGCGAAACTTACGTGCCGGATTTTCGCCGCAGAAATCCCGGCGTCGTCCCGCCACAAATCGAAGCGGTTCGCAACACAATCAATCAACAAATCACCGAGACGAGAATCGAAACCGAAATCAACCGCTTTCTTGAAGAAGCGCGCAACCGCGCCTCTATCACAATCCTTTATCCGATTTGAGAGCTATTTGCTTTGAAAATCGCGACGAATAAATCGGACTAAATTTTTAATCTCATCGTCTGTTATTTTGCCTTTGAAAGCGGGCATTCCGTCGCCGCCTTTTTCGATGTGTTCGATGTATTCGGAGTCAGGTTCGGAAGCTACGCGCGGGTCTTTAAAATTCGGGACTTTGATTTTCTCGCCTTCAATTTCTTTGACGCCGCCTTCGCCGGTTTCTTTGTGACAATTTATGCAGCGTTTTAAATAAAGCTCGCGCGTTGCGGCTAGCTCGTCGGCGGGCGTCGAAACAGGCGCAGCGGCTTGATTGTTCGCCGTCTGGTTTGTCGGCGCGGTTGTCGTATTTTGCGATACGTTTGCGCCGGAACAAGCGGCGAACAAAATTGCAGCCGAAAAAACTAAAGATAATTTAAAAGAATTCATTCCAATTTCCTCGAAAATAAAACTTCGAGATTTTAGCTTAAAATCAAATTTGAGCAAACATTTCCTGTTTCAGCCTTTGTGGTCTTTGCAACGCATTCGAGTTAAAATCAAAGAATGCAATTTCGTCTCATTTCTGAAAATCAGCCGAAAGGCGACCAGCCGCAGGCAATCGAACAGATTGTCAACGCTTTGAATGACGGCACAAAAGATCAGGTTTTACTGGGAATCACCGGAAGCGGAAAAACGTTTTCGATTGCGAATGTGATTGACCGCGTCCAGCGCCCGACCCTGGTTCTGGCTCACAATAAAACTCTCGCCGCGCA